>NZ_JACMYK010000027.1 GCF_020889785.1 Bradyrhizobium acaciae
CGTTCGAGAACGACGTCGACGCGCTGTTGCAGATGCGCCGCCTGATCGACTTCCTGCCGTCGAACAACAGCGACGGCGTGCCGGAATGGCCGAGCTTCGACGATATCGGCCGGGTCGACATGTCCTTGGACACGCTGATCCCCGACAATCCGAACAAGCCCTACGACATGAAGGAGCTGATCCTCAAGGTGGTCGACGAGGGCGACTTCTTCGAGATATCGGAGACCTTCGCCAAGAACATCGTCACCGGCTTCGGTCGCATCGCCGGCCGCACGGTGGGCTTCGTCGCCAACCAGCCGATGGTGCTGGCGGGCGTGCTGGACAGCGATGCCTCGCGCAAGGCCGCGCGCTTCGTCCGTTTTTGTGATGCCTTCAACATCCCGATCGTGACCTTCGTCGACGTGCCGGGCTTCCTGCCGGGCACGAGCCAAGAATATGGCGGGCTGATCAAGCACGGTGCCAAGCTCTTGTTCGCCTATTCGCAGTGCACAGTGCCGCTCGTCACCATCATCACCCGCAAGGCCTATGGCGGCGCGTTCGACGTCATGGCCTCGAAGGAGATCGGCGCCGACATGAACTACGCCTGGCCGACCGCCCAGATCGCCGTGATGGGCGCCAAGGGCGCGGTGGAGATCATCTTCCGCAGCGACATCGGCGACCCCGACAAGATCGCGGCGCGCACCAAGGAATACGAAGACCGCTTCCTGTCGCCTTTCATCGCCGCCGAACGCGGCTACATCGACGACGTCATCATGCCGCATTCGACACGGCGTCGGATTGCGCGCGCGCTGGCGATGTTGAAGGACAAGAAGGTGGAGATTCCGGCGAAGAAGCACGACAATTTGCCGTTGTGAGGGGTATTCGATTGTGAATTAACGGGATATTTACAGTGTTCATGTTTTGTTCTAAATTCACGAATCGCGCTGAGGCGGATAGTTAGCTTTCGCGAGGAGACGCCATGGACGCCGAGACTCTAATTCTTGCTGTGCTGGATGCCGTTCCGGGCAAAAAAATCCAAGGGAGAAAGCGGCTCCAAAAGATGTCCTATTTTGCGTTGCAAAAAGGAGCTGATGCAAATGTAAGATTTTTTTTGCATGACTTTGGGCCGTTCAGCGCGGACATTGCTAGCGCAACGGATTTGCTTGCCTTCCTCGGAGACATCGAAGAAGAGGAGATTCAGCTTGGGCGGAGCCGGATATATTCCAAGCTCTATCGTTTGAATGATCCGAGCAATGTCCCTGAGCATCTTCCAAGTGAGGTTGCTTCTGCGATCAAGCTGCTCGACGAATTTACGACGATTGAGCTCGAGATTGCCTCGACAATTTTCTACTTCATGTCTGCCGAAAGCCTAGATTCCGCCAGAGCAATCGAGGCTACGAAGAAGCTCAAGCCCAGTAAGGCGCAGCCGGGCATAGTCAAGCGCGCGCAAGACGCGCTTTCCAAGGTAGGGTTGGATGAAGGCGGAAGAGCGAATTAGATGCCCCGTTCATGATCTAATCAGCTTTAAGAGACAGCGCTCCGAGGACGTTGTCTTGTGGGGTCTTTTGCAGACCCCCGCTATTCAGCGGCTGAGACGCGTGAAGCAGCTCGGATTCTCCGAGTTCGTCTATCCTGGAGCAACTCACACTCGTTTGTCTCACGTCCTCGGCGCCATGCAAATGGCTCGGCGAATGTTGGATGTTCTTCAAAAGAACAATGCGTTTGGCGAGGTGCCAGACTTTGAAATTCAGCGATCCGCTACTTTGGCGGCAGCGCTGCTCCACGATGTCGGGCACGGTCCATATTCGCACGTATTCGAAGAAGTGTGCGAGACACTTGGCATTGAGAAGAAGCACGAAGCCTATACTCTAGAATTCATCGACTCTGAACAAATTCGGCCCTTGCTCGAGAGGGGAGGCATCTTCGCTGAAACTCGTCGCTTTTTCACCGAGGAGCCAGGGCAAGCCGTTTTTAACTCGATTATTTCAAGCCAGCTTGATTGCGATCGCCTAGATTTTTTGGTCCGTGACCGTCACCACACAGGAATCCGAGCGGCAAACATCGATCTAGCCTGGTTGTTTGATAGTCTTAACATTGAGAAGGTGGCTATCGATGACGATGGGGCTTTTGAATATTCATTTGTTTTTTCGGCAAAGGGGCAGGCTGTCGCTGAAGAGTTCGTTCTTGCCTATATCAAGATGTATAACTCAGTTTACTTTCACAAGACCACTCGAGGCGTTCAGCACCTCGTTCGCGACATGCTCGTCGAAGTGATTAATCAGCACTCGGAACGGGCCGAGTTGCGGTCGCTACCATTGGTCAAATTTTTCAAAGAGGACCAAAGTTTAGATCGTTATGCCCGGCTTGACGATGGCTCGGTTCTCGCGATTGCTCACGTAGTAGCTGAGGTCGATTTGGGGTTAGCGTCGGAGCTTGCTCGAAGATTCCTGAATCGTGACACCTATAAGTGCTTCGAATTGCCCGGTACCGCGACTGGAAACATCGGGCGGAACAAGTTATTGCGATTTCGCGATGCGCTGCATAACGACAGTATCTATTTTGTGGAGGATAAGCTCGCTCATCGCAACTACAAACAACACGCGGTTACAGATGAGAGTTTCCTCAAGAACATTCTCATCAAGATAAACGGTGAGCACGAGTCTTTAGGGAGCGTCAGTTCGCTTCTCAAAACGCCGGTCACGAGAGTTGCGCGATTTTACTTCCGGACACGTGAAGATTGCGAACGGGCTCAGAGAATATTCCATGAGCTTTAGGCCTCAGCGCGGTTTTGGGACGGCTACCTAAGCAGTGATCCGATGACCAAAGACGAGCCGATCGACGAGATTTCCGAGATCGAGGCGCAGATCGAGGAGCTTGCCGAGAGCGCCGAACGATCGCGCAGGATCATTCTCGGCTCGAAGGTGGCGATTGCCGGCGGGTTCGGGCTGCTGCTCGTCACGCTGCTTGGCCTGCTGGGCTCCGGAGAGACCGCGGCGCTCGGATCGATCGCTCTGGTGCTCGGCGGCATCGTGTCGCTCGGATCGAATGTCAGCACCTTGCGGCAGACCGAGGCCGCCATCAGCACCGCCGAGGCACGCCGCGCGCGGCTGATCGGCAATATCGACTTGCGGCTCGTTCACGAGGCGCCGCTGAAGCTGATGTGAGGCAACATTTGTAGCCCGAATGAGCGCAGCAACTCCATCCTACGAGCCGACAATTAAATTGGTTCCGATTTTCAGAATTTAACTTGACGCCGGACCCAACTCAGCTGTTTAATGCGTCCGTCTCACCCGATCGAGGGGCGCTCCGCGATCGTCACGAACGCGGCGTGGGATGCGGTGGACGCCGAATGCGCAGTCGACGAATGCGCATGAAGCGGACGGTGAAGTCGTGTGGTCCTGACGCCCTAGCGGCCGGTGTCTTTTCGCATTGCGCGATGCGCGTTGTGAAGACGGTGACAACCAAGCCCAGTCTCGCCGGGGAGAGCACGAAGTAAGCCGTAAGCCATCGCGCAGGGAAAGCCGGATTGCTCCGGTTACACCTGTGGTCCTACCCCCGTGCTTTCTACCCATTTGCACGGGGCCCATGGGTGCGATCGGCACCCGGCTTTCCCTGCGCCCTCTATTTCCAGAGTGGCGAAACCAAACGCAAAGCTCGGGCGATTTGCGCCGCGAGAATGCAGACGCTCATCGTCATCGCTGTTTGAGATGTGAATCGGAATCTCACCGCGCGTCGTCGCGGGCAAGCGTAAGCGCGACCGGGGACCCATAACCACAAATGACAAGTTGCCTGACAACGCTGTGGCCACAGCACGCTTCGACAACCCAATCCTGTGGTTATGGGTCCCTGCTTTCGCAGGGACGACGGCGGAGGGATTGTCGCGCTCCTTACTTGGACGCCAGCGGCACGTAGTCGTATTCGCCGACGCCTTGCAGGATCAGGAAGGTCAGCGACGTCGTGCCGGCGTTGGTGACGAGGTGAGGGCGGGTCGGGCGAACCGCGTAGACTTCGCCTGGCTTCAGGTTCACTTCCTCCTTCGGCTCCTGCAGGAACAGCCGCATCCGGCCCTCAAGCACATAGAACGTGTCGGAGATGTTGCTGTGGGTGTGCCACGGCACTTTCTGGGTCGGTGAGAGTTGTAGCTCCATGATGCGGAAGCCGGGGCGGGCGGCGTGCTGGGCGCGGCGCTCGACCTCATAGAGGTGGCTGGCATCCTTGACCGGTTGTCCTGACTTCACGGCGGCCTCCCGGAGATGTTCTTATGATGCGCCATGCTAGTCCCGTTCGGCAGTTCATGAAACGGTCGGAGCGAACATGACCCATGCGCGCGAAGGAGGCCGTCGTGGCGCGATGGTTGCGTGACGTCACAACGTTGCGCTGCGCAAAGCGCCGAGTTCCATGAAAACATGAATGAGCGGTTCAGCGAGCATTCAGGTCACGGGGAAAAAACTTGCTGCGCAGTTGATCCCACTCAGCAACAAAGGGAAACGCTCATGGAACGCCGGAATCTTCTCAAGATGGCCTTTGCCGTCGCTACCTGTGCGGCCACCTTCACGGCAACCGTCCAGGCAGCGCCGCTCGCTCCGCTTCCCCTCAGCCGCGAGGCACACTCGCCCGCCGATCGCGATCCGCATCCGGCTGTCACCACGGGCGACGAGGTTGGTCGCCTGAAGCCCGAACAGGTGCACTGGCATCACCGCCACTGGGGCTGGCATCATCGGCACTGGCACCACCGCCATTGGGGCTGGCACCACAGGCATTGGCACCACAGGCATTGGGGCTGGCGCCATCATCATTGGCATCATCATCACTGGCGCCGCTGGTGATATCGGCTCCACGTCGAAAAAGAAAAACCCCGCGCGTCGCGGGGTTTTGTTTGTTCGCAATGCGCAGCGATCAGATCGGGCGGCAACGGCCGTAGCGCCACATGAATCCATAGGGGCAGGCGCGGACGCGCGGCGCCACCACGACCGGGCCGGGTGCGACGACGACGGGACGCTCGACGACGACGGCGCCCGGCGCGACGACAACGGCACCACGATTTCTGACGCAGCCACCATACGGGCCGCGGTGCCAGCCAGGGCCGCAGCCACCGGCAGCATCAGCAGCGCTGATGCCGGCGAAAGCGGTCGTCAGCAAAACTGCTGCTGCAAAAAGATACTTCATGACTTCTCCTTTTTAGTGGGCCGCGCTGCGGCACCGCAACAAACTTGAGATTACCGATTCGCCCGGCCGGATCATTGCAGAAGCCGTACCCGATGTCGTCGACCATAATGGTGCGGGCTGAATGCGACATGAATGTTGCAGGTCACACCTGCGTCAGTGCGCCGCAAGCAAGCTCAATATCATTTCAAAATATTTCGCGGGCGCGAGCAGGACGAAGCGCACGGTGATGAGCGCCCGAGATGTGTGGGAGTGCGAGATAAGCGAGATCCAAGGCTTCGCGAATGACCGAGCCGAAGTTGACTTGAGCGCGCGATCTTACTCGCCCGCGCCGAACAGCGCTGCGAACCGCTTCTCGCCGGTTCGCGAGAAATTGACCACACGGCTGCCCGGCGTCGCGTCGCGCGCGGCCCATTTCAATTCCGTGAAGCAGTCCATCATGGCAGCGCCGAGCGTGCCGGCGAGATGGTGCCGCCGCTCGCTCCAGTCGAGACAGGCCTTGCACACCGGACGGCGCGGATGCGTCAGCGCGTCGGCGTCGATCTGCAACTCCTCGGCCATGAAGCGCTTGCCTTCGCCGGTGAGCTCGATCGCCTGCTTGCTCTGGCGCACCAGCTTCTGCCGTCTCATGCTGTCGAGCATCTGCACGCCGAGATCGCCGGCGAGATGGTCGTAGCAGATGCGGGCATGGCGCAGCGCCGGATCCTTCGGTCCGGTACGCACGCGCATGTGGCCGGCGCGGGCGGCAATGCCCTGCAGGCCTTCGAGCACGTCGGCGACGTCGGGGTCAGAGAGGCGATAGTAGCGGTGACGGCCCTGCTTCTCGGGCTCGATCAGCCCGCCCGCCTCGAGCTTGGCGAGATGCGAGCTCGCCGTCTGCGGCGTGATGCCGGCCTCCTGCGCCAGCTCGCTCGCAGTCAGCGCGCGGCCGGTCATCAGCGCGGTCAGCATGTTGCAGCGTGCGGGATCACCGACCAAAGCGGCGATCCGGGAGATGTCGGGTCCTGCTTTCATAGTTCGATGATAGCCGAAGCATCGTGGCCGGGCAAGCGGGTAGTGTCCACCTTGCAGTCATTGCGAGCGAAGCGACGCAATCCATCGTGCCACTTGCCGAGGCGTGGATTGCTTCGCTGACGCCCGCAATGACGGAATACATTCATCGGAGGCCATCAATGACCGTCACCGTCTTCATCCGCTACCAGCTCGATCCGTTCAAGCGCGCGATGTTCGAGGAGTATTCGAGGAACTGGCTCTCGATCATCCCGCGCTGCGGCGGCGATCTGCTCGGCTACTGGATGCCGCACGAGGGCACCAACAACATCGGCTTCGCGCTGATCTCGTTTGAAAGCCTGGCCGCCTATGAGGCCTATCGCGCGCGGCTGCGCCAGGACAAAGAGGGTATGGCGAACTTCCACTTCGCGGAAGAAAACCGCTTCATCCTCGCCGAAGAGCGGACATTTCTGCGCAAGGTCGAGCTATAGTCGCTCCACATCAGAAATGCGGAGGCGCCCATGATCGCCGTGATCTTCGAAGTCTGGCCGAAGCCGGAGTACCGGCAGCAATATTTCGACCTTGCCGCCGAGCTGAAGCCGATCCTGCAGGAGATTGACGGCTTCATCTCGGTCGAGCGGTTCGAGAGCATCACCGAGCAGGGCAAGTTCGTGTCGCTGTCATTCTTCCGCGACGAGGCCGCGGTGCAAGCCTGGCGCAATACCATCGAGCATCGCCGCACCCAGGCCAAGGGCCGCGCGCGGATTTTTGACGACTATCGGCTGCGCGTTGCCAGCGTGATCCGCGACTACGGACTGAACGAACGCGATCAGGCACCGAAAGACAGCCGCGCGGTGCATGAGCCGCACTAGCAGCGCGATCCGGACGTGCCTATCTGTGCGCGGCCAACGACACCAGGGAGCGACCTATGCCACTGCCAACTGCTGACAAACGAGCCGCCTTCAAGAAGCTGCATGAGAGCGGGTGCTTCATCATCCCGAACCCGTTCGATGTCGGCAGCGCCCGCGCCTTGCAACATCTCGGCTTCAAGGCGCTGGCCTCGACCAGCGCGGGATTTGCCTGGACCATCGGCAAGGCCGACAACCGCGTCACGGTCGACGACGTCTGCGACCACCTGACCGCGATCTGCGCGGCGGTCGATATTCCGGTGAATGCGGATTTCGAGGGCGGCTTTGCCGTCGAGCCTGAGAAAGTCGCAGTCAACGTCGCGCGCGGCGTCAAGACCGGCGTCGCCGGGCTCTCGATCGAGGACTCCACCGGCGATACGGCCAACGTGTTGTACGAGCACAAGCTCGCGGTCGAGCGCATCAGGGCGGCGCGCAGGGCGATCGATGCCGACAACAGCGGCGTGCTGCTCACCGGCCGCTGCGAGGCGTTCCTGTGGGGCAAGAAGGATCTCAACCTGGTGATCGAGCGGCTGCAGGCCTATTCGGACGCCGGGGCCGACGTCTTGTATGCGCCGGGCATCTCGACCACAGAGGAAATCACCGCGGTTGTGAAGGCGGTGGCGCCGAAGCCGGTCAATCTGCTGATCGGCGGTGCGTCCGATCTGACGCTGCAGGCGGTTGCCGACCTCGGCGTACGCCGGATCAGCGTCGGTGGGGCGCTGGCGCGGATGGCCTGGAGCGGCGTCATGAAGGCGGCGACGGAGATGGCCGAGAGGGGCACCTTCACCGAGTTCGCCAATGGATATCCCGGCGGCGAACTCAACAAGATGTTCAAGTAGATCGCACGCAAAAAGGCGGCGGGCCATCTGGGCCCGCCGCCTCTCCGCTCACGCTAAGCGAGCGAGTTACTTCTTGTCGCCCGTCGAGTCGGTCGGTGCCGCCGAGCGGTCGATCTCTTGTCCGGTCGGCTTGGTCGCCGACGGGGACGCCGGCTGGGCCGGCGCCGCGCCGGTGGTCATGCCGGGCTGGCTGTTCGGCTTCGGCGTCACGTCGCGCATGCCGGGAGGCGGCGCGGCCGGATTGACCGGTTGCGCCTGCTGCGCGGTCTGCGTCGACGGCGCGGTGCCCGCCTCGTGCACCGACGTATTGTTCAAGCCGTAGAACAGCGCGCCGAGCACCACGGCCACCGCAACTGCGAACATCGCGATCTTGGTGCCGCTGGCCGGTCCCTCCTGCAGTTCCGGATCCGGCTGCAGCTCGTTGTCCAGGCTGTTGAAGCGCGCCTGACGGCGGATTTCGTCATCGGTCAGGTTGGCGCGATACGGATCGTCAGGGTTGTAAGCCATTGCTAAGTTCCTCCGTTAGCACCCCAAAGCTAAACGCAGGGGACAATGGCTGGCGCGTGAGGATGTTCCGCGCCAATGTTGCAACCCGTTCATGCAGGAACTGCCGATTCCCCTGGGTTCCGAACCTGTTCCATGAGGCGTTTTCAAATGTGGACCATGCCGCCGACCGATTCGGTACTGCAGATGCTCTCGTTCATCGCCGTTGCCGCGCAGTCGATGACGGCGGCGCTGGCGGCGGGTAGGCGCAGCATGGATTGGGCCGGCGTCTGCATGCTCGGGGCGATCACCGCACTCGGCGGCGGCACCATCCGCGACGTGCTGCTCGGGCATTATCCGTTGCTCTGGGTCAAACACCCGATCTACCTCGCAATCGCGGCGGCCGGCGCCTTCGCCACCATCCTGCTGGCGCGGCTGGTGCACCGGCTGAACCTCGCATTCCTGGTGCTCGACGCGATCGGGCTCGTGGTGTTCACCATGGCCGGCTGCGACGTGGCCTGGCAGGTCGATGCCTCGCTGCCGATCGTCATCGTTGCCGGCATGATCACCGGCTGCGCCGGCGGCGTGCTGCGCGACATCCTCTGCAACGAAGTGCCGCTGCTGTTTCGCAGCGAACTCTACGCCAGCGTCTCCGTGGTGACGGGGCTGTTCTACGCCACCGCGTTCGGACTGAACCTCAACCCGCCGGCCTGGACCTTGCTGACCTTCGCGCTCGGCCTGAGCTTCCGGTTGCTCGCGATCCGCTACAAATGGGAAATGCCGAAATTCGTGTTCAGCGGCGAGGAGCGGTGAGCGGCGATTTCGCCCTGCGCGCCTTCATCTCGCTGTCCGCGCCTTCACTTTGCTGCGCGCGCTTTGGCGACCTCATCGGCCGTCACGGCCGGTGCCGCATTGCCCCAGGAATTGCGGATATAGGTCGCGACGTCGGCGACCTCCTGGTCGGTGAGTTTTGGATAGGCCGGCATCGAGCCTGCGTTCGGCGCGCGCGGCGTGGTGATGGTCTGTGCGCCGTCGAGGATGATGCGCAGCGTGCTCGCCGGGTTGGCCGATTGCAGATTGGCGTTGTCGGGCAGCGGCGGATAGATTCGCGGCGCTCCGGAGCCGTCGAGCTCATGGCAGGCGACGCAGGCGCCGCGATAGATACGCTCGCCGTTGCTCATCTGAGCCGGCGAAGGCGGCGTGACCGCAGGCTCCGGCGTGCCGCGGGGCAGGCTCTTCAGATAGACTGCGATCGCGCGCACATCGGCGTCACTCATCTTCGAGGTCGAGTTGACCACCACCTCGGACATCAGGGGGCCGGCATGGCTGTGCCCGTTGCGGCCGCTCTGCAGATATTCGGCGATGTCGTCCGCGCTCCAGGACTTCAGCCCGCTGCGCGCGGCGCCGTCGAGCCGTGGCGCGAACATGCCCTGGACCATGCTGCCATTGAGCGCCTGGTCGCGCTTGTCGGCGCCGAATGCGTTCTTCGGCGTATGGCAGGCGCCGCAATAGGCGAGGGCCTCGACCAGATAGCGGCCGCGATTCCATTCGGCACCCTTGCTCTGGTCCGGCTGGATGATGCCCGGCGTGAAGAACAGCGCATTCCAGCCCCGCATCAGCACGCGGTAGCATAGCGGCCAGCGCAGCTGCGGCGGCGGCGCCCTGTTGCTGACCGGCGCAAGCGTCGCGAGGTAGGCGCGGATCGCCAGGATGTCGTCGCGGATCAGCTTCGTGAAGTAAGGGTAGGGGAAGGCGGGGTAATAATGCTTCCCGTTCGGCGAGACGCCGCTCCGCAGCGCGCGGAGGAAATCGTCGTCGCTCCAGCCGCCGATGCCGGTATCGCGGTCGGGCGTCAGGTTCGGCGAAAACACCGCACCGAACGGCGTGTCGATCCGCTTGCCCCCGGCGAAGGGTTTTGCCGGGTCGGCGGTGTGGCAGCTCGCGCAGTCGCCGGCGATCGTGAGTGCCTTGCCGCGGGCGACGATGTCGTCGGTCGTCGCAGCGGCGCATTCGCTGGCCGCGAACGCACTGCACAACAGCGCTGTGACCAGAATCGCACCGGCCGTTCGAGGTCGTCGCCGCATCCATTCACCTTCCGCACCTTCCGGTCCACAGGACGCGTCACGCCATTTCGCCGCAGGCCCGTCTTGCGACAGAAACCGAAACGGCGCTCCGATATTCCCGGCACGAAATTGCGATTTTTGAGCAACCGGCCTGGTCGCCCAGAATTGTGTCGCGCAGGCCGGAAAATCCGACATAGACTGGTTCTAACAAGCTCGGATGACTAGCTAAAAAGCAGCCGTCGCGACCAGCGCAAAGAGGGCTAAATGGGAATCAACCAAGGGCCTATCAGCCTCGACCAGAAATACACCCAGGGCACCGGCCACGTCTTCATGACCGGCATCCAGGCGCTGGTCCGCCTGCCGATGGCGCAGATCAGACGCGACCGCGCCGCAGGCCTCAACACGGCGGGCTTCATCTCCGGCTATCGCGGTTCCCCCCTTGGCGGCTACGACCAGCAGCTGTTCGCCGCCCGCAAGCATCTCGAGCAGTACAACATCAAATTCCAGCCCGGCGTGAACGAGGATCTTGCGGCCACCGCGATCTGGGGCTCGCAGCAGCTCGGGCTGTCCGCCGGCGCCAAGTATGATGGCGCGGTCGGCATCTGGTACGGCAAGGGCCCCGGCGTCGACCGCTGCGGCGATGTGTTCCGCCACGGCAATGCGGCGGGCTCCGCCAAGCATGGCGGCGTGCTCTGCCTTGCCGGCGACGACCACGGCGCAAAGTCCTCCACCGTCCCGCATCAGTCCGACCACGCCTTCATCTCCGCGCTGATGCCCTACCTCTATCCCTCCAGCATCCATGAAATGATCGAGATGGGCCTGCTGGGTATCGCGATGTCGCGCTACTCGGGCTGCTGGGTCGGCATGAAGGTGATCACGGAGACGGTCGAGACCACGGCCGAGAT
The DNA here is from genome assembly GCF_020889785.1 of Bradyrhizobium acaciae. GTDB lineage: Bacteria > Pseudomonadota > Alphaproteobacteria > Rhizobiales > Xanthobacteraceae > Bradyrhizobium > Bradyrhizobium acaciae. The sequence goes on from NZ_JACMYK010000027.1 coordinate 11,331, forward strand.
CGACCTCACCGACGAGATGACGCCGTTCATCATCCCGACCGATTTCGAGCTGCCGCCGGGCGGATTGAACATCCGCTGGCCCGACGACCGCTTCGAGCAGGACCGCCGGCTGCAGGACTACAAGGGCTTTGCCGCGATCGCCTTTGCCCGCGCCAACAGGGTCAATCGCATCACGATGGATTCGCCGAACGCGCGCTACGGCATCATGGCCTCGGGCAAGAGCTACGAGGACATCCGCCAGGCGCTGCGCGAACTCGGCATCACGCCCGAGATCGCCGCCAAGATCGGCATCCGCCTCTACAAGATCGGCATGCCCTGGCCGCTGGAGCCCGAAGGCGTCCGCAACTTCGCCGTCGGCCTCGAGGAGATCTTCATCGTGGAGGAGCGCCGCGAGATCGTCGAGAACCAGGTCAAGCAGGAGCTGTTCAACTGGCGCGACGACGTGCGTCCGCGCATCGTCGGCAAGATGGACGATCACGACAAGCGCTTCCTGACCTTCGCCGCCGAGCTCAGCGTCGCCTCGCTGGCGAGCTCGCTCACCGAACGGCTGCTTCGGCTTAATCTCAATCCTGAAATCGCCGAGATGCTGCGTGCCAAGGCGGACTGGTTCAACGGCCGCCAGTCGAGCCAGATGCAGGCGACCGCGCCGGTCAGCCGCACGCCGTATTTCTGCTCGGGCTGCCCGCACAACACCTCGACCAAGGTGCCGGAAGGCAGCCGCGCGCTCGGCGGCATCGGCTGCCATTTCATGGCGCTGTGGATGAACCGCTCGACCGAAACCTTCACCCATATGGGCGGCGAGGGCGTGCCGTGGGTCGGCATCGCGCCGTTCACCAACGAGAACCACATCTTCGCCAATCTCGGCGACGGCACCTATTTCCACTCCGGCATTCTCGCGATCCGCCAGTCGATCGCCTCCAAGGCCAACATTACCTACAAGATCCTCTACAACGACGCCGTCGCCATGACCGGCGGCCAGCGCCATGACGGCGACCTGTCGCCGCAGCAGATCACCTTCCAGCTCCACGCCGAAGGCATTCGCGAGATCTATTTGGTCTCGGAAAATCCCGGCGCCTATCCGGCCGACACTATCGCGCCTGGCGTCAAGCTGTTCCATCGTGACGAGCTCGAGAACGTCCAGAAGATGTGTCGCGACACCAAGGGCACCTCGGCGATTGTATTCGTGCAGACCTGCGCCGCCGAAAAGCGCCGCCGCCGCAAACGCGGCCTGATGGAGGATCCGGCGCGCCGCGTGCTGATCAATCCCGCCGTCTGCGAAGGCTGCGGTGACTGCTCGGTGCAGTCGAACTGCATCTCGGTCGAGCCGCTGGAGACCGAATTGGGGCGCAAGCGCACCATCAACCAGTCGACCTGCAACAAGGACTATTCCTGCGTGAAGGGTTTTTGCCCGTCCTTCGTCACGGTCGACGGCGGCACGCTCAAGCGTCGCGCGCCGACTGAACTCGGCGATATCGGCGCCTTGCCGGAGCCGGCCTCGAAGCCGGCGCTCGACCGGCCCTACAATATCGCGGTCGGCGGCGTCGGCGGCACCGGCGTCTTGACGATCGGCGCGCTGCTCGGCATGGCCGCGCATATCGAGGGCAAGGCCTCGATGATCCTCGACATGTCCGGCCTCGCGCAGAAGGGCGGCGCGGTGCTCAGCCACGTCCGGCTCTCCGAGCACACCGCAGACGTAACCTGCTCGCGCATCGTGACCGGCACCGCCGATCTCGTCCTCGCGGCCGACGAAGTCGTGGCGGTGTCGAAGGACACCATCACCCTGTGCGAGCCGAGCCGCACCGTCGGCATCATCAACAGCCATATCATCCCGACCGCGGATTTCATCCTCAACCGCGACTTCAACTTCCAGAGCCGCAAGGTCAACAGCGTGCTGGAGACCGAGCTGCGCAAGGACTCCGCCTTCTTCGACTTCACCAAGCCGGCCGAAGCGCTGCTCGGCGACAGCATCGCCACCAACATCATGATGATGGGCTATGCCTATCAGCGCGGGCTGCTGCCGCTGTCGGCGGAATCGATCCAGCAGGCGATCGAGGTCAACGGCGTCTCGATCAAGATGAACACCCAGGCGTTCCAGCTCGGGCGCCTCGCTGCCGCGGATCCGGCGCGGCTCGCCGCGATGATGAAGGGACAGGATGGCGACGCAGCTCCGGGCAAGTCGCTGGATGCGATGTCGCTCGACGAGATCATCACTCATCGTATGACGCTTCTGACCGGCTACCAGAATGCGCGTTTGGCAAAGCGCTACCGCAAGCTGGTCGACCAGGTGCGCGACGCCGCCACCAAGGGCGGCTACGGCGAGGCGCTGCCGCGCGCGGTCGCGATCAACTACGCCAAGCTGCTGGCCTACAAGGACGAGTATGAGGTGGCGCGGCTGTTCACCGATGGCCGCTTCGAGAAGCAGCTGCGCGATCAGTTCGAGGGCGAGTTCAAGTTCAACTTCAATCTGGCGCCGCCGATCCTCGGCGGCGGGCTCGATGCGCAGGGTCGTCCGAAGAAGCGCGCCTTCGGGCCGTGGATGATGTCGGCCTTCCGGGTGCTGGCGCGATTCCGCGTCCTGCGCGGTACGCCGCTCGACATCTTCGGCTACAACGCCGATCGCAAGCTCGAGCGCGATTTGATCGCGGGCTATGAGAAGGATGTCGGGACGGTGCTCAATTTGCTGTCGCCGCTCAATCACGACATCGCGGTCGAGCTGCTGTCGTTGCCCGATCGTATCCGCGGCTACGGGCCGGTGAAGGAGAAGGCGATCAAGGAGGCAAAGGTTCGCTACGCGCAACTCGCCGCCGACCTCGCCAACCCGCCGCCCGCACCGCGACAGATGGCGGCGGAGTAGGTAGCCACACATTCGGTGTCGTCCCGGCGAAGGCCGGGACCCATAGCCACCGAAGTTCGTTGTTGTGCGACGCTGGGGCCACAGCGCGTTCTAACCACACAACCCTGTGGTTATGGGTTCCGGCCTTCGCCGGGACGACATCGGTTTTGAGGCGCGCATAGTGCACGCTCATCGCAGTCTCGCCTGACGGAATATTTCCGCGCTTGCCAAGGTCGCGTCGTCGGTTCAGAAAAAAGCTGGAGATGAAAAACGCCAGCGGAGAGCGATTTGACCATCAAGGGCAAGGCCTACATTGCCGGGATCTACGAACATCCCACCCGGCATGCACCCGATAAATCAACTGCACAGCTTCATGCCGAGGTCGCCAAGGGTGCGATCGAGGATGCCGGGCTCACCAAGGACGACATCGACGGCTATTTCTGCGCCGGCGATGCGCCGGGTGGGCTGTGGCCGATGGTCGATTACCTCGGCCTCAACACCAAGAAGCTGCGCCACATCGACTCCACCGAGACCGGTGGCTGTTCGTATCTGATCCATCTCGGCCACGCTGCCGAGGCGATCGCCGCGGGCAAGTGCTCGGTCGCGCTGGTCACGCTGGCGGGCAAGCCGCGCACCGGCCCGATGCCGCCGCGCGCGTCCGGTGCCGAGGCCGATTTCGAATTGGCCTACGGGGCTACCACGCACAATGCCTATGGCATGTGTGCCATGCGCCATATGCACGACTACGGCACCACCTCCGAGCAGCTCGCCTGGATCAAGGTCGCGGCCTCGCATCACGCGCAATACAATCCGCATGCGATGCTCAAGGAGGTCGTCACCGTCGAGGACGTGCTGAACTCGCCGATGATCTCTGACCCGCTGCACCGGATGGATTGCTGCGTCGTCACCGATGGCGGCGGCGCAATGATCGTCACCACGCCGGAGATTGCGAAGAGCCTGAAGAAGCCGCTGGTGCGGCTGATCGGCCACGGCGAGGCGGCAAAAGGCCCGCGCGGCGGCAAGGATCTCGATCTGACTTATTCCGCCGGCGTGTGGTCCGGCCCGCGCGCCTTCGAGGAAGCGGGCGTGACGCCGAAGGACATCAAGTACGCCTCGATCTATGACAGCTTCACCATCACGGTGCTGATGCAGCTCGAAGACCTCGGCTTCTGTAAGAAGGGCGAGGGCGGCAAGTTCGTCGCCGACGGCAATCTGATCTCGGGTGTCGGCAAGCTGCCGTTCAACACCGATGGCGGCGGCCTGTGCAGCAACCATCCGGTCAATCGCGGCGGCATGACCAAGATCCTCGAGGCTGTGCGCCAGTTGCGCGGCGAGGCGCATCCGAAGGTGCAGGTGAAGAACTGCGACCTCGCGATCGCCCACGGCACCGGCGGTCTGCTCGGCGTTCGCCACGCCGCCTCAACCTGTATTCTGGAGCGTGCGTGATGTCTGAAGCCAAGAAGTACAATGCCCCGGTGACCAATCCGGAGAGCGCGCCGTTCTGGGAAGCGGCGAAGGCGGGCGAGTTCATGATCAAGCGCTGCACCACCTGCGGCGAAGCGCACTACTTTCCGCGCGCGATCTGCCCGTTCTGCTTCTCCGACAAGACGGTGTGGGAGGAATCGAGCGGCGAGGCCACGGTCTACACCTACAGCCTGATGCGGAAGTCGCCGACCGGTCCCTATGCGATCGCCTATGTGACGCTGAAGGAAGGTCCGTCGCTGCAGACCAACATCGTCGATTGCGATCTGGAGACGGTGAAGATCGGCCAGAAGGTCAAGGTGGTGTGGAAGCCGACCGACGGCGCCCCGCTGCCATTCTTCACGCCGGCCTGAAGTACCTTCCCCCTTGCGGGGGAAGGTGGCAGCCGAAGGCTGCCGGAAGAGGGGTATCTCTCCGCGAGAGATGTGTTTGCGGTGGCAACCCCTCTCCCAAACGAGTTTGCGTTTGATGCCGGTGTAGCCCTCTCCCGCAAGGGGAAAGGGCGCAATAACGGGCAGCGCTGAAGCAAGAACAATTCGGGGAGAAAACGACAATGCCGATTGTGTACGAACAGCTGATGGCCCTGAAGAATCTCGGCCAGAAATACAGCTACGCCGACCGCGACGTCATGCTCTACGCCTATGGTATCGGCCTCGGCGCCGATCCGATGGACGAGAAGGAACTCGCCTTCGTCAATGAGGGCGTGCTGACGCCCCGTCCACTGAAGGTGGTGCCGACCTTTGCGTCGGTTGCGGCCTGGGGCGCAGGCCCCGGCGAGATGAACCTGAACCGCGTGATGGTGGTCGACGGCGAGCGCGACATCACCTTCCACAAGCCGTTCGCGACCGCGGCCCACATCACGGCCGACTCGACCGTTCTCGACGTGTTCGACAAGGGCAAGGACAAGGGCGCCGTGATCCGTCACCAGACCGTGCTCAGGGACGAGAAGGGCGAGAAACTCGCAACGCTCGTGGCCTCGCGCTTCGCCCGCGGCGACGGCGGCTTCGGCGGCCCGTCGGACGGCCAGCCCGAGCCGCACAAGGTGCCGGAACGGGCGCCGGACAAGGTGGTCGACATCACGACGCGGCCCGACCAGGCGCTGATCTACCGTCTCTGCGGCGACCGCAATCCGCTGCACTCAGATCCGGAGTTTGCGAAAAAGGCCGGCTTCCCGCGGCCGATCCTGCACGGCATGTGCACCTACGGCATCACCTGCCGCGGCGTGCTGCAGACCTATGCCGACTACGATCCGTCAGCCTTCAAGCAGCACGCGGCGCGGTTCTCCTCGCCGGTGTTTCCCGGCGAGACCGTGACCATGGAGCTGTGGAAGGACGGCAATGTGGTGTCGTTCGAGGCCAAGGTGAAATCGCGCGGCGTCACCGTGATCAAGAGCGGCAAGACGGTGCTGGCGTAGTCGCGCGCGACAGCCGTTATCTCCCTCGCCCCGCAAGCGGGGAGAGGTGAAGAAGAAACAATAAACGGAGAAACAACCATGGGATTACTCGACGGCAAGGTGGCGCTGATCACGGGCGCCGGCGGCGGACTCGGTGAAGCCTACGCAAAACTGTTTGCGCGCGAGGGCGCGGCCGTGGTGGTCAACGATCTCGGCGGCCCGCGCGACGGCTCGGGCTCCGACAAGTCGATGGCCGACAAGGTGGTCGACGCAATCAAGGCCGAGGGCGGCCGTGCGGTCGCCAACGGCGCCGATATCTCGACCTTGGCCGGCGGCCAGTCGGTGTTCGACGATGCGATCAAGCATTTCGGCCGCGCCGACATCCTGGTCAACAACGCCGGCATCCTGCTCGACGAGACCTTCCACAAGGCCAAGGAAGCCAACTGGGACAGAGTGATGAAGGTGCATCTCAAAGGCACCTTCTGCTGCACCCAGCCGGTGTTCAAATGGATGCGCGACAACGGGGGCGGCGTCATCGTCAACACGTCGTCGACGTCGGGCCTGATCGGCAATTTCGGCCAGACCAATTACGGCGCGGCCAAGGGTGGCATCTGGGGCCTCTCCAACGTGCTGGCGATCGAGGGCCGCAAGTACAACATCCGGATCTGGACGCTGGCGCCGGGCGCGCTGACCCGCATGACCGCGGACCTGCCGCGCTACAAGGAGAACCCGGGTGCGGCGCTCGGACCTGACGGCATCGCGCCGGCCGTGCTCTACATGGTCAGCGACCTGTCGGGTGACCAGACCGGCAAGGTGCTCGGCGTCTCGGGTCCGCGCGGCGTCCGCGAGATGCGGATGATGGAAATGGAAGGCTGGACGCCGCCATTCACCGGGTGGAAGGCTGAGGATATCGTCACCCACGCCAACGAAATCTTCTTCTCGGAGGACGAGATCAAGAAGTCGGCGCGGCGGTTCAAGTAAGGACAGACAGATGCCATTCCGGCGCGATGCGCGGCATCGGGCCGGAATGGATGACCCGCGACCGGGGGTAGGGAGGGGCTTCCGGATGCGCAATGGCGCAGCCGGAAATGAGGCTGTATAGAGGGCGGAAACAGACGAGGCACCCATGACCAAACTCACCGCCCAGGCCGCAGGAACCTTCGCGATCGCGCCGACCCCGTTCCACGACGACGGCCGCATCGACGAGGCGTCGATCGATCGGCTGACCGATTTCTACACCGAGGTCGGCTGCGACGGCGTCACGGTGCTGGGCATCCTGGGCGAGGCGCCGAAGCTCGATGCCGCGGAGGCCGAGCAGGTCGCGCTGCGCTTCGTCAAGCGCGCCAAGAAGCTGCAGGTGATCGTCGGCGTCTCGGCGCCGGGCTATGCCACGATGCGCTCGCTGGCGAAGAAGTCGATGGATGCGGGCGCCGCCGGCGTCATGATCGCGCCGCCGCCGCATCTGCGCACCGACGACCAGATCATTGGCTATTTCAAGCAGGCGCAGGAAGCGATCGGCGACGATATTCCCTGGGTGCTGCAGGACTACCCACTGACGCTGACCGTCGTGTTCACGCCCGCCGTGATCCGCAAGATCGTGATGGATTCGCCGTCCTGCGTGATGCTCAAGCACGAGGACTGGCCGGGGCTGGAGAAGATCTCGACCCTGCGCAATTTCCAGAAGGACGGCTCGCTGCGGCCGCTGTCGATCCTGGTCGGCAATGGCGGCCTGTTCCTCGATTTCGAGATGGAGCGCGGCGCCGACGGCGCGATGACGGGCTATGCCTTCCCTGAGCTCCTGATCGACGTCGTCAATCTCTCCAAGGCCGGCAAGCGTGATGCCGCGCACGATCTGTTCGACGCGCATCTGCCGCTGATCCGCTACGAGCAGCAGCCCGGCGTTGGCCTCACCGTGCGCAAATACGTGCTGCAGAAGCGCGGCATCATTTCCTCCAGCGCCCAGCGCAAGCCCGGTGCTGTGATCACGCCGCAGGCGAAGGCCGAGGTCGACTATCTGCTCTCCCGCGTGGCGCGCGTTGACCGCCGTGCCAATCTGCAACCACAATCCAGCGCCGCAGGCTAAATAATGACCGAGATCGTTGCTCCGCGCCTTGCCTCAACTGTGCTCTTGCTGCGCGACGGCGCCTCGTCACGCGAGATCGAAGTCTTCATGATGGTTCGCCATCACCAGATCGAGTTCAATTCGGGGGCGCTGGTATTTCCGGGCGGCAGCGTCGACAAGAACGACAAAGAGATCGCCGCCGATCCCGCGCTCTATTCGGGCGGCGAAGGGCTCGACGGCGACGCGCTCGGTTTCCGCATCGCGGCGATCCGCGAAACCTTCGAAGAGAGCGGCATCCTGCTGGCGCGGCCGCAGGGCTCGAAGGATCTGGTCGACGCCGGGCGTGCGAACGAGATCGCCACCGCGCATCGTGCGGCGTTGAACGAAGGCAAGATCACCTTCCTCAAGGTGCTGACCGACAACGGCATCGTGCTCGCGCTCGACGAGCTCGTGCCCTATGCACACTGGATCACGCCGGAGGGCATGCCGAAGCGCTTCGACACCTGGTTCTTCCTGGCCGCAGCGCCCCCCGAGCAGCTCGGCGCCCATGACGGCAAGGAATCGACCGATTCGATCTGGGTGTCGACGCGCGAAGCGCTGGAAGGCGGCGAGACCGGCCGCTTCAAGCTGCCATTCCCGACCACGCGCAACCTGATCAAGCTCGGCAAGCAGCCGAGCGTCGGCGCCGCGCTCGCCGACAGCAAGGGCAAATCGATCGTCGCCGTGATGCCGGTGATGACCAAGACCGCCTCCGGCCGTCAGCTTCGCATTCCCAAGGAAGCCGGCTACGACGGCGAGGTGTTCGACGTCGGTGCGATGGGCTAGCGTTATCCGTCATCCTGAGGTGCGCGCTCTTGCGCGCCTCGAAGGATGTACGGCCCGGCTGGTGGCCGTCGACCCTTCGAGGCTCGCTCCGCTCGCACCTCAGGGTGACGGATCACTCCCTTCACACTTCGGTCAACACTGAAACATCATCGGCTACCATCTTGGTAGCTTCCGTCTCAATCACCGAGACGGAAGCGCAGCCCATGACCACGCCCCGCCAGCCCAACATGGCCTTCGAGCTGGCGCTGCTGCTCGCGCTCGCCACGCTCTGGGGCGGCTCCTACACGTTCATCAAGCTCGGCGTCGCGACCATCCCGCCGATCACGCTGATCGCGGCGCGCACCGCGATCGCGGGGGTCTTGCTGCTCGTCATCATGCGGATGCGCGGCGTGACGATGCCGACCGATGGTGCGACCTGGCGGCGCTTCATCTTCCAGGCCTGTCTCAACAGCGTGATCCCGTGGACGCTGATCGCCTGGGGCGAGCGCTTCGTCGATGCCGGGCTCGCCACCATCCTCAATTCGGCCTCGCCGATCTTCACCTTCCTGTTCACCGTCGCGATCACCCGCCACGAGGCCGCGAGCCCGCGGAAGCTGTTCGGGGTGATCGCCGGTATGACTGGGATCTGTCTGATCGTGGGCGTCGAGGCATTCCGCGATCTCGGGGAGGGGATCGTGGCCGAGGTCGCGATCGTTGCCGCCACCATCTGTTACGCCTGCGCCGCGATCTTCAGCCGCGGCTTCAAGGGGCTCGATCCGATGGCGCCGGCAGCCGGCTCGCTGATCGCGGGCGCTGCGATGCTGATTCCCCTCAGCCTTGCCGTCGAACGGCCCTGGACGCTAGCGCCGTCGGCGAGCTCGCTCGCTGCATTGCTGGCGCTTGCGGTGTTCTCGACCGCGATCGCCTTCGTGATCTACTTCCGTCTGATCCAGACCCTGGGTTCGGTCGGCACCACCGCACAGGCCTATCTGCGGGTGCCGATCGGGGTTGCGCTCAGCGTCGCTCTTCTGGGCGAGCGGCTGAGCCCGACCGCGTGGATCGGGCTGGCCTGTGTCGTGATCGGCGTCGCCGCGATGACGATTCCTGCGCGAAGGGTTGCCGCCGCCTGAGGCCATCGCCGCGATGACGATTCCTGCGCGACGGGTCGCTACCGCCTGAGGTCGTCGCCGCGACGGCGATTCCGGCGCGTAGGGTCGCCGCGGCCCGAAGTTTCGTCCGCCGAACAGCATCAGGACGCCGGCGTCCCGCCGGACCGAGGCCGAAGGCCTGTACCGGAATCGGTCACCGGCGGCCCCTCCGGGTGACACCGGTCACACCGCCGGCCGGGCCCTTCAGCATGTTTCCCCAACGCCCGTAATTTCCCGTATATTGGGGCGCATTGGACCCCGGCCTCGATGACATGACCGCTGAATTGCCGCCGAATTCGCAAGCGCCGCGCGCGTTCTCCCTCTCTATTGGCCAGCTCACGTTCGGCAGCTTCCTGCTGGTGCTGGCTGTGATCATCGTCACATCTACGGCCAGCGTGATCGCGATTCGCCACATCGATACGACCTTCGCCGAGCTGCAGCGGCTGCAAAGCGTCGGCGACATTGCCGAGGATATCGACCGTCGCACCAACGAGCTGAGGTTGGCGGCGCGGGACTTCGTCACGGAGCCCGGCAACCAGTCCGCCCAGGTCGCTCAGGCGGCCCAGTCGCTGAGCGAGATCCTGAAGAAGACCCGCATCGAGCTGGCGCCCGAGCAACAGGACATGATCGACGGCGTCACCCAGCGGCTGGCGACCTATCGCAGCGGGATCGAGCGCATCTCGGCGCTGCTCAGCCGCCGCGCGGAGATTGTCGCCGGGCTGCCGCCGCTGCGCGACGCCTTCGACAAGGCGCTCGCCGAGAGCAACGATGCGGCGCTGGCGAACACGCTGTCGCGGATACAGAGCGGCATTGCCACCGCGCTGCTGGCGCACAACACGTCCGCGGCCGAGCATGCCGCGCAAAGCATGCGGGCGATGACCATCGCCGATCCGACCCTGCGCAGCGCGGTCGACAATTATGCCGAGGCGATCAGCGCGATTTCGGTGCGCGAGGGCCAGATCGCCGACATCGACCGCGAAGTGCTCGGCGCCGAGGGCCGGCTGATCCAGAAGGTGACCGAGCTGTTGCGCGAACTCAGCTCCCGTCGCGGCCATGTGCTGTCGCGCGATTTTGCGCGGACGCTGGCTGAAGCAAAATGGCAGAGCATCGTGCTCGGCACGGCGGGCGTGCTGATCGGCCTGTTCGCCTCGGTGCTGGTGGTTCGACGCACCGTCCGGCCGCTCGCCAGGATCGCCGGCTCGATCCGCAAGGTCGCGGGCGGCGAGAAGAGCGCCTTCATTCCCGGAGCCGACCTCGACAACGAGATCGGCGACATCGCGCGCGCCGCCGAGGTGTTCCGCCAGACCCTGGTCGACGCCGACAGCGCGCGCGAGGCGGCGTTACGCGCGCTCGCCGAGCAGCGGCTCGCAGAAGAGAGCTACCACAAGCTGTTTGAGGCGTCGGTCGACGGCATCTATGTCACCACGCCGGGCGGCACGCTGCTCAACGCCAATCCGGCGCTGGCGCGGATGATGGGCTATGCCACGCCGCAGGACCTGATCAACGGCATCGACGACATCGCAACTACCGTCTATGTCGATCCGGCGGCACGCGAGCAATACATGCAGTTGATGCAGCGCGACGGCACGGTGCGCGACTACGAGTATCAGGTCCGTTCGCGCGACGGCACCGTGCTGTGGTTGTCGGATTCCGCAACCGTCGTGCGCAACGACGAGGGCGAGGTGATCCGCTACGAAGGCACGGTGCGCGATATCACCGACCAGAAGCGCGCCGAAGACGCGATCGCCGAAGGCCGGCGGCTGTTGCAGATGGTCATCGACACGGTGCCCGCCGTCATCAACGTCAAGGACCACGACCTGCGCTACGTGCTGATGAACCGCTACATGGCGGGGATCTTCGGTATCGAGCCGCAGGACGCGATCGGCCAGACCACCGCCGAGCTGATGGCGCGCTACGGCGCCGCCAAGACCGACGAGAACGACAAGCGCGTGCTGTCGGCGCGCCGCGAACTTGGCTTCTACGAAGAAGAGTACAAGGACGCCGCCGGCAACATGCGGCAATGGCTGGTCAACAAGCTGCCGATCCTCGATGCGCATGGCGACATTGAGAACATCGTCACGGTCGCGCTCGATATCGGCGATCGCAAGCGATCCGAGCAGGAGATGCGCAAGGCGAGGGATTCCGCGGAAGCCGCGCTGCGCAATCTCCGGGAAACCCAGAATTCGCTGATCGAGGCCGAGAAGCTCGCCGCCCTCGGCCGCCTGGTGGCCGGAGTCGCCCACGAGGTCAACAACCCCGTCGGCATCAGCCTGACGGTAGCGTCCGCGCTGGAGCGCAAGACCGCGATTTTCGGCGCTCAGGTCGAACGCGGCGACCTCAGGCGCTCGAGCCTCAACGACTTCCTCAACACCGCGCGCGATGCCTCGTCGCAGCTGGTCGCCAATCTCAACCGTGCCGCAGAACTGATCCAGTCGTTCAAGCAGGTTGCCGCCGACCGCAACTATTCAGACCAGCGCACCTTCGATCTCGGCGATCTCACCGAGCAGGTGGTGATGAGTCTGCGGCCCGGCCTGCGCAAGCACAATCTGACGCTCAACGTCGACTGCGAGCCGAACCTGATCATGAATTCCTATCCGGGACCGTACGGCCAGGTGCTGACCAATCTGTTCCTCAACGCAGTCGCGCATGCGTTTCCGGACGGCAAGGCCGGCGAGGTCGAGATCCAGGTTCACGCGTCCGGCGGCGACAATGTCGAGGTGATCTTCGCCGATAATGGCTGCGGCATGAGCATCGATGTCCGCCGCCGCGCCTTCGACCCGTTCTTCACGACGCGGCGCGATCAGGGCGGCACCGGGCTCGGCCTGCACATCGTCTATAGCATCGTCACCAACCGCCTCGGCGGGCGGCTCTCGCTCGATTCCGCGCCGGGCCACGGCACGCGGATCCAGATGATCCTGCCGCGGGTCGCGCCGCTGGAGCAGGCCGCGGAGTAGGCGGGCCGGGCGTCCGTCCGAGCCCAATCTCCATCATCCAAGCTGCGGTCTATCGCTTTGTCTCGCTGGCAAGCAGGTTCTTGTAGACTTTCCCGCCCTTCATGATGACCACAAAGCTCTTCGCGGGATCTTCGACCAGCTTGATGTTGTCGATCGGATTGCCGTCGACGAGCAGCAGGTCGGCCAGCGCCCCTTCCTCCACGACGCCGAGCTTGCCGGGATATGGATTTCGCAGGCCGGATAGAGTCAGAAGCTCGGCATTCGTCGATGTTGCCATGATCAATGCCTCGGCCGGCGTATACCAGCGAGTGAGGCTGGCCAGCATCGCGCCTTGCCGGTCCGCCAGCGCCTTCGAGAACAGGATGTCGGTGCCGAACGCGGTCTTGAGTCCATATTTCTTGGCGAGCGCATAGACCCGGTCGGTTCCCGCAACCACTTGCCGCAGCTTCTCCTGCTCCGCGGGCCCGAGGCCGCTTGCGCCGGTCAGATCGAGAAAGGGTTGCGTGCTCAACCAGATTCCTTTCTCGGCCATCAGTCGGGCCGTCGCGTCGTCCATCAGGTGCCCATGCTCGATGCACCTGACACCGGCCGCGATCGACCGCTGGATCGCAACCGACGTGTAGGCATGCGTGGCGACATAGGTGCCCCAGTTCGTGGCCGCTTCGACAGCGGCGCGCAGCTCGGGCTCGGTGAACGTGGACACGTCGATTGGACTGAACGGCGACGCCACGCCGCCGCCGGCGGTGAGCTTGACCTGTGAGGCCCCTTGCATGAGTTGCTCTCGTGCCCGCACGCGAACCTCATCCGGACTGTCCGCAATCATGCTGCCGCCGATTTTTTCCATGCGGCTGAGCATGCCGCCGATCGTGCGTGGCAGATCAGACAATTGCCGGAAATCGCCATGGCCGCCGGTGATCGAGATCACCGCGCCGGATGGATAGATACGTGGACCGGCCACGAGATCCTCGTCGATGGCTCGCTTGAGCCCAAAGGTCGGTCCGCCCATGTCGCGAACGGTGGTGAAGCCCCGCATCAGCGTGTCGGTCGCTTCGGCGGCCGCCAGCAGATTGTTGTAGCCGACGTCCCCGGCGATCGCAGACGCCGGCGTTGGGCGCACCAGCATCGCATGCCAATGTGCGTCGATAAGTCCGGGCATCAGGACGCGTTCGCCACCTTCGATCACCCGAGCATCGACTGTGATCGCCGCAGCCGAAATCTTCTCGATCTTGTTGTTCCTGACGAGAACGTTGGACGGCGCGGAGAGCGCGCTGTTCTTTCCGTCGAAAATGCGAACGTTCCGGAACAGGATCGCGGTGTCCTGTTGCGCCAGCGCGGCAGGCCCGACGCCGAGACTGGTTCCGATCGCGGCGAGCAGCGCGAAAACTCCGACGAGTCCACCCGGTGTTCTCAAACCTGACATATCCGATCTCCGCCACAGTCGGTATCCGGCGCCGGATTCCCAATCCTTCCGTGAAGGAGGGAGGCCGGCGCTATCGCGCATCGATGAGTTGGCGGGCCGCTACGCGGGCTTGGCGGCAGGCTGCCAGGCGTAGGTCAACCATCCGATGCCGTGGGAGAGAAGATCGATGCCCAGCAGCATTCCGAGCACCCACAGCCCCGTTGCCGGAAATCCCGTCAGGATGATCAGGCCGGCCAGGATGCCGAACGCCCCTGACGCCATCATGATCCAGCCGGCCTGTTGCCGATGGCCGATGCCGATCAGCACGCGGACGAAGCCAGAGACAAGCAGCATCAGGCCGAGCACATAGGTCAGGATCAACGCGCCGGTCACCGGTTGGCTCAGGAGGACGACGCCGGCCGCAACATAAAGGGCTCCGAGCAGCAACTGCCACACGAAACCTCCCCATCCCTTGGTCCAGAAGGCGTGCACGATCTCGAAGCCGCCGGCGAAGATCGCTGTCCAGCCGATGAAGATGGCACTGATGACGGTGAAGAACACGACGTCCCCGAGCACCAGCAGGCCCGCGGCGATCATCGCGATCCCGAGCAGAATACGCGCCCACAGAGGCGGTGTCGGCAGGCCCGTCAGGCCCGCCGTCGAACTGTTGTCATAGGTCGTCATGTCGTCCTCCTTGCGGACCTCCGGTCAGGCCGCTCGCTCGCGCTTCTCTGCCGCGTCGTCGTCCGGAATCTCTCCCGGCCGATAGTTCGGCAGATGTCCGGCCGGAATGACTGCCAGCAGGGCCAGGCCGGCCATGATCAACAGCCCGATCTTCAGGGCCCGCAGCCGGGCTTCGGTGTTGACCCGAACGGCTTCCTCGACCTGCTGCGGCGTGCCGCTTGTGCCTTCCAGCACGCTGCGCAGCCGGTCATTGCTGACGAAGGTGATATTGTTGAGATCAACCTGGCTCTGCAGCTCCTTGGTCAGCACCGGACTTGCCGTGATCTTGCCGAGGGCGATCGTGCTCAGGAGACCCACGAGAAGTGCGCCGGCGACCGCGGTGCCGACGGCGGCCGCCAGGTTCTGCGTGGTTCCGCGCAATGACCCGACATCTCCCGCCAATGCCTTGGGCGATGCCGTCACCAGGACGTTGAACAGCAGCGTCACCAGGGAGCCCTGGCCGATCCCGAACAGGATGAGGCCAAACAGTACGGGAACCTCGCTCCAGTCGTTGCGCACGACGAATGCGAGCCAGAGCAGCGCAACGGTGCAGAGCGCGAAGCCGAAGCGGCCGATCTGGCGCGGTGTCAGCCTGTCGTAGACATTGACGATGAGCATCGCCGAGAAGAAGACCGTGAGGTTGAACGGCATCATCGCGATCGCCGTCGCGATCGGCGAACGTCCCTGCACGATCTGGATGTAAAGCGGTACCGTGAAGTTCAGCGCCGCCTCCAGCGCGACCACTGCGAACAGCGCATAGACTGCACAGCGCTCTTCGGGCGATTCAATCACCTCCAGCGCCAGCAGCGGCGTCTTCCCCGCGGCCTGCTGCCGGTGCGTCCAGCTCAGGAAGGCCTGCCCGAGCACGACACCGAGCACGATCATGATCGGTGCCGGCGAAACGCCCAACAGATCGAACGGCGCGTTCGGCGTGGCGAGCGCCAACCCCCAACGATTGAGATTGTTGAATCCGAAGCTGATGAGAATGATCGCACTTGCGGCAAGGGCGACGCCGACGAGATCGATCTGGACGTCCGGGCGGCCCCGGTCGGCCCTCAGGCGGAAGCTGAGGACGAGGACGATCGCCGAAGCCGCGATCAGGATCCCGAACGCCGGGCGCCACCCGATATAGGTTCCGAACACGCCGCCGATAACGAATGCGAGCACGCCCGCCGCCGCGCGCGCCGAGCCCAGCGCACCAAGGGCGGTCGCCTGTTGGCGTCCGGCGTAGTTCTCGGCGATCAGGGCGACCAGCGACGGCACGATCACCGCGCCCGCGGCCCCGCAAAGTGCCTGCGCGGAAATCATGACGGCCGCCGTCGGGCTGAACGTCATCGCGAGCTGCGATACGAGGAAGAGCACCACCGCGATACGGAATACCTGCACAGCCCCGAACCTTTGGGCGAGCTTCGCGCCAAGCATGACGAACCCCGCCACAAGCATGGAGTAGGCCACGATCCCGGTCGCCACCGTGGTTGGGGGCACGCCGAAGCTCGCCACCATTCCCCCCAAGGCGACAGGCAACGATGCAACGTTGTACGACATGATCATCTGACCAAGCGCGATCGCGATCATTGGAACCCATGATGCCCGCTCTTCACGGTGGACGCCGTCGAACGACATTGCCTGTGTTGCCATCGCATCCTCCGATCTGATTGAGGTAGCGATCGGTCGGGCCGCGGCTCCGCCGATCTTGCGCGCATTCGTTCATCGTTCCGGTTGCGATACGAACAGATCCATGCCCAGCCGCTGCGACAGGAATTTTGCAGCGAGCTGGCCCCTCACGCTGTTGCCGGCCGCATCCAGCGGTGGCGCGAACGTGCCGAAACCACCTTTGCCGGGGGACACCGCGACGATGCCGCCGCCAATGCCGCTCTTTCCCGGCAGGCCGATGTCGTAGAGCCAGTCGCCCGATGTCTCGTACAATCCGGCGGTGACCATCACGGCCAGGACGTAGTGGCACACATCAGCGTCGACCACGCGCTGCCTGGTCACCGGGTTCACGCCGCCGTCAGCCAGCGTCGCGCCCATCACGGCCAGATCCCTGGCGCTGACATTCAGCGAACACTGCCGTGTGTAAAGGTCGGTCGCCTGTTTGGCGTCGCTGTAGATCCGCTCATAGCTTTCCAGCAAGCGAGCGATGCTTCGATTGCGGAAATTGGTCTCGGACGCGGATGCGTAGACCTCCTCGTTGAGCGGGAGGTTGCGGCCGGCGAAGCGCGACAGCCCGTCGTGGATGAATTTCCAGCGCTCCTCGATGGACTTTCCCGGCGCGAGGCTCGTGGTCGCGATCGCGCCGGCGTTCACCATCGGATTGGTCCGCCCGTTTCCCTGCTCGATTGCCGCGAGCGAGTTGAATGCCAGTCCGGTGGCGTTGGCGCCGAGCTTTTCGCGTGCCGCCTCAGGTCCGATCGTCTCGCAGATCAGCGCGAACAGGAACGGCTTCGAGACGCTCATGATGGAGAATTCGTGGTCGACGTCTCCCGCGCCATAGACACGCCCGCTGGTGCCAACGACACAGATGCCGAACAGCTCGCTCGGAACCCGGGCGAGGGCCGGATAGACCTGCGATCTGGTTCCATCGGTGTTGGACTTGAACCGTCGATGGGCGTCGTCCACAAGCGACTGCACCATCTCCGGGCCGGGCAAGTGGCCGGTCGAGACATAGGCTTGCTCTGGTTGATCGAGCGAATGCGACGCCATCGCATCACTCCGTCGAACGGACCGAATGCCGATCGGCTCCGTTCTAGAACACGACACGTTCTCCGCAGTCAGCGCCCAAGTTTCAATCGAGTCAATGTACAACCAAGGCTCGGTGCTGCGACCCGACCATCAATTATGTGCGAGGCTTGCGGTTGGAACGACGTCGGGTGCCGGATTGAGTGAGTGAGGCTGACATAATCGGTTTCAGTTTGAATCAAACCGCCGATGTCCGCGCGACACGCGATCAACGACAGATTGCAACTTTTCCGTCCGGGAGTAGCATCGTGCGCGCGTACGCGGACCGAGACTAAACGAGAAGAATATGGGGCATCATCTGAAGGAGCGAGGCGTACCATGGCGGCGCAAACAAGTGACGGACATTTGTTCCTGGTCAAGAAGCTTGGCGGCCTGATCTCAGTCATTATCGGATGCCTGCTGACCGCTGTTGGCGTGACATTCGAATCCACCGATACGATCGTGATCGGTGTCCTGTTTCTGATGCTTGGTGCCGTCCTGCTGGTGCTCAAGATCATGAGACGAAATCAGGAGAGCTCGCCCGGCTAGTCGGGGGCATCAGCGTATTCCGCGGCGGATCACGCGTACCGAGAAGAACGGCAAGATCACCGTGCTTGCCGACAACTTCGAGGGCAAGCGCCTCAATGCGCCGAACGACATCGTGGTGGAGTCCGACGACACGATCTGGTTCACCGATCCGGTGTTCGGCATCGCCGGCGAGTGGGAGGGCTTCAAGGCCAAGCGCGAGCAAGACAACACCAACGTGCTCCGCATCGGCACCGATGGAAAGCTGACCGCCGTCATCACCGATCTGGTCAATCCGAACGGGCTTGCCTTCTCGCCGGACGAGAAGAAGCTCTACGTGGTCGAGTGGAAGGGCACGCCGAGCCGCGGTATCTGGAGCTACGACGTCAATGCGGCCGGCACGGGGGGCAACAAATCCAGGCTGATCGACGCCGCCGATCAGGGATCGCTTGACGGCTTCCGCGTCGACAGCGACGGCAGTCTGTGGTGCGGCTGGGGCAGCAACGGTGCGCTGCAGTCTGAGCCGGCCGACGTGGGCGACCGTAAAGTCTATCAGCTCAAGGGCAGACCCGAAGATCTCGACGGCGTCAATAGCGACGAAGCAGTCCATGGCTCCGCTTGTCGCAGTATGGATTGCTTCGCTTCGCTCCCAATGACGTGGATCGGCCGATGCAGTATCCCCGTCATCCCCGCGCAAAGGCGAAGCCTTGGCGCGGGGGTAACGGGTCAAGCAGCGAGTCTCGAACCGCTAATTGATATCTGCGAGCTTGTGCAGCGTTGCACCGAAGATCAGGCTTGCCTTGCCGACCAGCGCAGTTCCACTCATGGTGCCGCGGGTATCGGTGAAGGTGCCGGAGACGCCGATGCCGACCGGCGCGGGTCCGCCGAACAGCGGGTTGTCGGTGTCGCGTGGCGTGGTGTGGCGTTGGACCAGGACCTCGCCCTTGAATGCGTCGCCCTTCACCGTGTAGCTGCCGGTGTAATACAGATAGGCATCGCCGCCGAGGATTTGCCCGTCGCGGAAAAGAATCACTCCGCTGCCCTTGCCGACGCGTCCATCCAGCAGGGTGACGTGGATTGAGTACAGCCCGTTCTTCATAACGTCCCATCGACCGGTTGCTACGCCCGCAGCAATCCGGATTGGTTTTTTATGCCAAAGCGAGCAACCTCGTGCAATGCGGCAGGTTGATTCCGGGGGTGTCCGGAGTGACCGTGGACCCTCGGTTCCTGCCAGCCGGTGTGACGGCGCGATGACAGCGGACCGTGCGCGCGAATCGAACTGGCCCGCGAAATGCATGGCTCTGGTTGCACTGGCCGGTGAGTGCTGGAGCAACATACATGACAGACAGGATGGAAGCCGGCGGCCGCTTTGCGGACCGGTATGACGATCCCGGAACCTTGGTTGGCCGCCGCCGCGGCTGGATGCGCGTATCCCTGCCGCTTGGTCTGGTCGCGCTGCTGTCGGTCGCCGCTGCGCAGCTTGCGCAGGCACGCGATCCCGACGGCCGCTACGCCAATTCGCCGCTCAAGGAATGGTTCGACGGTCTGCGCAGCGGCAAGGGGCCGTGCTGCTCGGACGCCGACGGCAGCGCGGTCAGCGATGTCGATTGGGAATCGAAGGACGGGCACTACCGCGTGCGCCTCGACGGAGCCTGGATCGATGTGCCCGATGAAGCCGTGGTCACCGAGCCCAACCGGGTCGGCCGCGCCATGGTCTGGCCGATCAAGAGCTACATGGGCGTGACGATCCGCTGCTTCATGCCGGGCAGCATGACGTAGCGGACGGTCGTCCGCTCAGACGTACTTCTTGTCGCGCTCGAGCAGTTCGATCGAGATGCCCTGCGGGCCGCGGATGAAGCAGATCCGCACGCCGGGGCGGATCGTGGTCGGCTCCTTGGTGAACTCGACGCCCCTGGCCTTGATCTCGGCCGCAACCGCGTCGATGTCCTTCACCGCCAGCCCGAAATGATCGAGCCCCTGATATGGCGTCACCGGCGGCGTGTTGACGCCGTCGCCCTGCGTCACCTCCGCGATGAACACCTTGGCGCCGCCGAGCTGGACGTCGATGCGGCCTGGGCCGCGGATGATCTCGCCGCCGAGGATGTCGCGCAGCCAGGTCGCGGTGGCCTCGGGATCGGGACTGCGCAGATGAACGTGGTCCCAGGTGACGACAGGCATTGCGATCTCCTTGTTGTTCTCGCGCCGCTCAGGTGCGCGGCACTTGCTCTCGGGCGGCGCGAACTTAGCGAGCGGCCGGCCGTGATGCCATCCCTCCATCCCTGTCGCAAGATTGCCGCCCGGAATGAAACCATTCCGGCGGTCAGCGATTGTTCTCGCGTGGCCGCTCGACCTGCGGCCGTCCCGGAAGCCGCAAGGTGCGGTGTTTGCGTGGCTTGTGGGTGTGTGGCGGCCTGACCGGGCTGCCGGGGTGAGGGCACGACGATGCGGATCGGTTTGGCGTCGTTTGGAAGGCTGGCCGCCGGACGTCTCGGTGAACGCGGCCTCTACGCCGGCCTGCTGCTGCCGCTGATCGCGATGGCCGGGATCGGCGCATGGTTCATGCTCCCCGAGCCCAGCGACGCCGGAGATCAGGATATCTGGCCGCTGTCGTCCGCCATCATCCGCACCGCGCAGAATGCATCGACCGGGACGCAGCCACAGTCCGCAAAGGACGTGCCGGGAGATGAGCCGGCCACGGTCGGGGTAGCCACCACCCCGCCGGCCGCAGAGGAGGCCAAGCCGTCCGAGCCCGCCGAAAGGTCGCCGCTGGGCCGGCTGCGGATCGCCTCGCAATCCTGGGAGCGCGGCGGGCTGGGTTCGAAGGTGCTGGTCACCCTGACGCTGCGTAATGCCAACGATTTCGCGGTCAAGGATATCGAGATCGCCTGCGCCTTCATTAGGCGCGACGGCAGCCCCCTGACCGAGCGCAAGCGGCTGATTTCGGACACCATCGCCATGAAGAGCCGCAAGACCTACTCGCGGATGTTGATCGGCTTCGTCAATGTTAACGCAAACAAGGCGAAATGTTCGCTCGTGACGGCGAGCCGCGTCTAAACTCTGCATCCCGAAAAAGTGACCGGGAATTGACTTGCCGGGTGAACCGTAACGGCCAGGCAGGAACTAACTAATAAGCCGACCGTTAGAGA
The DNA here is from genome assembly GCF_020889785.1 of Bradyrhizobium acaciae. Classification (GTDB taxonomy): domain Bacteria; phylum Pseudomonadota; class Alphaproteobacteria; order Rhizobiales; family Xanthobacteraceae; genus Bradyrhizobium; species Bradyrhizobium acaciae. The sequence continues at coordinate 32,518 of NZ_JACMYK010000027.1, forward strand.
ACGACCCGGAAGCGCGGGATGGCGTCTGTCCGGGTGATCATGCGCAGACGATGAATTCGTCGCGCGATGGCTGATGTCGTCGCGCCGAGATGAACCGCGCCCATCGCGCGGGGGGAGCTACCAAGATGCCTGTGGCGCGTTATTTCCTGTTCGTTGGTGGCGTGCTGCTCGCGCTGCTTTTCGTCGTGAATGCCATCGTGCCGCAGGAGGCCGTGGTCGCCAGCCAGAACCAGAGCCTGTCGTCGCCCGCCGTCGACAACAAGACCGTGGTGCGGATCAAGTCGGTCCAGAAACTGCCGGAGCGGGTGGTATACGACACCAGCCTGCCGACCATCGTTCCGTCGCAGGTCAACGCGGTTGCCGCGGCAGCTCCCGCGACTGATCGCGAGGCCTCGGCTGAGGCCCGCGTCCGCAACACATTCGCCCAGTTCATTCCGCCGGAGAAGGCTGACACGAACAAGGTCGTTGCCGAGGCAAAGCCGGCTGAGCAGGCCGCGCCGGCCCAGCCGCAGGCGCCGAAGAAGCGCAAGGTCGCGCACAACCATAACCATTACCAGCAGCCGATGCGCTTCGCGCAGCCCGGTATGTATCAACCCTACCGCGTCGCCCAGCAGCAGCCGCGGATGGGCTTCTTCGGCGGCTTCGGCACCTGGTAAGCGGGGCCGCCACAGCCGGCAATCGATACGCCGCCGCAAGCACTTGCGGCGGCTTTTTCATGTCCGCGATTCCAGGGGGCAGCGTGCCGCCCGGCCTGGCGTGATTAACGCGGCAGGCGCGGAATCTTGTCGGCGAAGCCGTTGTAACAGGTCAGCCGCTCGTCCTCTTCCTTCACGAAACGGCATTCGTTGACGCCCTTGGCGGGGGCGGCCTTCGGCTTGGGCTGCGGCTTGAAGATCTCGTCGTAGCACATCAGCCGCTCCTTGGTGGCGTCGTCGATGTCGCCACAGGCCTGGAGCTTCTGCGCGACCGAGGGCGGCTTGCCCGGGGCAGGCTTCTCGCCCTTCTTGGCCGCCGACTTCTTGCCGACCTGGACCAGCGGCTTGTCGCCGACCATGGGCTGTGAGGCGGCCGGCTTGTCGGCGGCGGGTGGGGGAGCGGCGGCTGGAGCGGTGCCTTGGGCAAGCGCGGCAGCCGGGCACAGGAGCGCCAGCGCGAGGATGATATGTCTCATGTTGAAATGTCCGAAATGGCGTGATGACCGGAAGGATGGCGCCGGGGATCGGAAAAGCCCGGCAAGCGCCGAGGCTTATCGCAAGTTCTGCCCGAATCCTACCCCCAGGCGTGGTCCGCACGGCCCGATCCACCGGCAAAAACCGGCGCAATTCGTGGCCGGGGGAGCGTGATTTGCCTTTGCCCGGCCGGCGGCTATGACGGCGCCATCTGCGCGACTGGCGCTTGGATGGACCACCATCGGGGAGCGCAGAGACCAAACGCCGCGCGCCTGGGCACCGCTTCGAAACGGAGGTGCCATGACGGCGAACATTCTTGATGGGCACGCACATGCCCAAATTGTCATCGACAAGGTTGCTCACGAACTGGACCGGCTGCCCCGCGCACCGGGGCTTGCGGTCGTGCTGGTCGGCGACGACCCGGCGAGTCAAATCTATGTGCAGAGCAAGGTCCGGATGGCCGAACGGCTCGGCCTGCGCGGCGAGGTCGAACGGCTGCCGGATGATTGCAGCGAGGCCGATCTGCTTGCCAGGATCAAGGCGCTCAATGCGCGCGACGATATCGACGGCATCCTTATCCAGTTGCCGCTGCCGGCGCATATCGACAGTTTGCGTGTGATGGCGGCGGTCGATCCCGCAAAGGATGTCGACGGTCTGCACGCGCTGAACGCCGGCCGGCTGTTTCACGGCGACGAAGCGCTGGTGCCGTGCACGCCGCTCGGCTGTCTCCGGCTGATCAAGTCGATCCGGCCAGATCTCACCGGCGCCCATGCCGTGGTGATCGGCAGCTCCAACATCGTCGGCAAGCCGATGGCTGCGCTGCTGCTGCAGGAGCACGCGACCGTGACGCAGACCCACATCCATACCCGCGGCATCAGCAAGATCTGTCGTCAGGCCGATATCCTGGTAAGCGCGGTGGGCAAGGCCGGCCTCGTGCGCGGCGACTGGATCAAGCCGCAGGCCATCGTGATCGACGTCGGCACCACGCGCGTCGAGAAGCCGGAGGGCGGCTACGCCGTGTGCGGCGATGTCTCCTTCGACGAGGCGGTGCAGGTTGCCGGCGCGATCACGCCCGTGCCCCGCGGCGTCGGCCCGATGACGATCGCCTGCCTGATGGAGAACACCGTGAAGGCCGCAAAGGCGAGGGCGGCCCGGCTGCAGTAACGCGGGACGCCTTCGGCGATGTGCGCGAGCGGTAGGTGCCGTTCGCGCGCATCTCGTTCGCGCTTGGGCGTTCCGTGCGCGAACTTCACGACCCCGGAGGTAATGGAAAGCCAGCAGCGTTGGTCTATCGTCGCACCACAGACGGGAGGCGTGCGATGCTGTATGCGGAAGATCTCACCGAGGGCCAGACCTTCAGACTCGGCAGCTACACGATCGGCGAGGCGGAAATTCTGGAATTCGCCGGCAAGTATGATCCGGTGCCGATCCATACCGATCCCGTCGCGGCTGCTGCCGGCCCGTTCGGCGGCTTGATCGCAAGCGGCTTCAATACCATTGCGATCTATCAGCGCCTCGTCGTGGAGGCGATCTGGACCAGGGTGGCCGGCATCGTCGGACGAAGCTTCGAGATTCGCCTGCCGAGCCCGGTTCGGCCCGGAGCGACGCTGACCGGGCACTCCCGGATCGAGAAGATTACCATCGGCCGGAGCGGCACGACGCCGTCGTGATCTTCAAGACGGAGCTCGTCAACGACGAGCAGCGCCCGGTTCTTGTCCTCGTGCTCGATGCACTCATCCACATGCGGCCGGTGGAGCAGAGGTGAAGCTAGGTTCGCGCGCGAGCCTCGATCTCGTTGTCGCACAACGCTGCGGCCACTGTGGCAAGCCTGCGGCGGAACAGCAGCGTATTGGTGACGTCGTCCTTGATGCGGTCGTTCCGCTCCAACTTCACGCATTGGTGCACACGGAACCCGCGCACAGGCGGTCAATGCGTCGCGCGCGCGGAACGTTTCGTTGCCTGATCGGTTCGAGACTTCGAAGCCCCCGGCGAGGGGCGCGGGCGGGGAGGAGCCAGCCAGGGACACGATCAAGGCCGGAACCAACGAAGGAGCAGCGGATGAAACTTAACTCGACGCAAGTCAAACAGACCATGACGCAATTGAACGCGCAGGTGCTTCCGGACGATCACCCGGCGGTGGCGCAACTGAACAGCGTCTTCGGCGAACATACTTTCTTCGTCGACACCAGCGGACTGAAGGTCCTCGAACCTGCGCAGAGCTCCGACATGCCGGGGCAGACAGGCGAGGTGGTGAGCCTCGCCGAGTGGAGCGATCCGGAGCTGACGTCGCTTCGGCCGCACGAGCCCGAGCCGACCGGCGTGCTTATCGCGCTTGAACCCAGCAAGCACTAATTGCCGCTTCGCCCGGCATGACGATCGGCTCGCTTGATGGCGATAGCCCCCATACGTCACGTCAAGAGGTGCCGAAAGTCACATGGCAAATCAGCGCCGCCTGCGTATGCATCGGATTGAGGTGGGTATCCAGGCGGTGAGGGGCAGATGGGGATCGTGCGGCGCTGGAGCCCTGACGAGGACGAGAAGCTCAGAGAACTCGCCAGGGCCGGCAAGAATGCTCTCGAGATCAGCAACGAACTGACCCGCAGCGCCTCGGCTGTGCGCCGTCGCGCCGAGGTCCTGTCGGTCCTGATCATGGCGAAGGCATTTCGCGCGCGCCCGTCGCATGTCGCCACCCATCTGGAAAGGGTCGCGATCGACGCGATCCGGACCCGCCGCTCGTTTCCCGCAGGCGTCGGCCCGAGCACCATTGCCGGAATGATCGAGAAGGGCTGGATCGTCCCGGAGTTGGGGCGCAGATATCGCGTTACCGATGCCGGGGTGGAGGCGGTACGGCGGAAGATCCCGAGCGGCTGACGGCGCTACGTGACGGCTCGTCCGGCTTTGACGGCAATTGACGATCGCCCGGGTTGGCGTGAAGCCGGGCGATCGCAGCGATCACGAAGCCGCTGGCCGATCGCCCAGGTTCAACTTGCTCTTGTCGCCACCCGCCCACGCCAAGGTCTTCGGGTCCATTACCCGGAACCAGAGCGGCGGGATCGCAGCCAACCCGAACATGCCGGTGTAGCCGTTCGGCAGCCGCGGGATATCGTCGAAATCGCGCAGCGACTGATAGGGGCGCATCGGGTTGGCGTGGTGGTCGGAATGACGTTGCAGATGGAACGTCATCAGGTTCGAGACGATGTGGTTGGTGTTCCAGGAGTGCCGCGGCTCGACCGCCTGGTAGCGGCCGTTCGGCAGTTTTTCGCGGAGCAGCCCGTAGTGCTCGACATAATTGGCCTGGGTCAGCGCGTACCAGCCGAGGAAATGATGCGCGACGATGAACGGCGCGACCTTCCAGCCGAACAGCGCAATCAGGATGGCGGCGACGACGAGCGTGAGTGCGAAGCCCTGCAGGATCTCGTTGTTGATCGACCAGACCGGCTCGCCGCGCCGGGTCAGCCGTTCGGCCTCGTTGCGCCAGCCGCGTTTGAACGCGCCCGGCAGTTCGCGCGTGGCGAACGTATAGATCGATTCACCGAACCGCGCGCTGGCGGGGTCTTCGGGTGTCGCGACCCAGGTGTGATGGCCGCGATTGTGCTCGACGCGGAAATGGGCGTAACCGACCGCACAATTGGCGAGCATGCCGAAGAAGATGTTGAGCCTGTCCGCCTTGTGGCCGAGCTCGTGCCCGATCAGCAGCGCGCCGCCGTTGATGGTGCCGACGCCGAGCAGCAGGGCGACATAGGACCACCACGGCAGCTCCTGCGTGCCGAAGAAGGCGATCAGCGCGACGTAGTTGATCCAGGGAAACACCACGGTGATGCGCGCGAGCCGCAGGTAGTACGGGTCGGCCTCCATCGCCGCGACCACTTCCGCCGGCGGATTGTGCGTGTCCTCGCCGAAGAGGACATCGAGCAGCGGGATCAGGATGAAGATGAAAACGAAGGGGATCAGCGTCACCAGCGGATTGTGCGTCTGCAGGAACAGCCAATAGGACAACAGCGGAATCAGCGGCGGGATGAACGAAAGCATCCACAGATAGCGTTTGCCGTCCCGGTAGGTGATCGTCTCGCCCGCAGCATTGGTGCCCGTGAAGATCATCGTATTCCTCCAGCGTCTCCTCGAAGCGGCGTTCGCCGTCATTTGGCCAAGCATGCCGCCAGGGACCGTGCTCCGCCAGTTCCCATCAGGCCAATTTTGTGGCATTTTGCGCCAAGTGGTTCAGCTGGACGCTCGCGCGGGAGGGACACCGACGCAATGCCGGGATCGGAGGCAGATGCGCTTCGCACGCCGGTGTCTGCGGCCTACGCACGGGCGCTGTTGCGCGCATTCGGCAAGACGCGGAGTGAGCGCGACGAACTGCTGATGGGCACCGGAATCCAGCAGGACACCGTCGACCAGCCCGGCGCGCACATGCCGGTGTCGTCGCTGGTGGTGCTGGCCGCCAACATCACCCGTCGACACGGCGAGCTGTGGCCGTTGTCGGCTGCGGCGGTCTGGTCGACATCGCTGCAAGGTGCGCTCGACGTTGCGACCCGGACGGCGCCGACCATCGAAGATGCGTTGAGCACCGGCGCCCGCTTCGGGTCGACCCGCGCGCCGTTCGTTCGCAACCGGCTGCGCCGAACCGCGCGCGCGATCCAGATTGAGATCGCTCCTGCGGTGGCCATGGAAGGCACGCTGTGGCGCGCCGTGGCGCTGGCGGTGAGCCTCAACGTGCACGCGGTGTATGTGCAGTTGCTCGAGGATGCGATCGGCCAGGCGACGCTGCAATTTCCCTGGCCGCCGCCCGCCGGCGCGGAGCGGCTGGCACAGCACTATTCCTGCGCCGTCAAATTCAACGCCGCCGCCTTCATCTTCGAGGTGCCGAAGGCGCTGTGCGCGCGGCCGTCGCCGTTTGCCGATCCGGAATTGCATGCCAAGGCGATCGAGGCGCTGGAGGCGATCGAGAAGCCGCGCTCGGACACCGCGGCGCTGGCGCGCATGCTCGAGAGCCTGATTGCGGCGCGGCTGCCGCAGCGCCTCGGCGAGGAGGAAGCAGCGCGTCTCGTCGGCACCTCGCGGCGGACCCTGGTGAGGCGGCTCGCGGAAGCCGGCAGCGCCTTCCGTCCGCTGCTCGACGGCGTGCTGCGCGAGCGCGCCCGCACCATGCTCGCGGCGGGCAGCCAGTCGCGCGACGAGATGGCGGCCGCGCTCGGCTATACCGATGCAACGAGCTTCAGCCGGGCATGCCGGCGGTGGTTCCGGGAGAGGGACGCGCGGAACTAATTTAGCCGGCTCGGTTAGCGGCTCGCGCGATCCTAAAGGCTCGCGGACGGCACACTGATTGAACTACGCCGATCCTGTCAGTGCGTGTGCAGGGCGTCGTATGCGTGGGCACAAAACACAGCAGCGCTGAGCAGCAGCAGCGCGACAATGGTCGCTTCCATCATGACACTTCCCCATAATTTCTTTGATTGTTTTGGGGAGGATACTGGCCAAATGTTTCCGCCCGGTTTCGTCGGCTGCTGAAAATGGTTTCGTGGCTGCCGCCAAGCTGCCGCGGGGCCGTCGGAACGATGGCGCGCTCGGAGAGATTCGAACTCCCGACCCTCGGAATCGAAATCCGATGCTCTATCCAGCTGAGCTACGAGCGCGTTGCGGGTCGATTATCAGACTTGGCCGACCGGGGCCAGCACAGACGGCGCGGTGTCCTGCCGGGCTTCCGCTGACCTCAGAAGCAGGGGTGCCGGCGGTGGTCCTGGCCGATATAGGCGGCCGCGCTCTGGTAGCATTTGTTGGAGGAGGGGCCGTCGTAATAGGCGAAGCTGCCGGCGGCCGGGCCCGGGCCATAATTGTGCAGGTAGCTGATGTGGTAGGGCAGGCCCCAATGGGCGTGGCGGTGATACCGGTGGTGGCGCGGAGCGGCCGAGAGATCGGCCGCGGCCGCCGGGGAGAGGGCCGGAACGGCCAGGGAAACAGTCACGGCGAGGGCGGCGAAAAGCTTGGTCTTGGTCATTGGCGGCCTCCGGGCATTCGCGCTGGAATCGGCCCGTCCAGCCGATCCAAAGTCCTTTAGCAGTTCATTTAACCCGGAATCGGGCCGATAGCTGCGGGAAATCGGCCACAGCGCGCCAAATTTTGCCTTTTTGAGGATGCTTAACGGATTGCCAACACAGTCCGGCCAGAGTCTTGGGGTCAGGTCCGCCCGGGCCGCCTTTCCCTCGGTTTAGAACATTTCATGCGCATCACGCCCCTTGTCGCCTTGCTGCTCTCGGTTCTGGCGGTCACGCCGGCACGAGCCGTGCTGCACATCACGCGCGACCATGGCGGTTATGTCGAGGAGTACAAGGCCAAGTACAAGCAGATCCGCGACCGCCGCGAGCGCGTCGTAATCGACGGCATCTGCAACTCGGCCTGCACGCTGGTGTTCGGCATCGTGCCGTTGAACAAGATCTGCGTGACGCCGAAGGCCAGCATCGGCTTCCACCAGGCCTATTACGACAAGGCCTTCACCTTCGGCATCAAGGTCACCAGCCTCGAGGGCACCTCCGACCTGATGTCCTACTATCCCGACACGGTGAAGGACTGGATCCGCCGCAATGGCGGGCTCACCACCGAGATGAAGAAGATCAAGAACGGGATCGATCTCTGGAAGATCGTCGATCCCTGTCCGGAAGAGTGGTAGGGCGCACCGCCGCTCGCGTCTTCAGCATCAGGTCCCGGGCCTGACGTCGCCGTCCGACACCAGCAGCACCGATGCCTTCGACTTGCCGAGCACGGCGGTTGCGACGCTGCCGAAATTCAGGCTGTCACCCTGGATGCGGTCGACGCCGATCACGACTAGGTCGGCCCCGCTTGCCGCGATCTCCTGCAGGATCGCCACTTCCGGCGCGGTGTTGGCGCGTAGCCGCGTCACCACATTGATGTCATAGCGTGCCGCGGTCGCCGCGATGTCCTTCAGGATCGCTTCCTCCGGTGCCAGCGACATGCTGGGGTTGGAGCGGCGGGCGCCTTTGTCGCGCGTGGTCGAGACATAGACGACCTGCAGCGGCTCGCTGGCCAGACGCGCCAGCGCGATCGCGACCTCGGCGCCGCGACGCGATACGTTGCTGCCCGACACCGGCACCAGGATCTTGCGTGCATTTGCTGTCGGCTCGCTCGCGTGCACGCCCTTGGCGGCGGCAATCGCCAGCGGGCCGTCAAAGCCGGAGGTCAACTGGTCGATGCGCCGGTCGAAGCCGCCATCCGGGCCCGCGACAGCGCCGATGCCGACCACGAGCAGGTCAAAGCCCTTCTTGGCCTCCTCAGCGATCGCCCCCGCCGCGGTCTCCTCGCGGGCGCGACTGATGACGTCGAGATTGCCGCCGCCCTCGGGATCGGCGCTCGCCTTGGCGCTCTCCTTGGCCGCATCGATGACCGCCGCCTCCGGGCTCGCCTCGTCGGCACGGTTCTTCTCCTGCAGTTTTGCGTTCGCCCCGACATGGAGCACGGTGATCGGCAGGCCGCGTCCTCCGGCGACGAGCCCCGCGAGATGCGCAGCGAATTTCGCGTTGCTGCTTTCGTCGACCGCGAGCAGCAGCCGCTCGAGATTGGCAACGAAGCCGCGCTCCTCATATTCCTCGCGCTCCAGCCGCTCTTTTTCCTCCTTGCCGAGCGGGAGCCGGGCCAGCGCGCTGCGCAGCATCGGCGGCATCGCCATCGTGGTCAGGATCGCCATGGTGACGATCATCGAGAACATGGTCTGGCTCAGCACGCCCATCGACAGGCCGATGGTGGCGATGATGACCTCGGTCGAGCCGCGCGCATTCATGCCGCTCGCCAGCGCATAGGATTCCTGCCGCGTCAGCCCGCCCAGCGCGCCGCCGGCAAAGGCGCCGGCGAACTTGCCGATGCTGGCGATCAGGATCAGCGCGGCGGTGAGTCCCAGTACCGACGGATCCTTCAGTACGGTGAGGTCGGCGCTAAGACCGGCGAGCCCGAAGAACACCGGCATGAACAGGCTGGAGATCAGCCCGCGCAGCCGCTCGTCGATCTGCCTGGTCAGGATCGGGGATTCCCCGACCAGCACGCCGGCGATAAAGGCGCCGAGCACGGTGTGGACGCCGATCAGGTGCGTGATCATCGCCATCGCGCTCATCAGGAGCAGAATCACGGTGATCACCGCAGCCGAAGAGACCAGATTGTCGTTGGCCCAGCGGATCAGCCGGAACACCAGCCGGCGGCCGATCGTGAAGCTGACGGCGAGGAAGGCGAGGGTGCCGAACAGCGCCTGCGCGACCGAGAGGACATCAAGCGTGCCGCGCGAGGCGAGGCTGAAGATGACGGCGATGATGATCCAGCCGATGGCGTCATCGATGATCGCAGAGGCGACGATGATCTGGCCGACATTGTGGCGCATGAAGTTCATCTCGCGCACCACGACAGCGACGATCTTCACCGACGAGATCGACAGCGCGGTGCCGAGGAACAGCGCGGCGATCACCCGCGCTTCCGGATGCGGCAACAGGCTCTGCGGCAAGAATTCGCCGAGCGCAAAGCCGGAGGCGAACGGCACCGCGATGCCCGCGGCCGAGATCGTCATCGCCGCGCGGCCGACCTTGCGTACCAGCTTGAGGTCGGTGTCCATGCCGGTCAGCAGGAGCAGCAGCAGGATGCCGAACTGCGCGATACCGTCGATCAGCGCTTTCTGCTCGCCAGACGGTGGAAAGATCACGTCATGGGCCGACGGCCATAGCCAGCCGAACAGCGACGGGCCAAGCAGCAGGCCGCCGAGCAGCTCGCCGATCACGGAGGGCTGGCCGATCCGCTGCATCAGTTCGCCGAGGCCGCGCCCGACCGCGATCAGGAGCGCGATCTGGACAAGCAGGATGAATTCGGACGGCTTGCTTGCCCCGTGGCCCTCGGCACCGGCGGCCGTGACGGTCGCAAGCAGGATGATGACCGCCCGGATCGTCGGTTGAAGCCGCGCCCAGCGGATCGTCATTGCCTCTCCGATTGCGAAAATTCCAGTGTGGCCCGTCCCGCTTGCCGCATGCGGTCAACGCCGGGGTTCCGAAAGCGATCCACAAGCGGACAGATTTGGAACCGATGGCAGGGGCCGTTCGTTTCGCTCATGAGGCGTTCATCCTCATGATGCGATTGTCTCCATGAGCGAGTCTGATCGCCGGAGCGGCTACGTCATAGCTCCCCCTAGGCTCGCGCGCACGGGAGACTGCGATGGCAACCAGATCCAATCTTTCGAAGGCTGAACTCGCGCGTAGCGTTGCGGGCGCCACGTCGGCGTTGGTGCTGAGCGCGCTCGCCTTGTTCGTCGCCGCACATCATCTGAGCGGCGGGTAGGGCGGACGGTGTGTCCGCCGGCCAGTCATGAAAGCAGGAAGGTCCCGATCAGGAGGCCGGCCGCGAATGCCCAAAGCCCGAGGGTACAGGCCGAGATGACCCGGACCAGATTGCGCAGATCCACGTCCTGCCAGTTGCTGTGGGATCGATAGGTCAATTGCAGGCACCCCCTGCGGCGGCCGCCTTTGCTTCCGGCCGGCAGCCTGTTCCCGATCAGTGCCCAAATGAAGGCAACCAATGGTGGTGCCTGATCACGCATTCGCGAGGCAGCGCCTCAGGCGTCCGGTATTGCGCTCGCCGGATTTGCCCATGGTGCGACCGGGGGCTGAGAGGTTGCGCCGGCATGTTGTACCGGTGCGGCAGCGCTGATAGCGGGCCTTGGCAACTTCGCCGGACGCGCGACGGCGATCTGCCCGTCGGTTGTATGCGACGGGGACGCGGGTTACAGAAGGCTGGCTTGGCAAGGCAACAGCCCGGGGGAGTGTCGTTGAGCATATCTGCCAATACCCGCATCGTGATCGGAACGACGCTCTTTGCGTTGGCGTCGAGTGCATTCCTTTATGCGCTTCCTCCGAGCCCGATCGACAGTGACCTGCTCCGCGGCAGCTTCTACTGGTTGCAGGGATATGCGTACCAAATTCCCGTCAAGTATCTGAACGGCGAGCTCAACGCTGCTCGATTGTATGAAGATGACAAGCTGCTTGGCCCGGCAAATAGCGACCGGGAGGAGATCGCCACCAAAGGCGGCGGCCGATTCCAGCTCTTCCGGGACAGCAAGAGCTTTTTCGGCCCGGTGTTGCTGCTCTCGACGAGCGACAACACCAACCCGAACACGAACGGCCGGAAATATCACCTCAAGTGACGGTCAGCGCCGTGGTCGAACCTAGACCCGCGTCGGTCACATGAAGCCCGGGTTGCGCGGCAGATACTGGGCCCAGTTGCCGAATTCTCGCGACGACATCAGCAGCATCGGACACTTGATCCGCATTCCCAGCGCCATCGCAGTATCAAGCGCCGCCTTGCTCGCACCGGGCAGGAATGCCGATATCCGTGAGGCGCCGCTCTCGGCCGCCAGGTAGAGCGCTGTTCTCAAAGCGGGAGCGACCGCGCGCGGCTCCGTGACTGCGAGCGGCCCGATATGACCACCGGCGTCCACGTAGGCGTAGCCGATCCAGTCGTTTCCATCGAGAAGATTGAACCCGGTCGCGGCGCCGTCATTGATCAGATAGCGATGATGCTTTTCGCGTGAGATGCCAAGGATCCGCTCGTCCGCTTGCGCAAGGCGGCGCAGGGTCGAGGCCTCCGGCCTGAGCGGCGTGACGTCGTAGCGTGGACCGTGCAAACGGCCGATCACCTGCTCGCGCGATGCACTGACATTGTAGATCGGAAATCGTGGAAGCAGGCCGTGACGGATGTAGAGCCCCTGCGACACCGTGTTGAAGCTGAAGGTGATGAGCACCCTGTTGGACGCGCCCGATGTCTCGGCGTGCGCGATGGTCCGCTTGATCAGTTCGTTGCCGATGCTCCGACCCTGCTGATCCGGCGACACGAACAGCTGTGCCAGAAACCACATGTCGCCGCAGGCCCAACTCCAGGCAAAGCCGAGGATCCGCTCGTCCTCCTCCGCCACCCAGAGACCGTGGGGATCGTCCTTCAGCGAAAACAGCTGGAACCTGGGCGGAGACGAGACCGCCATCGGGCCGAAGCCGTGCCGTTCCGTGAGATCGTTGATGCTGGAGACCACAAGCGCGTCGGCGAATTCCAGATCCTGCGCGCGTGCCGGCCGGCAAATCACTGACATGGGCAACTCCGTTGCTCGCCGGACAATCCTCAAAACCTCGCGGTGCCGGGATCGAGCCCAAGCGCCAGCCGGCCGGCGGTGATGTAATTGCTCGGACTCATCGCGATATGCTTTGCCGCGGCGCGTACATCGCCGACCGCACGCTCCAGGGCGCAGGTCTCGAAGATGGCGACGGCGCCCGCGCCGGCAGCCAGCATCTCGGTGACGGACGTCGCAGTCTCCGCCGCGTGCGCGTTGGCGAGCCGGACGTCCGCGCGTGCCTCCACCAGCCGTTGGCCGCCGATGTCGGTCGCGGCCATCAATTCGGTCATGGCGTCGATCAGAAAGGCGCGGGCGGCGCAAAGCATCGCTCTCGTACGCCCGATCGTCGCCTGAACGATCTCGCGATCGCGGAGCGCGGCGCGGTTTCCGGAGTGGCCCTTGGCCAGTTCCGTGAACGAGGTCATGGCGCCCGACGCGATGCCGAGCGGCACCCCGCAGATGCTCCACGCGAACACCGATGACGGCGGCATGCGATAGAGCAATCCGGGCTGGGTCGGTTGCAGCCCGAGAAAGGGATGGGCGTGCGCAGCCGGCACGAAAACATTCTGCGCCTCGAAATCGCAACTGCCGGTGCCGCGCAGTCCGGACACATGCCAGTTGTCGAGGATGGTTACATCCGCACGCCCGGGATAGCAGCAGAGAAGCGGCGAAGCCGGGTCGCCGGGCCTGGTACTGGCCAGCACCATGAAGCGCGTCGCGTGATGTGCGCCGCTGCCGAACGGCCAGCGGCCGGACAGGCGATAGCCGCCTGCGACGGCGGTCGCGGTACCGACCGCACCGGTCGCGCTTGCGACAAATGCACGCGGGTCGGCATACCACTCACGCACGACGGCCTCATCGAGGTAGCCGCCGATCCGGCTCATGCCGGCGCCATTGCCGACCAGCCAGCCGACGGAGCCATCGAGGGCCGAGCAGGCTTCGACGACGCGCATGAACGCGAAGGAGGACAGTTCAGGCCCGCCAAGTGTTTGCGGCAGCCACAGGCGGAACAGGCCGGCATCGGCCAGTGCGGCGAAAATCGTGTCCGGTAACCGTCGTCCGCTGTCGAATTCATTGCGTTGCGCAGCGATGCGCGGAGCCAGCGTCTGGACGACCTCGAGCAGGCGGCAAACGTGGGCCGGCTCACCTGCATTCACTTCCGGATAAGGGCGGGCGATCGGACCGTCCGCTTTTGCCGCATAGCCTGGATCGTGCATCGGGCTCTCCTCGAGATTCTGCACCCCCGCAGGATGATCGTGCGCTTCCCGCAGGTCCTGAATCCGTTCCGAAAAAGTTGCAAAAAATGTAGTCTCCACAGCCATGGCGACGATCCACGAATTCGGTCCCTTCCGCCTCGACGCCGGGGCCGAGATGCTGTTGCGAGAGTCCGAACCGGTCGCGCTCGGCCAGCGCGCGGTCGTGCTGCTCCGGCTGCTTGTCGAGCGGGCCGGATCGCCGGTTTCCAAGGATGCGTTGATGGAGGCGACCTGGCCGGGGCTTGCGGTCGAGGAGAGCAACCTGACGGTCCAGATCGCCGCCTTGCGGCGGGTATTTGCCGGCATCGAGGGAGGCGCGACCTGGATCGAGACGCTGCCGCGTCGCGGCTATCGCTATGTTGGCCCCGCGGTTGCGACCGTATCCGAACCGAGCTCACCCGTATCACCAGCGCCGACGCTGTCCGATAGGCCGTCGCTCGCGGTGCTCCCGCTGTCGAATCTGAGTGGCGATCCCGCGCAGGATTATTTTTCCGACGGGATCACGGGAGACATCATCGCCGAACTGTCGCGGTTCAGGTCACTATTCGTCGTCGCCCGTCACTCCAGCTTCGCCTATAAGGGTAAGACACCCGAGATCAAACAGGTCGGCCGCGAGCTCGGCGTCCGGTACGTGGCCGAAGGAAGTGTGCGCAAGATCGGCAGCCGGGTGCGGGTGGTCATCCAGCTGCTCGATGCTGCGAGCGGCTTCAATCTCTGGGCCGAGCGCTACGACCGCGAGATCGACGACATCTTCGTCCTGCAGGACGAGATTGTCCGGGCGATCGTTGCGGCCCTGCCGGGCAGGCTGGAGGATGCCGGTCGCGAGATCGCCAGACGCAAGCCGACCTCGAGCATTACCGCCTATGACCTGGTCCTGCTCGGAAACGAGCGATGGCGCCAGCTGACCGTGAAGGCGATGGCGCAGGCCAGGGACTATTTTCGAAACGCCGTTGCGCTAGACCCGCACTATGCTCGCGCCCGCGCCAACATCGCCTGGACCATCGTCTGTGACGTGTTTCTCGAATCTCCCACCACCGCTACCCTGGGCGAGGCGCGGCGCGAGATCGAGTACGCGCTGGATATTGAGGACGGCGACGCCTGGTCCCATGGCGTCATGGCTCAGCTGCTGTTCCTGCTGAAAGATGACGCCAAGGCCGAAATCCACTTCAGCCGCGCGCTCGCGCTCAATCCAAACGATGCCGATGTCGCCGCCGTCTTCGCCAATATCCTGGTCTACTGGGGACGATGGCGCGAGGCGCTGATGTGGATCGGGACGGCCAAGCGGCTCAATCCGTTTCCGCCCAACCTGTACCATTGGTATCATGCGCTAGCGCTCTATTCGGGACGCGAGTACGAGCAGGCGGTCAAGGCGGTGTTGGAGGCGCGGTCGTTCGACAGGTGGTCGCACGGCCTCCTTGCAGCCTGCTATGCGCAGATGGGACGCCTCGGCGAGGCGCAGGCCGAGGCCGACATGTTCGTCAGCCAACGATGTCGCGAATTGACTGCGAACGGCGAAGCCGTACCCGCGAAGACGCTCCAACTCGCTCGCGCCCGTGCCGAAAGATATCGCGATCCCACCGACCGCGACCATTTCCTCGACGGATTGCGCAAGGCCGGTCTCACCGGTTGACGGCTCATAGCCGCCGCCTGCTGCTCGACGTCCCGAGTTGGCTCCGGGCGGATTCACGCCGTGCGTATCACACCGATTTCCTTCGAGAGCTGGATAAGCGTCGGTCGGTAAGGCGGGGAGGGAACAGGTTTTAACCCGCAGCGCTGGTTTGATCCGCGTCAAGTTCGAGGGCCCCGAACGGCCTAGGCTTACTCTTGAGAGGAGAGCCATGATGCCAGCGCATGACGAATACGGTCCGGTGGCCAAGAGCCTGCACTGGGTAACCGTGCTCTTGGTGGTCCTCGCCTGGACCTTGGGTGTTCTTAACGACGATGCGACCCAGCCGCTGGGCCTGCTAACCCATATCTGGGTCGGACTGAGCATTCTGGTGCTGGCAGTGGCGCGAATTCCGTGGCGAGTTGCCAATCCACCGCCAAAGATCGTTCCTACCGAGTTTGGCAGGTGGTTGATCGAGTGGACTGACCCGGTGTCCCGCGTGATGCACTACGTGCTCTACGGTTTGCTGCTGGCCGTACCGGTCTTCGGCATTGTGTTGCAGTTTGCAAAGGGCCATCCGCTACCGCTGTTTGGGTTCGGCGAAATAGCTTCACCTTGGCACGCTGACAAGGTGCTCGCTCACAACATCAAGGAAATTCACGAGGTCCTGGCCAATCTCCTGGTGATCCTCGCAACAATCCACATGACTGCTGCGCTTGTGCATCACCTGGTGTTTGGCGACGACACCCTGAAGCGAATGCTGCCGGGCGTTGGCAAGCGGACGGAGCGCGGAGCGCAATGAGTATCATCCTTCGCATCTTCTTCGTCATTGCGGGAGCGATCGTCGCCTTATTCGTCGCGCGTGACAGCCTGCACTTCGACTTGATCCAGACGTGGGTGTCTATTGTGCTCGTGATCATCGTGGCAGGCATCGCAAGCTTCTGGGCACGACGACGCAAGGCGTGAGCGCGTAGGCTTCACGAACCGGGCTGAGCCAGGCCGAGGCCTCGGGGCCCACGGGTGCGATCGGCACCGGCTCTCCTTGCGCCCTCTGCATGAAGGGCGGAACGAGCAAAGCTCGGACAAACCTGTCGCGAGATCGCGGAGTCATGTCGGAGATTTCTTGAGTTTGAAGCGCGCCGCGAATTCATTGTCGTCCGGCCTGGGACGAACGCCCGCCAACCCCGCCAAAATTCACGATTGCCGACTGCCTCATCTTCGGGCAATGACGACCTGCAATGAACAAGAGCTTCGAGGAAACTGCCGCTCGTCTGGCGCCGGCGATCTTTGTCGTGCTGTGGAGCACGGGCTTCATCGGCACCAAATACGTCATCAACAATGCGGAGCCGCTGACCTATCTGGCGATCCGGATGGCGTTCGTCGTGGTGGTGATGGCGGTGATCGTCGCGGTCGCGCGACCGAAATGGCCGGACCGGACCGGCGTCTTCCACAGCGCGGTGGCCGGCATCCTGGTGCACGGCTTCTATCTCGGCGGAACCGCAATTGCGATCGCACATTCGATTCCGGCCGGGCTCTCGGCGTTGATCCCGGGCCTGCAGCCGATCCTGACCTCGACCCTTGCCAACCGCTGGCTCGGTGAGCGCGTCACGCCGCTGCAATGGGGCGGGCTCGTGCTCGGGCTCGCCGGCGTCGTGCTGATCCTGCACAACCGGCCGATGACCGGCGAGGCGGGGTGGGGTTGGCTTGCCTCCGGCGTCTCGCTGATCTCGATCACGCTCGGCACGCTCTATCAGCGCCGCTACTGCAATGCGATCGACTGGCGCGCCGGCAATCTGGTGCAGTACATCGCGGTGACGATCTTCTTCGGCATCGGCGCCTGGCTGTTCGAGACCAACGTCGTGCATTGGACCCGCGAGTTCGTGCTGGCGATCGCCTGGTTGGTGTTCGCGCTGTCGATCGGCTCGATCGGGCTGCTGTATTGGCTGATCCGCCACCATGCCGCGACCTCGGTCGCGAGCCTGTTTTACCTGGTGCCGGCAGTGACCGCGCTGATGGCCTACATCCTGTTCGGCGAGCGGCTGGATTACGTCGCGATGGCCGGCATGGCGGCTTGCGCCGCCGCGGTGCTGGTGGTCAACCGCCGCGCTTAATTGCTGCGACGAATCTTGGCGTAGGCCGCAAGCGCGCGTTCGCGGCCTTGCTTGTGATCGACGATCGGCTGCGGATAGGTCTTGCCGAGTTCGACGCCGGCGCTGGCGAGCTCGATCGGCGTCGCGGTCCAGGGCTGATGGATCAGGTCGTTGGGGAGCTGCGCGAGTTGAGGCACCCAGCGCCGGACATAGCCCCCGTCGGGATCGAACTTCTCGCCCTGGAGGATCGGATTGAACACGCGGAAATAGGGCGCGGCATCGGCGCCGGAGCCCGCGACCCACTGCCAGTTCGCCGGATTGGAGCCGGCATCGGCATCGACCAGCGTGTCCCAGAACCATTGCTCGCCGGCGCGCCAGTCGATCAGCAGATGCTTCACCAGAAACGAGGCGGCGACCATCCGCACCCGGTTGTGCATCACGCCGGTGTGCCAGAGCTCGCGCATGCCGGCATCGACGATCGGATAGCCGGTAAGGCCGCGCTGCCAGGCCTTCAATGCGCGTGCGTCGTGTTTCCACGGAAAGGCGTCGAAATGCTCCTGCAAGTTCCGTTCGGCGAGATCAGGCACGTCGAACAGCAGGTGGCGGCAAAACTCGCGCCAGCCGAGCTCGCTCAGAAACTTGTCGATGTCGCCGGCAAGGCGCGGGTGCGCGGCGGCCGCGAAGCGGGCGGCGTGCCAGAGCTGGCGCGGGCTGATCTCGCCGAAGCGCAGATGCGGCGACAGGTGCGAGGTGCCGTCGCGGTCGGGGCGGTCGCGGTCGTCGGTGTAGGCGTAGACACCATCGCCGAGGAACGCCTTCAGCCGCGCCTGCGCTGCGGCTTCGCCAGGCGTCCAGGTCTCGCGCAGGCCGCCGGCCCAATCCGGCCGGATCGGCTCGAGCCGCCAATCGTCGAGCGCCTCGCTCGCGATAGCGCGGATCGGTGTCAGCTTCTTCGGCGCCGGCAACGGCTTCGGCGGATCGCCGAGGCCCTGCACGCGCCGCCAGAATGGCGTGAAGACGCGGAGGCCCCGGTTGTCCTTGTTGCGGATCGCCTTGGGTTCGACCAGCAGGTCGCCGGGGAAAATTTCCGAGTCCACGCCGTCACTTGCGAGCGCGGATTCAACGTCTCCAGAAATTGCCTGATGCGGCGCCTGCGCGATGTCGTTCCAGAACACGGCGCCTGCATTGGTTTCGCGCGCCACCGCCGCGATCACGGACGCGGCTGGTCCGGTGCGCAGCACTAGCCTTCCACCAATCGCTTCAAAGCTATTGCTGAGCGCGCGCAGTGACTGTGCCAACCACCAGCGCGTCGCGCCCCCAAGGGGGCGCGCGGCTGGAGATTTCAGGGCACGGCTTTGTTCGTCGCGGACATAGAGGCCAACCACGGGCGCGCCACGGCTGGCTGCTTCGTGCAGGGCCGGGTGATCCGACAGCCGGAGATCGTCGCGGAACCAGACGATAACAGGCTGTGCGTTTGCCACCCGGACGCTGCGTTTCGGCCGTTACTTCGGCTGCGGCACGATGCGGATATAGGGCTTCGGCTCTTTCCAGCCCTGCGGATAGATCGTCTTGGCCTCATCGTTGTTGACCGAGCCCGCGATGATCACGTCCTCGCCCTGCTTCCAGTCGGCGGGGGTGGCGACGCGATGCTTGGCGGTGAGTTGCAGCGAGTCGATCACGCGCAGGATCTCCTGGAAGTTCCGGCCGGTGGTCATCGGGTAGACCAGCACGAGCTTGATCTTCTTGTCGGGGCCGATGATGAAGACGTTACGGACGGTCTGGTTGTCGGCCGGCGTACGGGTGAGGGGATCGCCCGAGGTCGATGCCGGCAGCATGTCGTAGAGCTTCGACACGTTGTAGTCGGTGTCGCCGATCATCGGATAGTTCGGTGCGGCGCCCTGGGTCTCCTTGATGTCCTCGGACCATTTGGCGTGTCGGTCGACCGGGTCGACCGACAGGCCCATCAGCTTGACGCCGCGCTGGTCGAATTCAGGCTTCAGGCGGGCGAGCGTGCCGAGCTCGGTGGTGCAGACCGGGGTGAAGTCCTTGGGATGGGAGAACAAGAGCGCCCAGCTGCTGCCGATCCAATCGTGGAACTTGATCTTCCCTTCGGTGGTCTCGGCTTCGAAGTCGGGGGCGACTGCGCCAATCTGAAGTGCCATGATCTTACCTCATCTCATTGATGCTGCATCTAAATTTGTATTTGAGGTGGTCTGTTCCAGTATAGGACGCGAAAAGGCTTAAGTGAACGGCTTCTGAAAAAAGGTGAAACATTTCTCCTTGAGGCTGGAATTCCAAGCAACTTGTTTTGATCCAACCCCCTGCGACGAAATATCAGCTGCGGCACAAAAGCTTGGAAATGCCCAGATAAAGCCGCTTATCGCCGTCATGACGCCCGCCCCGGCTGCTATAGGACTGAACCGTGACAGCTTCTAAAGCGACCAAATAGCAACCATCTAAAAATCTCGGAACCCAAGTTCCGAATCATTAACCACTCGTTTACGCCCGCATGGAAAAGCTGGCCTGAGATAGGAATTGAAAGCTCCCACAATGTCTACCCCAAGTACCAAGACCGCTGAGGCTCTCAGCGGTGCGTTGCATCCATCCTGCCGCAAGACCGCCGCCCATGCGCTGACCATCGTGCGCGACGGCGTCATCACCGGCGAAGGCCCGACCACCAAGGGCCGTATCCATTTCTCCCGGTCACTCGATGCCGACGACGCTGCCTGGTGCGCGCGCATCCTGACGGCGGCCGCGGTCGAGCATCAGCCGGTCAGTCGGGCCGAGATCGAGGCGCTGTTCGCGATCAACGAGGCTGCTGCCGAGCGCAGCGATGGCGGCCGGTTCGACGATCTGCTCGCCAAGGCGATCGCCCATCATGCCGCGTCCGAGTCCGGCCTGCCGGTGCCGCCGCGCACGGTGGCGCTGTCGGCGGACACCGAGATCGATCGCTGGGCACCGACGCAGGGAACCAAGATCGACACCAAGGTTCTGGAGTGGATCGCGGGCCGGATGCGCGGTCAGCGCCGCACCGGGCGTGCGCTGGCGGCGATGGTGGCGACGCTGGTCGGCGCGGCCGCGTTGCCGCTCGCGACCCAGCTGCCGAACGTGTTCGACATCGGGATGATGTGACCATTCGGGACGATGCCTGCGTCGTCCCGAACGAAACGGCTTCGAGCGAGAGCGGCGGGGATCACTTCCCCGCCGTTTTCTGTTTGCCGTCGGTCTCCTCGAGCCCGAGCGTCCGCCCCGGGAATCCGGCAACGTCGAAATAGCGGGTCGAGAGCACGCGCTGGAATTTCAGCACGGTGCGCAGGCCATTGGCCGACGGCTTCTTCGACATGATGGTGCCCTCGGCCATCTTCGGCACGATGCCGTTCGGCAGCGCCTCCGACATCACCCGGCCGATCAACCCGCCATTGTTCGGCGCGCGCAGCCCGAGCAGCTGGGCCGCAGTCATGCCGACATCGGCGTTGCTGACCGGCAGCGGATCGACATAGCCGCTCTTGAAGTCGGGGCCGATCGCCGCGGTGAAGTTGTAGGTGTCGCCGCGGCTGAAGCTGCCATGCATGCCTTGGCCCTGGCGCAGCACGGTGTCGGCGACCTGCACCGAGCAGTTGGTCGGGATAGCGCAGCCGCTCGACCAGGAGCGGAAGTTGACCACGATCGACGGGTTCGGCGTCACCGCCTTGCCCTTCAGATTGAGGTTCGACATCGGCAGCGTGCCGGGGAAGTTGCCGAGCTTGTCGTCGACAAAGAGGCCGCTGACATAGTCCTGCTCGAGCAGCGCCTTGATGACGCGGTCGGCGAGCTTCTTGTCGCGGTTCGGCAGATAGATCAGATCCGAGCCGCCATTGGTCGCGATCACGACGTCAGGCTTGGTGGGGTCCTGGCCGAGCACGCCGTTGCCGGCCTTCGGGTGGGCGTTGTCGGCGACCTTGGCGTTCTTGTCATTCGGATCGAACAGCGGCAGGTTCAGCGCCTTGGCCAGATCGATCGCCAGGAAGCCCATCGGCAGGAAATCCTTCGGCGTGTCGTCGTAGGCGATCTTGGCTGAGGGGCTGGTCTTGCTCTCCTTCGAGATCGTCGAGAAGCCGTGGTCGGAGGAGATCATGATGTTGGTGTTGGCGGACAGCCCGAGCTCGTCGAGCGCCTTGCGGAGCTGGGCGAGGTTGTTGTCGGCATTCTTGATGCCGGCCAGCGAGGTCGGGCCGTTGATGCCGGGCGTGATGGTGTTGAGGCTGTCGCCGGTATTGTGCTGGCTGCCGTCCGGATCGCGCGACCAGAACACCAGCACGAACGGCTTGTTGCGCGCCTTGAACATCGGCAGCACCACCTTCGTCGCGACGTCAGCCATGTAGGCCTGCTGCGCGACGTTGGCGACAATGGTGCCGGGCGTCTTGGCGTCGCCGGCCTTGGCATTCTCGCCGCGGCTCGGGGTGGCGAGCGGCAAGCCGGCCTTGTTCAGCGCGTCTTTCATCTCGTCGGAGAGCGGCACGCCAGTCTTGCCGCCGGTGGAATCGTCGATCACGATCGTGTTCTTGCCGCGATCGGTGTGGTCGAACAGCAGGGTCGGGCCGACCTTGCCGATGGCGGCGGTGCTGAAACCCTGGCCGCGGGCCATCTTCAGCAGCGTTTCCTCGTTGAGGTAATCGCCGTTGAAATGATCGTCGATATCGGCGAGCACGGCGTCGTTCTCGATGAACGGCACCACGGTGTCGCCGGCCGGCGCCGAGGTGTAGCCGGTATAGATGGTGTTGGAGAAGGTGCCGGTGTCGCCGAGATAATGGCCGGTCGACAGCGCCGAGCTGTTGGCCATCGTGAAGGTCGGGAACAACGAATGCGAATTCTTGAAGTGGACGCCCTTGTCGCGGACGTCGGCCATCGCAGGCGCGGTCTCCGGCGTCACGATTCCGCCGCGCAGGCCGTCGGGGACGAACAGGATGAGGTTACGGGGTTTTGCATTTTGTGCGGAGGCGGCGCCGGCTGAAAGCGCGATCATGCTCGCGGACAACAATGTGATGGCACGACGCATTTTGCTATTCCCCTGATGAAGCCCCGCGGCAGCCCGCCGCTGCCTTCGTTTAGTTTTGCCATATGACAGAAATGTTACAGCGGCTGTTCGGCGCTGCAACTGTCGGATTTTTCCCGCGGACTGCCGGCCGACGAGCCGTCATTCCGCAGGCTGAATCGCGGCTTTCTCACTGCGCGCAGCGCTGCCGGCATGCCCGTACCGTGCATAGAGAGCTGGCAGCACGGCGAGCGTCAGCAGGGTCGCGCTGATCAGGCCGCCGATCACGACGGTCGCGAGCGGCTTCTGCACCTCGGCACCGGTGCCGGTGGCGAATGCCATCGGCACGAAGCCGAGCGAGGCCACCAGCGCGGTCATCACCACGGGCCGGAAGCGGGTGAGGGCGCCTTGCTCGATGGCGTCGCGCATCGGCACGCCTTGCTCGCGCAACTGCCGGACGAAGCTCAGCATCACGAGACCGTTGAGGACCGCGACGCCCGACAGCGCGATGAAGCCGACCGCCGCCGAGATCGAGAACGGCATGCCGCGCAGCCACAGTGCCGCGATGCCGCCGGTGAGCGCCAGCGGCACCGCGCTGAACACCAAGAGCGCATCGCGCACCGAGCCCATCGCCGCCAGCAACAACAGAAAGATCATCGCAAAGCAAGCCGGCACCACGACGGCAAGGCGCCGGCGCGCGGCCGCGAGATTCTCGGACTGTCCGCCCCAGGTCATCCAGTAGCCGGGCGGCAGCTGTACCGATTGCGCGACTTTCGTCTGTGCTTCCTCGACCACCGAGCCGAGGTCGCGGCCGCGGACATTGGCGGTCACCACGATGCGGCGCTTGCCGTTCTCGCGGCTGATCTGGTTCGGACCTTCGGTGAAGGAGAATTGGGCGACGCGGTTGAGCGGCAGGCTCTGCACCGGCGAGCTCGGCGTCGCCTTCGGCAACGCGACGGGCAGGTTGCTCAACGCCTCGAGATCGGAGCGCACGCTCTCCGGCAAGCGCACCACGATGTCGAAGCTCCGATCGCCCTCGTATACGACGCCGGCATCCTGGCCGCCGACCGCGGCACCGATCACGTCCTGGACCGCGGAGACGCTCAAGCCGCGACGGGCAATCGCCGCCTTGTCGACCTTGATCTCGAGCACAGGGAGACCGCCGGCCTGTTCGACCTTGACGTCGGTCGCACCCCGCACGCTGCGCAGCGCGGCGGCGACCTGGTTGGCGGCCTTCTGCATCGGTTCGAACTCGTCGCCGAACACCTTGACCGCGATGTCGCCGCGAACGCCGGCGAGCAGTTCGTTGAAGCGCATCTGGATCGGCTGGGTGAATTCATAGACGTTGCCGGGTAGCCGGCCGACCGCTTTCGAGATGTCCTCGATCAACTGCTCCTTGGTCAGGGATGGATCCGGCCACTGCTCGCGCGGCTTCAGGATGATGAAGGTGTCGGATGCGTTCGGTGGCATCGGGTCGCTCGCCACCTCCGCGGTGCCGGTCTTGGAGAAGACGAACGACACCTGCGGGAAGCGGCTGACGGCCTTCTCGACCGAGAGCTGCATCGCCTGCGACTGCGACAGCGCCGTGCTCGGAATCCTGAGCGCGTGCATGGCGATGTTCTTCTCGTCGAGCGAGGGGATGAACTCCTGGCCGAGACGAAAGAAGCCGAACAGCGCGGTCGCGAACAGCACGACTGCCACCGCGATAACGGGAACAGGCGTTGCCATCGCGCGCCCGAGCAGCGGGCTGTACCAGCGCTTCAGTGCGGCCACGAGCCAGTTTTCGTTCTCCTGCACGCGGCCGGTGATGCCGATCGCGATCAGCGCGGGCACCAGCGTCAGCGACAGCACGAAGGCGGCGGCGAGCGCGAGGATCACGGTCAGCGCCATCGGCTCGAACATCTTGCCTTCGACGCCGGTGAAGGTGAGCAGCGGCACATAGACCAGCAGGATGATGGCCTGGCCGTAGAGGCTCGGTTGCACCATTTCAACGGCGGACGCCCGCACCGTCGCCAGCCGCTCGTCGCGCGTCAGCACGCGGCCAAGCGCGTGCTGCTTCTCGGCGAGATGCCGCAGGCTGTTCTCGGTGATGATGACGGCGCCGTCGACGATCAGGCCGAAATCCAGTGCGCCGAGGCTCATCAGGTTGGCGCTGATGCGGCCCTGCCACATGCCGATCGCCGTCATCAGCATGGCGATCGGGATCACCAGCGCCGTGATGAACGCCGCCCGGAAATTGCCGAGCAGCACGAACAACACGGCGATCACGAGCAGTGCGCCTTCAGAGAGGTTGCGCGCCACGGTGCCGATCGTCGCATCGACCAGCTGGGTGCGGTCCAGCACCGTCTCGACCTTGACGCCCGCCGGCAGGGACGGCGTGATCGCACGCAGCTTGGCGTCGACTGCGGCCGACACCGTGCGGCTGTTGGCGCCGATCAGCATCAGCGCGGTGCCGACCACGACCTCGCGGCCGTTCTCGCTGGCACTGCCGGTGCGGGTTTCGCCACCGATCGAGAGCGTGGCGAGGTCACGGATCCGGACCGGGACGCCGCCGCGGGTGGTGACGACGACGGCGCCGAGCTCCTCGATGTTCTCGAGCCGGCCGCCGGAGCGCACCACGAATCCTTCACCGTTGCGCTCGATATAGCGCGCGCCGCGGCTGACATTGTTGCCTTCGATCGCCTTGGCGACATCGGCGAAGGTGAGACCGAGCGCGA
Source organism: Bradyrhizobium acaciae (assembly GCF_020889785.1). Lineage (GTDB taxonomy): Bacteria > Pseudomonadota > Alphaproteobacteria > Rhizobiales > Xanthobacteraceae > Bradyrhizobium > Bradyrhizobium acaciae. The sequence goes on from NZ_JACMYK010000027.1 coordinate 57,507, forward strand.
TCAGCTTCGCCGCGTCGGGATGGACCTGGTATTGCTTGAGGTAGCCGCCGATCGAATCGACGCCGGCGACACCCGGCACCATCTTGATCTGCGGCTTGATGATCCAGTCCTGCACCGTGCGCAGATAGGCGTCTTTCTCGACCTCGCTTTGCAGCACCTGGCCGTCGGCCGTGAGGAAGCGGCCGTCGCTTTGCAAGCCGGGCGCGCCGTCGGTCTGCACCTTCTCGCCGGAGTAATGGACGGTCCACATGTAGATTTCGCCAAGCCCGGTCGAGGTCGGCCCGATCCGCGGCTCGATACCTTGTGGCAGGCGGGCGCGGACTTCGGTCAGACGCTCGCCGACCTGCTGGCGGGCGAAATAGATGTCGGTGGCTTCGCTGAACACTGCCGTGATCTGCGAGAAGCCGTTGCGGGAGAGCGAGCGCGTGCTCTCCAGCCCCGGTGCTCCGGCGAGCGCGGTTTCGATCGGGAAGGTGATCTGCTTCTCAATCTCCGCCGGCGACAGCGCCGGGGCCACCGTGTTGATCTGCACCTGCTTGTTGGTGATGTCGGGCACGGCGTCGATCGGCAGCCTGGTCAGCGCGAGGCCGCCGATGAACGTCAGGACCGCCGCCAGGGTGACGACGACCCAGCGCCGCTGGATCGCAAGACCGATGATGCGCTCAATCATGGCCGTGCTCCACTTCGTCCTTCTCGACCTCGGCCTTCAGCGTGAAGGTGTTTTGCACCGCGATGGTCTCACCGGCGGCGAGGCCCGCGACAATTTCGATATCGTCGTCGTCCTCGCGGCCGGTCCGCACGGACCGCGCCTCGAAGCCGTCGGCATCACGCACGAACACGGTCGGTGTTCCCTTGATCGTCTGAATGGCCTTCTTCGGGACCATCACGGTCGATGGCGCGCCCGACAGTGGGACTTCCGCAGTGACGAAGGTGCCCGGCTTCCAGCGGTGGTCCTTGTTGGGCATGGTCGCGATCACGCGGGCGTTGCGGGTCTCGCGGTCGAGCAGGGGGCTGACGAAGATCACGCCGGCGCTCGCTTCATCCTCGGTGCCGATGGCACGGATCTTGACCGAAACGCCTTCGCGCACCGCGCTGATGTCTTCCGGCGAAACTGCCAGATCGACCCAGATGTCGTCGAGATTGACGATGACGTAGAGCTCGCTTTCCTGGCCTTCGCGCCCGATCAACCCGCCGAGATCGACGCGCCGTTCGGACACCCGGCCGCTGATCGGCGCGCGCAGGAACTGCGTCCGCAGGCTTTCCGGCGGCTGGTTCGGCAGGTCGGCGATTTCGCCGTCCGACAGACCGAGCGCAAACAGCTTCTGCCGCGCGCCGTCGAGCTTGATCTGGGCGTCGTTCGCGCTCAGCCGCGTTCGCAGGAACTCGTTTTCCGAGACGATGCGGGTCTCGACCAGCGTCTTCTGTCTGGCATAGAGAGTCTGCTGCAGATCGTTGGTGAGCCGCGCTGCGAGGTATTCGCTCTTGGCGTCGGCGACCTCACGGCTTTCGATCGCTGCGACGATCTCGCCCTTCTCGACGACGTCGCCGAGACGCTTGCGCAGTTCGGTGACCGTCGCGAGCACGCGCACCGAGACGCGGCCGATATGGTCGGCGTCGGGGATCAGCGATCCCGGCGCGAGGAAGTGCCGCTTCAGCATGCCGCCGCCGGCTTGCGCGAACGTGATGCCGGCTTCCCGAAGCTGGTCTTCGCTCAGCTCGATATGGCCGGGGGCCTCATGCTTGGCCTCGGCCTTCGGTGGATTCCCGGACGCGGTCTCAAGCGTCGTGGCCGGGAACTTGACCGGCCAGCCGATGCCTCCGGCTGCCAGGAACACCAGTGCAATGCCGGCGGTCACGCCCGCGAAAAATAGAACAACCCGTTTCATATACGCCTCTCCGCAGCGCATGCCGTAGGCCGTGCGCTGTTGCGACATCAATCTGTGCGGAAGCGTGCGCGCTGCCCAATGGCAGCGGCACACAGCCGGTCATATCGACCGGATCAGGCGCGGGGTGGTTTGAACGGAGAAAGGCGATCGGCCGACGCGGGCAGCTCAACGCTGCCGTCGCCATAGCGATGCGGCGCATAGGCGATGGGGAACGCGGTCTCCTGCGGGGCGACCGAGACGACGTGCGTCAGGCAGTGATCACCATGCAGCGAGATCGGATGCGCGGGTGCCTTGCCGCCGGTGTCATTGATCGACTGAGCGATCGAGAGAGAGGGAGCTGCATCGTCATCGCTGTCGGAGGTCCAGCCGTGGAAGAACGACAGCACCAGTGCAAGCGAAATCAGTCCCGCAAGCAGGCTGCGCCAGCGGCGCGGTCCCGTTGCGTGAGAGGAAGACTGAATCATGGTGCGCGAAGCGTCCATGGGCCCTCATTAGCGCCACGACCGCGCGCATTCAAGCTCGTCGCCGCGACAGATTAGCCGTGGATACTATAACGTTACACGCGTTCTGCGGTTCGGCGCGCCAGCCATCGGCGCGCTGCGACCACGGCCCAGATCGCTTCGACGACGCCGAACGGCCAGGCGCCCTGCAGGAAACCGTAGGCCGAGCCGAGCGCGCACGAGACCGCGAAGGCCAGGATGAACCAGGGGCTGCGATCTTCGGCCGCGTAGCAGACGAGCATCATGGTCACGGCGAACAAACCGAACAGCGTAAGTGCGTCCATCGCGTGGTAGAACCTCGTCACATCGATGTTGATATCTGAGCATGCTTGGGATGGAATATCCATCGAGCGTCGTCGCCTGAAAGGATTGCCTCATGAAGCGCATGCATCTTCACGTCGCCGTCAAGGACATTCCGCAATCGGTAGGCTTCTACTCGGCGCTGTTCGGGGCAGAGCCTTCGGTCGTGAAATCCGACTATGCCAAATGGATGCTCGACGATCCCCGCGTCAACTTCGCGATCTCGACCCGCGGCCGGGAGCCGGGCCTCGATCATCTCGGCATTCAGGTGGACAGCGCCGAAGAGCTCGGCGAGGTCTATGATCGGCTGCGCAAGGCAGGCGGCGAGGTGATCGAGCAGGGCCAGACGGTGTGCTGCTATGCCAAGTCGGAGAAGTCGTGGATCGACGATCCCGCAGGGATTGCGTGGGAGACGTTCCATACGACGGGTGAGAGCATCGTCTATGGCGACGGCAGCGGCGAGCGTACCGCGCGCGTCGCGCACGAAAAGCAGGACGGCAAGCAAAGCGCGTGTTGCGCGCCGCAGCCGCAGGCGGAACCAGCCGAGGCTTCGGCTTGCTGCCGACCGTGAACCCGGGCAGCCGCGCATATAAATGCGAGGGAGCCGAAGTTCTTGTAGCCCGGGCAGCCGTCATGCCGCCGCAACCGGCTACCGCTGTAAGCAAAGGCTTAATGCCTGCGACATATTATCTCAGCGACGACTCCCCTCCGTGCTAACAGCCCCTTAACCATGCGGCTTCTGCCACTCAAGGATCCTGAGCGGTCCTGGCGTCATATCAAGGCACAATGGAAGAAGGACGCTGAAGGCGTCGGCGAGGATATTGCCACCTTCGGCGGCATCGGTGCCTTCGAAGCCCTGACCGCCAGGGAAGGTGACAGCCAAGGGCTGTATCACCTGACTGACGGAGAACGGGTTCATGCGGTCTGCCAGGTCAGGCGTCTCCTGATGAGCCGATATTCGGCGCCGGCCCTCAGCGCGCGTTTCGTCAATGTGTCTCCGATTTACGATCTCGGCGTCGCCGACACCGGCGATTACGCGCAAATGCTTCTGGCGCTGTTCTCCGGCGTCGTCTGGCTGTCGCGTGATGCGCTGTCGGCCAATCACATCCGGTTTCTCCTGAAGTCTCCGGGCGACTCGCAATTCTTTGCTGCGCTCAAGGCCGTGACGCCGTTCTCGCCGTTCTCGAAATTCACCATCGATGGCGCGTTGATCGAGTGCAGTCTGAAGGAAGCGACCGCGGCGGCGCCGGCTAAGGTCGCCTCCTGACGATTTTCGTGCGCGCCTCGTTCGGGTATGCGTTCAACTTAACCCCCCGATAACTGATTTTCCTAACGACCCCTTGGGTTGTGTTCCCGTAGAAGGCACCCACAGGGGCAGGAAAATGTCGGTTGTCTCAACGATCAGTCTGATGCCGGAACACCGGCGGCTGTCGATCAAAGGTATGTTGCGCGTCACCAGGATGGGCGCCATTCAGTGGCTCGTCCTGAGCGCCGCGCTGCTGGTGCTCGCCATCACGCTTGGCACCGGCTATCTCGCGCTGCAGTTTCGTGAACGCGCGTTGGAGATGTCCGAACGGGAGCTCAATAACACCGCGCTGCTGCTGTCGCGGCATTTCGACCAGCAGCTCAGTGACCTCCAGCATGTCCACGACGATATCTTGAATTATCTGCGATCGGAGCAGGTCGAGACTGCCGATCAGTTCGAAAAGAACATGTCGCTCCTGAGCGCGCACGAGATGCTGCGCAGGCGGCTGGCGGCACTGCCGCATGTCGGCGGCCTTAATCTGTTCAACGCCAAGGGATGGCTGATCAACTCGTCCGAGATGTGGCCGGTGCCTGACGTCAGCATCGCGGACCGGCGCTACTTCCAGGAGTTCACGTCGGGGCGGCCGACATCGCCCGTCATCGTCGAGCCGGCGATGAGCAAGGTGACCGGCAACTGGACCACGGTCTTTGCCCGCAAGATCACCGGGCGCAACGGCGAGATCATCGGCTTTGCGAGCCGCGGCGTCGAGCCCAGCCATTTCGAGGATTTCGTGGCCTCCCTGGCGCTGAACGGTGACACCGTGATTTCGATGATCCACCGTGATGGCACGATCATCGTGCGCTATCCGCAGGATGCGAGCGTGGTCGGCAGCAACATCACCGACCAGTCGCTGTTCCGGAAGATCATCGGCCTCGGCGGCAACACGTCCGGGCGGTTCATCGGCGCCGGCGGCGAGGAAAATGTCGGCGCGGTCAGGTCGCTGTCGCACTTTCCGATCCTGATCCTCGCCACCACGAAGACCTCCAGCGCGCTGGAGGACTGGCGCGCCCAGACCAAGCTGCAATTCTGCGCCGCGGTGCTCGCGGTGCTGATCGTCGTCATGACGATCTTCCTGATCGTCCGCCAGTTGCAGAGGCAGCACGATGCGGCGCAGCGCCGGCTGTCCGAGAAGAGCCAGCACCTCGACACCGCCATCAACACCATGACGCAGGGGCTGCTGCTGTTCGACGCCTCGGCGCGGCTCGTGATCTGCAATCAGCAATATATCGACATGTTCGCCCTGTCGCCCGACATCGTCAAACCCGGATGTCATCTGCGCGACCTGATCCTGCATCGTCAGGCGCTCGGCTCGTTCGTCGGCGATGTCGATGACTACTGCGTCCGCTTCACCGATCCCAGGGGTGACCAGGTCCGGGACTCGTTGATCCTGACGCCCGACGGCCGCAGCATCCGCCTGATCTACAAGCGCGCGCCGGACGGCGGCTGGGCCACGACGCTCGAGGACGTCACCGACGGGCGGCGGGCACAGGCACGGATCGAGTATCTTGCGCATTACGATGCCCTGACCAATCTGCCGAACCGGACGCTGTTCCAGCGCCACGCGGAAGAGCTGTTGCGCGAAGCCGTCGTCCGCGAGTTCGCGATCCACTATATCGATATCGACGAGTTCAAGCGGATCAACGACACGCTCGGCCATCCGATCGGCGACGAATTCCTGCGCCGCGTGGCCGAGAAGCTGCGGCAGTCGGTCGGATCGAACGACTTCATCGCCCGCCTCGGCGGCGACGAGTTCGCGATCGTCCAGCACGACGTCACCTCGGACGACGACGTCAGCGATCTTGTGGCGCGCGTCTATCAGTCGTTGCGCACGCCGTTCGACTGCCTCGGCCATTGGTTGTCGAGCGATGCCAGCATCGGCATTGCGATCGCCCCGCGCCACGGGGCCGACCTGTTCGGCCTGTTGAAATGCGCCGACCTCGCGATGTACGCGGCAAAGGCCGCCGGCCGCAGGACCTATCGCTTCTTCGACCCCGCGATGGAGAAGCAGGCGAACCTGCGCCGCGCGCTGGAGGCCGATCTGCGAAGCGCGTTGGCCGAGGGCCGTTTCGAATTGCACTATCAGCCGCTGGTCGATTTACGCAGCGACGAGGTGACCGGCTGCGAGGCGCTGCTGCGCTGGCGGCATCCGGTGCGCGGGATGATCTCACCGGCGGAGTTCGTACCGGTTGCCGAGGAAACCGGGTTGATCGAGGAGATCGGGCAGTGGGTGTTGCGCACCGCCTGTATCGAGGCGGCGACCTGGCCGGCGCATGTGCGCCTTGCGGTCAACGTCTCCCCGATCCAGTTCAAGTCGGAGACGCTGGCGCTGAAGGTTGCGAATGCGCTTGCCGAGAGCGGGCTCGACCCGCGCAGGCTCGAGCTCGAGATCACCGAAGCCGTGCTGATCGCCGATGACGATGCGGCACTGGTCACGCTCGGCCAGCTGCGCGAACTCGGCGTCCACATCGCGCTCGACGATTTCGGCACCGGCTACTCGTCGCTGCAATATCTGCAACGCTTCCCGTTCGACAAGATCAAGATCGACCGCAGCTTCGTCAAGGAAGTGACCCGAAACTCGGGCTCGGCCTCGATCATCCGCGCGGTGGTCTCGATCGCCGCCGACCGCAACATGATCACGACCGCGGAAGGCGTCGAGACCGATCAGCAGCGCGACACCGTGCAGATGCTCGGCTGCACGCAGATGCAGGGCTACTTGTTCAGCAAGCCGGTTCCTGCGCAGGATGTCCGGACACTGCTCGCGGCCGATGGCGTCGAGGACGCCGCCTGAGCGCTCACTGGTCCGGCCCGTCAGGAACAATCCGCAGCGCCCCCGATTGAGAGCGAAAGCTCCCGAGATGTGAGGCGGTCCATGAAGAGCAAGCTCGTATCCGATGCGCCCAGCGCGCAGGTTCACGTCGTCGTGCTGGATAGCGGCGAGGAGGCCTTCGGCGCGCTGACGAAGTTCGCCAATGATGCGGGGCTGACGGCGGCATCGCTCACCGCGATCGGCGCGTTCGAGCGCGCGACGGTCGGCTGGTTCGATTTTGCGTCGAAGAGCTACCGCAAGATCGAGATCGACGAGCAGTGCGAGGTGTTGTGCGCTATCGGCGATATCGCAGTCGGCGACGACGGCAAGGCCAGCCTGCATGTCCATATCGTGCTCGGGCTGTCTGACGGCTCGACGCGCGGTGGCCATCTGCTTGCCGGCATCGTACGTCCGACACTGGAGGTTGTGGTGACGGAAGCGCCAACCAATCTGCGCCGCCGGAGGCGGCCCGAGCTCGGGATTGCCCTGATCGACCCGGTTGGCGGTTAACGCGGCTCATCCTGCCGAAAAGTTCCAAAAAATCGACCTGAAATGCGAAGGACGCGGAACCCAAATCGTGGAACCGCGTTCCCTTGCGGGGCTCGACCGGCAGGCGATCAATGAAAACCGCAGTCACGTCCGCGGCCATGCTGCTGTTTGCCTCGTCCATGGCAAACGCAGAGAGTGGCCTTGCGTCCTACTATCACGGCATCGGCAAGCGCGGCGAGATGACCTGCGCGCATCGCAGGCGGCCATTCGGCAGCATGATCACGGTGTCTTATCACGGCAAGTCGATCCAGTGCCGAGTCAACGACCGCGGCCCGTTCATTCGCGGACGGGTCATCGACGTCTCGACCACGGCGGCCCGGGCACTCGGCATCCTGCAGCTCGGCGTCGCGCATGTGGTGATCGAGTAGGGCGCAGCGGACGCGGGCGCTGTCAGGACTTGGAAGCGGTCGCCCGCTGCTCGGCGATCGCCTTGCGCAGCGTGCGCGACAGCGCCTCGACCGAATAGGGCTTCTGGATCAGCTCGAAGCCGCTATGTGCGTTCTCGGCGAGCACGTTGCTGTAGCCGCTGGTCAGCACCACCGGCAGCCCGGGAAACCGATCGCGGATCACCCCGGCAAGCTCGACCCCGTTCATGCCGGGCATGATCACGTCGGAGAACACGAGGTCGGCGGCGAACTCGTTCTCGGAGAGGATCGAGAGTGCAGCATTGGCATTGGCCGCGCGCTTGACCGAGTAGCCGAGATCCTCGAGCAGTTCGGTGGAGAACTGGCCGACGTCGTCATTGTCCTCCACCACGAGGACGCGATAGCCGCGGCCGATCGAGGTTTGCTCGGTGCCCGCGTTGGTCGCGATCTTGATATCTGCAGGACGCATCGCCTGCGGCAGATAGATGGTGAATGTCGCGCCGTGCCCGGGCGTAGAGGTGACCTCGATGTCGCCGTCGGATTGCTTGACGAAGCCGAAGGCCTGGCTCAATCCGAGGCCGGTGCCCTTGCCGACCTCCTTGGTCGTGAAGAACGGTTCGAAGATCGCGTCGAGATTTTCCGGCGAGATACCGGTGCCGGTATCCTGGATCGACACGGTCACGAAATCGCCGCTGCGCGAGGCCTGGGCGCGCAGGGCGGGGATGTGCTTGACCTTCCTGACGCCGATCGTCAGCAGGCCTTCGCCGTTCATGGCATCGCGGCCGTTGACCGCGAGATTGATCATTGCCGTCTCGAACTGGCCGATATCGGCGATCGCGAAACAGTCGGGATCCTCGATCCTGACCTCGATGTGAATCCGTGCGCCGACCAGCGGCCGGATCAGCTGCGTGACGCTGTCGACCTGCGTCCCGACATTGAACACTTCGGGATTGAGCGGTTGCCGGCGCGCAAATGCCAACAATTGCGCGGTGAGCTTGGAGGCCCGCTCAACGGTCTCCGAGATCGCGTCGATGTAGCGACGGCGGCGTTCGTCCGGCAGCTCGCGGCGGCGCAGGAAGTCGGTCGCGGAGCGAATGATGGTGAGCAGATTGTTGAAGTCATGCGCGACGCCGCCGGTGAGCTGGCCGACCGCTTCCATCTTCTGCGATTGCCGCAGCGCTTCCTCGCCGCGGCGCCGTTCGGTGATGTCGACGGCCTCCGGCACCGCGCCGACGATGGTGCCGTGCTGATCCTGCAGCGGCCGCATCGCGAAGTCGAAATAGCGCTCGCCGATCGGCAGCTGCAGTTGCAGCTCGATCTTGACCTCTTCGCCACGCATGGCAGTCGTAAAGGCATTCTGGATCACGCGCGGCATGCCGTCGGTCGCGGCGAACCACGGCGTGTCCCAGAACGGCTTGCCGACGACATCGGCGGCATCGGCGCGAATCCCGGCCAGCGCGGTCTGGTTGGTGTAGAGCAGGTCGCCGTCGCGGTTGAGCAGCATCTGATATTGATGGCTGGTTTCCAGGATCGCGCGGGTCTGGGCTTCGCGGGATTCGAGTTGCGCGGTGCGCTCCAGGATGCGCCGTTCCAGCGACTCGTTGAGCTTGCGCAGCTCGATCTCGGCTTCCTTGGCGGCTGTGATGTCATGGGCGACGCCGATGAAGCCGATATGCTTGCCGTTCGGATCCCAGCGCGGCTGCGACTCCGAACGCAGCCAGCGCCAGTCGCCGGTCGCGTTGCGATAGCGCGCCTCGAGCACGAACGGCTTCAGCGAGAGCTCGCCGGTGATCTGCTCCTGCAAGATGTTCGGCAGGTCGTCCGGATGCAGCGCCTTGCGCCAGTCGAACACGACCGCTTCTTCGAACGGCAGCCCGAGGAAGTCGAGATAGGCCTGGTTGGCGAACGAGCGGGTGCGGTCGAGCTTGGTCACCCAGATCGGCACCGGCGCGCTGTCCGCGATCAGGCGGAAGCGCTCCTCGCTCTCGCGCAGGGTTTCCTGCGCCAGCATCTGATCGGTGACGTCGAGATCGGCGCCGATCAGCCGCAGCGCGCGGCCGTTGCGATCGCGGTCGATCTTGGCGACGACGCGAATCCAGCGGCTCTCGCCGTCGTTCGGGCGGATGATGCGGTATTCGGCCGTGTAATCCTCGCCGCCTGCCTTGAGCACGGCGAACAGGTGCTGGATCGTTCGCTCGCGATCATCGGGATGGATGCGCGCGACCCAGTTCTCATAGGTCTCGTTGACCTCTTCGGGCGGCAGGCCGTGGACCAGCAGATATTCGGGAGAGCGGCGGTTGCGCACGCCGTCGCGGAAGTCGATCTCGAGCCCGCCGACCCGCGCGATGCGCTGGATTCGCGCCAGCTCGGCCTCGCGCTCCTGGAGTTCGCGATGGGCGCGATCGCGTTCGCGCGCGATCTCCTCAAGGTGCTGCCGCAGCCGTTCGGCTGCCGCAGCTTCGGGAAGCACATCAGAGGGATCGGGAGGGGTCATATGCGCCGGCAACCTCTAGGCGCAGTGTCACACAGGACGGGGCGGCTTTGCCAGTGTGATTTGTTGCGATCAATTGCCTCCGTCATTCCGGGGCGATGCGAAGCGTCGAACCCGGAATCTCGAGATTCCCCAATGCGCAATCGCGCATCTGAGGTTCGCTTCGCGCCCCGGAATGACGATGCAATCCGCTTGCCCGTCACTTGTTCTTGGGCGAACGGCAATTATACGCCCGGCGGAACCCGGCGGCCTGTGCATCCTCCTCGGAGCAGAACCAGCGATCCGGGTTGCCGAGGCCCGGGTAGCTGCGGCACGCCTGCAAATGATAGATGCCGACATTGCCAGTGACGCGGGCGCGTACGGCGTACTTGCCCTTGATGTTGCAGCTTGCCGGCATCGGCAGGTCGCCGGGAAAGAGTGCATCGCGGATCTGCGTGTCGCGGTCGGCCGGGCAGGCGTTGCCGAGCAGCGCGCCATCCTTCTTGGCGTTGCGAAAATCGCCCGGCGCAACGAAGCAGCCTTTCCACAACCCGGCACGGCTGTCCTTGGCGGTGGCCTCATCCGGCTTGAATCGGCCAGTGGCCGATCCCTCGACATTGAGGGCGTAACCCTTCTGGACCAGCACCTGGCTGAGGCTGGTCGGGTCACCCTCGATCTTGCAGACGCCGAGGCGGCGCTTCTTGAAGGTCGGATCGACGCCGATATCGTCGCAGTGAATTGGCTTGCCGCCGATCAGCTTGATCAGCTGGTCGCGCGCTTCGATCCCGCAGGTCCAGACGTCGGCATGCTCGTCAATACAGAGCTGGTCGACCGCCGGCGCGTCGATGCCGTCGAGCCGATAGGTCGTGTTGCCGAGCTGAACGGTGCCGGCGTCCTTGATGACCGCCGTGGCGGAGGGGCCAGCGGTCGCAGACAGGACAGGGCTCGCAAACAGGCATGTCAGGAGAAGCGTCGTGATGACGGGATTTCGAAACCGCATTTTCTCACTTCAGATATTTGGCGGGCAGCCGGACTTCTAGCACAGGCAGGTACGATCCAACCAACGACTGTTCGCGAGAGGTGTGTGCGCGCAGTCACATCCCAATCGGCATTCCGCGGCGTAGAACGGCCGGACATTGCCATTGAAGGGACGCAAGCATGGCTGAGTTCATCGTCAACATCCTCGTCGAGGTCGTCACCGGCATCTGGACTCTGCAATGCCTGGCGCGCTGGCGGCGGAATAAAAGGCGGCGCGGGAGATGGTGTCCGATCAAAGATCCGATTGACTCGATGAGAACAAAATAGGAACATGAAGCGCCACCTGAATCCCGGATACATCATGATGTCTGCACGGCCCGAATCTGACGACGATGACGGGCTGGAAGCGGCTGTCGATCAGGCGATTTCCGCCTGTGGTGGGAATCTACGCGCAACCATCCGGGCGCTGATCGTGGCCAATGAATTTCTGGAGAATGAGGTCAGCGAGCTGATGAAGGCCGTTGCGAAGGCCCATTCCCGCGGCCGCTTCAAGACCTATTCGGGCTGAAATCTCCCTCGGCTACCGCCAAGGACTGACCGAGCATTGGCCAGGCACGGGGCAGGGTCTGCATTCAACCGTTGCCTCCGGGGCAATTTGCTGTACCAACGGAGTGGCCCGTGCCGGATTGCGCGGGGAGGAATCCTGCCAAAAGCCCAAATCCAAGAAGCCAAGTCCAAGAAGCCAAGTCCAAGAAGCCCAAGCAAGAAGAGCATGTTCAAACGAATCCTGATCGCCAACCGCGGCGAGATCGCCTGCCGGGTCATCAAGACTGCGCGCCGTATGGGGATTGAGACGGTTGCCGTCTATTCCGAGGCCGACCGCGACGCGCTGCATGTCGAGATGGCCGACGATGCCGTGCTGATCGGCCCGCCCGCCGCGGCCGAGAGCTATCTTCTGATCGACAAGATCGTCGAGGCCTGCCGCAAGACCGGCGCGCAGGCGGTGCATCCCGGCTATGGCTTCCTGTCCGAGCGCGAGGCGTTTCCGCGCGCGCTGGAGGCGGCCGGCATCGTCTTCATCGGTCCCAACCCCGGCGCGATCGCGGCGATGGGCGACAAGATCGAATCCAAGAAGGCGGCTGCGAAGGCCAAGGTCTCGACCGTGCCCGGTCATCTCGGCGTCATCGAGGACGACAAGCACGCTGTCCAGATCGCCGACGAGATCGGTTATCCCGTGATGATCAAGGCCTCCGCCGGCGGTGGCGGCAAGGGCATGCGCATCGCGCATTCGAAGGGAGAGGTGGCCGAAGGCTTCAACCTCGCCAAGGCCGAGGCGAAGTCGTCGTTCGGAGACGACCGCGTCTTCATCGAGAAGTTCATCGTCGATCCCCGGCACATCGAGATCCAGATCCTCGGCGACAAGCACGGCAACGTGATCTATCTCGGCGAGCGCGAGTGCTCGATCCAGCGCCGCAACCAGAAGGTCATCGAGGAGGCGCCGTCGCCGCTGCTCGACGAGCAGACCCGCCGCAAGATGGGCGAGCAGGCGGTCGCGCTGGCCAAGGCGGTGAATTACGATTCCGCCGGCACCGTCGAATTCGTCGCCGGCCAGGACAAGAGCTTCTACTTCCTGGAGATGAACACCCGCCTGCAGGTCGAGCATCCCGTCACCGAGCTGATCACCGGCATCGACCTCGTCGAGCAGATGATCCGGGTCGCGGCCGGCGAGAAGCTCAGCCTCGCGCAGAAGGACGTGACCCTGACCGGCTGGGCGGTGGAATCGCGCGTCTATGCCGAGGATCCGTTCCGCAACTTCCTGCCGTCGATCGGGCGTCTGGTGAAGTATCGTCCGCCGGCCGAGGCCAGTCATGACGGCGTCACCATCCGCAACGACACCGGCGTGCAGGAGGGCGGCGAGATCTCGATCCATTACGATCCGATGATCGCCAAGCTCGTCACCCACGCGCCGTCGCGCGCCGCCGCGATCGAGGCGCAGGCGACTGCGCTCGACGCCTTCTATGTCGACGGCATCAGGCACAACATTCCGTTCCTGTCGGCATTGATGAACCATCCACGCTGGCGCGAGGGCCGGCTCTCGACCGGCTTCATCGCC
>NZ_JACMYK010000028.1 GCF_020889785.1 Bradyrhizobium acaciae
GGAGCCTGACCGCCGTGCTCACCTGACTGCAGCACTGGCACGACAAATCGCGGCTCAGCGGATGGGTTCCCTCCCCCCTTGCGGGGGAGGGTTAGGGAGAGGGGTGCCGCTTGCTCTGCTGTGAGAGAGTGCGAGCGCCGAGCTAGTACTTTAGTGCTTGCACACCCGCACGCCCCGCAGCAGCAGGGCGATCAGGGCGTCGATCCGGGACGGGCATTCGGGCTTGGCCCATTCCTCGGCATGCGCCGGGTGATGGTAGCGGACGGTCGCATCGAACACGGCACGTGCCGTCGTCTTGACGTCATCGATCTCGAATTCGCCCTGCGCGACGCCGTCTGACAGGATCTTCGCGATCAGATCGACCTGCTTGTCCTTGTAGGCTTCCACCACCTCGCGCGCGCCCTGCGCCAGCGCGAGGTAGGTCGCAAACATCTCCGGATCGTCGCAGACCTTCTTCTGCTTGATGGTGAAGGCGGTGCGCAGCCATTTCTCCAGTCGCTCCGGCGCGGGGCCCGAGCCGGCCGCAAGCTTGCACAGCGGCTCGTTGGCGCGGTCGAGCCAGCGTTTTGCCACTGCGTCGCGCAGCGAAGCCTTGCTGGGGAAGTGACGGTAGACGCTGCCGTGGCTGACATCCAGCGCACGGGCCACGTCCACAACGGTGGCCTTGGTCAACCCGTAGCGTCTCAAGACATCCTCAGTTGCCTCGAGGATCCGCTCGGGTGTCAAAACCACCGCCTCGTTCATGCGTTTACCGTCTGGTTATCGCTGTCCTGCCCGCGGCTGAACTTGGCAGCCTGGGCAGCCAAGTGGCGGGCGACGCGAAGGTTGAGCCACTGTTGAATCTGGGCGGTCAATTGAAAGATTTCTATCGTCATGGAGGTAGTCCTTCGAGGTAATCAAATTGAAGTCCGGTTGTCCCGGCCAAGACGCCGGAACAGCCGCTGGGCGCCCTCCTCCCTTGGGCATGGTGTGCATATACACCATCTCGCTGACAGATTTCAATATCTGTCAGACAAACTTTGCGAGATGACAGCCATGCGGTCCGGCCGGCCCACCGGGCCTCTCGGAGCCAGCTGGTGGAGGCTACAACGTTCCATGGGCGGTCGGGCGATCTCGTAGGGCCGTCCTTGTCTTTGCCCTGGGGCTACCCGGGAGACGCTCGCATGGACCGGCCGATGACCTTCAAGGAGATTGCCAAGATCACCGCCGGCGCGGTGGTTTCACTGGTCATCGTCGGCTGGCTGATGGTCCTCGCGATCGCCTTCATGACAGTGCTCTGAGGCCCGCCTCACCGCCCTCGACTTCGCATGCGTGGCGCCCGGAATCGAAAGGGGCCGCTTCACGCAGCGGCCCCTTTGCCGGGAAAATGGCTTCGGGATAAAATCTAGCCCCGGTTAGGACTTAGATTACACCCACCTGACCGTTGGCGGGATTCCGGATGACTACTGTCCACTCGACTGACCGATTATTGGCGACCCCTATTTTTATGCCATCCGCGTGCTGGTGCCGCCTTCCTACTGCTGCTCGTCCTTGGGCGGCATCCGCGGCGGTGGCAGCGGCGTGAACACCGATCCTTGCGCGCCAGCCGGCGGTGCCACGAACGTCCCCGTGGTGGAATCGCCGCCGGTGGTCTCCACGATCGTCTTCGGCGTGACGTACTCCCTGACGAAGTCCATGAGGGTCCCGTCGCCGCCACCGAAATCCGCCGCCCGACCGCCTTGCGGATGCCCGGCCTTGATCTCGTTGTCGGCGGTGTGGGTCTGCTCGGCCATTGCGTCGCTGTAGGGAATGCGGAAGGCGCGCGGGACGGCGCTTGGCCGGTTGTCCTCGTCGAGCTCCTCGACCCAGAGATAGATCGAGCCCGGGTCACCCTCCAGCGTGTGCGGCTCCACGATGCGCGTCGACAGCAGCTTGAAGTTGGCCGGCAATTTTTCCGCGGACGCCCAGCCGAGCAGGCCGCGCATGCCGCCGAAGCTGACGAAGTAGAACGCGCTGGTCACGACGATGACGACAGCCTTCAGCGACCAATGCAGCCGCGCATAGACCAGCACGATCAGCAATAGCGCAGCGATCACCGCGTAGGCGACCGCAATGGTGAGGATCACTGATTGCAAGCTATTCACGGCGGAGCACCCTCACGCCGGATTTCGGCACGCCGGTGTTCGGATCGAGGTCGGCGCCGTTGCGCCAACTGCTGCGGAAGGTCTCGAGCAGCGATTTCGGCCGCCGGTCGACGTTGATCACCTTGCCCTCGGCATCGAGACGAAACCGCACCGCGGTCTTCTCGTCGCCGGTGTGATCGACGATCAGCTTGTCGTCGAAGATCACCTGCGCCGTCGGATTGAGCTTCTGCACCTTCACATTGGCCTGCACCGGCTCGCCGGTCGTGGCCTGGAAATGCGAGACGTTGACGGTGTATTCGCCGGCGACGATGCCGCGCAGCGTGACGATCTCCTCGCGGATCGGCGATGCGATCTTCTTGCCGTTGACCACGATGAAGTCGTTGGCGCCGCCGCGATCGTCGCGGTCGAGCGTCAGGAAGCCGGCCTCGCGATGCCGGTACCAGGCGATGTTGCCCGCAGGATCCTGCACGAACAGGTCGAGATCATCGGGATGGTTATCCGGCCAGTCCATCGTGATGATGAACTCCGCCTTGGATTCGATCTTGCCTTCCTTGGAGTCCGGCGACACCGAAAGCAGCGCCAGGAAGAACAGGAAGGCGATCACCTGAAGCGCCTTGAACAGCATGACACCAAGGGGATCGAAAGATTCCTCGCGTGGATAGAGCCCGAACTCGTCCATCATGGCGTCGTACCGAGGCGATTTTCCAGGGCCGGGGTGACGTGCGTCTCGGTCAGCACGACGGCATCGGAAAACACCCGCTGGGTCGCGGAATCCAGCATGTAATACTGGATTCGCACCAGGATCGATCCGATCAGCCCGGCCAGTGTGGTGTACATCGCCACCGCCATGCCGTCGCTCATCAGGCCCATCGAGGATTTCATCGCGACCTTGTCGGCGGCATCGAGCGAGGCGATCGGCGCCAGCATGATGATGAAGCCGATGATGGTGCCGAGCAGGCCGAGCTTCATCAGCGTGTCGGAGACGAAGGCGCCGAAGCCGTTGGACCCGCGCAGGCGGTCGGCCAGCGTGCGCAGCAGCAGGGTCTGGTCGATCCGCCCCTTGGCCTGCGCCTCGGCCTTCTGCACCAGGCTCTTGATGTGATCGGTGACGAGGCCTCGTGGCAGGCTGCGCGCATCCGCAGCCAGCGCCTCTGATGCGAGAACTTTGGCGCCGTCAGGCGCGGCGAGGATCGCGCGACAGGAACGCGCCACCTCGCCTTCCCGCGCGATCGCCCGCGTCCGCCAGAAGCAATGGATGCAGGTGACGATGTAGAGAACCGCAATGACGCTCGAGATGTAGGTGCGGTCGGAACTGAGCATGAGACGGATCAGCCCGTAGCGCCACAGCAGGAAGGCGGCGAAGATCGAAAGGCCGGTGAAGATCATCCAGAGCAGCAGGACGCTGCGCTCCGCCGCGTCCGTGCCGGCCGGTGCGGCCGCAGCCTCGACCTTGGCGTCCATGCTGCGTGAGCTCCCTGTGGCGATTGTTCCATGAGGCTCCGCGAGGACCTCACCTGCCGTTAGAGCAGAGCCGGCGGCCGCCGTCCAAAGACATCTGCCCAAGTTTGGTCGGGCAAATTTCCCGACCTGCACAGCTTGGCATGCTTGCGATTGGCGGGGAACAGCGGTGCTGTTAGCATCGCTCCGCTCGTTTGAGCATGAAACCGCGCCACACTTTTTCGGATCATGCTCTCACCGTGGAGTGATCGTATGCGCCTCGTGCTTCAACTGGTCGCCCGCCTGCTCGTCATCGTCGCGCTGTGCCTTGGCGCAGCCACCGTCTGGGCCACGATCGACGCCTATCGCAGTGTCGATCGTGCCACCGAAGCGTCCGCAGAACGGGTGTCGCAGTCGCTCGAAGCGCTTTACTGGCGCGAATTGCTGCTGCGCAGCAACCGGATGCGCGAGCAATTGCTGCCGGCGCCGGACTGGCGCACCATCGAGACCATGGGGCTGATCGCGCCCGGGATTTGCGTGCAGTTCGAACCGGCGGGCGCCTTCGAGAAGCCGCTCTGCGGCCAGAGCAAGGGCATCGGCAAGGCGCCGCCGCGCTGGTTCGCAACCATCGTGCAGACGGTGCTCGGCGATCACGCCACGGTGCAGCGGCCGATCAGTGCCCGTGCCGCGACCGCGGGAACCGTCCGTGCCGTCGCCGATCCGGCCGCTGCGATCGCGCTCGCCTGGCAACACATCCTGGACAACATCCATGTCGCGCTGTTGATGGCGCTCGCGATCGCGCTGCTCGCCTCGCTTGCGATCGCACATACGCTGGCGCCCGCCCATTCGATCGTGTCGGCGCTGCGACGCATGGCCGACGGCGACTACCGGACCCCGCTGCCGCGCGTCCGTTCGATGGAGCTCGCGATGATCGGACGCGCCGTCGGCGATCTCGGCGACCGGCTCGCGCAGGCCGAGGAGGAGCGCACGGTGCTGACGCGGCGCCTGCTCGAAATCCGCAGCGACGAACGCCGGACGCTGGCGCGCGAGCTGCACGACGAGTTCGGCCAGAACCTGACCGCAATCCTCGCCTTCGCCAACACGATCGAGGCCAGCGCCGGGGACAAATACGCCGCCGGCACCGAAATTTCGCAGGACGCGCGGATGATCTCGCAGGCGACGCGCCGCATCATGGCGTGCCTGCGCGATACGCTGAATCGCCTGCGCCATCCGCCGGCCGAGGAGCTCGGGCTGGAGGCAAGCCTGGTCGATCTCGTCGACAGCTGGCGATCGCGTACGACGCAGCCGATGATCCAGCTCGACTTGCATGGCGACTTCGCCGACATCAGCGGCACCGTCGCAGTCACCGCCTATCGCGTGGCACAGGAATGCCTGACCAATGCGCTGCGCCACAGCGCGGCGCGCGAGATCGTGCTGCGGATCGAGCGGCGGACCGGATCCGAGAACGCATTGCTGGTGCGTGTCGAGGACGATGGCGGCGGCGATGCGGCCAAGGTGGCACAGTCGGCGGGCTTCGGCCTCACCGGCGTCAGCGAGCGCGTCGCCGCGCTCGGCGGCTCGCTGTCGATCGCCCCTGCGAGCCGCGGCCTATCCGTCGCGGCCACGATCCCGCTCGCCGCCTGAGATGACGACCGTGACGACCAGAGGCATCTCGATCCTGCTGGTGGACGATCATCCCGTCGTCCGCCAGGGCTATCGGCGCGTGCTCGAGCATCAAGACGATTTTCGCGTCGTCGCCGAGGCCGACAACGCCGCCAACGCCTACCGCGCGTTCAAGTCGCACGAACCCGACGTGGTGGTGATGGACATCTCGATGCCCGGCGCGAGCGGACTGGAGGCGATCCGCAACATCCGCGCGCGCGACGCCGATGCCCGCATCCTCGTCTTCAGCATGCACAGCGAGGCGGCCCAGGTGAAGGCGGCATTCGGCGCCGGCGCCTCTGGCTTCGTCACCAAGGGCAGCGAGCCGGCCGAGCTGATCGCGGCGATCCGCTCGGTGGCGCGCGGCGAGCACGCGATGAGCGACGACGTCGCGCGGGTGCTCGCGCTGGAGAGCCTGGTGCCGACCAGATCGGCGCTCGACCAGCTCGGCGAGCGCGAGATCGAGATCCTCAGGCAATTCGCCGCCGGGAGCACCAAGGAGCAGATCGCCGCCAACCTCAACCTCAGCACCAAGACCGTGCAGAACTACCACTACCTGATCAAGGCCAAGACCGGCATGCGGACCGACGCCCAGCTGGTCCGCCTCGCCGTCGAATGCGGACTGGCGAATTTGTAGCGGCGGCCAGGGTGAGCCCGGTGAAATCGGGTGCAGATCACAAGCTGAGACCTCCTCCGTCATTCCCGGCACGCGCACCGCGCGTGAACCCGGAATCTCGGGCCATAATCTCGATCTTGCAGCGTTCGCAATTGCGAAATTGAGGTTCGAATTGCCCCGGAATGGCGGTCGCTTTCGCGTGACAAGGCGGCGGGTTCCGCTACGCTAAGCTGCTCTACGCAATCACAAGAAACGGACGCTCCCAATGCCAATCGTCAATCGCGTTGCCGCCCTCTCGGATGAAATGGCCGCCTGGCGCCATGACTTCCACGAGAATCCCGAGCTGCTCTACGAGGTCCACCGCACCGCCGGCATTGTTGCCGAGAAGCTGCGCGAGTTCGGCTGCGACGAGGTTGTGACCGGGATCGGGCGCACCGGCGTGGTCGGCGTGATCCGTGGCCGCAAATCCAATTCGGGCAAGACCATCGGACTGCGCGCCGACATGGACGCGCTGCCGATCGTGGAGGCGTCGGGCGTCGACTACGCCTCGAAGATCCCCGGCAAGATGCACGCCTGCGGCCATGACGGCCACACCGCGATGCTGCTGGGCGCCGCGAAATACCTCACCGAGACGCGCAATTTCGACGGCACCGCGGTCGTGATCTTCCAGCCCGCCGAGGAAGGCGGCGCGGGCGGCAAGGCGATGGTCGACGACGGGCTGATGACCCGCTGGGGCATCCAGGAGGTCTACGGCCTGCACAACATGCCCGGCCTGCCCGAAGGTTATTTCGCGACCACGCCCGGCCCGATGCTGGCCTCGTCCGACACCTTGAAGATCGTCGTGCACGGCAAGGGCGGCCACGCCGGCGCCGCCCCGCACGAGGCGATCGACAGCGTGCTGATCGGCGCCCAGATCATCAACGCGCTGCAATCGATCGTGTCGCGCAATCTCGATCCGCTGAAATCGGCCGTGATCTCGATCACCATGTTCGAGGCCGGCAGCGCCTTCAACGTGATCCCGGAGACCGTCACGCTGGGCGGCACGGTGCGCACGCTCGATCCCGGGGTGCGCGATATGGTCGAGCGCCGGATCGGCGAGGTCGCCTCCAGTATCGCCAAGGCCTATGGCGGATCGGCGGAGACCGATTATGGACGCATGTATCCGGTGACGCTGAACCACGCGCGCGAGGCCGGCGTCGCCGCCGAGGTCGCCCGCGATGTGGTCGGCGCCGACCGCGTCAACGACAATCTGGTGCCGGTCATGGGCGCCGAGGACTTTGCGTTCATGCTGGAGGCGCGCCCCGGCGCGTTCGTCTTCCTCGGCATGGGCGATGGCCCGATGTGCCACCACCCCGCCTACAAGTTCAACGACAACATTCTCGGCCACGGCGCTTCCTACTGGGTGCGCCTGGTCGAAAAGCAGATGCCGGCCGGCTAGCGTCACGCGCGCAGCTCATGAGCCCGGCCGCGATCGGTTCGCGGCCGGTGCGGCCTGCGTCATCAACGCGGCTGCTGTTGCGTGGTGCAGTGAACTCCACCGCCGCCGGCGGCGATGCCGTCGATGTTGAGCTGGATGACCTCGCGGTCGGCAAACAGTTCCCGCAGGATATCGCGCGCGTTGCGGTCGGCTGCCGCGTCGCCGAATTCCGGTGCGATCACCGCGCCGTTGCAGACGTAGAAATTGATGTATCCGGCGGCGAAATCCTTGTTGCCGTATTTTGCGCGCCAGGTCGATGGTCCGTGCAATCCCACCACCTCCAGGCGCCGGCCCTTGGCATCAACAGCGCCGCGCAGGATCTCGAGGTGTCGTTTCGTGACCGCATGGTCGAACGACGACGCGTCCTGCTCGAGGCCCGCCACGACGACGCCGGGGCTGGCAAACCGTGCATAGAAGTCGGTATGCCCGTCGGTGATGTCCTTGCCGGCAATGCCGGGCAGCCAGATGATCTTCTCCAGCCCGAGGACGCGAAACAATTCGGCCTCGCATTTGTCCTTGGACACACCCGGGTTGCGATTTGGGTTGAGGACGCAGCTTTCGGTGATGATGGCCGTCCCCTCACCGTCGACTTCGATGCCGCCGCCTTCCAGCACCAGGTCGGCCTTGACGAACGTCGCCTTTGCGGCCCTGGCCACGTGTTCTGCGACCCCGGCATCGAGCGCATGGCGCTGCTTGTTGCCCCAGCCGTTGAAATTGAAGCCGACCGCGCCGAGTTGCCCGGAGGGATCCTTCACGAAGACCGGCCCGCTGTCACGCATCCACACGTCATCGACCGGTCGAATGACGAGGCTGACCGAGGGGCCGCAGAGCCGCGCGGCGATGTCGTGGTCCTCCTCGCGCACCAGCATGTTGACGCGCTCATAGGCCGCGATGGCCTTGGCGATAGTGGCGAGATTTTCCCGGGCCACAGGAAACAGCTTGCCGCCCCAGATCGCTGCGCTGGCGCCGAACGCCATCCAGGTCGCGGCATGCGGCGCGCCCTCGTCCGGCATCCGCCAATTCGCTTGATCGAGTGCAGGATTGCCCACGCACATTCCGGCCGGACGGCCGCCCCTGTTCGCCACAGGGTAGCGCGGTTGCGCCCACGCCGGCGATCATTTTGGAACGCCCGGCCCCCGCCTAGCGAGCGTGGTCGATCTCACCCGCCCCCATCATCCGCGCCGCAACGCGATCGCGCTTGACGAAGTGGTGGTAGGCGACCGCGACGAGGTGCAGCACGATCAGCGCCAACAGCACATAGGCGAAAAAGATGTGGCGCCCCTCATAGGCATCCGCCGCCGCCTTGTCGGGCGAGGTGATCTGGGGCACGCGGAAAAGGCCGAAGAAGCTCGAATAGTCCTGGGCGCGTGAGCCGGAATGGGCCCAGCCCAGCATCGCCACCAGGACGGTGACGGCATAGAGTGCGCCGTGGCTGGCATGGGCGGCGATCCGCTGCCAGGAGGGCATGTCGGCCGGCAGCGCCGGCGTCGGATTGACGCCGCGCCAGAGCAGCCGCAGCACCGTGAACAGCAGCACCAGATAGCCGATATCGGCGTGGATCGAGCGGTAGAAGAACTTGTCCGCCCGCGCCGGGATGTGGTTCATCCACCAGCCATAGGCCAGCATGCCGATGATGGCGATGCCGAGCACCCAATGGAACGCACGGGCCAGCGAGCCCCAGCTCACGATGGTATTGCGGATCATGGTCGATTGGTCCCTGGCGGCCCCGTCTGGATTTTACAGTCTCAGCAATAGTTTGCCGTGATCCTTGCAGGTATCGGCCAAGGCCATATGAAATTCCCGGCCTCACTGCCTTTTGTCGGCCCCAAAGGCCGGGCAGGCAAAAACAACTGAATGGTAACCCTGCTTCGGATAGAATTTTCGCGTGTCCACTCCCCCAACCATCCTGGTGTTCGATTCCGGCCTCGGCGGCCTCACCGTGCTGCGCGAGATCGTCCGCGCCCGGCCCGACGCTCACTATGTTTACGTCGCCGACGACGCCTTCTTCCCCTATGGCCACCACACCGAGGATGAGATCATCGCCCGCGTGGTGCCGCTGGTCGGCGAGCTGATCGAGACCCACGCGCCTGACCTCGTCGTGATTGCCTGCAACACGGCGTCCACGCTGGTGATGTCGCATCTGCGCGACGCTTACCGCCTGCCCTTCGTCGGCACGGTGCCTGCGATCAAGCCGGCCTGCGCCTCGTCGAAGACACGACGCGTCTCGGTGCTCGGCACAAGAGGCACTGTGAAACGGGAATATACCCGCAAGCTGATCTCGGACTTTGCGCAGGGCTGCGAGGTGACGCTGGTCGGTTCCGGCGAACTCGCCTCGCTGGCGGAAGCAGCCCTCAGCGGCCAAACCGTGCCCGACGAGGACATCGCGGCCGAGCTAAAACCCTGCTTCGTCGGCGCCGGCGCCAACGACCCCGCCCGCACCGACACCGTCGTGCTCGCCTGCACGCACTATCCGCTGCTGCTGGAACGGCTGTCGAGGCTCGCGCCCTGGCCGGTCGACTGGATCGATCCGGCCCCCGCAATCGCCCGCCGCGTCGCGGACCTGCTCGGCCCGGCCGGCACCGAGAGCGACGAGGCCGGCGCCGAGATGATCTTCACCTCGAAGCGTCCGCACGCGCTGAGCGAGGCGCTGACGCCATTCTTCGGCGGCCGCGTCCCGGCCTGATCCTTTTCGCTGTCACGCGGTGCTGCTAGTTTTGTCCTTGCTTCGCAGGAGGATCGCATTTGACCGCAGCCCCGCTGACGCCGCTCAACCGCCTGCGACAACAGTGGCGCGACAAGCGCCCGAGCTTCGGCGCAATTGCGACCATTCCAAGCATCCAGACCGTGCAGATCATGGCGCAGTCGCTGGACTGGATCATCGTCGACCTCGAGCACGGCCCGATTGATCTCGGCACCGCGCATGCGATGATCGTGGCCACTTCCGGCACGCCCTGCGTGCCGATGGTGCGGATCGCCGCCAACGAGCCGCACCTCGCCAAGGCGCCGATGGACATCGGCGCGCTCGGCATCAACTTTCCGATGATCTGCAATCGCGCCGACGCCGAGAAGGCGGTGCGCAGCGTGCGCTACCCGCCGCGGGGCGACCGGCTCTGGGGCCCGTTCCACGCGCCGTTCCGCTGGGGCGTCTCGATGAACGACTACATGGCGACCGCCGATGACGACATGATCTGCATGATCACGATCGAGCATGTCGACGCCGTCAACCGCATCGACGAGATCATGGCGACGCCCGGTATCGACCTCGCGGTGATCGGCCCCGGCGATCTCGCCACCTCGATCGACAAGCGCGGCCTGCCTGATGATCCCGAGGTGGTCGAACTGATGCGGCGCGCCGAGCAAGGCATCATGAAGAGCGGCGTGCCGATCGGCGGCGTCGCGCGCACCGCCGAGCAGGCCAACGCGATGATCGACCGCGGCTACCTCGCGCTCGCGCTCGGCTTCGACTGGTCGCTGTTCCAGCGCGGCATCGCTGCCGCCTTCGCCGGGATCAAGCGCCAGGCGTGAAGCGAAGCCAACCACGCGCTTGGCGCAGTCGCCTACCGCCGAAGAATATTCCGGCTCCGTCGTGAAGGAACCGCGGCCCGGCGCAGAATCTGCCTGCGGCGCAGCACCGCAATTGCCTAAACGGCCTGTAAGCTTCGCGTAGGCCGGGCCGCGTCCAGTTTCACGACAGCCTGCGCTGTCAGATGAACGGACTAATCCGAATGTCGAAACTTCACATCACACATCAGCTGCTTTTCGCCGCGATTCCGCGCTGCTACACTTCCCGCCGGTTGGGAGGAAATGCATGTTCAGAAAATTGCTAATTGGGCTCACTGTGATCGCGTTTGCCGGTGCCAGCGCAGCAGTTGCGCAGCAGAGCGGCATCAAGCGAACGCCGCTGCAGAAGGTCGATTTCCCGGCGGGCTACAACACGGTCACGGCGATTGCCGAGGTTCCAGCCGGCGGTGCGTCGGGGCGTCACAGCCATCCCGGTGTTGAAACCGGCTATGTGCTCGACGGCGAGCTCGAGCTCCTGATTAACGGCAAGCCGCCGTTGAAGCTGAAGGCCGGAGATTCCTACCAGATCCCGGAAGGTGCGGTGCATGACGCCAAGACTTCCGGCGACAAGCCGCTCAAGGTGCTCGGAGTCTACATCGTCAAGGCTGGCGAGCCCTTGGCGAAACCGGCGCCGTGAACTGAACCAGATTTGGCCTTTGGCGTCCGGGCGGCCAGAAATCGCCTTTGAGGGCCGAAATAGTCGATTTTGACGCCGATTCGGCCCAAAACGCCCCGCGTTTTGTTTGACAGAACCGGACTTTCTCCTTAAGACCACCCTTGCTCGCGGGCCGGTTTCGGCCCGCGATGCGTTTCGCGACCCGTGGTTCTCCCCGAGCTTTCGAGGCGAACCTGTCGGTGCAGGCCTTTTGGCCGGTACACAGGAGGGCGCGTCTCCTCAAACCCTAGACTGACAAAACGCCGGGCGCTGGGTAGCGACGGCTATACAAAGAGGACGCGATGACAAAGCGCAGTGAGGCGAAGTACAAGATCGATCGCCGCATGGGCCAGAATATCTGGGGCCGCCCGAAGAGCCCTGTGAACCGCCGCGAATACGGCCCCGGCCAGCACGGCCAGCGCCGCAAG
This sequence comes from Bradyrhizobium acaciae, assembly GCF_020889785.1. GTDB lineage: Bacteria > Pseudomonadota > Alphaproteobacteria > Rhizobiales > Xanthobacteraceae > Bradyrhizobium > Bradyrhizobium acaciae. The sequence goes on from NZ_JACMYK010000028.1 coordinate 11,960, forward strand.
GGCAAGCTCTCCGACTTCGGCGTGCAGCTCCGCGCCAAGCAGAAGCTCAAGGGCTACTACGCCAACATTTCCGAGCGCCAGTTCCACGGCATCTATGTCGAAGCCAGCCGCCTGAAGGGCGACACCGGCGAGAACCTGATCGGCCTCCTCGAGCGCCGTCTCGACACTGTGGTCTATCGCGCCAAGTTCGTCTCCACGATGTTCGCCGCGCGCCAGTTCATCAACCACGGCCACATCAAGGTGAACGGCCGCAAGGTCAACATCGGCAGCTACAAGCTGAAGATCGGCGACACCATCGAGGTCAAGGAATCCTCCAAGCAGCTCACGCCGGTGCTGGAAGCAAGCCAGCTTCCCGAGCGCGACGTGCCCGACTTCATCGAGGTCGATCACTCCAAGATGACCGCGAAGTTCGCGCGCACCCCCGGCCTGTCGGATGTGCCGTTCCCGGTGCAGATGGAGCCGCATCTGATCGTCGAATTCTATTCGCGCTGATCACATCACGCATGCGAGTTTGGAAAGGCCCCGGTTTTGCCGGGGCCTTTTTGTTTGGCTAAAGTCGCGGCATATCGACCGAGAGAAACATCATGCACTACACCCCTGCCCCACCCGATCCGAAGGCGCCCGCCGTCCGCATCAACCTGCTGTCGGACACCCAGACCAAGCCGACGCCGGCGATGCGCGAGGCGATGGCCAAGGCGGAGGTTGGTGACGAGCAGGTCGGTGACGATCCCACCACCAACGAACTCTGCGCCCGCGTCGCCGATCTGCTCGGCAAGGAGGCTGCCGTTTTCATGCCGTCGGGCACGATGTGCAACGTCGCGGCGACGCTGGCCTATTGCCGCCCTGGCGACGAGATCCTGGCACATGCGACCGCGCATATCATCGCGCGCGAGGGCGGCGCGCACGCGGCGCTCGGCGGCTTCCAGATCACGCAGCTCCCGGGCGACGACGGCCAGTTCACGCCCGACACGTTCCGCGCGGCGCTGCATCCACGCACCCGCTACCAGCCGCCGCAGGTGCTCGTCAGCGTCGAGCAGACCGCCAATATCGGCGGCGGTACGATCTGGAAGAAGGCCGCACTCGACGAGGTCGCGCGCATCGCCAAGGCCCATGGGCTCGTGACCCACATGGACGGCGCGCGGCTCCTGAACGCCACTGTCGCCTCCGGCATCTCGCCGCGCGACATGACGGCAGGTTGGGATTCAGCCTGGATCGATTTCTCCAAGGGCCTCGGCGCGCCGATCGGCGGCGTGATCGCCGGCACACGCGCGTTCATCGACGACGTCTGGCGCTGGAAGCAGCGGCTCGGCGGCTCGATGCGGCAGTCCGGCGTCTGCGCTGCCGCCTGCATCTACGCACTCGATCACCACGTCGACCGCCTCGCCGACGATCATGCCAATGCGCGGGCGCTGGCGCGCGGGCTGTCGCAGATCAACGGCATCGCGGTGCAGGCGCCCGAGACCAACCTCGTCTTCTTCAAGCCCGACGGCGCCGGTGTATCGGGCGACAAGATGGTCACCGAGCTGCGCAAGCGCGGTGTGACGCTGGCGATGATGGACGGCCGGATCAGGGCCTGCACGCATCTCGATGTCAACGCGGCCCAGATCGAGGAGATGATCGGCCACGTCAGGGACATCGTGCGCGCGGCGTAACTCCCACACTGTCATTGCGAGGAGCGGAAGCGACGAAGCAATCCATGTCTCAGCAAGTGGCGGGATCGATTGCTTCGCTCTCGCTCGCAATGACGAGAAGATGGTCTTGCCCGGATCTACCTTCCCATCGCCTGGTAGATCAGCGTCTTCAGCTCCTGCTGGATCCGGCCGCGCTGTGATGGCGTCTGCACCATGAAGATGCCGAACAGATCGTCCGCGGGATCGATGAAGAAGAACGTGCCGCCGACACCGTCCCAGCGATATTCGCCGAGCGGCCAGGATGTATTTGCCGGCACCGAGGTGCGGACCGCGAAGCCGAGGCCGAAGCCGGAGTTCGGCCCCGGATAATAGTTCTTGTCGCGCACGACGCCGGTGTCCGGACCGATATGGTCCCTTGCCATCAGCGCGATGGTCTCCGGCTTCAGATAGCGCCGGCCCTCATAGAGGCCGCCGTTCAACAGCATCTGCGAGAAGCGCGCGTAGTCGCCGATAGTGCCGACCATTCCGCCGCCGCCGGATTCGCGCCGCAGCGGCCGGCGCGGGTTGCTGACGTCAGAGACCGGACTGATGGTGCGATCCTTCGGCAGCGGCTCGGCGATCAGCGGCCATTTCGTGCGGTCGGCGACATAGAACGCGGTCTCGTTCATGCCGAGCGGATCGAGCAGCCGCTCCTTCTCGACCTGAAACAGGGATTTGCCTGTTATCACCTCGATGATGCGGCCGAGCACATCGGTGGAATGGCCGTAGTCCCATTGCGTGCCGGGTTGCTCGGCGAGCGGCATCGCCGTGAGCCGCGCCACGAATTCGGCATTGTCGGGATCATTGTCGAACAGGCCGGCGTCGGCGTAGGTCTTGTTCACGACACCGCCGCCATAATAACCGTAGGGCAAGCCTGCCGTGTGGCGCATCAGGTCTTCGATGGTCACCGGACGCTTGAGCGGCTCCAGCGTCATCGACGGCTTGCCCTCGTCGCCACGCTTCTCCACACCGACCTTCATGTCGGCAAAGGCCGGGATATATTTCGACACCGGATCGCTGAGGGCAAGCTTGCCCTCCTCCACCAGCATCATCGCGATGACGGTCGTGATCGGCTTCGACATCGAATAGAGACGGAAGATGGTATCCGCGCTCATCGAGAATTCGGTGGCGACGTCACGGACTCCGAAACTTTGGTAGTAGACCGGCTTGCCGTGCTGCTGCAGCAGCAGGATCGCACCGGGTATCTTCCCGGTCGCGACCTCGTTCCCGACATAGGCCGAGACCCTGGCGAGGCCTTCCGCCGAAAAGCGGTGCGCGACCGGCCCCGGCGAGCCGGCCCTTGCAACCGTCGTGATCGACGCGAGCGCGAATGCCGCGACGAACGCGCGGTAGCCACGCATCCGAGCGCATGATCCGCTCCGATTGAATCGGATCATGCTCTTGTTCTTTTGTTTTGACGCGTTTGCTTCACTCGCAAACGCTCTAATTTTGCAACGCTTCATAGACGAGCTGCTTCAACGTCCGCTGGATGCGCTGGCGCTCGCTCGGCGTCTGCTCCAGCAGGACGAAGAAGAAGTCCTGCTTGCGGTCGATGATGTAATAGCAGCCGCTGGCGCCATCCCATTTCAGCTCGCCGAGATCGCCGGGCGGCGGCGGCTTCGCGGTGCCCGGATCGGTGCGCACCGCGATGCCAAGGCCGAAGCCGAAGCCGTCGCCGGGAAAGTAGAAGAAGTCGCGCTCGACGCCGGAGCCCGGACCGACGCGGTCGGTCGTCAGCTCCTTGAACGTCTCCGGCTTCATGATGGTCTTGCCGTCGAGCGTGCCGCCATTGAGCAGCATCTGGGCGAAGCGCGAATAATCCGCCATGGTGGAAACCATGCCGCCGCTGGCGGACTCCCATTTCTTGACCTTGGTCGGATCGTTGACCCGGCCGACCCGGAAGTCGCTGTCGTTCGGCATCGGCTCGGCCATCAGCTTCTGCTTCTCGGGATCGGTGACGAAGAAGCCGGTGTCCTTCATGCCGAGCGGGCGGAGCAGCCTTTCCTGCTCGATCGTCGAGAGCTTCTCGCCGGTGGTCACCTCCATCACGCGCGCCAGGATGTCGGTGGAATGACCGTATTGCCAGAGCGCGCCGGGCTGGTTGTGCAGCGGCAGCTTGGCGATCCGCTCGGCGAATTCGGCGAGGTCGAAATCACCGCCATAGATGTTGGCTTCCTTGTAGGCCTTGCGGACCAGGCTGTCGCCATAGAAACCGTAGGTGATGCCCGACGTATGCGTCATCAGATCGAGGATCGTGATCGGCCGCTTCGGCGGTACCAGCTCGAGCGTCTTGGTGCCGTCCTCGGCCTTCTTCTCGACTCCGACCTTCATGTCGGCGAAGGATGGAATGTATTTCGAGACGGGATCGTCGAGCTTGTACTTGCCTTCTTCCAGCAGCTGCATCGAGGCCACGGCGGTGATCGACTTGGACATCGAAGCCAGGCGGAAGATGGTCTTGTCCGTGATCGGCACCTTGCTGACCACGTCCTGCACGCCGAACGCCTCGTGATAGACAGGCTTGCCGTGCTGCTGGATCAGGACGATGGCACCCGGAATCTTTCCGGTCGCGACCTCATTCTTGAAGAACTCGCTGATCTTGGCGAGCTTGTCGGGATTGAAATGGGCGCCTGCCGGAATCTCATAGGTGCCTTCGGTGTGCGAGAACGCCGGCGCCGCAAGCACCACCGCGGCAGCTGCGGCCGCGCACGTCAAACGAAATGAATGCATTCTATTGATCCCTCCCCGGATATCACGGGGAAGTGTAGCGGCGGTATCATCAGGCACAAGGGCTCCCAAAGGCGTCCAGGACCTCCTGATGGAGTTCGCCGCTCTGGGGTGAGAAGCAGCAGAAGATCACCTGCGTGACGCCGGGCGCGGCCGGCAGGGCATCAACGACAGTTTTGACGGCGATTTTGGCGGCCCGATCCGCCGGAAATCGAAACACACCGGTGGAGATCGCCGGAAACGCGACCGAAGCGAGATTATGACTGCGGCAAAGCTCAATCCCGCGGCGATAACAAGACGCCAAATGGGCGTCCTCCCCACGATCACCGCCATACCAGATCGGTCCAACGGCGTGGATCACATGCTTGGCGGGGAGCCGGTAGCCCTTGGTGATCTTGGCATCGCCGGTTTCGCAGCCGTTGAGCGTCCGACACTCGGCGAGCAGCTCGGGGCCCGCCGCGTCGTGGATCGCGCCGTCGACGCCACCGCCACCAAGCAGCGAAGAATTGGCCGCGTTGACGATGGCGTCAACGCGGAGTGTCGTGATGTCCGTAACGATGACTTCGAGCCGCGCCTTGCCGATCCGGCGCGCGGTCAAGGTCAGGCAGCCACGTCGACCGGGATGCCCTTGTCGGCAAACAGCTGCTGCAATTCACCGGCCTGGAACATCTCGCGGATGATGTCGCAACCGCCGACGAACTCGCCCTTCACATAGAGCTGCGGAATCGTCGGCCAGTTCGAATAGACCTTGATGCCGTTGCGCAGCTCGGCGGATTCGAGAACGTTGAGGCCTTTGTAACCGACACCGATGTGGTCGAGGATCTGCACGACCTGACCGGAAAACCCGCACTGCGGGAATTGCGGCGTGCCCTTCATGAACAGCACGACGTCGTTCGACTTCACTTCGTTGTCGATGAATTGCTCGATGCTCATTTTCGCTTCCTTGCGTAGGCGGCGCTCTCAGGCCTTAACGGGCCGGCCCGCCCTTCTAACCCGTGACTGACTATATATGTAGCTCAAACCATTGTGCACCCAAAGCAAAATGGCGGAAATCTGGCATGCGACGGGGGCCGGACGGCACCGCAAAAAGCGCCGGGATTATCTGACGGCCCCAATATCATCATGGGGGAGGCTTTTTTCCCGTAACGGAGCCCCTATCTAGGACGAACTGTCCGTCAGGAACCAGATTGCCGAAGCAACGTTCTCCCCTGGAATCGGAGACCCATGTGACGAAACCAGCCTCTGCCGCGGCCGCCCTTTCCGCCGCCACCCCGTCACTGTCCTCCGAAACCGGGCCGCTCGCCGAGCGGCTGGTGGCCGCCTATCGCGCGGTCCGCGACGAGACCGAGCGCCGGGCCGCCCCGCTGTCCCCCGAAGACCAGCTGATCCAGTCGATGCCGGATGCGAGCCCCGCCAAGTGGCATCGCGCGCATACGACCTGGTTCTTCGAGCAGTTTCTGCTCGGCGAGCACGTCCAAGGCTACACCCCATTCCACCCGGACTACGCCTATCTGTTCAATTCCTATTACGTCACCGCCGGCCCCCGGCACGCCCGGCACCAGCGCGGCCACCTGACCCGCCCGACGGCCGGCGAGGTGACCGCCTATCGCCGCCATGTCGATGCCGCGGTGGTGAAATTCTTCCAGACCGCCACAACAGAAAAGCTCGCGGCGCTGGTGCCGCTGGTCGAGGTCGGCCTCAACCACGAGCAGCAGCATCAGGAGCTGATGTACACCGACATCCTGCATGCCTTCGCGCAGAACCCGATCCCGCCGGCCTACGATCCGGCCTGGCGCTTCCCGGCGTCGCACGGCGGCGCTGACCAATGGGTGACGCTCAACGAGGGCATCCACACCGTCGGCCACGCCGACGACAGCTTCCATTTCGACAATGAGAAGCCCGCGCATCGCGCGCTGGTCGGTCCGGTCAAGCTCGCCAAGAATCTCGTCACCAATGCCGACTGGCTCGCCTTCATCAAGGACGGCGGCTATTCCACCGCCACGCTGTGGCTGATGGACGGCTTCGGCACCGTGAGCGACGAGGGCTGGCAGGCGCCCGGCCACTGGCGCAAGATCGACGGCGAATGGCAGATCATGACGCTGGGCGGCCTGCAGCCGATCGATCCGCAGGCTCCGGTTTGCCATGTCAGCTACTACGAGGCTGACGCCTTCGCCCGCTGGGCCGGCAAGCACCTGCCGACCGAGATGGAATGGGAGGTCGCAGCGCGCGGCGGCCTGCTCAACGATGCCTACGGCATCGTCTGGCAGTGGACCCGCAGCTCTTATTCTCCCTACCCGGGCTACCGCGCGATCGAAGGCGCGCTCGGCGAATACAACGGCAAGTTCATGGTCAACCAGCTCGTGCTGCGCGGCTCGTCGCTGGCGACGCCATTAGGTCATAGCCGTGTCACCTACCGCAACTTCTTCTATCCGCACCATCGCTGGCAATTCACGGGGTTACGCCTCGCCGACTATGCCTGATTGAGTCCCGTCGACATCAAGTGCGCGCCGGTAAGCGCGTTCAGGAGAGTATCATGAATGTGCATGCCGCCGCGTTGGCCAAAGCGTATCCGTTCGACGAAGCGACCTCGGCGTTTGCCGGCGACGTGATCGGCGATCTCGCCCGTCACCCGAAACGGCTGTCGCCGAAATATTTCTACGACGCCGCCGGCTCGGAGCTGTTCGAGCAGATCACGGTGCTGCCGGAATATTATCCGACCCGCACCGAACTCGGCATCCTGCGCGACCGCGGCGACGAGATCGCAGCGATCATCCCCGAAGGTGCGGCCCTGGTCGAGTTCGGCGCCGGCGCCACCACCAAGGTGCGCCTGCTGCTCGAACATTGCGAATTCGCAGCCTACGTGCCGGTCGATATTTCCGGCGATTTCCTCAAGGCCCAGGCCGACGGCTTGCGGAAGGATTTCCCCGGTCTCGGCATCTATCCGGTCGCGGCCGACTTCACCACACCGTTCGCGCTGCCCGAGGCCGTCGCTACGATGCCGAAGGTCGGCTTCTTCCCCGGCTCGACGCTGGGCAATTTCGAGCCGAGCGAGGCCTTGGCCTTCCTGCGCAGCGCGCGCCAGATCCTCGGCCACGGCGCGCAGATGATCATCGGCGTCGACCTCGAGAAGGATGAGCGCGTGCTGTACGACGCCTATAACGACGCGGCCGGCGTCACCGCGCGCTTCAACCTCAATGTGCTGGTTCGCATCAACCGCGAGCTCGGCGGCAATTTCGACCTGTCGGGCTTCACCCACCGCTCGATCTACAACCGCGACCGCCATCGCATCGAAATGCATCTGATCAGCCGCAAGGCGCAGACCGTGCGCATCCTCGGCAACACCTTCGCCTTCCGCCCCGGCGAAAGCATTCACACCGAGAACAGCTACAAATATTCGCTCCCGCGTTTCACCGCGCTCGCCCGCAGCGCGGGCTGGACGGTGCGCGAAAGCTGGACCGACGCCAACACGATGTTCTCGGTGCATGCGCTCGTGGCGGACTAGCGCCTAACCAGGACGGGCACGATGATGGGACGGCGTGCGCTGCAGATTGCAACGGCGGCGCTGGCCCTGGTGCCCATCCTCACCGGCATCATCACCATGCTCGGCGTCAGCGATCCGCTCTACGCGGGATCTGGCGTGCCGGCGCTGCCGGTGCTCGACAGCAATCTGCGCTTCTTCGGCGGGGTCTGGCTCGGCCTCGGCTTCGCGCTGCTGTGGCTGGTGCCGCGCATCGAAAGCGAGAGCGTGTTGTTTCGCGTGGTGTGGGGCGCCATCTTCCTCGGCGGCATCGGCAGGCTGCTGTCGATGGCGATGGTAGGCACCCCGCCGCTGCCCTTCGTGGGCTTCACCTTGCTTGAAGTGATCGGCGCACCGCTGTTCGTCTATTGGCAGCACCGCGTGGCAACGGACGGACGCAGATAGCGCGGACGCCCCTACTCCTCATCCCCCGTCGAGCGCAGCGAGATCGATTCCCACGCCGCGACCACGATCATGATCGCGGTGGTGACGAGCGAGAGCACCAGCGGCGACATCCCGCTGGCGAAATAGGCCGTTATCGCGAGCGCGACGATGCCGACGCCGTGCGAGAGCTGCAGGAAGTTGCGGATCACGTATTTGAACAGGATGGTCCCGACCAGGAACAGCGCGGGGCCGCCGACCGAGCTTATGATCGTGTTGAGATCAGCATGGCCGCCAGGGTGCTTCAGCACCAGTTCGTCGGCGACCGCGGTGAGGATGATGCCGCCGACGATCGGCATGTGCAGATAGGTGTAGGCGATCCGCGCCACGCGGCCGGATTCCTCGGACTTGGAGATCATCTCCGAGCCGGCCTCGGCGCCCTTGTGAAAATAGATCCACCACATCGCGATGCTGCCGACCAGCGCCGAGATGAAGGCGGCGACATTCTCCGGCGTCCAGGTCAGCTCGGCGAAGGTGGCGCCGTCGACCACGATTGCCTCGCCGAGCGCAATGATGATGAAGCCGGCGCAGCGCTCGGCCATGTGGCCGCCCTCGACCGACCACGCCTCCATCGAGGAAAAACCGAGGCCAGGGGTCCAGAACCGCAGGGCCGGCGCGACATATTCGATGGCGAGCGCCGCAATCCAGAGCCATATGCGCGTCTCGTGCTCGGCGAAGCCGCCGAGAATCCACAGCACGGCCGAGCCGGACAGCCAGGTCAGGATTCGGATCGCGTTGTGGCGCACCGCCGTCCGGCGCCGCGGCGTCGCCAGCAACCAGAACGCCGTGCGGCCGACCTGCATCGCCGCATAGGTCCCGGCGAACCACAGCCCGCGGCCCTCGAAGGCGCTCGGAATCGAGGTCGACAGCAACAGCCCGCCCAGCATCAGGACGAACAGCAGCAGGCGGACCGGCGTCAGGTCGGGATTGAGCCAGTTGGTGACCCAGGTGGTGTAGACCCACACCCACCACACCGCGAGAAACAGCACCGTGACCTGCACCGCGCCGAGCGGGGTAAATTGGTGCAGCAGCGTGTGCGACAGCTGCGTGACTGCGAAGACGAAGACGAGGTCGAAGAACAGCTCGGCATTGGTGACGCGGCTGTGCTGGTTCGGCACGATGACGCGAAACATCGCGCCGCGCGGATTGTCTGCCATCGCCTGAGGCCCCCGCCCGCTGGCCGGGGCCTAGCCTTCCGGCACGCCGGTCTGCAGGGCCAACGCGTGCAGCACGCCGCCCATCTGGCCCTTCAGCGACTGGTAGACGATCTGATGCTGCTGAACCCGGGACTTGCCACGGAATGACTCGGAAACGACAGTGGCCGCATAGTGGTCGCCGTCGCCGGCCAGATCACGGATCGTCACCTCGGCATCAGGAATCGCTGCCTTGATCATCGATTCGATATCACGGGCGTCCATCGGCATCCCAGTCCACCTCCGTCAGGGTCGTTCGAATCATGGCCGGCTTGGCAGCCATGCAGGTAAAACCTAGCGCCTGAGGTCTTCTAGGTCATCCCTGGGCACACTATATTCCCATTCCCAGCGATTTAAACCTGCATCAATCGGTCACAAGACATCACGCCGAAATGACCAGAAGAGGCGCAGAATCATGAAGCTCCCCGGCCCCGACCATCCGATCACGATCACACCCAATGGCAAGCGCGTCCGCGTCACCGCCGACGGCGTCGTCATCGCCGAGACCACCCATGCGCTGACCCTGAAGGAAGCGAGCTATCCGGCCGTGCAATACGTCCCCCGGCAGGACGCCAACATGGAGCTGTTGACCCGCACCGAGCGGACCACGCACTGTCCCTACAAGGGGGACGCGAGCTATTTCAGCATCAAGGCCAACGGCAAGACGCTGGACAATGCGATCTGGACCTATGAGACGCCGTTCCCGGCGATGACCGAGATCGCCGGCCACCTCGCGTTCTACCCGGACAAGGTGAGGATCGAGGAAGTCGCCTAGACCGTCTCGCCTGCCGCTATCGCCGAGCCTCGCCTGGCGCTTCGTTGCGTGCTGACTCGCCCGAAGACCGAAATGCCCGGGTGAGGCCCGGGCATTTCGACGGAAGTGTTCGGCCGGACCGGCGCTAGACCCTGAATATCGTGAGCCCGAGGATCAGCAGCACCAGGAAGATCACGACGAACACGTAGAACAGGAAGCGCGCAATGTCGGCGGAGGCGGCGGAAATGCCGGTGAAGCCGAGCAGGCCCGCGATGATCGAGACGACCAGGAAGATCAACGCCCATTTCAGCAGTGTCATTGCTTGCTCCACAAACCGCGCGCATTTGCGCGTCCGCCGATAACGTCCGCTACCGACCCCGGTTCCAGAACGAAACAGATGCGCTGAGATGACCGACCTCGATACCCCGGAATCGGGACAATTGGGCCTTGCTGAATCGGGTTCCCGATTGCAACATCAGGCTGCAGACCCGGCTGGGGGCACCATGAAATCGATTGCTCACGCGGCTCCGGCCGTCGACGTCCAGGCAGCACCGAAGCTCCACAAGCGCAACCTTGCCCTGGACCGTGCACGCACCTTCCTGACACTGGTCGTGCTGCTGCACCACGCCGTGATCCCCTACACCCATTTCGGGCACACCGACCCGACGTCGTGGATCGGCTTCGACTGCGTGGTGCTCGCCACCGACAGCTTCTTCATGGCGATGTTCTTCTTCCTGTCGGGACTATTCGTCTGGCCCGGACTTGGTCGCAAGCCGTGGCTGATCTTCCTGCGCGACCGGCTGCTCCGGCTCGGCCTGCCGTTCGTGGTCTGCGCCGTCGCCGTGATCCCGATCGCTTATTACGCGATCGCGCTGCGCGCGACGCCGGACCTGACCTTCTCCGAATTCTGGAAGAAGACCATGATGTTCGGGCCCTGGCCGAGCGGCCCGATCTGGTTCGTCTGGGTCTTGATGGCCTTCGACTTGACGGCCAGCGTGCTGTATCGCGTGTCGTCGACGCTGCTCGAACCGATCAACCGGCTGTCGATCAAGGGATTCCAGCGCCCCTCGAAGTTCTGGCTGTTCCTCGTGATCGTCAGTGCCGCCGCCTACCTGCCGATGCTGGTCCATTACGGCCAGAACTACTGGTTCGAGCTTGGACCGTTCTCGGTGCAGGCGAGCCGCGTGCTGCTGTATGCATGCTATTTCTTCATTGGTGCAGGGATCGGCGCGGCCAACCTCGAGGGCGGCGTGCTCAGCGCGCACGGACGGCTGACCGAGCGGCGCTGGTTCTGGACCGGCATCACGCTGATCCCCTACGCGCTGATGTGGACGATGATCTATATCAAGCGCCAGATCATCGGTAACCCCGATCCGTTGCCAGGCTGGTATCTCGCGATCTACGGCAGCTTCTACGTGCTGTTCAGCGCCTCGATCCTGTTCGCGATCCTGGCTTACTTCCTGCAATCGAAGGCATCGGGGCCGACGCTGCTCGACCGCATGCAGAGTGACGCCTACGGCATGTTCCTGGTGCACTATCCGATCGTGCTGTGGCTGCAGTACTGGCTGTTCGACATGGATCTGCCGGCGATCGCAAAGGCTGCGATCGCATTCTTCGCCACCGTGGCGCTGAGTTGGGCCCTGACCGCCGCGCTGCGCAGGCTGCCGGGCGCCAACTACGTGCTGTAGAGGTCACGCTGCGATCTCGTCCCTGGCCGCCACGCTTTCCAGCCGCGGTGCGCTTGCTGCGCGGTGGTCGCGCCGCAAGCGGCAAGGTTGACGGCCCGGTCGCGGCGACAAGTTGCGCACAACCTGCCATTGGTCACATCCCGCCCCCTGATTCTCAGGTATGCTGGCCGGACTGCTTGACCTCAAGGAGCGTCCCGAGATGAACGACCCTCAAGTTGGATGGATCGCCGCAATCATCGTCGGCGGATTGGCCGGCTGGCTCGCCGAGATGTTCATGAAGACCGGAACCGGCATCTTCATGAATATCATCCTCGGCATCGTCGGCGCCGCGCTGGCGAACTGGCTGTTGGGTCTGCTCGGCGTATCGCTCGGCGGAGGATGGATCAGCTATCTCGTCGCCGGCTTCATCGGCGCCTGCGTGATCATCTTTGCCTGGCGCGCGGTCCGCGGCGCGACCTGAAGCGATCGTGCTTGAACAAAAGCAATAGCGCGATGACAGGGTCATCGCGCTATTGAGGTTCTGTTCGCTTGACGTTGCAGCGCCTGATCCTCCCGGATCAGGCGGCAGTGCCGTGCATGTAGTTCGGCAGCCAGTGCTCGAACGCGCGGGACAGGTTTTCGACCGCAACGGGCGCCTCGCCGGCGACCGCAATCGCGTCCCCGCCGGTGGTGCCGATACGTGCGCAGGGCACGCCCGCGCCCTTCATCTTGGCCAGCACGAGACCTGCGTCGGCGGCGGGCACGGTGACGACGTAGCGCGCCTGATCCTCGCCATACCAATAGGCATGCGGCACGATCGAGGACGGCGCCGCCAGCAGCTGCGCGCCGATTCCGCTCGCGATCGCCATCTCGGCGAGCGCGATCAGGAGCCCGCCGTCGGAGAGGTCATGCACGGCGGTCGCGGTGCCGGCGCGGATCATGCCCCGCACCACATCGCCGTTGCGCTTCTCGGTGGCGAGATCGACCGGCGGCGGAGCGCCCTCCTCGCGGCCGCAGACATCGCGCAGGTAAACCGACTGGCCGAGCCAGCCCTGGGTGTCGCCGACCAGCAGGATCGCCTCGCCCGCCGCCTTGAAGGCCAGCGTCGCCGACTTGGTGAAGTCGTCGAGCAGGCCGACGCCGCCGATCGAGGGCGTCGGCAGGATGCCGCGGCCGTTGGTCTCGTTGTAGAGCGAGACGTTGCCGGACACGACCGGGAAGTCCAACGCAACGCAGGCCTCCGCAATACCCTTCAGGCAGCCGACGAACTGGCCCATGATCTCGGGCCGCTCCGGATTGCCGAAATTGAGGTTGTCGGTGATCGCGAGCGGCCGGCCGCCGACGGCGGTGATGTTGCGCCAGGCTTCGGCGACCGCCTGCTTGCCACCCTCGAAAGGATCGGCCTCGCAATAGCGCGGGGTGACGTCGACGGTGAGCGCAAGTCCCTTCGGCCCGTCCTCGACGCGGACCACCGCGGCGTCGCCGCCGGGGCGCTGCATGGTATTGCCCAGGATGACGTGGTCGTACTGCTCCCAGACCCAGCGCTTCGAGCACAGCTCGGGCGTGCCGATCAGCTTGGTCAGTGCGTCGGCGATGCCGAGCGGCGGCTTGACGTCCTGCCCCCGGATGACAGGCAGCGCGTTCGAGGCGACGTGCGGGCGGTCATAGACCGGCGCCTCGTCACCGAGTTCCTTGATCGGCAGGTCGGCCATCACGTCGCCGCCATGCTTGACGACGAAGCGCTTGCTCGGCGTGGTGTAGCCGACGATGGCGAAATCGAGCCCCCATTTGCGGAAGATCGCCTCGGCCTCTTTCTCCTTCTCGGGCTTGAGCACCATGAGCATCCGCTCCTGGCTTTCCGAAAGCATCATCTCGTAGGCGCTCATGCCGGTCTCGCGGGTCGGCACCGCGTCGAGATCGAGGTCGACGCCGAGATCGCCCTTGGCGCCCATCTCGACCGCCGAGCAGGTCAGGCCCGCCGCGCCCATGTCCTGGATCGCGACCACGCAATCGGCGGCCATGATCTCGAGGCAGGCTTCGAGCAGCAGTTTCTCGGCGAAGGGATCGCCGACCTGCACCGTCGGGCGCTTCTCCTCGGAGGCATCGTCGAATTCGGCCGAGGCCATCGAGGCGCCATGGATGCCGTCGCGGCCGGTCTTGGAGCCGAGATAGACGATCGGCATGTTCACGCCGGAGGCCGCCGCGTAGAAGATCTTGTCGGCGTCGGCGAGGCCCACCGCCATCGCGTTGACCAGGATGTTGCCGTCATAGCGGGTGTGAAAGCGCACCTGGCCGCCGACCGTCGGCACCCCGAACGAATTGCCGTACCCGCCGACGCCGGCAACGACGCCGGACACGAGGTGCCGGGTCTTGGGATGCTCCGGCGCGCCAAAACTCAGCGCGTTCAGGCAGGCGATCGGGCGCGCGCCCATGGTGAAGACGTCGCGCAGGATGCCGCCGACGCCGGTGGTCGCGCCCTGGTAGGGCTCGATGTAGCTCGGGTGGTTGTGGCTCTCCATCTTGAACACCACGGCCTGGCCGTCGCCGATATCGATCACGCCGGCATTCTCACCGGGGCCCTGGATCACCCAGGGGGCCTTGGTCGGCAGGCCGCGCAGATGGATCCGCGACGACTTGTACGAGCAATGCTCGTTCCACATCGCCGAGAAGATGCCGAGTTCGGTGAAGGTCGGAACCCGCCCGATCAGCTTGAGGATGCGCTCGTACTCGTCCGGCTTCAGCCCGTGGGCGGCGACCAGTTCGGGGGTGATCTTCGGTTCGTTCTTGGGGTCGTTCTTGGGCGCGTTCATGGGACCCTTAATAGGTAGATCGAACGGGGGCGAAAAGGCCTTTTACGGGGCATTTTCGGCCTGTCCAGAGCTTTGCGGCAGCTGGCCGCGGGGTGCGGGATTTGCACAATGGGGATGGATCGGATTTAAGGACCCGAACCCGACAATTGAAGGTCAAATTTCGTGAACGAGCGCGCCAAGACCGCATTAGAGACCGCATTCAACCGCCGCCCCGACCTGCACGTCGAAACCGAGGGCGAATTCGCCGGCTGGCGGACCTGGACGCGGGACAATTTCGAGAGCCATTCCGGCCCCTTTTACCATCGCATGGACGAGAACGGCCGCATCGCGTGCGCGTTCCGGGTCGCCAAGAAGCACCTCAACGGCGGCGGCAACGTCCACGGCGGCTGCTTCATGACCTTCGCGGATTACTGCCTGTTCGCGCTCGCCGGCTCGGTGCTCCAGGGCCCCGGCGTCACGGTGTCGTTCGCCTCGGAATTCCTCGACGCGGCCCGCGAGGGCGACCTGATCGAATGCACCGGCGAAGTCACCCGCGCCGGCATGTCGCTGATCTTCGTGCGCGGCATGCTGACATCGGCCGGGCGGCCGCTGTTCAGCTTCTCCGGCACCATCAAGCGGGTGAAGCGGAAGGCGCCGACGGAGGCGCCGGCGTAAAGTTCACGGCCGCTTCGCTCGAAAACGCGAGCTCTGTGGACACGCCTCGTCATCCAGTCGTTACATCGACACCGGTTGCATCGAAAGCAGAGCGCTAGTTCGTTGTGTTCAAGCGCCTTCTTGGCGTGACGCAACGCAAACGCGAGTTGTGACGCAACGCCGCGCTGTCGCCGCGTCGTCGCGGGCGCGTCACATGCCCGTCAGCCAAGGCTCCGAAGATTGCTGAACGGTTTCCGTTTGTGCATTCGCGCAGCGATGTTGGGGCATTCTCATGAAATTGAAGACGTTTGTTTCCGTCACGTCGGCGATGACGCTCGTCGCATCACTGGCGTGGACTGCAATTCCGGCGCGCGCCGGTCAGGACGGCGATAGTGGTGATCGCGGTGCTGGCGATTCCCGTGGTCACGATCACGATCAAGATCAGGATCAGGACCATGACGGCGACCATCATGGCCGCAAGCCGCGCGTGGTGATGATCTCGCTCGACGGCGCCAAGCCCGATTTCATCCAGAAATTCATCGAGGAAGGCGTGCTGCCGCGCGACGGCGGCCTCGCCAGGCTCAGCCGCCGCGGCGCGGTGGCGTTGCAGAACGTGACGGCGTCACCCTCGCTCACCGCGGTCTCGCATATTGCGATCGCGACCGGTTCGACGGCGGTTCACAACGACATCCCATCGAACACGTTCCAGCCGATCGTCGGGCCGATCTCCAGCAGCATCAGCGGCTTTGCGGCACCGATCGGCGGCTACAATGAGAGCCCGCTCGGGCCGTCGGCAAGCCCGACGGCGCAGCCTCTGTGGGTGCAGCTGCGCCAGCAGGGCAAGAAGGTCGTCACCGCGACCTGGCCCGGCGGCGACGGCGCCGACATCTCGATCAACAAGACCGTGGTGCAGCCGGCCCAGCCGACCCGCGTGACCGACTTCACGGTGCCGTTCGGCGCCTTCGGCGGCATCGGGGCCCAGGGCTTCACGCTGTCGCGCAGCGACTTCACGGCCGATCCCGGCATCGTCGCGGCGCTGCAGGCTGCAGGCCATTTCTCGTTCAGCCCCGTGCTGGTGACCTCGGCGCCGATCGAGACATTCTCGTGCTCCGCAGCGGCGACCGCGACCTGCACCAGCGCCTCGACGCTCGACGTCAAATATTCGATCCGCGTCGCCGCGATCGACACCACCAATGACCGCAAGGTGAACTACGACACGCTGGTGTTCTTCGACGATATCAGAGGCATCACCGCGGGACCGTTCCACGCGCCCTCGACCGGGCCGGCCTACGTCAAGTTCGGCGGCGAGAACGCCCCGTTCTTCTTCGAAGGCAGCGGCGCCAAGGTCGGTGCCGCCTACTTCGTCTCGGCGCTGTCGCCCGATCTCTCGGTGGTGCGCTTCGCCCGCTACGGCGCCAACTACATCCCGCGCAACACGCCGGTGCTCGCCGATGTCGACGACATCAACAACAACATCGGCTTTTGGCGTCCGCAGGCCGACTTCCGCATTCCGGAGCGCCTGAGCCCGGGCTTCACCAATTTTCCCGACGTCGAGATCGAGACGATGTACGAGGACATGGTGAAGACCTTCGTGCGCTACCAGGCCAATATCGGTGAGCGCGCGATCAAGACCCATCCCGACGCCGACCTCGTGATGGTCTATATCGAGCAGCCCGACGGCTCCGAGCACCAGTTCCTGCTGACCGATCCGCGACAGGGCACCAACCCGACCGATCCGAACTCGATCGGCGCCAACCAGGATCCGGCCAAGGTCAAGCGCTACGCGTCCTACATCCGCTTCGCCTACCAGACCGCCGACCGAGCGGTGAAGCAGATTGCCGATGCGGCGGGCCGCGACAGCAACGTCGTCGTGGTGTCGGATCACGGCTTCGCACCGTTCCACACCTCGGTCAATCTCACCAACATCCTGCGCAACGCCGGCATCGACACCAGCAAGGTCGGGGTCCGCACCTCGGGTCCCGCCGCCGACATCTACGTCAACCTGCAGAACCGCGAGCTCGGCGGCACCGTCGATCTGGCGACCTACCGCAACTTGGTGGCGCAGATCACCGATGCGGTGAAGAACGCGGTCGATCCCAATGCGCGCTTCAACTACTCGCTCAAGGATCAGCGCATCTTCACCGTCGTCGAGACCCGGCCCCTGCAATGCGACGCCGGAACCGGACAATGCACCAGCAAGAACGTCGGCCAGGACTATGGCGACGTGTTCGCACTGATGGCGCCCGGCTACAATTTCGACGGCTTGCAAAATCCGGGCGTCGCGCGCCAGGGCGACGCACCGTTCAACTCGGCAACCACCGCGCTGTCGATGCCCAACTTCTACGGCGCCCACGGTCACGACCCCGAGCTCCCGGTGATGAGCGCGACCTTCATCGCCGCCGGGCCGCAGATCCGCAAGGACGCCGTGGTGCGGCACATGCGCAATATCGACGTGGCGCCGACCGTCATCCGGATGCTGGGCGCGACACCGCACCAGGTCGATGGCGAGGTGCTGAGCGAGGTGCTGCGCTAGGTCCTGCGCGGGGAGCACAGGCAAATTCCGCGTGATGGACGCCGGCCCGGCGCCCATCAGGTTTCGCTTTTGAACCGCTCCCCCTAGCCTTGCAGCGCAAGGCCAAGTTAGATTGCTGCTTCGCGCCAACGCGCGGGGAGCCACATCAAGGTGCCGAAGAGCACAGCGAACACGGGCGGCGTAACGGCTCCCGCGATCACGCCCACTCCGTCCACGTCAGCGCCGGGCGCGCGCGGCTGGCGCGACTATGCGCTGCTGCTCGCGCTCGCCTGCTGCTGGAGTTCGACCTATCCGCTGACCAAGATCGGACTCGGCTCGATCCCGCCGGTCACCTTCATCTCGGCGCGCTCGCTGGTCGCCGCCTTGTTCCTGCTCGTCGTGCTGCGCATCCGCGGCATCCGCATCCCGACCGACATCAAGGCATGGAAGCTGTTCGCCTTCCAGCAGACCATCAACTCGACGATCCCGTTCCTGGTGATCACCTGGGCGCAGCTCTACGTGCCGGCATCCAACACCGTGGTGCTGGCCTCGACGACGCCGATCTTCGCCTTCCTGATCACCTGGGCGATCACGCGGCACGAGCCGGCCTCGATGCTCAAGCTCGCCGGCGCGATCCTCGGTCTCGCCGGCACGATCGCGATCATCGGCCTCGACGCTCTCTCGGGCTTCGGCAAGGAGATCTTCGCCGAGATCGCGATCCTGCTCGCGACCATCTCGTTCGCCTGCGCCACGATCTTCGGGCTCCGGCTGTCGGATTACGATCCGATGGTGGTGGCGGCCGGCTCGCTGCTGTTCGGCGGCACCGTGCTGCTGCCGGTCGCCCTGATCGTCGACCATCCCTGGACACTGCACCCGACGCCGCAGGCGCTGGTCGCCACCGTCGTGATGGGCATCTTCTCCAGCGCGTTCGGGTTGATGCTTTTCTACATGTGCCTGACGCGGCTCGGCACCCTCACCACGAACGCGCAGGGCTATCTGCGCATTCCGATCGGCGTCGCGCTGTCGGTGATCCTGCTCGGCGAATCCGTGCCGTCGAACCTGGCGCTCGGGCTGTTGCTGGTGATGGCCGGCGTCGCCGCGATGACGGTGCCGACCGAAGCGGTCAAGCGCTGGCTGCGAAAAGTCTAGTGGGTCGAATCTGACGGTTATGTCCCGGCAATGGCCCATCCAGAACCCTGTCTTGGCGGACCTATTCGTCGATACTCCAGGTGCTCCGATCATCGATCGGATTTGGCAATCTACCGGCAAGGCAATCTGCGAGTGATTTCGGGGAGAACCGGCGATCCCGACACTCGATTACCCACGAAAGAAAGTCGGCAGGTCCGCCATTGAGATACGGCGGTGGCGACACCGGTATGAAGACAGTCGGAAGGCGCTCTGTCAGCGACAGGTAATTGAGAACATGTCCAAGTTCCTGGATCACGCGCCAAGCAAGCGGATCGGAGATATCGATGACGAATTTGGTCCACCAAGCCCCGTCGTCGCGTCCTGTCCCGATCCGCCCCTTGATGGCCGGAATTCGGATCAACAGTGTCGTTAGCGCGATGAATTCCGGATCTTCGGTCAAGGGGCCGCCATTAGGTTACGCCGCCAAGGCTTGGTGCCCTCACCTGACGGTGGCGATGATCTTATCAGAGTCTGCGATCGAGGCGAAGGGTCTGCGTTGTCGTTGATCTCAGCTTAGATACCGCTCAGGCCGACAATTGCTTCTCGGCGATCGAGAGCCATTCGGCCTGCGCGTCGCGCAGATATTTCGGCGCACGCCGCATCTGGATCAGCAACTCGTTGAACACGATGCGCGCCTCGGCGGTGCGGCCGACCAGCTGCAGCAACAGGCCGTAGCGGACCCGCGCCTCGGCGCCGGGAAAATACTGCGACACCGCCTGATATTCTTCCAGCGCCTCGTCGAGCCGGCCGAGCTCGGCGAGCGAACGGGCATAGAGCAGATGTCCGTCGGCGGATTCAAAATCGGGCCAGCGCTCGCGCAGGCCGTCGAGCGTCGCCAGCGCCTCGGCCGGTTGCTTGCGGGCGAACTGGGCCTGCGCCTTGGCCAGCGCGTAGGTCGGATCGTCGCCCTGCGGCAGTCCGAGCACGTGGTCGTAATGGCTTTCCGCCTCCTCGAAGCGACCGACGTTCTGGCACTCCGCGGCGAGCGCCGCGCGGTTGGCGATCGTGTCCGACGTCGCGAGCCGGTCGGACAGTTCGCGGTAACGCTTCTCCGGATCGAGCCGGTTGGCGACGCGCTTGCGCGCCTGTGCGGCACCCGGTCCACCCCACCATTCCGGAACGAGCTCGACGACGATGTAGGCGAGCGCGCCGATCAGCGGCACCATCAGGATGATGAAGGCCCATGGCTGCAGGCGCCCGGTGCGCGAGGCGTGGTAGATCAGCGTGATGTCGAGCAGCAATACGACCAATGCAACGGGCATGCGAATCCCAGCGAGCCGGACAGACCATCCAAATCGCCTCCGTCATACCTTGCCCGGCACGCTGCGACAATCCCCGGTTGTTCGCCCGGCTGCGCTAGCGTGAAGAGATCATGAAACGGGCGCGACTATTCCTGCATTGGTCGCTGAGGGAACGGACCAGGTTCACGGTCCGTGTCGGAGCTGGCACGCGGCACAAGCACTACTTCTTGTCGTCCGCCAGCAGCGTGCGGTACTTCGCGACGTCGCGGGTCACGAGTTGCTGCAGCGCCCCGGGCGCGAGCTCGTCGGCATCGGGCGCGACCGTCGACAGATCGACGAAGCGCTTCTTCACGGCCTCGCTCGCAACCGCGCTGCGCGCGGCCGCGTTGAGCTTGGCGATGATCTCGGGCGGGGTACCCTTCGGTGCGAACAGGCCGTTCCAACCCTGCGCCTCGAACTCCGGCAGTCCGGCCTCGGCCGAGGTCGGCACCTCTGGCAGCGAGGCGAGCCGCACAGTCGAGCCGACCACGACCGCCTTCACCAATTTGTCGTCGATCGCCTGCGACACCGAGGCTGCCGCATCGCAGACGCCGTCGATCTGGCTGCCGATCGCATCCGTCAGCGCGAGCGCCGCGCCGCGATAGCCGACCAGTTGCACGTCGATCCCGGCCGCATGCACGAAGCTCTTGCAGATCAGGTAATTCGAGGAGCCGACGCCGGCATGGCCGAGATTGACCTTGCCCGGATTCTTCTTCGCGTAGTCGATGAATTCCTTGAGGTCCCTGGCCGGGAAATCCTTGCGCAGCGCGACGATGCCGAAGGTCTTCGCCACGACGGCGATGGGCGCGAAGGAGTCAGGTGTGAACGAAAGTTTCGGATAGATGGTGTAGGTCGCGGCGTTGGTGCCGGCGTTGCCGATCGCAATGGTGTAGCCGTCGGGCTCTGCGCGCGCCGCACGGGTCAGCGCGGTCGAGCCGCCGGCGCCGCCGACATTCTCGATGATGATGCTCTGGCCCAGCGCCGCGCTCATCTGGTCGGCGACGGCGCGGGCAATCACGTCGGAGGTGCCGCCGGCCGTGAACGGCACGATCATCGTGATCGGACGTTTTGGGAAGTCCAGCTTCGCGGAATCCTGGGCGTGAACTGCTGTCGCGAGAACGAGCGCCGCGGCCGCGGCAAGGCACCACCGCCCAAGCATTTCCGTTACGCCGCCTTCTCGAACTGCTGGACCAGCCCCGCGAACAGGCCGCGGCCGTCGGTGCAGCCCATGATCTCTTCGACGTGATTCTCCGGATGCGGCATCATGCCGAGCACGTTGCCGCGCTCGTTGACGATGCCGGCGATCGAATGCGCGGCGCCGTTGAAGTTGGAGGCCTCGTCGACCACGCCATCGGCAGAGCAGTAGCGGTACAGCACCCGCCCGTCGCCTTCGAGCCGCTTCAGCGTCTCTTCATCCGCCTCGTAATTGCCTTCGCCATGCGCCACCGGCACACGGATCACCTGGCCGGCATTGTAGCCCCGGGTGAACGGCGTATCGGAGCGTTCGACGCGCATGTGCACGTCGCGGCAGACGAATTTCAGCCCGGCGTTGCGCATCAGCACGCCCGGCAGCAGTCCCGATTCGCAGAGGATCTGGAAACCGTTGCAGACGCCGAGCACGAGCCCGCCCGAGGCTGCGAAGTCGCGCACCGCGTCCATCACGGGCGCGCGGGCCGCGATCGCGCCGCAGCGCAGATAGTCGCCATAGGAAAAGCCGCCGGGCACCACCACGAGGTCGGTGCCTTTGGGCAGCGCGGTCTCGGCATGCCAGACCATCGAAGTCTCATTCCCGGATGCAAGCTTGAGCGCGCGCGCCATGTCGCGCTCGCGGTTGATGCCGGGGAAGACGAGAACGGCTGATTTCATTGCATCACCTGGTTTTGGGCGCCAGCACGAGCTTAACTGCGGCGACAAATCTTGCGTAATTATCGTTGCTGGCCTTTTCGTCACGCGCCGAGCTGATCAGGCTGGCGGAGCCGCCTTGTCCGCCGAACAGCAAGCCGCTGACCTGATACTCGTTTGCGCCGTTGGGCGTCACGGTCAGGCGCCGCGCCTTGAACATGCGCGGCGCTGTGCCCTTGTCGCCATCGACGCCGAGGAGCGTGATGCGCTGTCCGGGCGTCCGCTGCTCCAGCGCCTTGATGATCTGCTCCTGCCCCTCACGGAACTGGTCGAGAGTCATCTGCTTTCCGCCGGTATAAAACCGGTAGCTCACCTTGGAACCTGCACCGCAGGACGATTGCGCGCAGCGGAACATGTGCACGTCGGAGCCACGGCGCTCGTAGCTCCACCCGCTGACCGTGAACGGCGGCGGCTGCGTCGTAGCCGAGGGTGGCGGCGGCGCCGATTGCGCCGAGACACCGCCGATCCCGGCAACCGTCAGCAGGGCAAGCAACAGCGATCGGACGAAGATACGGTCACTGCCGGCAGAGGCGGGAGCGGCTGTTATCATTTGGCTCGCCCGGCTAGCTCAGGACCTCGACCCGATAATTCTCGATCACGGTGTTCGCCAGCAGCTTGTCGGCGGCGGCTTTGAGCGCCGCCTCCGCCTTGGCCTTGTCGGTCGCGGCGAGCTCGATGTCGAACACCTTGCCCTGGCGAACGCTGGCGACGCCGTCGACGCCGAGCGATTTCAGCGCCCCCTCGATCGCCTTGCCCTGCGGATCGAGGATGCCCGACTTCAACGTAACAGTCACACGTGCCTTCACGATTGCCTCTTAGCTCTTCACCAGCACAGGGCCGCTTCCGGCCGGCCGTTCATTTTCGATCAGGATGCCGAGGCGCTTTGCCACTTCGGTGTAGGCTTCGAGCAAGCCGCCCAGATCCCTGCGGAAACGATCCTTGTCGAGCTTCTCGTTCGACTTGATGTCCCAGAGACGGCAGGAGTCCGGGGAGATCTCGTCGGCGACGATGATCCGCATCATTTCGTTCTCGAACAGCCGCCCGCACTCCATCTTGAAGTCGACGAGGCGGATGCCGATGCCGAGGAAGAGACCGGTGAGGAAGTCGTTGACGCGGATGGCCAGCGCCATGATGTCGTCGATTTCCTGCGGCGTGGCCCAGCCGAAGGCGGTGATGTGCTCTTCCGACACCATCGGGTCGTTGAGCTGGTCGTTCTTGTAATAGAACTCGATGATCGAGCGCGGCAGCTGGGTGCCCTCCTCGATCCCGAGCCGCTGCGACAGCGAGCCGGCGGCGACGTTCCGCACCACCACCTCGAGCGGCACGATCTCGACCTCGCGAATCAGCTGCTCGCGCATGTTCAGGCGGCGGATGAAGTGGGTCGGCACCCCGATGTCGTTGAGGTGCTGAAACAGGTACTCCGAAATCCGGTTGTTGAGGACGCCCTTGCCCTCGATCACCTGGTGTTTCTTGGCATTGAACGCGGTCGCGTCGTCCTTGAAGTGCTGGATCAGGGTTCCCGGCTCGGGGCCTTCATAAAGCACCTTGGCCTTGCCTTCATAAATACGGCGTCGACGGCTCATTGGGATGTACCGTGTTTTGTTGAAATCCATGGATTTGGGTGCTCCGGATGACTTGGGTTACGACCCACGACGGAGCTGCCGCGGAGGCCTGGAACCCGAACAATCCACTGGAAACAGAACAAGAACCATGCCTGTTGGCAACCTATCCGATTGGGCCATCCAGTACAATCGATAGTGCCCGTTTCAGGGCACTTATACCGCCCTATCAAAAAGGGCCGATTCCGCCTGTTTTGCCTGCGGCTTAACGGCTCGTTGTCTTGCCGATTCGTCCCACTTATCTAGGCACGCATCGGGGCTGCCGCAACGCGCGGAAAGCCCGCCATTCAGCAGGGAACTGGAACTTCAGCCATGAACGAATTCGACAAGCGCGAGGAAGGTTTCGAGAAGAAGTTCGCCCTCGACGAGGAGCAGAAGTTCAAGGCTGAGGCGCGCCGGAACAAGCTGCTTGGCCTGTGGGCCGCCGAGAAGCTTGGCATCGCAGGCGACGCCGCCACTGCCTATGCCAAGGACGTGGTCGCCGCCGACTTCGAGGAACCCGGCGACAAGGACGTGCTGCACAAGGTTCTGAGGGACCTCACCGCCAAGGGCCAGGCCGTCACCGAGCGCGACATTCGCGCCAAGATGGACGAGCTGCTGGCCGTGGCCGCGGCACAGGTGAAGGCGGGGACCTGAGTTCCCGCGACGGCCTACAAACTCGACTTTTGCCCGCGCCGGACATCGTTCCGGCGCGACGTATTTGTGCCCCTCGCCTTGGTGAACTCGGCGCGGATGATGTCGAGCAGGCGGCGTGACGCGGCGCTGAGGAAGCCGCCATGCCGCGTCACCGCGACCACTTCGTGACTGGCGGTGAGATTGCCGACGCGGATCGTCGCGAGCGCCGCGGTGCGCAGCTCCTCCGCTGCATTGCTTTGTGACAGCAGCGCGATCCCGAACCCGGCCTCGACCAGCCGCTTCTGCGCCGTCAGGCTGTCGACCGGCGTCCAGGCGACCTCGCCGAGCCCGTGCGTCAGGAACAACGCGAACACGTGCGAGGCGGTGATCTCGCGGCGGCCAGGCACTTCGGGAAAGGCGATCCATCGCTCATCCCTGAGATCGGCAAGCTTGCCGACGCGACGTCCGGCCAGCGGATGGTCCGGCGCGCAGACCACCCCGAGCGGTTCGGCGAACAGCCCTTCGCAATCGAGATCACGCGAGCGGTCGCGGTCGTAGCGCAGCCCGATCGTCGCCTCGCCGCGCCGAATCAGGTCGCTGACCTCGGCGCTGGTCGCAGTGCGCAGCGTCAGCGCGACATCAGGATGCCGGCCGGCAAAGCGCTTCAGCACGTTCGAGAGCCGTTCGCCCGCAAGCGTGCCGGTCACCGCCAGCGCGACGGGGCCGGAATTATCGCGCGAGAGCGCGCGCACCGCATTCTCGGCGTCCTGCGCCGCCGCCACCGCGCGCTCGGCATAGGGCACCATCACCCGCCCGGCATCGCTGAGCCGCGTCTTGCCCGCGATCCGCTCGAACAAGGGCACGCCGAGCTCCTGCTCCAGCAGTGCGATGCGCCTTGAAATCGCCGGCTGCGAGCGATGCAGCGCCTTGGCGGCATTCGAGATGCCGCCGCGCCGATGCACCACCAGGAACGTATTGAGCGCGTCGCTGTCCATCATTCGCCCCATGCAAAAAGCTGATAGCATTGAGAGGAATAACAAATTTGTCTGATGGCCGAAACCGCCCTATCGCTGTCGCCAGTCGCTTTCCTCAACCATCAGGAGTTCACATGCGCACCCAGGCAGACAAGGCAGCACGGTTTCGCGAGCTGCATCAGCGGCCCGGCGCCTTCATCATCCCAAATCCCTGGGACGCCGGCACGGCGAAGCTGCTCGCGGCAATGGGCTTTGAAGCGCTCGCGACGACGAGCCTCGGGCTCGCCAACACGCTCGGCCGCGCGACCGTCAGCCTCGATGCGATCATCGAGAATTGCCGGGTGATATCGGAGGCGACCGACCTCCCCGTCAACGCCGACCTGGAGAATTGCGGCGCCGACGATCCGAAGACCGCGGCGAAGGCGATCGCGCGTGCCGCCGAGGCCGGCGTGGTCGGCGGCTCGATCGAGGACTCCACCGGCAACCGCGAGCATCCGATCTACGATTTCTCGCTCGCGGTCGAGCGGGTGCAGGCTGCCGTCGAGGCCGCGCGCGCCCTGCCCTTCCCGTTCACGCTGACGGCGCGGGCGGAAAACTTCCTCTGGGGGCGCAAGGATCTCGACGACACCATCAAGCGGCTTCAGGCCTTCGAAGCCGCCGGCGCCGACGTGCTGTATTCGCCCGGCCTTTACGACATCGGCACGATCAAGACAGTGGTCTCGGCATTGAAGCGGCCGTTCAACCTCGTGATGGGCTTTGCCGATCCGACCTTGACGGTCGAGCAACTGTCGGCCGCCGGCGTCAAGCGCATCAGCGTCGGTGGCGCGATGGAGCGCCACGCGCTCAACGCCGTCCTGCGCTGCGCCCGCGAGATGAAGGATCAGGGCGCGTTCAGCTTCGTGCGCGACATGGCGCCGGTGAAGGAGGTGCGTGAGATGTTCACGGCCAGCCGGGGATAATTCAACGATCAGCGCCCTTGCGAGCGAAGCGAAGCAATCCATTGTCACCGAACACTGGTCAGATGGATTGCTTCGTCGCTATCGCTCCTCGCAATGACGGGAAGAGACTGCATCGTTTCGGGATCAATCCTCGACGTGGGACCTAACGACCCTCCCTAATTCGCACCCGAAATTCTCAATCCGCGCAAGGAAATTCGAATTCTCCCTTAGGGGCGAGTGAATAGCTTCACACAACCATTGTGTGAATCGGGCGTAGAAGACTACGCTCGCGCGCGCACGTTCATATCCATTCGATTCCGTTCCGCGCACGTCGATCCCCGCACCGATCATCAGAGGCGGCGTTTCGTCGCCATGGAGGATTTTCAGAATGCCGACCTGGCTGTTTTCCTTCCACAAGGGCGTCGGAAATAGTCCGCTGTTCTATTCGAACGTCTTCAACGGTCAGGCTTGGGGCGGCGACGTCCCGGTACCCGGCAACATCTGGATCAGCAACACGCCGGCGGCCGTCGTATTCAACGCCAACCTGTACGTGTTCTACCCGCTCAACCAGTCCCTCTATTACAAGGTCTATGACGGCGAGGTGTGGACGGCAGCAGCCCAGGTGCCCGGGACCGCCGGCGTGAACGCTGGAGTTGCCGCCGCCGTGTATGGCGGCCTGATCTATCTGATCTATTCAAATCCCGGCAGCACGGACCTGATGTACAAGACGTATGACGGCACTGACTTCGCGTCCGAGGTCAACGCCTCCGGCACCAACCACCTCAACTCGGTGGCCTACCAGAATGTGGATACGCCGGCCGCGGTCGTGCTTGGCGACACGCTCTACGTGTTCGGCCGTGGGCCCGGCTCCAGCGAACCGGGCAATTTGAACCGCTTCTGGTACGCGACCTTCGACCGCAGCACCTGGCGAAGCAATCCGGTTGCCGGCACGGAAGGCCTCAGCAACGGCCCGGGCGCCGCCCTGTACAAGAACTTGATCTACCTGTTCTTCAACGACCCCAGCGGTGTCTTCTTTTTCAAGAGGTTCGACGGCAACGAAGGCTGGGGGGCGGACCTCCAGGTCCCCGACACGCCGGGCAATTTCGGCAACGCCGCGCCGGTGGTCTTCAACGATACGCTGTACATCCTGCACCAGGGACCCAACGGCCAGTTCCTGTACAAGACGACGGACGGCGAGGACAACTGGACCAGCGACCTGGCCGTGCCGAACAGCGCGGGCATCAGCTGCGCACCAGCCGCCGTGGCGCTCACGCTCTGAGGCTGCCGCCGGGCGGCGCTGAACTGCCCGATCCCGATGATCATTGCGACGAGCGCCGCCCCGGATCCCCTGAGGCGGCGCTTTCGAGGATCTGGTATGGTGGGGCCAACACCGCAAGTCCGGCCAAGGCGCTATCAGACCTGACGATTCATGACAGCTCGCGACTTGCGGCCGGCCTCGGGCAATGCCAAGAGAGCGGAATCATGTCCCAAGATCACATTTCCAACGTCCTCGCCGAACGTTATGCCTCACCCGCCATGCGCGCCATCTGGAGTGGTGAAGGCAAGGTGCGCCTCGAACGCGACTACTGGATCGCCGTGCTGAAGGGCCAGCGCGATCTCGGCATTCCGGTTCCGGATGGCGTGATCGAGAGCTACGAGCGCGTCAAGGACCAGATCAACCTCAAGTCCATCATGCAGCGGGAGCGCATTACCCGCCACGACGTGAAGGCGCGGATCGAGGAGTTCTGCGAGCTGGCCGGTCACGAGCACCTGCACAAGGGCATGACCAGCCGCGACCTCACCGAGAACGTCGAGCAGCTACAGGTCTACCGCGCCCTGCAGCTGGTCGAGACCAAGAGCATCGCAGCGCTCATTCGGTTTGCGAAGCGCGCGAAGCAATTGCGCGACATCCCGTTTACCGCGCGCACCCACAACGTGGCCGCGCAGGTCACGACGCTCGGCAAGCGCATCGCCATGTCCGGCGAGGAGATGCTGCTGGGGCATCAGAGCCTGGTCAACGTGCTGCAGACCTACCCCGCCCGCGGTCTGAAGGGCGCGGTGGGTACCCGCCTCGACCAGATCACCCTGTTCAATGGCGATGCCGGCAAGGCACGGGACCTCGAGCAGCGCATCCTGGTTCACCTCGGCCTGCCGAAGGCGCTCGATGCCGTCGGCCAGGTCTATCCGCGCAGCCTCGACTTCCGTGCGGTCAGCGTGCTCACCGAGCTCGCCAGCGGGCCCGGCAACTTCGCCAAGACCATCCGCCTGATGGCGGGCCACGAACTCGCCAGCGAAGGTTTTGCCAAGGGCCAGGTCGGCTCCTCGGCGATGCCGCACAAGATGAACAGCCGCTCCTGCGAGCGCATCAACGGCCTGCATGTGATCCTGAAGGGCTATCTCGCGATGGCCGCAGGCCTCGCCGGCGACCAGTGGAACGAAGGCGACGTCTCCTGCTCCGTGGTCCGCCGCGTCATGCTGCCCGACGCCTTCCTCGCCATGGACGGCCTGCTCGAAACCCTCCTCACCGTGCTCGATCAGATGGAGGTGTTCGAAGCCGTCGTCGCGACCGAGCTGAACCGCTATCTGCCCTTCCTGCTGACCACCACGGTGATGATGGAAGCGGTGAAGAAGGGCGCCGGCCGCGAAGGCGCGCACGAGGCGATCAAGGAGCACGCCGTCGCCGCCACCGGCGACCTGCGCACCGGCAAGATCGTGCAGAACGATCTGCTGCAGCGCCTCGCCGCCGACCAGCGTCTAGGCCTCAGTGCAGCCGAGCTGCAGGCCGTGCTCGACCAGGGCCGCGCCAACTCCGGCGACGCCGCCGCCCAGGTCGACTACTTCGCCGAGCAGGTCGACGCCCTGGCGAAGGCCAAACCGGAAGCAGCGAGCTACGCGCCGGGCACGATTCTGTAGCCTTGGCGAAACAGCAAGGAGCGCGCGGCGTGTAGCGCTCGCGCCCTCATTCCTCCTTGAAGCCGTATTCCGGCACGTTGCCGCTGGCGCCGTAATATTTGTAAGGCAGGAACTTGCCGCTCATGGTGATCTTGACGCGGTCGCCCTTCGGGTTGGCGACGCGCTCCATTGCCATGTCGAAGTCGATCGCCGACATGATGCCGTCGCCGAA
Source organism: Bradyrhizobium acaciae (assembly GCF_020889785.1). GTDB lineage: Bacteria > Pseudomonadota > Alphaproteobacteria > Rhizobiales > Xanthobacteraceae > Bradyrhizobium > Bradyrhizobium acaciae. Next base: position 41,521 of record NZ_JACMYK010000028.1, read on the forward strand.
CTCCTCCTCGATCAGCGCCTTCCAGGCCGGGCCGTTGACCATCACCATCTCGTAGAAGCGGTAGATCAGGGGATCGGTCGGCGGCATCGGCGTGCCGGTGCCGCGCATCGGCACCTCGTTGAGCATCGCGATCTCGGCTTTCGACAACCCGAACAGCTCGCCGGCATTCGCCGCCTGCGGCTTCGTCAGCTTCATCTGGCCGAGGATGGCGCCGACGATGAGGACCTCGGAATAGCCGCCGATCTTCTCGCAGATGTGTTTCCAGCTCCAGCCCTTCTCGCGCTTGATGTCGAGCAGCTTTTCGGTGAGGTCTTCGCGTTTCATGTCGGGTTCTCCCTTGTTCGTCGTGCCCGGACTTGTTCCGGGCATCCACGTCTTGGTTGACTCAGTGAGACGTGGATGGCCGGGACAAGCCCGGCCATGACGTCTGGTGGTGTAGCTCGGTCCCGGATGCGATCATCAGGTCCGGCAGGCCGGGCCGCACCGTCGGCACGTGGCGCGGATCGTGATCGGTCACCTCGGCGGCAAAGCTCTTGCTGCGGCTGACCAGGAAATCGACAATATGGTTGCGCAGCGCATAATAATAGGGATGGCGGTGCAGATCGATGCGGCCGCGCTCCTTCGGTAGCGGATTCTCGACGATCTCGGCCAGCACCGCGCCGGGACCATTGGTCATCAGGAAGATCTTGTCGGCGAGGAAGATCGCCTCGTCGACGTCATGGGTGATCATGAAAGTGGTCTGCCCGGTCTCCAGGCAGATGCGCCGCACCTCGTCCTGCAGCGTGCCGCGGGTCAGCGCGTCGAGTGCCGAGAACGGCTCGTCCATCAGCATGATCTTGGGTGTGATCGACAGCGCCCGCGCGATGCCGACGCGCTGTTTCATGCCGCCGGACAGCTCCGACGGATGCTTGTGCTCGGAGCCGGTCAGCCCGACCAGATCGATGAACCTCTGCGCGTGGGCCTTGACCCGCGCGCGGTCCCATTTGCGCCATTTCGAGCTGACCGCGTAGGCGACGTTGCCGAGCACGGTGCGCCACGGCAGCAGCGCGTGGCTCTGGAAGATCACGGCGCGGTCGAGGCTGGTGCCCTCGATGCCCTGCCCGTCGACGATGACGGTTCCCTCGCTCGGCTCGTCGAGGCCGGCGAGGATATTCAGCACCGTGGTCTTGCCGCAGCCGGAATGGCCGATCACGCAGCCGAACTCGCCGCGCGCCATCGACAGCCAGAAATCCTCGAACACCGTCGTGGTGCCGCCGCCGGCGCCGGGATAGCGCCGCGCGATGCCCTCGATGGAGATGAACTTGTCGGTCATCGCTACTCCGGAAACGTCACCATGCGCGTGAAGCGCGCCAGCACCTGATCGAGCAGCATGCCGACGAGGCCGATCAACAGGATCGCGATGATCACATTGGTGATCGACAGATTATTCCACTCGTTCCAGACGAAGTAACCGATGCCGGTGCCGCCGACGAGCATTTCGGCCGCGACGATTACGAGCCAGGCGATCCCGATCGAGATCCGCATGCCGGTCAGAATCGTCGGCGCCGCCGCCGGCAGGATCACGGTGAAGGCGCGCCTGACGGTGCCGACCTCGAGCGTGCGCGCGACATTGATCCACTCCTTGCGCACGCCGGCGACCCCGAACGCGGTGTTGAGCAGCATCGGCCACACCGAGCAGATGAAGATGACGAAGATCGCCGAGATCGAGGAGTCCTTGATGGTGTAGAGCGCCAGCGGCATCCAGGCCAGCGGCGAGATCGGTTTCAGCACCTGGATGAAGGGATCGAGCGCCTTGCTGATCAGGGGCGACATGCCGATCATGAAGCCGAGCGGAATCGCGACGATGACCGCGATCAGGTAGCCGAGCCCGACCCGCCCGATCGAATAGGCGAGCTGGATGCCGAGGCCCTTGTCGTTCGGTCCGTTGTCGTAGAACGGCCGCTTCAGATGCTCCCACAGCTTGGCGCCGACATCGAGCGGCCCCGGCATCGCCGACTTGCCCTGCGTCGCCGTCAGCCCCATCAGCCTGGCGTATTCCGGACTCATGTTCGCGGTCGCGCCGCCGCCGCGCGTCGCGAGATGCCAGATGCCGAGGAAGACGCCGAGCAGCGCGAGCGAGACGATGGCGGCGCGGAAGCGGAGGGAAAGGGTCACGTGGCGAGCTCCCTCAACACGTCGTCCCTGCGAAAGCAGGGACCCATACGCCGCGCTCTCGCGGTGAGGCACGCGGGGAGACGCCGTGCACAAACACCGAAAGTCGTGGTTATGGGTCCCGGCCTTCGCCGGGACGACGCGGATAGACTTCCTGTCCTCACGACGACTTCCTGATCTTGAAGCTCGCCAGATAATCGTCGGGCTTGGCCGGATCGAAACTTTTGCCCATCACCGAGAACGATTTGTACGCGGTCGGCGGTGGTGTCAGCCCCATCTCGGCCATCACCTTCTTGGTGTCGGTAGCAAGATAGACCTGCTCGGCGACCGCCTTGTAGTCGACGTCGCCCTTGATCTGGCCCCAGCGCTTCATCTGCGTCAGCATCCACACCGCGAAGGACTGCCAGGGGAACGGATCGAAGTCGACGCGCTTCGGATCTGTCTTCACGCCGCCGAGCCCGTCAGCATAGGTGCCGGTCAGCACCTGTTCCAGCACCGTCACCGGCGCGTTGATGTAGTTGGCCGGCGCGATCGCCTCCGCGATCTGCTTGCGGTTCTCTGCCTTTGCCGCATAGCCGGTGGCATCGACGATCGCGCGGGTCAGCGCCGCGAAGGAATTCGGCGCCGTGGTGATGAACTCGCGGCTCGCGGCAAAGCTGCAGCAGGGATGGCCGTCCCAGATCTCCTTGGAGAGAATGTGCAGGAAGCCGACACCGTCATAGATCGCGCGCTGGCAGATGTTGTCGGGCGCGAGGAAGCCATCGATGTTGTCGGCGCGCAGATTGGCGACCATCTCCGGCGGCGGCACCGAGCGGAGCTGCACATCGGTATCCGGATCGAGCCCGTGCTCGGCGAGGTAGTAGCGCAGCAAATAATTGTGCATGGAATAGTCGAACGGAATGGCGAACTTCATGCCCTTCCAGTCCTTCGGATCGCGCCTGTCCTTGTGCTTCATCGCCAGCGTGATGCCCTGCCCGTTGATATTCTCGATCGCGGGCACCGTGAACGGGATCGCGTTTGCGCCGAGCCCGAGCGAGATCGCGATCGGCATCGGCGCCAGCATGTGGGCGGCGTCGTATTCCTTGTTGATGGTCTTGTCGCGAATGACGGCCCAACCGGCGGTCTTCACCACCTCGACGTTGAGCCCCTGCTTGGCATAGAAGCCGAGCGGCGCCGCCATGATGATCGGGGTCGCGCAGGTGATCGGAATGAAACCGATCTTGAGGTCCTTCTTCTCCGGTGGACCGGCATCGGCGAACGCCTCCGTCGCCGTCTTCAACGGGAAGAATTGCGACAGCGCGGCGAGCGCGGTCGCGGCACCGACCGATTTCAGAAATGCGCGGCGCGCGACATCCTGTGGAAACACCGCCTGCATCACCGCCGAGGCGACGATGCCCTGGTAACGCTTCTCTTCACTGACATCGGCGACCGGCTCGGCGCGCAGTGTGCGCGCGACTTCATCGTGCTCGGCGGTCGAGCGATGCCGCCCACAGGCGCAGCCTGATCGTGAAAGATCACGGTCGGCGTCGAAGGGATCGTCTGACGTGGACATGCTGCGCCCCATTGTCGCACCGAAACGCCGAGAGCTCCGCGATCCGGTTCATTGATCGGCGTCCGGCCGCGTTTTGCGCCGCCGGACGCTGGGAAACATGCAGGTTCTATGCCGCTTTGCCCGTGACGACGGCAGCGGTCGGCAAGCCCTCGTCGATCGGCAGCGACGCGTCGCGCGACCACTCGTTCCAGGAGCCGAAATACATCCGCACGTCCTTTACGCCGGCGTTCTTCAACGCCAGGAAGGTGTTCGACGCGCGCGCCCCCTTGAAGCAGTAGAGATAGACCGGCGTGGTCTGCGAGATGCCGACGGTCGCGCATTCGGCAAGGATCTCATCCTTCGACTTGAAGCGCGGGCCCTCGCCGGTCGGCTTCATCATCCGGTACCATTCGAGCCAAACCGCGCCGGGAATGCGGCCCTTGCGCGGGCAGAAATCCCTACCATACGGAGAAGAGCTCTCACCGATCCACTCGTCGACGTCGCGCACGTCGAGGATCGCGACGCCGGGCTTGCCGACCGCCGCCAGCATCGCCTTGGCATCGATCATGATGTCGCCGGCCTCCGGCACGATCGCAAAGCCGGCCTTGATCGGCACGGCAACGTCCGTGGTGACCGGCAGGTCTGCCGCCTTCCAGGCATCGAAGCCGCCATGCAGCACCTTGATCTTGGGATAGCCGAGCATGGTCAGCAAATAGTAGCCGCGGCAGGACTGGCCGAAGCCGGAGTTCATCGACTGCTCGTAGATCACGGCGGTCTCCTTGCCGGAGAGACCGGCGGCGCCGAATGCATCGGCGAACTTGGTCTTCAGCTCGTGGATGCCTTCCGGCGTCGAGGTCGCAAGGAACGTGAAGATGTCATGCACGTTGACGGCACCGGGCAGATGGCCCGCCGCATAGGCATCCGGATTCCGCGTGTCGATGATGACACACGGCTCTTTCTTGACGAGCTCCGCAAGTTCGCCGGCGGTGATCAGAACGTCCGTCATGGCTCTCTCCTGTTTGTGGTTGCAGTTGTGGTGGTCCCGAACTGGTTTGAGCATGATCTCCGCGCAAACGCGTTCCGCGTTTGTCGCGAGGGAAAACCGGTTCCCACTTTTCCGGATCATGCTTCAGCCGTCCGCCAGCATCTTGCGCAGCTGCTTGGTGGCGGGCGTGACGATGGCGACGAAATAGGCTTCGCGCAGCCTCCGCTGGGCGCGATGGCTCATCAGGTAGCCGCGCGCGCCGCAATGGAGCATCGCGGCATGCGCGAACGCGACGCTGGCATCGCCGATCCGCAGACGCAGCGCGACGACACGGCGCCAGTAGCTGTCATCGGCATTGTAGGGATCGCCTGCCAGCGTCATCGCCTCCTTCTCGAGTTCGGCATAGAGCTCGCGGAATTGCAGCGGCTGCTGCGGCAGATAGCGGTTGACGTGACCGAGCGGGGCATGGACCTCGTCCATGATATTGATGCAGTCCTTCATCAGGCCGAGGCCCATGCCAGCCTGCAGCAGGATGAAGCCCGCACGAATTTTCTTCACGAACGGCGCGGCCGGCTCGGCCAGGATCAGTTCATCGGGCACGAACACGTCGCGGAACTGGACGCCGTAGGTGCCGGTGCCGTCCATCGCCAGGAACGGCTTGCATGGCGTCAGCGTGATCGCGGGATCGGAGCAATCGGCGAGGAACATCACGGTGCTGCTAGGTTCGCCCCTGGTGCCCTCGTCCTCGCGCTCGAAGATCGTGCCGAAGTAGTGGTCAGGGCCGAGATTCGACACCCAGGGCAGCGCGCCGCGCACGACGTAGCCGCCATCGACCTTCCGGCCCTTCAGCTTCAGCCGCTCGATGCCGAAGAAGCTCTTCATCGGGTTGGAGAGCCCGGTGCCGCCGAGCGCGCGCCCGCTGGAGAAGCAATTGCCGAAGCGCGCGGCGAGCTTCATGTTGGTGGAATTGGCGACGTACCATACCAGCGTGTTCTGGCACCACGCCATGAAGGCGGTGGCGCCGCAGACCTCGCCGAGCGCGGCCATCGACTGGATCGCCCAGCGCAGATCGGCGGGCCCCTCCTGCGGCACGTGGCTGCTCCACGCGCCGATCTTGCCGAGCCGACGCAGGAATTCGCCGGGATAGACCGAGCCGGCATCGATCGCGGACGCGAGCGGTGCCAGCTCCTGACGGGCGAGGCGCGCGACCTCGTCCGTGATGGTCGGTGCGGGATCTTGAGCTGCGACCCGCGATAAAGCCAGTGAACCCATGGTTGGTCTCCGCACCTGGAATTGCCGATTGGCGCCTTACGCGCTGACCTCGAGATTGACGGGGCGGGTGAAGGTGTTGGCGACCGGCGACCACTTCTTCACATGCGCCACCAGCGCGTCGATCTCGCCCCGCGAGACGCCCTCGCATTCCATGTCGACCTTGACGCGGACGTCGGTGAAGCCGACCGGCTTCTCGCTCACGTCGCCGGTGCCCCACACCGCTGTTATGTTGAGGTCACCTTCGAGCTCCAGCTCGAGCTTGTTGACGATCCAGCCGCGATGCACGGCGTTGGCGTGCAGGCCGACCGCGAGGCAGGAGCCGAGCGCGGCGAGCGAGGCTTCGGAGGGATTGGGCGCGGTGTCATCGCCGAGCAGGCCCGGCGGTTCGTCGACGATATAGGGCGCGAGGTTGCGGATGTAGTTGGCGTGGCGGAACTTGCCCTCGGCCACCGTCCTGCACTTCAAGGTCTTGATCACTTTCGGATTGGCCTTGCCGTTGGCAATGAGCTGCTCGAGCCCGCCTTTGTCGATCGGCGCGAGGCAGCCGGTCAGAGCGGTTTTTTGAGCGACAGCGGTCATCAGTTTTCTCCCTGGGAGCGATGGAAATGGTCAGGATACCGAACGGTCTGTTTCCTGCACGAAGCGTGCCAATCCTCCCGCAAATCAAAAGGTGAAATCGCGCAGGCGCTTAAGCGAGGCTGCCTGCGGATTGATCAGCGCCGGTCTGCTCAATCGCCCGGCAAATGCCGCGCGGCGGCGATTATTTTCAGCGCATGGATGCGGGCTTGAAGATGCAGCTTGATGATTTTGCCGCGCTCCGATTTACTGCCGCGCATGGTGGCCAAATCGCTTTCGAAGAAAAAACCTGCCGCGGCGTTCGCCGCCGGCGACGACGAATCGGCGCGCGGGCGCCTGCTCAATGCGGCGACGCATCTGTTCTGCAAGAACGGCATCAACGCCACCGGCATCGATGCGATCATCGACGAGGCCGGAACCGCCAAGACCACGCTCTACAAATTGTTCGGCTCGAAGACCAATCTGGTGCATGCGGTGCTGGAGAGCGAAGGCAAGCAGTGGCGCGAATGGTTCATCGGCGCGATCGAGGCCGGCGGCGGCGATCCGCAGACCAAGCTTTCGCGGATCTTCCCTGCCCTGAAGACATGGTTCGCCGAGGAACGCTTTTACGGCTGTCCCTTCATCAACGCGGTCGCCGAGCACGACAAGGATGCCAAGCAATTCCGCAACATCGCACTGAAGCACAAGAAGGTGGTGCTGGCGCATATCGAGAAGCTCGCCGCCGAGATGGGCGCGGCCGAGCCCACCGTGCTCGCGCATCAGCTGGCGCTGTTGATCGACGGCGCCATCGTCGCCGCCATGGTGTCGTGTGATCCGACCGTTGCCGATACCGCAGGCCTTGCCGCGGGCAATCTGTTCGCGCCGCCCAAGATCAAGAAGGCGAAGCCCGCCGGCCGCGCGGCGGAGCAACAGCTTCTCGCCGTGTAATGCCGAGGACGCCGCAAACCGGCGGCGCCCCCTGCTCTCACCACATGTTTTCCACTGAGGCCGCGGTGGCCGCGCTATTTCAGCGCGTCCGCCACCTTGGCAAGGCCGGCATTGGCGCAGACCTCATCCTTCTCGCCGCCGGGCGCGCCGGAGACGCCGACACCTCCGATCACCTCGGTGCCCGCCTTGATCGGCACGCCGCCGCCGACGCCGACGACATTGGGGATCTGCTTCAGGAAGGCGTTGGCCGGATCTTCCATCTGCTTCATCGTGGCAAGCGAGGTCTGGCTGCGGGTGCGCGCGGTGTAGGCCTTCATCCGCGCGAATTCCATCGTGTGCGGACCGGTGCCGTCGCCACGCACCGAGGCCGCGACATTGCCGCCCTTGTCGACGATCACGACCGACACCTTGTAACCATCCCTGGTGCACTGATCGAGCGCCGCCTGCATGATCGCGAGCGACATCGCCATCGAGACGTTCTTCTCGATCAGCGGCGCCTGCGCAAGCGCGGGCGCGGCGGCGAGCATGGTTGCGGATGCGATGAAAGCCAGACTGACACGACGCATGAGGAAGCCTCCCTGAAGAATGTTGTTGTGCGACCTTCTTGAACCCTTCCAAGCGCCGATTAATCCCGCCGTGGCGCGAAAATTACCCCCGGCCGAACCGATCGTCGCGACCGGCGACCGCGGCGCAGCCTCCGGCGGCAGTATTTCTGCTGCGCGATCGCCCGCCGGGTTTACCTGCCGTCAATCACGCCGCGCGATCCGCCCCGGCATTAAACGCCTGTTAGGTCCGGCCGGGTCAGTTGCCACGTGAAAGTACAGGGCAAGAACAATGCAGTCCGAAAAAGGACGATACAGCCAGCCGCGCTGGGGCGTGACGCGCTGGCTCGCCGACGCCGGACCGGGCGTGCCGGACGACATCCGCGCGGCGCTGATCGGGGATCTCTACGGCTCGCTGCCGGTGTTCGCGGCCGGCGCGGTCAATACGGTCGCAGTCGCGGCCGTGATTGCGATCCGCGAGCCGACCGCGCCGTTCATCACCTGGGTCGTCCTCGAACTCGTCATCTGCCTCTCGCGACTGACGGTGCTCGTGGTTGCGCATCGCGCGGCGCGCGAGCAGCGGCCGACCCCGACCGATCTGCACCTCGTGCTTGCGGTCGCCTGGAGCGCCAGCGTCGGCTTCGGCATTCTGATCAGTCTCGCAAGCGGCGACTGGGTGGTTGCGCTGCTGGCTTCGTTGTCGGCGGCCGCAATGGTCGGCGGCATCTGCTTCCGCAATTTCAGCGCGCCACGCCTCGCCGGAACCATGATCCTGCTCAGCCTTGGCCCGATCGTACCGGGAGCGGCCCTTGCCGGCGAACCGCTGCTCGTGATCGTCGTCATGCAGGTACCGCTGTATCTCACGGCGATGACGGTCGCGGCCTTCCGCCTCAACAAAATGCTGATTGCCACCATGCGCGCCGAGCGCGAGAACGGCCATCTTGCCCATCACGACACCCTGACCGGCCTGCGCAATCGCGCCGGCTTCGTCGCTGCGCTGAACGCGAAGCTGGCGGCCACTCGTGGAAACGGCGGACCGTTTGCGCTGCTGTTCTTCGACCTCGACAATTTCAAGCCGGTCAACGACACCTATGGGCATGCGGCCGGCGACCAGGTGCTGATGCTGGCGGCCGAGCGGCTGCGGCGCGCTTTGCCGGAGACCGCCGTGATCGCGCGGCTCGGCGGCGATGAATTCGTGGTGCTGGCGAACGGCGTCACCGCCGAGCAGGCGCTCGCGGTCGGCCATCGCATCATCCAGGCCGTCACGATGCCTTACCGGCTCGCCGACGGCATCTTCGCAAAGGTCGGCGTCAGCGTCGGTGTCGCGGTGTCGCCCGAACATGGCACCGAGGCCGAGGAACTGCTGGCGGTTGCCGATGCCGCGCTCTATGAAGCCAAGTCCGAAGGCAAGGCCCAGTGCCGCATGGCCTCCGTCGCCACCAATGTGGCGGCGCTGCGCCGGCTGACGAAGAAGGACCCGACGCCGGCGCTCGATCGCGGCGCCGCCTCAGGCGAGCGGCAGCGCCGCCCAGCGATCGGCAAACGCCGTCAGTGTCTTGTGTCGAGCTTGCGCAGCTCGGCATTGATCGGCGCCCATTCGACGTAGGTCTTCGGGCATCCGTCCGCGGCGAGGCGCAGCAGCCGAACGGCCTCGTCCGTCGCCCCCTTCGCCAGTGCCAACTCACCGCCATAGAAGTGGGCTTCGCAGAGCTGCCCTCTTGTCTTGACCGGATCGGCATCGTCGGCAGCCTTCACGACAGCCTCCAACGTTGCGGTGCCGAGGAACAACCGCACGATCGGCGCCGGCCATTGCGACATGTCAAGCCGCTTCGAGGCCTCGTCAAGCTCGCTCGGTTGGCCGGTCTTCAGACGCACGAGGTCGAGCCAGAGCTGCGTGTAGGAGTTTTTCCGGTCGAGCTCGCTTGCGCGGACCAGATCGTCGCGTGCCTCCGACAAGAGGCCGCCCTGGAAGTGAGCGACTGCGGCGACACGGTAGAGACCAGGTGCATTCGGAGCCAGCCGGATCCCCCGCTTGATATCGGATAGCGCGCGTTCGAGGTCGTCACGAGCGAGAAAGACGGCGGCACGCCCTTCATAAGGTCCGGGAGCTTTCGGACTAAGCCGGATCGCCTGATCAAAATCTGCCGAGGCCAGCTCCAAATCGCCCTTGGCGATGCGCGCGTGGCCACGACAGAGGAGCCCAGCCGCCGCCCCGCGTTGCCCGCCGATCGCGATCGCCCGATCGCAGTCGGCAATGGCACGGTCCACTTCGTCCTTGACTTCGTAGGCCCGCCCGCGACCGACATACGCGTCGACATTGTCCGGATGAAGTGCAATGACTTGGCTGTAGTCGGCGATCGCGCCATCGACATCCCTCCTCGTCATGTAGACGGCAGCGCGCGCCAGGTATGGTCTGGGATCCTTTGAATTGAACTGAATAGCCTGGTTGAGGTCGGCCAACCCGAGCGCAAAGTCGCCGTTGGAGATGTGCACGCAGCCACGGCAGAGGAGGCCCGCGCCGGAGCCGCGTTCCGGGCTGATCTCAATCGCGCGATTGCAGTCGGCAATGGCGCGCGCCGGTTCGCCCTTCAGGTCGTAGGCCTGCCCGCGGCCGAGATATGCGGCGACATTGTCCGGATGGATGAGAAGCACATGCCCATAGTCGGCGATCGCGCGGTCGGCGTCTCTCTTCATGATATAGGCGGCGGCCCGTCCCAGATATGCGTAGGCATCATTTGGATTGAGTTCTACGGCTCTGCCGAAGTCGGCAAGCGCCATATCGACATCGCCCTTCCGCTGATACGCCCATGCCCTGCGCACGAAGGCGATCTGATTGTTCGGATCGTGCTCGATGACGTGAGCGTAGTCTGCGATTGCCCGGTCCACCTCGCCCTTTTCAAGCAAGAACATGGCCCGCCGAAAATAGGCAAAGGTCGCACCCTGCAGATTGCCCGGTGTCGCCTCGATCACGGCCGTGCAACCCGCGATGCGATCATCCGGGCTGATATTTGCAGTCCCGTTGCACTTGGCCGCCAGCGAAAGCTGGGCACGGACCGCTGGAATCGGCGACAGCAATACGGCAAGTGCGATCATCATCGCCTTGGCGGCGAATCCAGGTTTAACCGGCTCTGTCACTTTGTCCCCCACGCCCACCGGGAAACTAGTAGCAAAGCCCCTGCCCGCAGCACAACCTTTCGTTGCCTGCGCCACAACGGCGGGCCGGCGACGGTATTGGCGCGATGTTGCCTACAGATCGAAATTCGTCGGCAGCATCACGACATCGCGGATGGTCATGCCGCGCGGCCGGGTCAGCATGAAGATCACGACTTCGGCGACTTCACTCGCTTCCAGCAGGCTTCCTGCCGCCTTCGCCTCCGCAAGCTTCTCGGGCGGCCAATCCGCCAGCAGCGCGCTGATCACGGGCCCGGGCGAAACCGAACCGACGCGGATGCCGTACTTGAAGACCTGGCGCCGAACCGTCTGCACGAAGCAGTTGATCGCCCATTTCGACGAGGCATAGACCGGCTCCCACGGCGTCGGGAAATGTGCGGCGAGCGAGCTGGTGACGATGATGTCGCCGGTCGCCCGCGCGATCATGTGCGGCAGCACGTCGTGGACGTTCTTCATCACGACGTTGACGTTGAGGTTCAGCATCCGGTCGATCGCGCTTGTCTCGGCATCGACGAGGTCGCCGCCGACATAGATGCCGGCATTGGCGTGCAGGATATCGAGCTGGCCGGCCTTCTCGAGCACCTGCGGCAGCAGCGTCGCGCAGGCCTGCGGGTCGAGCAGGTCGAGCACCAGCGGGATCACCGCATTGCCGTGCTTGTCGGCGAGTGCCTCGAGCGCGGCCGCATCGCGATCGACCATCACCACGCGCGCGCCTGCCGCGAGCATCGCCTCGCTGCTCGCAAGTCCGATGCCTGACGCCGCCCCGGTCACGGCCGCGACCTTGCCTTCCAATTGCTTCGCCATCGTCTCCACCTCGTCAGGTCAGTGCGGCAGGCATGGCAACACATCGCGGCCGCGATGTCAGCTCACCATGCCATGAGCGACGCGCCTGTCCCGTCACATGCGAAGCATCGGCGGTCGCGTGGCGAAACGACGACGCAGCCACTTTGCCGCCGGTCCCACCGGCCGCTGCTTGTGCCAGACCACTTCGAGCGCGACGGGATGCGCGCCCTCGTCGAACTCCAGTTCGGGAATGGCCAGGTCCTCGGCGACCTGCGAACTCGCCATGATGTGGGCCGGGATCAGCGCCCAGCCGACGCCCTGCTTGAGGATCTGCAGGATCACCCAATGGCTCTCGACCCACCACACCTCGGCTGCGACCCGAAGCCTGTGCCGCTCGGTGCCTTCGTTGCGCACCGTGACCATGATCTGGCGATGCCGCTTCAGCTCCTCCCAATCGACCCGCCCATGCGCCAGAGGGTGGTTCTTGCCGCATACGAGCTGCAACGGCACCCAGCCGATGGTCTTGAAGCCGAGCTCGGGCGGCAGCTGCTCCTGCCGCCACATCACGCCGACATCGGCCTTGCCGTCGAGCACGAGACGACTGACATCCTCCATGATCGGAAACAGCAGCTCCAGCTCGACATGGGGAAATCGCTCCGCGAATTCCGCAAACAGCTCGCCCACCGCGCTCTCCGGATACAGCTCGTCGATCGCCACCACCAGGCGCTTCTCGACATGCGCCTCGAAACTGCTGGCGACACCGATCAGGTGCTCGCGGCGGTCGAGGATCAGCTTTGCTTCCGGCAACAGCCGCGCGCCCGCTTCGGTCAGCACCGGGTTGCGACCGGCCCGGTCGAACAGCGTAACGCCGAGGTCGGTTTCCAGGTTGGCGACATGCGTGCTGACCGCCGACTGCGCCTTCTTCAGAAGCCGTGCCGCACCGGAAAACGAGCCCTGCTCGGCCGCCGCCACGAAGGATTCGAGCTGGTCCATGGAAACGGTCATCTATCTCTTTTCCAGATATTACATAACTTTGTAATCCCACAATATCAGATAGAAATCCGGTCACAACGACAAGAAAGGGTTTCAAAATGTCTATGCGTTCCTTCTCCGACCGGGTCAGGCACGCAGTCCTGTTCGAACTGATCGGTATCGCCATCTTCACGCCGGCGGCCGCCTGGCTATTCAATCAGCCGGTCGCGCACATGGGCGTCATCGGCGTCGTCTCGGCGACGGTGGCGACGATCTGGAACTTGCTGTTCAACCTCGGCTTCGACCATGCGCTGGTCCGCTTCACCGGCCGTGTCGCCAAGACCATGCCGGTCCGCGTCGCACACGCGATGCTGTTCGAGGCCGGCCTGATCGTGCTGCTGATCCCGTTCGTCGCCTGGTATCTCGGCGTCTCGCTGTGGGCCGCGCTGATGATGGATATCTCCATCGTGGCGTTCTATCTGGTCTACGCGTTCGTGTTCAACATCGCCTACGACCGCGTCTTCCCGGTGCGCGAGCTCGGCCCGCACGGTCGCGCGGCGAGCCGGGCCCTGCCGGCCTGATCGGCCTCTGCATTCGGCGGGGTGGATCACTCGATCCGCCGCGCTCCGCACCCTGACACCGCGCCAATATTCCTGAAGGTAGCGCCTGCACACAAGTTCCGCCGTGCCGCACACTTAAACTGGTTTGATCCGGATCAAGCATCATGGAATGCTTGACGCCGAGATGCCCGTCAGAGGCTGCCAAACGGCCAACAATGCCAAAACGGCCAACAAGAAGAAGCGGAGGACGCAATGACAAGCAACCGTTCACCCCGGCCGACCCGCCGTGATCTCATCAAGGGTACTGCTGCCACGTCAGCCGCGCTGCTGCTCGGCAGGCCCGCGATCGCCAAAGGCAAGACCGAGATCGTCATCGGCAACATCGACGCCTATTCGGGACCGGCTGCGGTCTATTCGTCGATCGGCCGCACGCCCGGCGGCTATTTCAAGATGATCAACGAGCAAGGCGGCATCAACGGCCGCATGATCAAGTACATCACCTATGACGACGCCTACAGCCCGGCCAAGACCGTGGAGCAGGCGCGCAAGCTGGTCGAAGGCGACGAGGTCGATGTCCTGTTCTCGCCGCTCGGTGCGCCCACCAATGCCGCGATCATGAAATACATGAACCAGAAGAAGGTCCCGCACCTCTTCATCGCCTCGGGTGCCACCAAGTTCGGCGACTACAAGAATTTCCCGTACACGATGGGCTTCATGCCCTGCTACCAGATCGAGGGGCGCACCTTCGCGCAACACGTGCTGGCGACGCAGCCGGACGCGAAGATCGGCATCATCTACCAGAACGACGACTTCGGCCGTGACGTGTTGAAGGGTTTCAAGGACGGGCTCGGCGCCAAGACATCCTCGATCGTAGCCGAGCTGTCCTATGAGACCTCGGATCCGACCATCGACAGCCAGGTGGTGCGATGCAAATCCGCCGGCGCCACCGTGTTCATGAGCATGACCACGCCGAAATTCGCAGCGCAAGGCATCAAGAAGATCGCCGAGCTGAACTGGCAACCGACGCACTATATCGGCAACAACGCGTCGTCCGCGGGCTCGACCCTGAAGGCTGCGGGCTTCGACATCTCCAAGGGCGTCATCTCGAGCGCCTACATGAAGGACCCCGTCGATGCCGCCTGGGACGGCGATCCCGCGGTCGTGAAATGGCGCGCCTTCCTCGACAAATACGATCCGGCGGCCGCCAAGAACGACATCTACGCCGCGATCGCCTATGTCGTCAGCCAGGTGATGGTTCAGGTGCTCAAGCAGTGCGGCGACGATGTCTCGTCCGAAAGCATCATCAAGCAGGCGGCTAACCTGAAGGATTTCGAATCCGACCTCTTGCTGTCAGGCATCAAGGTCAACACCTCGCCGACCGACCACTACCCGCTGGAGCAGTTGCAGCTGGTCCGTTTCAACGGCGAACGCTACGAAATCCTGGGGCCAGTGATCGACGGCGGCATCTCGAAGGCGTGATCGCGATCGAGAGGAAGCGCGAAAGGAGTTTTCATGGCAGGCATTCTGGACGGCAAGGCTGCATTGGTGACGGGTGGCGGCTCCGGCATCGGTCGGGCAACGGCGATTGCCATGGCGCGCGAAGGCGCGCGCGTCGCGGTGTCCGACCTGTCAAAGGACGGCATCGATGAGACGGTCGCCCTCATCAACGCCGCGGGCGGCCAATCGATCGCGATCCGAGGCGACGTCACCGACGAGGCTGAGGTCGCCAACATGGTAGCGCGCACGGTATCGGCGTTTGGGCGCATCGATTGCGCGTTCAACAATGCCGGCGTGGCCGGACGATCCGTCGGCCCGCCCGGCCAGCGCATCCATGAGCTCACGCAGCCCACCGTGGCGAAGATGTTCTCGGTGAATCTGATGGGCGTGTTCCTGTGCCTGAAATACGAAATCGCGCAGATGCTGAAGCAGGGTGGCGGCGGCGCGATCGTCAACACCGCCTCGATCGCCGGGCTGGTCGGTCTCGCCACGTCGGGCCACTACGTGGCGACCAAGCACGGTGTCGTCGGGCTGACCAAGTCGGCCGCGATCGAATACGCCCAGGACGGCATCCGCGTGAATTGCGTCAATCCCGGATACATCAAGACGCCGATGACCAGGGAGACGATGGACGAACGTTACGACGAAATCATCGCCAAGGTGCCGGTCCGTCGCCTGGGCGTGCCCGAGGAAATCGCGGAGGCCGTGGTTTGGATGTGCTCGGACAAGGCGTCCTTCATGACGGGCGCATCGCAGGTGATCGACGGCGGCTACAGCGCCGCCTGATCTTCTGAAGAACCCTCAGGCGAAGGAAATCGAAGTCAGGGATCAGGACTGTCGCGCAAAGGAATTTCTGCCGAACGCGCAAGCCGACATCCCCGCTACTTTTTCAGATGGTGCCAAATCCCGTCCCAGGCGGGTCCCGGCGGGTCGGAGCGCAACAGACCGATCCGTTGCAAGAAGGCTTGCGCCGGTCCGTCGTCGGGCGCGATCTGCAAGCACTCTTCGATCGCAGCCAGCGCGCCGTCCCAATCCTGCTTGCGATAGGCGACGAGGACAGCTGCAAACTTTTCGCGCAATTCGCTCTGAGCGGGCTCGAGCTGTCCGGCTGGCGCCATGAGCTCGTAGATGCGGACCGGCTCTGTCTTGCCGGCCACCGTGATGAAGTCGAGCTCTCGCGCCTCAATGTCGGCTTGGGCAAGCCGATAGGTTTCCTCGCTGATCAGGATCAGGGTGCCGTACACCTTGTTGAGCCCCTCCAGCCGCGACGCCAGATTGACGCTGTCGCCGATGACCGTATAAGAGCGCGCCGCCTCTGATCCGATCGTCCCGACGACGGCATCACCCGTGGCGATACCCATCCGGATCACGAGTTCGGGCGCATTCCGCCGCATGCCGGTTATTTCAGGCAATCGCGACCGGAGGACCGAAACGGCTTGCTGCTGTGCAAGGGCG
Source organism: Bradyrhizobium acaciae (assembly GCF_020889785.1). Taxonomy (GTDB): domain Bacteria; phylum Pseudomonadota; class Alphaproteobacteria; order Rhizobiales; family Xanthobacteraceae; genus Bradyrhizobium; species Bradyrhizobium acaciae. The sequence goes on from NZ_JACMYK010000028.1 coordinate 57,943, forward strand.
GCGCAGCACGCATCGCGGGCATGATCGTCTCCTCCCGAGAATGGGGCGACCCAGAACGCCATCACGGCATCCCCGATATATTTGTCGATGATCCCGCGGTTGGCGTGAATGACATTTGCGATCGTACCGAAATACTCATTGAGAAGATTAACGATGGTTCCGGCCGTGAGCTGCTCACTGATGCCTGTAAAATGCTTGATGTCCGAGAAGAAGATCGAGAGGTTACGTCGCTCGGCCTGATCGGCCCCGCTGGCGATCAACCGGCTGACAAGCCTGGGGTCGAGGAATTTCCCGAACGTATCCTTCAGCCGGTCGCGTTCGCGCAGCTCCTCGAGCATGCGATTGAAGGCTTGTGCCAATTCGCCGACCTCGTCTCGGGTACGGATCGAGACCGGTTGGACATCGCCCCCAACCTCAACAGCCCTGGTACTCGCAACGAGTTGTCGCAAGCCGGCAACGACGCGCGTCGACCCGACTGCGCTGATGCCAAGGCCGAGAGCGCAAGCCGCGACGAACAACGCGAAGCTCAGATAAGCGTTGAGCCGCTGTCGCCCAAGCACTGTGTTCGTCGATCGACTCGTCAGATTGCTTAGATCGTGACGGATTTGCGAGAGGTCGGGACCAAAAGCCTGGGCGAACCGGGCGAACCCGAGAGAAGTCTGCCGAGCTTCATCGCGCCTGCCTGCCTGGGCCGCAGCCAGCGTCGTCTCCCCGACCGTAATGAATTCTTCCAGGCTTCGCTCGAGATATTTGAGGACTCCGCCGATCCGCGCCAGCTCGATGCGATCATTGGCTTCGTAGCTCGTGTCCCGAATGGCTTTCGCTACCAAGGCGTCGCTCGTTGTCACGGTGCTCCGCATTTCGTCCGCCAGCGCCTTTATCTCCGCTGCGGCGGTCTTATGTTCGTCGGGAGTGAAGTCCGAGCGCAGCACGCGCAGGATTCGAAGCTCATATCTGTCGGTATCGACGTCGAGTTCAGCGATCAGATTGGATAACGGCAGCTCATATTGGTAGATGTTCGCGAGCTGATCGCGATCGAGCTTTTGAGTGTATGCCAGCGCGCCGACGACGGCCCCAAACAACGCTAACAGGATACCGGCAAGCAGAAAGAATTTCTTTCGAATGGTCATGGACGCTATTGCCCCCGCAACTCGCAGCGAGACGAGCGGTCAATCGCTTTCAGGTCCAACCACCGCGGCACCACGCGGTCCAACGGCATTAGATCGGCCGACGGAGGCCGACTCAAGGTTAAAGTTGGCTTCCCTCACGCGCCGATCACCGAGTTGAAAAGCAAAGCTCGGACAGATCGTGTCGCGAGAATGCCGGTGCATGATCAGAAGCCTTGCAACACATTCGGCGTCGTCCTGGCGAAAGCCAGGACCCATTACCCCGAATGCCGGTTGTTGCACGACGCTGGGGCCGCGATCCCATTCACAATCCAATGGGGTGGTTATAGGTCCTGGCTTTCGCCAGGACGACGCATGGAAACAGTCGCGTCCTCAATCGCCGTCTTGCCCCGCGGACCAAGACGCTACGAAAAACTCACCGCTCCTGCTGAAGCCCCGCCTCCAGCCGCGCCAGCTCGCCGTCGAGGTCGCGCTCGACATCGGCAACCTGCATGTCGACCACCCGGTAGTCGCGCGCCTCGAGCCAGGCGCGGCGCTTGGCGCGGTCGGCGGCGATAGCCTCGCTCTCGCCGGGATTGACCAGCTCGATTGCGGTCCGGTGCACGAAGGAGACGAAGTCCGGAATGTGGCGGCCGACCGGGGTCTGGCGCTTGAACTGGCCGGCGAAACGGCGGTCCCGGGTCAGCGCCTGCCACAGGATCCGCTCGGCGTCGGTCGGGTTGCGGCGGAGCAGCCGGGCGAGCCCTCGCACCGTGCTGGAATTGTCGGCGACCGCGCCGCCCCCTCCCTGCTCGGCGAGCAGCGCCCGCAGCCGCGTGGCCTGGGCACCGTCGAGCACGCCGCCCTTGGCGGGACCCTTGCGGCCCTCGGCGATCGCCATCACCACGCCGTGCAGCGTGTGCATGTCCTGCTTGGTCGGGTCCATCCGGGTGAAGATGTTGCGCAGGTTGACCAGCATGGTGTCGCGCTTCTCGGCCGGCCGCAGGAACTCGACCTTGTCGAGCTCGGCGACGAGGTTGTCGAAGAAGGCCTGCATCTGGTGCTGGGAGGCCGGCTCGGACCGTTCGGGCATTGCGAACGGCAGCGCGCCCGCGGTCGAAAGCTTGAACCATTCGTAGCCCATCAAGAGCACTGCCTGCGCCAGATTGAGCGAAGCGAAGCCCGGGTTGACCGGGAACGTGATGATGCGGTTGGCGAGCGCGACCTCGTCGTTGGTCAGGCCGGAGCGCTCCCGCCCGAACAGGATGCCGGCCCCGCCGCCGGATGCGACATGGCGGACGATCTCGCCCGCTGCGCCTTCCGGCCCCACCACCGGCTTGGCCTGGTCGTGGGCGCGGGCGGTGGTTGCAAACACCAGCGTGAGATCGGCGATCGCCTGCTCGACGGTGTCGAACAGCTCGACCGAACCGATGATGTGGTCGGCGCCGGCGGCGGCACGCTCGGCAGCGATGTTCGGCCAGCCGTCGCGTGGGTTGACGATGCGCATCCGGGTCAGCGCGAAGTTGCCCATCGCGCGTGCGGCCATGCCGATGTTCTCGCCAAGCTGCGGCTCGACCAGGATGACGACGGGACCGGCAAGGTCGTGGCCTGCCTTGGTCTTGTCGGTGCCGGACATCTCACTTCACTTTCTGATTCAACATCTGAAGGTTTTGAATCAGCTTCCGAAGCGGCTGATTCAAAATCTCATCCTGGAGCTCGCAACCAGCTTTGCACCGGTTTCGTGCAGGGCGAATTTCTCCAAGGAGATAACAGGGTTAGAGGCGATTGCGAATCCTCAATCGGAATCCCGATCGCGCAGAACCAAGGCTGCCGCTTGCGCGCGCTTCGCTTTCGGATAGGCTATCAACCACAACCAAAGCGAAGCTGTAAAGGCACGCTTGAGACGCCGGTTGAACGGCGGGGCGCTTGGGACGAAGCATTTGGGGGGACGACGATGCGGGGCAGATGGACGCTGGCGATTGTGGGCCTGATCTTGATCGTGGCGGGGGGCCTGCTCGCCCACCTCACGCAGACCGAAGGCGGCATCCGGATCGAGGATGTCAGGTTCAAGGGGGCCAAGGGCAACACCATGAGCGCCCTGCTCTACATCCCGCCGAATGCCACGCCGCAGATCCCGGCGCCCGGCATCCTCGCCGTCCACGGCTACATCAATTCGCGCGAGACCCAGGACGGCTTCGCCATCGAGTTCGCCCGCCGCGGCTATGTGGTGCTGGCGCTCGACCAGACCGGCCACGGCTACAGCGACCCGCCCTCCTTCGCCAACGGCTTCGGCGGACCTGACGGCCTCGCCTATCTCCGCGGCCTGCCATTCGTCGACAAGGACAACATCGGGCTCGAGGGCCATTCAATGGGCGGCTGGACCGTGCTGGCCGCCGCAGCAGCCATGCCCAATGACTACAAGTCGATGGTGCTGGAGGGCTCGTCGACCGGCAAGCCGTTCGCCGCCGAAGGCACCACGAGCTGGCCGCGCAACACCGCGCTGGTGTTCGCCCAATACGAGGAATTCCCCGAGTTGATGTGGGGCGTCGACCTCGCCCGCGACGTCACCACGAGCCCGAAACTCTGGGCGCTGTTCGGCACGCAAGGCGCGGTCGAGCCGGGCAAGGTCTACGGCGATGCGGCCGCCGGCACGGCGCGGGTGCTGTACACGCCGGCGATGACCCATCCGGCCGAGCACATCTCGCATGAGGCGATCGGCTACAGCCTCGACTGGTTCGCCAAGACGTTGAAGGGCGGCACGCCGCGTCCGGTCGACGACCAGATCTGGTTCCGCAAGGAGATCGCCACGCTCATCGCCCTCATCGGTTTCATTGCGCTGGTGATCGGGACGTTCGACGGGTTGCTGGAAGCGCCGATGTTCTCCCGCCTGCGGCTGCCGGCGGTGGCCGACGGCACCATGCCGCCGCATGAGGCGGCCAAGGGCCGGCGCTGGACCTCGGCGTTCATCCTGTCCGCCTTCATCCCGGCGCTGACCTATTATCCGGCCTTCGCGCTGGGCGGCACCTTCGTGGCCCCGAGTGCATTCCTGCCGCAGGGCATCACCAACCAGATCCTGGTCTGGGCCATCGTCAACGTCCTGATCACGCTGGCCCTGATGCCGTTCGCCCCGAAGCGCGCCACCCGGGCCGGGCTGGTCGGTCAATCCATCGTGATCGCGGTGGCCTCGGTCGCGGTGGGCTACGCCGCGCTGTGGCTCGCCGACCTCGCATTCAAGATCGACTTCAGGTTCTGGATCGTCGCACTCAAGTTGATGAGCGCGAAGCAGTTCCTCATCTTTCTGATCTATCTGATTCCGTTCACGGCGTTTTTCGTCGTGGCGCTGCACGTGCTGCACCGGAATTTCTCGACCATGGGTGCTCCGCGAGGGACGCTCTACCTCACCAACATCCTGGCGCTCACGTTCGGTTTCATCGTGTTGCTGGTGCTGCAATACGGCACGCTGTGGCTGACCGGAAAGCTCGTCAACCCGCTGCCGGACCCCGGCTTCGTGCCGCTCTCGACCATCGTCGCGATCCAGTTCGTGCCGCTGCTCGCGATCGTCGCCGTGATCGCGACCTTCACCTGGCGGCGGACCGGATCGAGCCTGCCCGGCGCCCTGATCGCGGGCCTGTTCGTGACCTGGTACATCGTGGCCGGGACCGCGACGCAGGTCCCGTTCTAGAGGGATTTCAAGCCGGAGCGGGCACCGGTTCGCGTGAAGAAAACCCGTCACAGAAAGAGGACCGAGAGCCGTCATCAGAATGGCGGTTCTCGATGAAATGATGGGCTGAAAGTGCATAACCGGTGCGCTTTCGCCCGTCCCCGGGCGGTGCTATAGCGCAGGCGTATTTTCCACCCCCGCCGTCAAAAGCGCGCCGTTCCCAAGAGGGCCTCCCCGTCATGGCAAAAATCAAGGTATCCAACCCCGTCGTCGAGCTCGATGGCGACGAGATGACCCGGATCATCTGGCAGCACATCAAGGACAAGCTGATCAACCCGTTCCTGGATGTCGAGCTGCTCTATTTCGATCTGGGCATGGAATACCGCGATGAAACCAACGACCAGGTGACCATCGACGCCGCCGAAGCCATCAAGAAGGTCGGCGTCGGCGTCAAATGCGCCACCATCACCCCCGACGAGGCCCGGGTGAAGGAATTCGGCCTCAAGCAGATGTGGAAGTCGCCGAACGGCACCATCCGCAACATCCTCGGCGGCGTGATCTTCCGCGAGCCGATCATATGCAAGAACGTGCCGCGCCTGGTTCCCGGCTGGACCAAGCCGATCATCATCGGCCGCCACGCCTATGGCGACCAGTACCGCGCCACCGACATCAAGTTCCCCGGCAAGGGCACGCTGTCGCTGAAGTTCGTCGGCGAGGACGGCACCGTGATCGAGCGCGAAGTGTTCAAGGCGCCCGGCGCCGGCGTCGCGATGGAGATGTACAATCTCGACGACTCCATCATCGATTTCGCCCGCGCCTCGCTCAACTACGGCCTGCTGCGCAACTACCCGGTCTATCTCTCGACCAAGAACACCATCCTCAAGGTCTATGACGGCCGCTTCAAGGACATCTTCCAGGACATCTACGACCGCGAGTTCAAGAAGGAATTCGAGGCCAAGGGCCTGACCTACGAGCACCGCCTGATCGACGACATGGTGGCCTCGGCGCTGAAGTGGTCCGGCGGCTATGTCTGGGCCTGTAAGAACTACGACGGCGACGTGCAGTCCGACACCGTGGCCCAGGGCTACGGCTCGCTCGGCCTGATGACCTCGGTGCTGCTGACGCCGGACGGCAAGACCGTTGAAGCCGAAGCCGCCCACGGTACCGTGACCCGTCACTACCGCGAGCACCAGAAGGGCAAGGAGACCTCGACCAACTCGATCGCGTCGATCTTCGCCTGGACCCGTGGCCTCGCCCATCGCGCCAAGCTCGACAACAATCCGGAGCTGGCGAAGTTCGCCACCACCCTGGAGAAGGTCTGCGTCGCAACCGTCGAGGACGGCTACATGACCAAGGACCTCGCGCTCTTGGTCGGCGCCGATCAGCGCTGGCTCTCGACCACCGGCTTCCTCGACAAGGTTGCCGAGAATCTCGGAAAGGCGATGGCGGCCTGAGGCCGCCGTTTCCGAACTGCAATAGCGAGCGTTCATCATGGCCCTTGTCAGAGCCGTTGCGATCGCATCCTTCCTGCTCACCGGGTCGGCGGCCCTCGCCGCCGATCCCTTGCCTCCCTTGCCCGACGCCGTCGCGGCGCCCGGCGAGATCCCGGTCCTGTCAGTCCATGCCGAGGGCGTGCAGGTCTATGAGTGCAAGCCGGTCACCGACGGCAAGCTCGCCTGGTCATTCCGCGAACCGGTCGCCACCCTGATCGCCGACGGCCGCACCGTCGGCCGCCACTATGCCGGCCCGAACTGGGAGCATGTCGACGGCAGCGCCGTCACTGCCCGTGCCGCCGGCACCGCGCCCGGCGCGACCCCTGCAGATATTCCCTGGCTGAAGCTCGAGGTGATCTCCCATCGCGGCAATGGCTTGTTCTCCAGCGTCGCCACCGTGCAGCGGATCAATACCTCCGGCGGCGAGCTCAACGGCTCCTGCGACAAGATCGGCGCACTGAAAAGCGCGGCGTACTCGGCGGATTACGTGTTCCTGCGCCGCGACTAGAGCGCGATGAGATTGGGTTAGATCGGCTTGGCGCGGTGTCGGTTCACCTCTCCCTGTGGGGAAGAGGTCGGATTGCGAAGCAATCCGGGTGAGGGCTCTCACTCTCTAGATAGACCGTAACCCCTCACCCGATTTGCTGCGCAAATCGACCTCTCCCAAGGGAGAGGTGAAGCTTCGATGCCGCTCCGGCTCAACCTAATCTCATCACGCTCCAGGCCAAAGCGTCTTCGAGCGAAGTGGGTACCGGTTCGCGTGAAGAAAACGCGTCAAAGCTAATCGCGGATGCCGCCGTCGGTCTCGTGCGGCGCCTGGGCGATTTCGGCGACAGCCAGGTCGCCACCGGCCGTGAGCGGGTCGGCGAGCCGCGCCTCCGCCGTCTCCCGGACATGCGTGGCGAGCGCCGGCATGCGCTCGATCAGGGCATGGAAGTCCTGCGCGTCGAGCAGCAGCAGCTTGGTCTTCCGCATCGCCGTCACCGTGCCGGAGCGGCTGGTCCGCCGGAGCAGCGCGATCTCGCCGAAGAATGCGCCATCAGACAACCGCACCCGCTGGTTCGGCAGGTCGATCTCGACCTCGCCGGCCGTGATGAAATACATCGACGATGCCGCATCGCCGCGCCGCACCAGCACCTCGCCCGCCTCGATGGTCTGCGAGCGCAACAACCGCATGATGTCGGCGATATCGGCCGCGTTGAGATGCGAGAACAGCGGCACCCGCGCCAGCATGCCCCAGGTCACGACGAAATCGCGGCGCCGGACCTCGTCGGCGAATGCGGTCGAGATGATCGCGACCGGCAGCGCGATCATCGCAAAGCCGACCACGATCGCGACCACCGTGACGATCCGCCCGAGCGGCGTCACCGGAACGACGTCGCCGTAACCGACGGTACCGAGCGTCACGATCGCCCACCACATCGCCTGCGGCATGGTGCCGAACTTGTCCGGCTGCACCTTGTGCTCGATGGCATAGAGCAATGAGGCGAACAGCAGCACCGCGCCGGTCAGGATCACCACGCAGCCGAACAGCGTGCGCCGCTCGGCATGCAGCGCCGCCAGCAGCGAGCGCATCGCGGTCGAATAGCGCACCAGCTTCAGGAACGGCAGCATGCCGAACAGCACCAGCGCGGTCTGGTCACCGATCGCAAGCGCGATGGCCGACGGCAGGAACGCAAGCAGGTCGATCACGCCGAGCGCCGAGAAGGCGTATTCCAGCCGCGCCTGCAGCGGCGTCACGTCGCGCAGCGAATGGCCTACCACGCTCCAGAGCCGCGCGGCATATTCCAGTGCGAAGGCGGCCACCGCCGCGATCTCGATCGCCGTCAGCAGCCAGCCGAACTGCGCGTCGATCTCGGGCACCGAGGCCAGGATCGCCGCCAGCACGTCGACAGCGATGATGGCGACGATGATCCCGGCAAACCGCGAGCCGCCCGAATGCGGCAGATCATTGCGTTCGAGCAGCTCGTAGAGACGCTCGCGCAGTCCGGGACCGCTGACCGTGGGCTTGAGCGGAGCCGTCGCCACGATCAGCCTCTCCGTCAGGCGCCGGCCGATGCTTGTTGAGTCATGGCCTGCTCGATCGCCGACAGCGCGGCGTCCGCCTTGGCGCCGTCGGGGCCGCCGGCCTGCGCCATGTCGGGTCGACCACCGCCACCCTTGCCGCCGAGCACCTCGGAGCCCTTGCGCACCAGCTCGACCGCGTTGAAGCGCGAGGTCAGGTCGGCGGTGACGCCGACCACGATGCCGGCCTTGCCGTCCTCGGTGACGCCGACGATCGCGACCACGCCCGAGCCGATCTGCTTCTTGCCGTCGTCGACCAGGCTCTTCAGGTCCTTGGTCTCGACGCCCTCGACCGCACGCGCGAGCAGCTTGACGTTGCCGACCTCGCGAACGCCGGAGGCTGCGCCGTTCGACGACGCTCCACCGCCGCCCATCGCGAGCTTCTTCCTGGCATCCGAGAGGTCGCGCTCGAGCTTCTTGCGCTCCTCCATCAGGGCTGTGATGCGCGCCGGGACGTCCTCGATCGTGGTGCGCAGCTCGGCCGCCGCGGTCTTCGCCAGTGCCATGGTGTCGTTGGCATGCTTGCGCGCGTGACGTCCGGTCAGCGCCTCGATGCGACGGACGCCGGAAGCCACAGCGCTTTCGCTGGTCACCGAAATCAGGCCGATGTCGCCGGTGCGGCGAACATGGGTGCCACCGCAGAGCTCGACCGACCAGCCGAGTGCGTTCTGGCCGTGCTCGCGGGCGCTCTTCCCCATCGAGACGACACGGACCTCGTCGCCGTATTTTTCGCCGAACAGCGCGCGCGCGCCGGCCTCGCGGGCATCGTCGACGCCCATCACCCGTGTCGTCACTTCGTCATTCTCGAGCACGACATCATTGGCGATGTCCTCGACCCGGGCGAGCTCTTCCGGCGTGATCGGCTTCGGATGGACGAAATCGAAGCGCAACCGATCGGGCGCGACCAGCGAGCCGCGTTGCGCGATATGATCGCCGAGCACCTGGCGCAGCGCCTCATGCAACAGATGCGTCGCCGAGTGGTTGGCGCGGATCGACGAACGCCTGGCGTGGTCGACCTCGAGCTGCAAGGCGGTGCCGACATTCAGCGTACCTTGCTCCACCGTGCCGACATGCACGAACAGATCGCCCGCCTTCTTCTGCATGTCGGTGACGCGGAACTTGACGCCCTCGCCGGTAAGGATGCCGATGTCGCCGACCTGGCCACCGGACTCCGCATAGAAGGGAGTCTGGTTCAGCACGATCGCGCCGCTCTCGCCGGCCTTGAGGCCCTCGACCTCGGCGCCATCCTTGAGCAATGCCGTGACCACGCCTTCCGCGCTCTCGGTCTCATAGCCGAGGAATTCGGTTGCACCGAGCTTCTCGCGCAGCGGAAACCAGATGGTCTCGGTCGCTGCCTCGCCCGATCCGGCCCAGGAGGCGCGCGCCTTCTCGCGCTGACGGTTCATCGCGTCGGTGAAAGATGCCTGGTCGACGCTGATGCCGCGCGACTTCAGCGCGTCCTGCGTCAGATCCAGCGGGAAACCGTAGGTGTCGTACAGCGTGAATGCGGTATCGCCGTCGAACATGTCGCCCTTCTTGAGGCCGGCGCTCTTCTCGTCGAGGATCGATAGGCCACGCACCAGAGTCTTGCGGAAGCGGGTCTCTTCGAGCTGCAGCGTCTCCTCGATCAGCTTCTCCGCGCGCACCAGGTCCGGATAGGCCTGGCCCATCTCGCGGACCAGCGCCCAGACCAGCCGATGCATCAAGGGCTCGCTCGCGCCGAGCAACTGCGCGTGGCGCATCGCGCGGCGCATGATCCGGCGCAGCACATAGCCGCGGCCCTCGTTCGACGGCAGCACGCCGTCGGCGATCAGGAACGCCGACGAGCGCAGGTGGTCGGCGATCACCCGGTACGACGCGACGTTCTGCGCGTTCGGCCCGTGGCCGAGCGCCGATCCGGCTGCATCGATCAGATGCCGGAACAGATCAGTCTCGAACACGCTCTCGACGCCCTGCAGGATGCAGGCCATGCGCTCCAGACCCATGCCGGTGTCGATCGAGGGACGCGGCAGCGCCACGCGCTCCTCCTTCGTCACCTGCTCGTATTGCATGAACACCAGGTTCCAGAACTCGAGGAAGCGATCGCCGTCCTCCTCCGGGCTGCCAGGAGGTCCGCCCCAGATGTGCTCGCCGCGATCGATGAAGATCTCGGAGCACGGACCGCACGGGCCGGTATCGCCCATCGCCCAGAAATTGTCCGAGGTCGGGATGCGGATGATGCGGTCGTCCGAGAAGCCCGCGATCTTCTTCCAGTAGCCCGCCGCCTCGTCGTCGGTGTGGTAGACGGTGACGAGCAGCTTGTCCTTCTTCAGCCCGAAATCCTTGGTGATCAGATTCCAGGCGAGCTCGATCGCGCGCTCCTTGAAGTAATCGCCGAACGAGAAGTTGCCGAGCATCTCGAAGAAGGTGAGATGGCGCGCGGTGTAGCCGACATTGTCGAGGTCGTTATGCTTGCCGCCGGCGCGCACGCACTTCTGCGACGTCGTGGCGCGCTGATAGCTGCGCTTCTCGACGCCGGTAAAGACGTTCTTGAACTGCACCATGCCGGCATTGGTGAACATCAGGGTCGGGTCGTTGCGCGGGACCAGCGGCGACGACGCCACGATCTCGTGGCCATTCTCCTTGAAGAAGTTCAGAAATGTCGACCTGATGTCGTTGACGCTGCTCATGTTCATCCAATCGGAAAAAGGGGCCGGCCAGCCGCAAAAAGGCGTCATTTTCCGGCCGAACGCTTTTAGACATTGCCAGCTGCGGTGTCCAGAAACTGTGCAGGCGGATCATGGGCTTGCCGCAACAGCACAAAGCCCGTTGATAGTCGTCCGAGTGCGTTGACAGCCTTGGCGGGGCCGTGTTTTGGTCCTACCTGTAAGTAGTCACGTCGGGAGAGACTGGCCCTGCCCTGGGCCGGCGCCGAAGGAGCAACCGCCCCGGAAACTCTCAGGCAAAAGGACCGCGTGACGTCTGACATCTGGAAAGAGGCGCTGGGGTTCTCCCCGATGCGTCCGCCGACGGGATAATACTCTCAGGCACAGCGACAGATGGGGCTTTCTGCAGGTTTCTCAAGGGGAAATAGGTCCCCGGCGGGAACCGCGAGGGCCCTGTGATGCGTGCGCACGAAAACTCCCCTCTGAAACAGACCCCGCTGCACGCGCTGCATCTGGCGCGCAGCGCCAGGATGGTGCCGTTCGCCGGCTATGACATGCCGGTGCAATACACGGCCGGCGTGCTGAAAGAGCACCTGCACACCCGCAAGGACGCCGGCCTGTTCGACGTGTCCCACATGGGACAGCTCGTGCTGAAGGCCAAATCCGGCAAGGTCGCTGACGCGGCGCTGGCGCTGGAAAAACTGGTGCCGCAGGACATCGCCGGCATCGCGCCGGGACGCCAGCGCTACGCGCAATTCACCAACAATGACGGCGGTCTGCTCGACGACCTGATGGTCGCGAATTTCGGCGATCATTTATTCCTGGTGGTCAACGCTGCCTGCAAGGAAGAGGACGAGGCGCATCTCCGCGCAAATCTCTCGGACACTTGCGAAATCGTGTCGCTGGCCGACCGCGCGCTGATCGCGCTGCAGGGACCGAAGGCCGAATCGGCGCTGGCCAAACTTTGTCCAGATGTCAGTTCGATGAAATTCATGGACGCCGGCCCACGCCGTGTCGCCGACATCGACTGCTTCGTCTCGCGCTCCGGCTACACCGGCGAGGACGGCTTTGAGATTTCCGTGCCCGCGGACAAGGCGGAAGCCCTGGTCACGGCACTGCTGGGCAATCCCGACGTGCTGCCGATCGGGCTCGGCGCACGTGACAGCCTGCGGCTCGAAGCCGGGCTTTGCCTGTACGGCCACGATATCGACACCACGACGACGCCGGTCGAAGGCGCGCTGGAATGGTCGGTGCAGAAAGTCCGCCGCAGCGGCGGCGCCCGCGCCGGCGGCTTCCCGGGTGCCGACAAAATCCTCGCGCAATTCACTCATGGCGCGGCCCGCCGCCGCGTCGGCTTAAGGCCCGA
>NZ_JACMYK010000029.1 GCF_020889785.1 Bradyrhizobium acaciae
GGCCGATTCAACCAAAACCCATCCCGCTCTAGCGTTCCCGCAACGCCTCCTGCTGGTGCCTGGCCAGCGGCGAGAGCAGATAGCTGATGATCCTGCGCGTGCCCGTCTTGATCTCAACGGTCACCGCCATGCCGGGACCAAGCTTGAGCAGCTTGTCCTCCACCTGCATTTGCGTGCGGTCGAGCGAAACACGCGCAGCATATTCCAGTTCCTGGCCTCTCGGCTCGCTGCCGGCTTGCGCGCCGCCCTGCGCCCGATCGTTCGAGCCTCCCTGCGGCCTGTCGCGCGTAATGGCATCCGACGACACGCTGAGCACCTCGCCGTGGAGCAGCCCGTAACGGGTGAAGTTGAAGGTATCGACCTTGATCTCCGCCCTCTGTCCGGGATGAACGAATCCGATATCCCGATTGGAGAGCATGGCTTCGATCTCGAGATGGCTCTCGCTGGGAACCACCACCGCAAGCGCTTGTGCCTGCGCGACGACGCCCCCCACGGTATGAACAGCGAGTTGCTGCACGACGCCGTCGACCGGCGCGGTCAATTGCTGGAGCTTGGTGCGCTGGTCCGCCTTCACCACCTCCTGCGCGGTGCTCGCGGCCTTCTGCTCGGCCTTTGCGAGCGCGTCGAAGGTCGCACGTCGATATTCCGCCGCGGCCCTTTCCTTCGTTTCCTTCAGCAATGCCATCGCGGCATCGGCTTCGTGCAGCCGGCTCTGCTGCAAGACGAGATCCTGCTGAAGGCCAACCAGGTCCTGATATTCGGCAAGATAGGTGACCTTGGAGCCGAGCGCCTTGTCGAGAAGGGTCTTCCGGATATCGACCCGCTCCGTGAGCACCGGTATGGTGGCCTGGATCTTCGCGACAGTCGCGGAAATGGTCGCCCGTTCCGCTTCCTTCTGGCCTTGCTGGCGCTCGATCTCCGCAAGCTTGGCTTGCTGCTCCGCGCGCTGGCTGATCAGAAACTGGCGATGCAGATCGATATCCGCCGCCGTTGCGCCCGGCGGTGGCTGGAATGCCGCGAGCGGATCGCTCGCAAGCGCCGCCCGAAGCCGGGCCACCTCGAGTTCGGCGGCCAACAGATCGCTGTGGTAGCGCTCCTGATCGGCTCCGGTCATCGTGGGATCCAGCTCGATCAGGACATCGCCGGCCTTGACGCTCTGTCCGTCGCGCACGTGGATTGCGCGTACGACACCGGTCTCGAACGGCTGAATGAGCTTGGTGCGCCCACCCGGCACGATCTTGCCGGTCGCCGTTGCGACGATATCGACATGGCCAAGCGACGCCCACAGCAGCGCGACGCAAAATCCAACGATAATGCTCGCCCCGATGGCGCGCCCGGTCGGTGACGGCGGCGATTCGGTAATCTCTAGGGCCGCCGGAAGGAACGCGATCTCGTGCTGACGGCGGCGAACCTCGGCCTTCGGAAACGGGATGATGTTGCGGCTAGCGAGCGTCATGGAGACCCGCCTGCAGGTGGTGCAGTCTCGCGTAGCGTCCATTCGAGCGGATCAGCTCATCATGGTTGCCGTCCTCGACGATCCGGCCATGCTCGACCGAGATGATCCGGTTTGCGTGACGCACGGTCGAAAGCCGATGCGCGATCACGAACACGGTCCGCCCGGCGGAGATCCGCTTCATGTTCTGCTGGATCGCGCGCTCGCTTTCGTAATCCAGGGCGCTCGTCGCCTCGTCGAGAATGAGGATGCGCGGATCGGTGACAAGCGCCCGGGCGATCGCGATCCGTTGACGCTGTCCGCCGGACAGACTGCTGCCGCGTTCACCCACGACGGTGTCATACCCCTCCGGCAGCTCCAGGATGAAGTCGTGAGCGCCGGCGAGCGAGGCCGCGGCGATGACGCTTTCCATCGGCATCGCCGGATCGGCGAGCGCGATGTTGTCGCGAATTGAGCGATTGAAAAGCACGTTTTCCTGCAGCACGACGCCGATCTGACGCCGAAGCCAGGCGAGATCGACCATCGCAAGGTCGACGCCATCGACGAGCACGCGCCCGCTTTCCGGCACGTAGAGACGCTGGATCAGCTTCGCAATCGTGCTCTTGCCCGAACCCGAGGACCCCACAATGCCGACGACCTGGCCGGGATCGACGCTGAGCGAGACGTCGTGCAGCACCGCGGGACCGTCGATACGATAGCGGAACGTCGCGTGCTCGAACGTGACCTGGCCGCGGATCGCCGGCAGCGCAGCCCGGCTCGGAGCGGAGCTCGGCTCGGGAATGGTGTTCAGGATGTCGCCGAGACGGTCGATCGACAGACGGGCCTGGTGGAAATCCTGCCAGATCTGCGCAAGCCGCAGCACCGGCATGCTCACGCGCGCCGCCAGCATGTTGAATGCAACGAGTTCACCGACCGTCAACGCTCCATCGATCACGAGCCGGGCGCCGAAATACAGGGTTGCGGCAGTGACCAGCTTGTTGATCATCTGGACCGACTGGCTCGCCGCGTTGTTCAAGCTCAACACGCGGAAGCTCGCGGCCACATAGGCGGCGAGTTGCTCCTCCCAGCGGCGCTGCATTTGCGGCTCGACCGCCATGGCCTTCAGCGTTTCAACGCCGGTGACGCTCTCGACCAGAAATGCCTGGTTCTCTGCCCCACGCTCGAATTTCTCGTCGAGGCGCCGGCGAAACAGTGGCGCCGCGCCAGCCGATATGCCGATGTAAAATGGAAAAGACGCCAGCACGATGAGCGTCAGCGTCGTCGAGTAGTAGAACATGACGGCGAGGAATACGACGGTGAACACCAGATCGATCACGAGCGTGAGCGCCGAGCTCGTCAGGAACTGACGGATATTCTCCAGCTCGCGGACGCGCGCGACTGAATCCCCCACCCGGCGTGTCTGGAAATATGCGATTGGCAATGCCATCAGATGATGGAACAGCCGGGCGCCGAGCTCCACGTCGATGCGGTTGGTCGTGTGCGCGAACAGATGGACGCGCAGCGCGCCGAGAACGGCCTCGAGAATGGTCAGCGCGACAAGGCCCGTGATCAGCACGTCGAGCGTGCTCATGCCGCGATGCACGAGGACCTTGTCGATGACCACCTGGAAGAACAGTGGCGACACGACGGCAAAGACCTGGAGGAAGAACGACGCGACCAGCACTTCGCCGAGCAGGCGACGATACTTGTGGATCGCACCGAAGAACCAGCTGATATCGAAACGCCGGGCGGTATCCGTCAAGGCGGCGCGCCGCGTCATCAAGATGATGTCGCCATCCCATATCGCCTCAAATTCGGCCTGGCCCATCATCTGGGGCTGCGGCTGCAATGGGCGCTGAACCAGGAGCTTGCCGTCGACGATCTTGCCGAGAACCAGGAATCCGCCGTCGCGCAATACGGCAATCCCCGGCAGCGGGGTCACCGCAAGCCTGTTCCAGTCGGTTCTTTGCAAGCGGGCCCTGAGCCCGAAATTCCTGGCGCAACGGATGATGTCGGTCACGCCAAGCCGGGCCGTGCCGGTCCGGTGACGAATTTGATCCGGTTCGGCCGCGACTCCATGACAACGCAGCAGGATTGCCAGCGCCATCACCCCGGAGTCATCGCCGCCGCCCCGTTCGGTCGCGCTCGCCTCGGCGGCGTCGTTGCCTCGACCGGACGAACGCGCAAACGTCAAACGCGCGCGGACGCCCTGCATCAGGTTTTCGCGCAGACGCCGTATCGTCCTGCGCGCGCGCACGCCCAGACCAGTGAGCCGATGCAGCGCCCGGCGCGCGACGTGCCGCGTTTCGGCCGAGATCAGCCGACCATCCCAGATGGCCTCGAATTCGGCGCGCGTGATGCGCTTCGGCTGCGAAGACGATGGATGCAGCACAAGCGCTTCGTTGCCATCAATCTTCCCGAGCAGCAGGAACCCGCCATCCTGCAGGGCAGCGATTCCGGGCAACCGGATGTTCGCAAGCCGCGTCCAATCCGTCGTCCACGAGCCGGCCTTGAGACCCAGTTCGCGGGCGCAACGAAGCATCGCGCGGATTCCAATCGCCCTGCTCCCGCAAAGATCACGGATCTTGTCGGAATCGGCGTTCACACCGTGAAGCCGCAGGAACAGAGCCAGGGCCCGGAGCCCGAGGTCTGCGGCATCGGCATTTCCATTCTGGATCGCCATCAATCAACTCAATCGTTCGGCGGTCACGCGACCGGCTTCAACAATTCCCTTTCATGCATTCACAAAGAACGAGACGGTATCGTGCCCGGCTGCGGTCGAACCTGGTTTCCGCGCCGCAAATCGACGGCGCGGAAACATTGCCGGGTGAGCCGCCGCATCAATGATGCGGCTTGGCCAGAAACGCCTGTTCACTCCAGCGCCCTCCGGACGCATCCGTCGCGGCGGCCTGCCCCTGATCACCCTTGCCGTGGTTACCGGCCAGGTACTGGTTCAGCAAAGCGAAGCTCCGATCTGCCGACGAGGCCGTGTGGGTGGTGGTCGCCGGCGGCGGGTCGGTCACCGTGATGCTTTGCGACGCCGACGTCGCGACTGCTCCGGTCGCCGGGTTACTTGCAGTGGCCGTGATCGCGAGCGTCGCAACCGGATGGCCGGTGCCCCGGTAGTTCGACTGCAACGTCAATCCGCTGTCGACCTGCGCGGCAGTCAGCGTGATGTTGTTTCCCTTGTACGTGCGGTCATCGAGGTTGTCGGTGATGGTCTCGTATTTCGGAAGTCCCGTGATGTTCACGGTCACAACGTCGTTCGTATCTGCGGTCGTCACCTTGACGCCCAGGTCGACGGTCCCGCCTCTTCCGGTCACCGACAGCGATGTATCCGTGATCGCCAGCACCGGCGCGACAGGTGGCGTTGCACTTCCCGACGTTAAGCCGCCCAGCGGATCGATCTGGAGGCCGGCGAACGTCTTCACCGCGGCGGCAAGATTCGCGGCGACACCGCTCGCGTCGCTGATGCTCGCACCCGGGAGGTTGACGCCGGTGATCGCAAGGGCCGACGTCGCCGTATCGCTCGACGCGACGGTCGTCCGGAAGGTGAGCGTGTTGCTCCCCGAGCCGCCGATATAGGTCGCGGTGCTTCCGTCATTGAGCGACAACGTCGGCGTGCCCGCCACATTCACGACTTCGTTGAAGCCGAGCGTGAATATGACGGCGTCGCCGGCGTGCTCGGTCCCGGTCCCCGGCGAAGCCGCAACCTGGGTCACCGCCGGCTGGATCGTTGGCGTGGTCGGCGGCGTTGGTGTCGTCGGGCTCGTCGGATCGATCTGAAGACCGGCGAACGTCTTCGCCGCACCGGCAAGATTCGCGGCGACACCGCCGGTGTCGCTGATGCTCGCACCGTTCGCAAGGCTGACCCCGGTAATGGCAAGGGCCGACGTCGCCGTATTGGTCGACGCGACAGTCGTTTGGAAGGTCAGCGTGCTGGTCCCCGAGCCGCCGACATAAGTCGCGGAGCTTCCGTCATTGAGCGACAGCGTCGGGGTGCCAGCGACGTTGACGACCTCGTTGAAGCCGAGCGTGAACGTGACGGTATTGCCGACGTGCTCGGTCCCGGTCCCCGGCGAAGCCGCAACCTGGGTCACCGCCGGCGTGATCGTTTGGACCGGCGGCGTAACCGGGGTCGTCGACGCAGTGACGTTGGCGCCAGTGACGGTGTCGCCGTTGCCGGCCGCTTGATAGAGCTGAACCTCGGCGATCTGCATCGCCATCGACTGGGGGGTCGAACTATCGAGCGCCGTGTGCCAGCCGGCCGCGTTCGAGTTCGCGACCTGATTGCTCATGATGAGTTGCATCGGCTCGTTCGGAATCGGGACCTGCGCGCTGGTCACCGTCGCGATTTGCTTGCCGTCGAGATACCAGGTGATCGATTTGCCGGGCACCCAATTGATGCCGTAGGTGTGGAAGCCGGCGGTGAGGTCGATCCCGGTGTTGACCGTCCCGCCGACCGTCCCCGAGGGCGTGTGAAGATGCCAGGTGAAGGCCTGGTTTGCCGGCCCGTTGCCGGTATATCCGCCCTCCTGGATATCGATCTCGAAATTGTCGCCGCTGCTCGAGCCCGCGCCGGGCATCAGCCAGAGTCCTGGCCATGCACCATCGCCGCTCGGCGCCTTCATGCTGATCTGCAGGTAGCCGCCATCGAATTCGAGCTTGCCATAGCTGCTGACGGCGCCGGACGTGATCGGAAACGTCTGTGCCGTGCCCTGATTCATGCCGTTGACCGGCTGCCGAATGGCCGTGAGATCCAGGATCCCGTTGTTCACGGACACCTGGCTCGGCATGTCGTAGTCCGCGTCGTATGCGCCGCCCGGCCCGCTTCCGCCCGATCCATTGCTATTCCACGCCCAACCGTTGGCGGCGCGGCTCGTGATGTAGTTATGCCAATAATTGTCGAGCGTGGTGCCGGAGAAGCTCTCCTGAAACACGAGATTGCTCGACGTAAAACCTGCTGGCGCGGCCAGGGCCATTCCATGTTCCTTCCAGTGAGTGAACGAAGAATTCCACTGTCGCGAATTGCGCGACCATTCCACTGTCGCGAATTGCGCGACCATTCCACTGCCGCGAATCGCGCGACATACCGCATGCCCGCCGCGCGTGATGGCGCGGGCACATTCCAACGCAGTGGAGATTTCGAGGTACGCCCCCTCGACTGCAGATCGGTTGGCTAAAGATCAAGTATGGCGAAAAATGGTTTCAAAATGAGCTTCACACGGGCGTTTGAGGTGCAGCTCGCCTTATTCACACAATACTTTTTCGCTGAGGCTTCTTGATTGGGATTTAATTCTCGATGGCGCCGCGACGGTGTCTCTGAAGCGGCGATTGCAGTTGCTGCCTGCCCGGCAGGGCGTAAGGACGCGTGCGGCGACCACCGGGTTATGCGTGGCGGTATCCGTCGGGATTCTTCAGCTGCCAATGCCAATGATCGGCGCACATCTGTGCCAGCGAGCGGGCCGACGCCCAGTCCAGCGTCTGCTTCGCAAATGTCGGATCGGCACAACAGATCGCAACATCGCCGGTCCGGCGCTCTCCGATCTCATACGGAATTGACCTGCCGCTCGCGGCCTCGAAGGTACGAACGACCTCCAGAACGCTGCTGCCGCTTCCCGTTCCCAGATTGACCGTGAACACCCCGGGCTGCTCGAGGTGGCGCAAGACGCTGAGATGGCCGGCTGCCAGGTCGACGACATGAATGAAATCCCGGATACCGGTGCCGTCCGGCGTGTCGTAGTCGTCTCCCCAGATCCGCAGCTTGGCGCGCTTTCCAATCGCCACTTGCGCGACGAGCGGCACCAGATTGTTGGGAATGCCGATCGGGTCTTCTCCGATAAGGCCGCTCTCATGCGCACCAGCGGGATTGAAATAGCGCAGGATGCCGATGCGCCAATCGTCCTCGGAGCGATGAAGATCCCTGAGCATTTCCTCGATGAACAGCTTGGTGCGACCATAGGGGTTGGTCGGCGCCAACGGATGCCTTTCGTCGAGCGGCAGGTAGGCAGGCATACCATAGACGGTGGCGGACGAGCTGAAGACAAGCGTCTTGACCTTCGCCCTCTTCATTGCCGACAGCAGCCGCATCGTTCCCACGACATTGTTGTCGTAATAGGTCATGGGATGCACGTTGGAATCGCCCACGGCCTTCAGCCCGGCGAGGTGAACAACTGCGGTCACGCCGTAGGCACGAAGCATCTCGTAGACGGCTTCCTCATCCCGGATGTCGATGCAGCGAAACACCAGCGGCCGCCCGCATATCGATTCAACACGATCGAGCGAGGCCCGGTTGCTGTTGCAGAGGTTGTCGACCACGACAACGTCGAACCCCGCCTCCAGCAGCGCGATGCAGACGTGGGTCCCGATATAGCCGGCGCCTCCGGTCAGCAAGATCATGTCAGTCACCGTATCAATCCAACAGGCATTCCATGCCGCCGCCACACGCCGGGCTAGGATCTCCGGATCTGGGCGCGCGACGACAGCTGCTGAGACAGTGCTTCGGCCATTCCGCCGAGACGTGTCGTGGTGTAGGCGAACGCGGTAAGGCTGAATCCGACGACGATCGCGCCGGCCCGCCGAGCGGCGTTGAATTTGCCGCGAACCGCCGCGCGGAGTTCGCTCGCCACGGCGCGCGGCAAGACTTCGCGAACGTAGCGTCGCTCGGTTTTGAGCCCGTCGCCAGACCCCGCCAGATTCCTCAGCACCGCCTTGGCGGTACCCTCGATCAGGCAGCGCTGGACGAAGTACGTCCACGTGGCCCGCTTGGCCGGCACGACATGGTGCACTCGCGCCCGCGCGCGATATGCCCAGTAACCGCCGGGATACAGGCGCGAGGCCCGAATGCACAGCTCGGTTTCTTCGCAGCTCTCGGCCTTGCCGCCGAACCTGGCGCGACCGCTAACGGAAAATCCGAGCTTGCGGCGTCCGAGATCCGATGTGAAACCGCCGACCTCGCGCAACACGTCGGCGCGCACCGACATGTTGGCGCCGATCGGGTTGCGGATGCGTCCGTCCTGCACATCCATGCCGGCATAGGTGCAGCCGACGACCCAGGCGAATTCGGCAGGAAACCAGGAAGGCGGCGGTGCTTGCCACAGTGGCAGCACCGGTCCCCCCGCCCCCAGGACCGCCGGATCCCGATAGGCCTCCAGCAGTTCCTCAAGCCAGCACGGGTCGGCTGCGGCATCGTCATCCAGGAAAGCGATGACCGACGTCGTGGCGTGCCCTGCCCCCGTCATACGTCCACCCGACAGGCCGGGTTGCCCGGCATTTGCGAGAACGGTGACGCCGCTGATCTCGCGCGCGGCACGCGCTCGCAAGGCTTCGTTGTTATCCACCACCACGATGATTTCTTCGGGGGCGCGGGTCTGGGCGCGGACAGATCCGACCGCGCGCTGCAACTCGCCCCAGCGGTCGAGCGTATGCGCGCAAATCACCACGGATGCGTCGATCATGGCGACCTCCGCCCGATATCCGAAGCCTGGCTCGCTTCACGGGACTGCTTCGCTCGCGCTGTTGCCGCCTTGAAGACGTTCCAGATCGCGCTTCCGTCGTTGCGGATATCAAACTGGTCGTGCTCGTCGACAGGAAAACGCCCGTTGTCCTGACGCGACACCAGGCGCCAGACCATCCAGCCGGCGCAATTGGGATCGCGCCCAAGCTTGTCGAGCCACATGTCGTAGGCGCCGGCCGCGTCTTTGTTGGAACGGGCATAGCCGAACTCCTCGAGGAGGACGGGCTTGTCGGCGCGAGCCGCGAGCTGGCAGAACTCGGTGATGTTGTCGCCGAATTGCTGGACTGTCTGATTGTAGTAGAGCGGGTAACCGTGCCAGGTGCCGAAATCGAGTGTCGAGATCGCCAGGTCCGACAATTTGTCGGCAACATTGGCATGGCCCGAACTGACGAGATGATTGGGATCGAGGAACTTGACGTAGGCGGACATCTCGGCGGTCCAGGCCAATCGCAAGCTCTCCGGGCTCGCATTGCCTTCGTTCATCAACTCCCAGGCCATGATGGTCGGGTCGTCGCGGTAGGCAATCCCGGTCAACGAATTGACCCGCTGCACGACGTGGCGAGCCCAATTCATGTAATCGCGCCGCGTGCGTCGATCACGGAAGAAAAACCCGGACTTGTCCTCGCTGCCATACCAGGCCCGCATCTGCTGAGCGCCGCCCGTGTAGGCCCAGAAGTCCAGGAAGCCGATGATGAGCTTCAGGTGTCGCTTGCCGGCTTCGGCGATCAGGAAGTCGACCTTCTGCATCCCGTTGGCGCCGTCATTGAAGGCCATCCCGCCTTCGTGATCGTCCCAATAGATGAGATAGGTCCCCTTGACACCGAGATCGCTCGCGTCGGCCTGGAGCCGCCACTGCCAGATCGTCACCATGCTCCCGTCGAGCGATCCGATGACGGGCTGAAGGAAGGTGCGAACCACATTGGCACCCATCGCCACCGCGTCGTCGAGCACGCGGGTGACCTCGCCCTGCGATCCGAAGGTGAGATAGTGGTTGTTCACGCCGGTCACGAAGAACGGTTTGCCGTCAACCGTAAATCGCGTTCCCTGAGCCTTGATGAAGGGAATCGGAGGTGGTCCGTCCGCTGCTGGACCGTCCGTTGCGCTCACCACTGCCGGTGCAGCAAGCAAAGCGTACAACAACACACGCAGTCCGATGTTGCGCAGTCCGTTCGCCCGTTTCCAGACAGAATTCATCCCGCCACGTGACTATCGCGCACCGGCGAAGGCAACTTCCCCGAAGGATTACTCCCTTCGGCGTCGTGCTCCGACAGGTCAGTTTCGTTACAGTGTCGACCAGGCCAGGGCTATTGACCGGCTCCGGATCGAACACGGCATGTTGAGATGCAGCAGTATGGGTGATGCGCCATGATGGACACCGACGTGGTGGTGATCGGCGCAGGCCTCGCCGGCTCGACCACAGCAGCGATATTGGGGCGCGCGGGCATCCCCACCGCAGTGGTCGACCCTCATCCGGTATACCCGCCCGATCTGCGCTGCGAAAAACTCGATCGCGGGCAAGTCGCAATCCTGCAGAAGACCGGGCTGGCCAGCGTTGCCCTTGCGGCGACGACCTTCGACGGCGCGATCCGTGACGGCAAGGCCTGGATCGCCCGCTTCGGACGCGTGATCGATAAGCGCCCGGGTGGACAATACGGCATCCTGTACGACGACCTCGTCAACGTGATGCGCAGCGCGATTCCACCTGATGTGTCGAACGTCGTTGCGAAGGCCGTTCGCATCACGACCGGCGACGACCGTCAGCAGATCTCGCTGTCGAATGGCAGCATCATCTCGGCGCGCCTCGTCGTTCTCGCCAACGGATTGAGCGTCGCACTGAAGGACCAGCTCGGAATCGAGCGCACGATCACGAGCCCGTGCCATTCGATTACCGTCGCCTTCGACATCAAACCCCGCCCGGGCAGGGCATTCGACTTCGCGGCCCTGACGTACTATCCGGAACGCGCCAGCGACCGGATGGCCTATCTCACGCTTTTTCCGATTGGAACGTCGATGCGGGCGAACCTGATGGTCTATCGGACCATGGACGATCCTTGGCTGCGGGAGATGCGCCACAGTCCCGAGCGCGCGCTGTTCGCCTTGATGCCGAATTTGCGTCGCATCACCGGAGACGTCGAGGTGGTTGGGCCGGTCAAGATCCGCCCTGCCGACCTCTATGTCAGCCAGGGCCATCGCCAGGCGGGTGTCGTCATGGTCGGTGACGCGTTCGCAAGCTCCTGCCCCGCAGCCGGCACCGGCGCCGGCAAGGTCTTCACCGACGTCGAGCGGCTGTGCAACGTCCATATCCCGAATTGGCTCGCCAGTCCCGGCATGGCCGCGGACAAGATCGATCAGTTCTATGATGATCCGGTCAAGCGCGCATATGACGAAACCTCCAAATCGTGGGCCTACCGGCTGCGCTCGATGTCCATCGAGCAAGGCATCGGCTGGAGCATCCAGCGCAGGCTGCGCTTCTTCGTCGGCGCTGCAATCGCCGCCGCTTGCAAGATCGGCGTCATCCCCGATGGAAATCAGTTCGCGCCTGAAGGATGGACGCAGCGCCTGCGGGATCGCACATAGACCCTGTCGCCGGGCGCACGATGGCCGAGGGCTGGTGACGCCGCTTTGCGCTTACCGAGAATGTTGGATCGCGTGCCAAATTCGGCTGCGCACATTGTGAAATTGCCGATAGCCTTGGTGCTCAGCTACTTCCATCGCGAAAGCCAACGGGTTGCGCGTGCGAACATCGATCAGCGTATCGACCATGGTTCGTCGGCCGGTCCACAACTGCGACATGATTCCATCCGCCGACGAGCATGAGTCGATTGTGCCGACCTGACCAGATTCGAGCAGTTCTTCCGTCATCTTGCTGATCAACAGAGCTCCCGGTGAAAAGCCCGCGAAGGACGCATCGAATGCGGTCTTCCACGTATAAGCCTGATGGCCGCTGTAGATCAGGACCTGCGCCGCAATCGCAACGTCGTCGACGCGCAGCAGGGCGACTGAGGCCATGTCGTGCGCGGCCAGGTTTCGGATCAGCTGGCGCGCAAACCGCGCATCACCGGCGTCGCAGAGCAGCGCAGTGCCCTCCTTGCCCTTCCAGCTCACCGCCTCGAGCGCGAGAAATATCTCGAACGCAGCTTCCGTCTCGGCGGGCGCCGACGATTCACGATCTCCACCTTTCCAGTCGCGGAGAGCCGGTTCCAATCCTGGCGCAGTTTCTTGCGGGTCGATCCCGATTTCTTGATCCCTGAGCATGAATCCGCAAACGGGCGTTCGACGCGAACAAGCTCCCGGTATCGGCCCTGGCCCTCGAGCTGCCGGAGCATCGCCGGATAGACGACCGGGTCAGCTTCGAAGGATCGCAATTTGACGATCTTGGGCAAATGGGGGTCGTGCCTGATCACGTCGAAGAACGCCGCCGCAACCTCGTCGGCGCGAGCGCTGTCGACCACGGCATTCGAGGTGAACGCGTAATTGTAGGGGATCGCTTCCAGGAATGCGGGCGCCGTCGGCAAGATGCGCCTTTCGCACAGCGCCCAAAAACCGACTGGACAGCGAGGCTTCACCTCCTCGTCCCAGGCAATCAGGACGTGGATCTTGGCGAACCCGGGTTCGGCGGCCGCCAGCAACGCCGCAGGATGCATGAATGCGTTGCCATCGACGCGCGTGATGAGATCGTCCCACGGCCCGCAGAGTTCGGCACTCGGTGCGCAGCTGTACGCAGAAATCGACCCATTCTTGGTCGGTGACCAGCCCACATTCATGCGTCCAAATGACGCTCCCGGCCGGCTGAGCGCAACGTCACCGATGGGTTACCCCGTCTGGCACCGCACATCCGGGCGCGGTTTAGGCATAGTTTTACGGCCGGTCGCCGTGGCGCGGCCTCGTGCCGCAGACAGCACAAGGTGCTGGCTTCCCGTATCGGTGAGTCCGAGGTCCCGGCAGGCGAAGACTGAACCGGGCCCGAGGCGTGAATGCGTGTTTGCCTGCATCTTGATCCATCGCGGCTGCTGCGCTGGCATCTATGGCTGGCGGAAGCGCTTGCCGAAGATCCCGCCAATGAGATCTCGTGCAGCTACGGATCCGGCCGCCATCCGCTGTCGCCGACTTGCCGCTTGCTGATCGAGCTGGAGCGGCTCGTCTTTCGCGCTCGCGGCGATGGCGCTACGGATTCCATCCCGGCAGCCCTTCGCGCGCTGGCGCCTTCGACCACCGCGCCGGATATCGTGATCAATCTCAGCGGCGAAGAAGCCGTCATCCCCGCACGGCGGGTGCTGACGCCGTTCTTCAACGGCATCCCGGGCGAAGTCGGAGTGTTGGCGGCGCTGGCGAATAATGAGGATCTGCTGGTCGAGCTGCACGATACAACTTGCCCTCGGGGCCCGTGGACGGCGCGTCCCGCCAGCGCAGACCGCGACGTGCTTGCTGTGACCCTTGATGGCACCCTCTCATGCGCCGTCCTGCTGATCCTCAAGGCGTTGCGCGAGGAACGGCCGCCGGCTGCATCCGATACGCCTCGCCCGCGGATGACCGAGCCGCCGGGGCCGCCCTCCTCAGCCCTCATATGGGCGAGTGGAAGGGTGGCGTCGAAAGCCGTTAGCCTGCTGAATATCGTCGCAAGAGGCGGAAAGATGTGGGGCGTCGGGTGGCGCCGCGACGAAGGGAGAAGCCTGCTCGACACGGGCCAAGCCGTCTTCAAGGTGCTCGCCGCGGATGCCGACAGTTATCTCGCCGACCCGTTTCCATTCAGCCACCGGGGGCAGGATTTCATCTTTGTCGAGCAGTTTTCCTACAGGAAAAAGCGAGGCTGCATCGCAGTCGCAAGGGTAAGCCGCGACGGAACGGCGAGCGAACCGCGGATCGTGCTGGAGGAGCCGCACCATCTCTCCTACCCGTTCGTGTTCGAACGGGACGGACAGATCTGGATGATCCCGGAATCCGGGGCAGCACGGAATGTCAGCCTCTATCGCGCCGTCGAATTCCCCGACCGATGGGTCCGGGAAGCGTGCCTCATCGATCGCGTCGAGGCCTACGACTGCACGCCGCTGTTTCGCGACGGCGGTTGCTGGTTCTTCGTCAGCCCCAAACGGTGGGGGTCCACGTCATGGGACGTCCTCGACGTCTACCGCGCGGAGAGCTTGACCGGACCCTGGCTACATCATGCCGCAAACCCCATCCTGATCGACGCCTCGCTCAGCCGTCCGGCTGGCGCCTTCATCGAGCACGGCGGGCAAATACTCCGCCCGGTCCAGAATTGCTCGCGCGGTTATGGCGATGCGGTCACGCTGTGCCGGATCGACGCGCTCGGGCTGTCGGAATTTGCCCAAACCCCGGTCGGTGTCGTCCGGGCGGCAGGCTTCGGGTGCCATACCTACAACCGCAGATCCGGCCTCGAGGTGATCGACATGTTCGGTCGCGTCGGGCGACTGGGAGATGTCATGGCGTCCTATGAGCCGTTGTCATCCGAGGTTTCGGCGACCGTGCAGCGGCAACCCGCCTGGTCGTCTTCGATGCCGGCCGGCTTCGTGTGAGAAGCGCGCGAGGTTGGAAATCATTGCTGGCAACGTTGGTTACGCAGGGCCATTTCCATTGAGCTGCAAGAGGATAACTACAAAGAGCTAACCATCTATCGCGCTTCCAACACGCAGCTGCATCAGCGATCCTTGCCAACTCAGGCTGCCTGGAAGAGGGTCGCAAGGAGAGAGTTCCGCATTTCAATCTCCCGATGTCTTTTTCATTTCGTCTACCTTTTTTGTGCGGGAGGTGCGCTTATGGGCCGATCGAGCACATCCGTGGATGTGGCCGTCATAGGAGCCGGCCCCTACGGCTTGTCGCTGGCCGCGCACTTGCGTGCACGCGGTGTGGAGCACCGGGTCTTTGGCGAGCCCATGGGCCCCTGGAAGCACAACATGCCCCGCGGCATGCTGCTGAAATCCTACCCCTGGGCGTCATGTCTCTCCGATCCCGCATCGGAATTCACGGTCAAGTCGTTCTGCACCGAACGCGCCCTGCCCTATCATGACACGCTGACACCGCTGACGCTCGAGCGGTTCATCGAATACGGCGAAGCCTTCCGGATGCGGTACGTGCCGGCCGTGGAGAACAAGGTTCTCACCGCGTTGGAGGCCGTCGGCGGCGATCTTCGTGCGACCTTCGACGACGGCGAGACAGTCAACGCGCGGCGGGTCGTGGTGGCCGTCGGCCTGCAGCCCTTCAGGCACCTGCCTCGGGACGTCGCACGTTTACCCGCCGAGCTGTGCTCGCACAGCGGCGACTACGGCTCGCTCGAACCATTGGACGGCAAGAACGTGACCGTGATCGGATCCGGATCGTCGGCGACGGACCTGGCGGCACTGCTCCATGAACGGGGAATCCCGGTTTCGCTGGTTGCGCGCGCACCGCAACTTCGTTTTGCCAACCGGCCCCGCAACCGCTCGTTCATCCAGCGTATGGTCGCGCCATTGAGCGGCATCGGCCCGGGCTGGGCCCTGACGGCCTGCGCGAAGTATCCTCAGCTCATCCAGCTGTTGGCGGAGGAACGCCGTATCCGGCTCGCCAATCCCAGTGCACTGGGCCCCCTGGGTGGCGCCTTCGTGAAGGACCGCGTCATAGGAAAGGTACCCACATCGCTCGGGACCTCCCTCCAAGGCATCGGGATTCGCAATGGCCGCGTGCTGCTCGATCTGGTCTCCACCGGTGGAGCGCGGCAATCGTTGCAGACCGATCATGTGATCTTCGCGACCGGCTACAGGGTCGATGCAAGCCGGCTGGGTTTCCTGAGTCAAACGCTGCTTCGCGACATCCGCCTGGTCAAAGGGGCGCCGCAGCTTTCATCGCATTACGAGACGTCAGTACCGGGGTTGCATTTTATCGGTCCCGCCGCAGCAAACAGCTTCGGCCCGGTCTGCCGGTTTGTCTACGGGACCCATCATCCTGCGCGGGCTCTTGCCCAATATTTGTCAAGCATTCTTGTCCGCTCGCGACCTGCGCTCCAGGTCCGGCCTTTTGATCGCACGGTGTTGCCATGAACGCTCCTATTCCAAACAGCCTTTCCCCTGTCAGCGCCATCTCGGTGCCCGATAAGATCAATCTCGCGTTGGGGCGGTCGCTGATGATGCCGCGCGTGAGCTTCGTGGTCCCGACACTCAATGAGGCCAAGAACCTGCCCTGGCTTCTGCCGCGTATCCCGACCTGGGCGCACGAAGTCATCATCGTGGACGGACGTTCGACGGATGACACGGTTGCGGTGGCGCGCGGTCTGCGCGAGGACATCAAGGTCGTGATGGAGCCGCGCCGCGGCAAGGGCGCCGCGCTGCAGGCCGGATTCCGGGCCGCGACCGGCGATATCATCGTGATGATCGACGCCGATGGCTCGATGGTGCCGGAGGAAGCGATCGTCTTTGTCGGCGCGCTGATCGCCGGCGCGGATCTGGTCAAAGGCTCGCGCTTTCTGCAGGGCGCAGGGACCGACGACATGTCGACGTTCCGGATGCTGGGCAATTGGGGGCTCACCCTGTTGGTGCGAATGCTCTACGGCGGCTCGTTCTCCGATCTGTGCTACGGATACATGGCGTTCTGGACCAAGCACGTCCCCACCCTCAATTGCGACTGCGACGGCTTCGAAATCGAGACCCTCATCAATGTGCGGGCCCTGAAGAACGAGCTGAACATCGTTGAGGTCGCGAGCTTCGAAGCTCCACGCATCAGCGGCTTGAGCAATTTGCGCGCCATCCCGGATGGCTGGCGGGTTCTCAAGACGATCCTGCGCGAGAAGGTGCATTCTCCGGTCTCGCTCGTTGCCTATGGTTATCCATAGGCGGCGGGGGGCGGAACGCACGTCCACGATGACGATGGGTAAGCCGAATGCGTATCCTGATGGTCGCCGCTCGCTGCTACCCCTTCGTCGGCGGTATCGAAACCCACATCCAGGAGGTCGGCCCCCGCCTGGTGGCGCGCGGTTACTCGGTCGACGTGCTCACGACCGATTCCTCGGGAAACCTGCCGGTTGAGGAGAACGTCCGTGGCATGTGCGTGCGGCGCGTGCCGGCGTGGCCGAAGGAATTGGATCTCTATGTGGCACCGCAAGTCTATACCGCGATCCGCCGCGGCGCGTGGGATCTGATCCACTTTCAAGGTTACAACACCTTTGTGAGTCCGATCGGACTGCTCGCGGCCGTCCGCAGCAGGATGCCGTTCGTCCTGACTTTCCATAGTGGCGGACATTCCTCGCGTTTGCGGAACGCCGTGCGCAGCACCCAGCGTGCACTGCTCCGCCCGCTGGTGGCGAAAGCCGCGCGACTGATCGGGGTCTCCGAATTCGAGGCCGGCTTTTTCAGCGCCCGAATGGGTATCCCGCGCGAACGGTTTGTGGTGGTCCCGAATGGCGCCGCGATGCCGGCTGCCAGCGCCGGCGTCCGGGTCGATCCCGGATTGATCGTCTCGAGCGGCAGACTGGAGCGCTACAAGGGCCATCACCGGCTGATTGCGGCGTTGCCGGAGTTGAGCCGCAAGATGCCGGATGTGCGCCTGCGCATCGTCGGCACGGGCCCCTACGAAGAGGAACTGCGCCGTCTCGCCAGCACGCTTGGCCTTGACGATCGGGTCACCATTGCGGGCATCCCCGGATCCGAACGGCAGAGAATGGCCGACCTGCTGGCGAGCGCCGGCCTGTTCGTGCTGCTGAGTGAATACGAGGCTCATCCCGTGGCGGTGATGGAAGCGCTATCGCTGCGCCGGCCCGTCCTTGTCAGCGATACGTCCGGACTGCGCGAGCTCGCGACCAACGGCCTGTGCCGCGCACTTCCGGCCGACGCCGACCCGAGCGAGATAGCCGCTGCCATTGCCGAGGAACTCGAGACCCCGCGCGCGATCCCCGATTTGGCGTTGCCGGATTGGGACGCCTGCGCAGACGCGCTGAGTGACGTCTATCGCGATGTGTTGGGTAGCCGGTCAACGGTCGATCGTGCGCACGACGGTGCACTGGGCCTGCGGTCCGCGACGAGGGCGCGGGTCGGATGACGCGGGCTCATCTCAGCGCCGAAATCGCGATCACGCCGGCGCGGAGCTGGATGCAGTTCCTCCTTGACGTGATCGGCCCTGACCTGCGCGGCAACGGCGCCGACGCCACGACCGAGCCTGCCGACGCGGGATGGATCGCGGCGCTGAGCCTGGTGGTCGCCATGGCCCTGCTCCTGATTGTGGCCGGACAGGGAGCCGGGCGACGCGGCGATGCGGTGGCGCCGCTGCTGTTCTGGTCCGGTGCCGTGCTGTTGGTCGTTCCGACCAGCCTTCGCATCGCCTGGCCGAACGTGGCCCGGAGCGAGCGTCTGTTTCTCCTGCTCCTGCTGACCGAAGCCTTGTTCTACTTCAAGACCGTTTACTCGCCGACAGGTTTCGCCCACCACGACGAATTCCTGCACTGGGCCGCGGCGGAAGACCTCGCGACCGGCCACCGGCTGTTCCTGCCCAACCCGTTGCTGCCGATCGCGGCAGCGTATCCCGCCCTCGAGATCGTGACCACGGCAATCAGCAAGTTGACCGGCTTGCCGTTGTTTGCCGCGGCTACGCTGCTGTTGGCAGTGCTGAAAGGCACGCTCATCGCGGCCCTGTTTCTGTTCTATGAAAGCATCACCGGGTCTGCGCGCATCACGGCGATCGCCTGCCTGACCTACATGGGCTGCTCGACCTTCGTGGTGTTCGAGTCGGCGTTCTCCTACGAGAGCCTCGGCTTCGTGCTGTGCATGCTGATCTTCGCGGTGGAGGCGGCATCGAAGGATCTCGTCGGACGACCGAGGCTCGGCGCGCTCGGGCTGATCGCACTGCTGTTGGCGAGCCTTGCGGTCACCCATCACCTCACGGCGGCCTTCGCCGCCATCTACCTCGGAATGCTGGCCACCCTGGAGGCGTTGCGACGTGACATCTCGCTGCGGCTCGAGGCAAGGATCGCCATGGGCGTCACCGCGGTGCTCGCGATCCTTCTGCCCCTGCTATGGGTGATCGCCAGCGGAAATTCCTTCACGGGTTACATCGGCCCCGTGGTCGAAACCGGCTTCAAGACACTGCTGGGCAAGATCTTCGGCACCGCTATCCCGCCATCGGAGAATCTCGGCGCGCGAGCCAGCCCCTCGGCATCCGATTGACGACGTTGCTCGCCATCCTGTTGCTTGCCATCGGGCTGGCAACGGGTTTCTTTCGATCGCTGGCCACAACAGCGCCGCCCTATCTGCATTCAGGCTGGCGTCCAATTCACGGCATTCTCAAGCGGCGCTGGCGTGACAGTCGCGTCGTGCTGCTCACGTTGCTTGCCTGCGGATTCCCGATCTCGGTCGCATTCCGGCTGACCGTCAATGGCTGGCAAATCGGCAACCGGATGGGAACATTCGTCTTCATCGGCGTCGGACTGGTCGTCGCGGTGAGCTTCATCCATTTCTGGCAGGGCCGCGCGTCACGCGGATGGCAGCGGACCGCGCCGTTGGCGGCGCTCGCGGTCATCGTGATGGGCGGGCTCACCGCGGCTTCACTCGAACCGATCCGTGGAACTTACAAGGTGGCGTCGGACGCGCAATCCATCGAGCGCATGGGAATTGAAACCTCGCTCTGGACCAGGGAATGGCTCGGGCCCGGCAACCGCTTCACTGGCGATCGGGTCAACCGTCTGTTGCTTGCCGGCTACGGCCGGCAGGACGTCAGAACCAAGATCAACCGAGGCGTTTATGCAGCCCGCGCATTCAGGCGTGACAAGCTCGGATCCGATGATTTCTACGCGCTCGCCAGGAGCGACCTTGATTTCCTGCTGGTGGATCTCCGGCTGACGACCGCGCCGCCGGTGCTCGGCTTCTACTTCGAGCCGTGGGAACCGCAGCAGGGAACGCGGCTCTCCGCTGCCGAGCTGCTGAAGTTCAATGACGTCAAAGATGTCACGCGCACCTACGACAACGGCTATCTCATCATCTACGACATCAGAGGACTGCATGGCGAGCCCTGACAAACGGGACTTGCTCGGCGCCTGCTTGTGGGCAGGAGCCACCGTGGCCGCGGTTGCGGTCAGTGACAACATGCTGCTGCGCGCCGTCCTGGGCGTGCCGATGGCGCTCCTGATTTCGGGACATGCGGCGCTGCGCGCGATCGGCGTCAGAACCACGTCGCGGTTGGAACAGCTTGCCTATTCGATTGGTGCCAGTCTCGCCGTCACCATCGCCGGAGGCTTCGTCCTGAACGCCGTCGGCGCGCTGACGCCGCTTGGCTGGGCGTTCTGGTACCTGGCGGTGGCAACCGGTGCCATGCTGCTACCCGCCAGCGGCAGCGACGTCTCCCCCCCGCGGGCCTCGCTGGGTCCGCTGCGAATCCGTCCCTGGCAAGCAGCCGCGGTCGCGTTGGCGATGCTCGTGGCGACGGGCGCCTATGCGCTAGCGATCCACGATCAGGCCGTCGAACGGCAGTTCAGATACACCGAGTTCTGGATGTTGCCGCCCGGCAAAGGCGATCCGGGCCAACTCGTCGTCGGCGTTCGCAGCGCAGAAGCCGAGGCTCACCAATACGACCTGGAAATCACCCTCGACGGGAAGCCGTTCGCGGTGTTCCGCTCACTGACGATTGCACCAGGCGACACGTGGGTGCGGAAGGTCCCCGTGCCGATCCTGGCCGATCAGCAGAAGGCCGAGGCCCGGCTCTACCGGCCGGCCGACAACAAGCTCTATCGCAGGGTCTCGGCGCTGGTGCCGGGTACCTGAGGCGGAGGCTCGGTCATGCGTATCTTGCTGCTGTCGCAGTTCTATCCCCCGGTGATCGGGGGCGAGGAACGCCATGTCCGCAATCTCGGCGCGGCACTGGCGCAGCGCGGCCACGACGTGAGCGTCGGGACATTGATGCGCCCGGGATCACCGGAAACCGAGTTGGACGGAGCGGTCCGCGTCCATCGGTTGCGCGGCACGCTGCAGCGCCTGTCGGGACTCCATGCCGATCCCGAGCGCCGGCACGCGCCGCCCTTCCCGGATCCCGAACTCGCGCTCGCCTTGAAGCGGCTGATCGACCGGGAGCGACCTGACGTCGTCCACGCCCACAACTGGATCTATGCATCCCTGCTGCCGCTCAGAGCCCTGAGCGGCGCCCGCTTCGTGCTCACGCTGCACGATTACGGCCTGGTTTGCGCCAAGAAAAACCTCATGCATCTCGGGACCGAGTTGTGCAGCGGTGCAACGCCGGCAAAATGCCTGCCGTGCGCGACCCGGCATTACGGCGTAGCGAAGGCGACCGTGACCACCCTCGGCAACTGGGCGTCGAGCTTCGCTGCCCGACGCATCGTGGACCGCTTCATCGCGGTGAGCCACGCCGTAGCCGATCACACCGGGCTCACCGATGGCCGCGCGCCGTACGAGGTCATTCCCAACTTCGTGCCCGACGATGTCGAGGTGCCCGGTCCGGAAGACGCCTGTCTGCGCGAGCTGCCTGACGGCGACTTCATTCTGTTCGTCGGCGACATGATGCGTCTCAAGGGCATCGACGTCCTGGTCGAGGCCTATGCCGGACTGAGCAGGCCGCCGCCGCTGGTCCTGATCGGACGCCGGCTCGCCGATACGCCAACCGCGTTCCCGCCAAACGTTCGCAGCTTCAGTGCATGGCCACATTCCGCCATCATGCACGCTTGGCGGCGGTGCCTGTTCGGTGTGCTGCCATCGACCGGCCCCGAGGCCTGTGCGACCGTCATCATGGAAGCGATGGCGTGCGGCAAGGCCATGGTCGCAACCGGGATCGGCGGCATGCCCGATCTGGTCGATCACGGCGAGACCGGGCTTCTGGTCCCCCCCGGCGATGCGCCGGCATTGGCCGGGGCGATGCAGGCGTTGCTGGACGACCGCGCCTTGCTGGCCCGCCTCGAGGCGACAAGCCTGGCCAGGGTGGGACGCCTGAAGGCCAACGCGGTCGTGTCGCGCATCGAGCAGGTCTACCGGGATGTACTGCGCGCTGCACCCGCTGAAGTGACGATGGCCGCATACCGGGATTCGGGAGAGCCATCGTGCCGATAGACGTCGCCCGAAGAGCCATCTCGCGGCTGCGCGAAGCCCTGCAGAAGAGCGCCGCCCTCGTCTTGAACTCCGGCGCGCTGGCGACCGGAACGGTGGCCACGGCCGGCCTCGGTTTTGCCTATTGGTGGCTCGCAGCCCGGCTGCTTCCGCCTGACGTGATGGGCATTGCTTCGGGTCTCCTGGCCATGATGAGCCTCGTCACCCTGCTCGGCGAGGGCGGGCTCGGGACCTTGCTCACGGGCGAGCTCGTTCGACATCCCGGCAGGGAGCCCGGGCTGGTCACGGCCGCAGCTACCGTCGGCACGGCAATGACGGCTGGCCTGGCCTTGCTGTTTCTCGTCGGGCAGACGCTCGTCATGGGTTCGACCGGATCGATCGATGGTTGGTCGATAGGCCTGGCCTTCGTCATCGGCTGCGGCCTGAGCAATCTCACCATCATGGGCGATCAGGCGTTCGTCGGCATCCTGCGAAGCAGCAGCAAGACGATCCGCCTGATCCTGTTCGCCATCTTCAAATTGATGCTGCTTGCGGCGGTGGCCGCGCTTGGCTTCACCTCGGCTACCGCGCTTCTCTGGACCTGGGTGGCCGGATTGCTGGCGTCCTGGATCGGCGTCAATCTCTTGACTCGGGGCGGCGCCCGCCGCCTCGTCGGCGCCCCCGATTTCAAACTGCTCCACATGCACCGCCGCCGGGTCGTCGACCATTACGCACTCGACGTCTCGTTGCTGACGCCGGCCCTCATCATGCCCTATCTGGTGCTGGTGCTGCTGTCACCGACCACCAATGCCGCGTTTGTGGCGGTATGGATGCTGGTCTCCGTCGCATCCTTGATTCCGGCAGCCATGGCGATGGTCCTGTTCCCGGTCGTCAGGGCAAGCCCGAACCAATCCCGGCACGACATCCTGCTGTCGCTGACGGTGTCACTGCTGTTCTCGCTGGCGTGCGCCGTTTTCATCTTCACCTATTCGCAGCAGATCCTGGCCGTCTTCAATCCGACCTATCCCGAGATCGCCGGTTCGAGCCTGCGCTTGCTCGGTTTCAGCCTGCTTGGATCGACGCTGAAATTCCATGCCTGCACGCTCGCGCGCCTGACCGACAGGATGCTCAAGGCCGCTCCCTGGTTTGCGCTCGGCGGGCTGCTCGAGCTCGGCTCTGCCATCCTGGGCGCCAAGCTCGGTGGACTTCAGGGTCTCGTGCTGGGCTGGACGCTTGCCGTCAGCATCGAGGGTGCCTGCGCCGCCCTCTGGCTGACGTCGGCCACGAAGCTGGTTGCCGGCACCGATCCCGTGCTCCAGGGCACGACGTCATCGCCGTTCCAGACCTGATGAAATTGCAGCAGGCGTCGACGTCCAGTCCTGCGCAAATCAGTCTGCGAGTCGGCTCCGGGACGACGAGCTTTCCGTGGTCTTGAGAACGCGTGTGGCCACACGATGGAGTGCGTTCCCCGCGGTTTGCGCGACCTCCAGCATAGCCGGACCAGGATCATCCCAGCGCCAGTAGGCGTTGTGAATCCGGTGCTTCGGTGGATAGGCGCATTTGGTGCCGAGCATTCGAGCCGCGAGAAAATCCCTGAATTCATCACGCCAGACATGGGTCGGGTCGAGGCTCAGCTTCGGGCGTGCTTGCCCGGCAGCGTCGCAATAGCCGACGTGGCAGAGATTGATGCCGCAAAGCGCTGACAGCTCCACCTGCAGATCCGTTCGGCCGACGGTAGGTTCGACAAACCGAAAGCTCCCGTCACGCCCATCGCGCTTGTATTCCATGCTGGCAAAGCCGTTCGTCAGCCCCACCGATCGGAAGAAGCGGATCGTCAGATCCTCCAGCTCCCCGGCGACTTCCGGCGCAGCCCAGCAGCTCGCGGTCCAGCCGGTCTGCGGCGGAAATGAGCGGCCTTTGCGCCCCGTAAAGCACACCGAAGCGCCCGGCCCCAGGTAACACAGGCAAAAGAAGATCGAATCGTTGGTTCCCTCGATCCACTCCTGAACAATCACCTCCCCCACGGCATCCAACACGCGCTCACAGAGCAATCGAGCTTCGGCCAGGGTCTCGACACGATAGGCCTTTTTAAATGAACCATCATAGGCGGGAGAACGGCTGTTGGGCTTCACGCACAAAGGCAGGCGAAGCCCTTGCAGAACGTTCAGCTCGCTGCGGCTTTTCACCAGATGGGTTGCTGGGACCGGAAAGCCGCCCTGCCGTGCCAGCCGAAAAAATCGATCCTTCAAGGTCAAGTCGACGAGCAGCTCGTGCGATGGAAGCTCGAAGCTGAACCACGGAGCAACGGAGTCACGATATTGCGACACAGCGAGAAGCGGACGGTCGTCCGCAAAGAACAGCACGCCCCCGTGAGGCATCCCTGCCCGCAGCCGCAGCAGCTCGCTCACGAATCCCCGTCCTTCGAAGCCTGAGACGACCGCGCGTCGCGCATATCGCGACATCGACGCAATATCGTACGGCGTGTCCACGACCACGATCGGACGAATCCCAGCCTGAGCCAGGCTGCGCACGACCGACAGGCCGTTGGTACCGCCGCCCAGGACGACCGCTGTCGGAGCTGCATCCACCGTCACGGCCTCCTGTCCTGGATTCCCTTCCGACAACCGGGACACGTGACGTCTCGCGAAGCCGTTCATGGCCCCTGAACGGCTTGCGGTGAACGGCCATCGTCATGTCCGGTCGGAAGGGCCGCCGTTCGCCCGTTCATTTGCTTGCGCAGTAGCTGTCCCAGTGCCTGCTTGGCGCGCCGAATCCGCGCCTCGATGCGGCGCTCCAGCGTGTCCCGGCCGATGACGCTCCACGTCATCGCGTGCTCGGCATTGGCAAGCTGGGACTTGTGCCGGGCGAACCCCGCCAGGAAATCATAACCGTACTCGCCGCGTAGCATGCTGTCCTCGATCGACAGCACATGACTGACCAGACCGGGCTTCAGCCGGCCATCCGGCTCGTAGAGAAAACCGCTTTGGTAGTTCAGGACATGACCGTCGTGCACGAAATTGTACAACACGCCGATGGTCTGCTCTCCAGCCAGCGTTCGGGAGATACGGATGGCGCCGACGGGGACCCCGCGAGCAATCAGGTCTTCATGAAACGGACGGAAGCCGGGGTTGGCAAAGGATCCCTTGGAACCCCACCGCGATTGATGAAAGCCCGCCAGCACGTCGAACGCGGCAAGCGCCTCCGCCGTCGTCTCCATGACTCGAAATTGAACCGGGCCGCGTTCGGCATACAGCCTGATCGCGCGGTTGACGGCCTGACGTGTGCTGCGGCCCAATGAGGCTCGGTAATCCCCGCTCTTCTCACGTATCTTGGTGAAGTCGACCCACCGCGCAACGTCTGCCGCCCTCACTTCGGTCAAGAGGCCGGCCCCGCCAGCCGCGCGAGAAGCGACCGTCTCAAAGTTCAGATCAATTCCGGAAAGCACGAGCTCGTCGGAAACGCTCAGGCTGTGCGCAAGGGCGTCGAGGCATGCTGCCGTAACGGGAGCCACCAAGGCGCGTTCGGCCAGGATGCCGTTATACTCGATGAACAGGCGGTCGAAGCGAGCGTCTCCGGTCTCGTTGAGCAGCCAACGCGCCCGCCCCTGCGGTCCGAAGCTCCACACCGTGCGCTGGCAAACGATCGCCAATCCGACGGTTCTCCCGGATATCCGGGCGACCAGCACATGTGGTTGCGCACCGCGCGGCAGATGCTTGAGCCAGGTGCCGATCCAGAGCCAGGACAGATAGAACGAACGCGTCGCCCGCTCCTCGAGCTCCTTCCAGGAAGTCTCAAGTCCTGCAACATCCTGCAAGGGCTCGATGCGAACGTCGATGGGCGCATCATGGCGCCAGGTCTGCTCGTCCGAAGCCGCGCGATCGGAATCCGGCTCGATAACGGACACATCGTGACGTGCTGCCATCTGTCGAACTTCCTGAAAACCCTAACGGCTACGGCGACGATCCCGGAGCATGTTCCCTGCGCGCTGCAGAGGCCATGCCCAGGTCGGGGTAACTCCCTGGGATGTCTGGAGAGAATTTCTGCCGGCACGCCGGGCCGGATGCTGTCGCGCGGGTGTCAATTTGGACCGGTCGCCTGATCCGCAACCGCCCGGCCAAGCTCCTGTCGGCTAGTCGCTCGCCCAACTGACTGTCGATCGGTGGGTGACGCCGGTGGGACGGGCGAATTGACCTGGTTCGAATTGACCTGGGTCGAATTTGCCTGTGTCTTCGCGTCGCCGTCGTTCACAACGATGTTCACGAGATCGCCCGGCTGCAACACGGTCATCCCGAGCGACTCGATACCGACCGGCCCTGCCGGCGTCTGCCGCACCACCTGATAGGTGATCCGGCTCGCCTCCTTGGCGAACTGTGCACGGGTCGCAGGCAACGTGCTGAGCACCCCTTCACTCATGTTGAAGTCGCGCTCATTGTCCAAAAGCTGGCGTTCGATAGCCTCGATCTCCACCTCCAGGTCGTTCCTGATGTCGGCCTGGATTCGAAATCCCTCGGCCTCGAGCGTCGCAAGGCGCTGCTTGGCCGTCGCGTACTGATTGAGCGCATCTCGCCGACGCTGCTCGGCATCGGTCAACTCGCTCTGAACCTGATTCAATACCGTTGCGCTGATGACATTGCGGTCCGCCAGCGCACGCATGCTGTTGACCCGCTCCTGGCGTAGCTTGACGAGGTCGTCGAGCGATTCCATGCGGCCATACACGGTGACATCCTGCTTGGCCGCTTCCAGCGCGGTCTGCAGCGCGCGCTCGCGGTTTGCGCGCGCGGTGGCGATGGTCTTGCGCCGATCTCCCTGTTCGCGGACAAGATTGGCGGCCTCGGTCGCACCCATGAGTTCGATCAGCCGGAGCGGAATCTTGGGCTCGGCGCCGTCGCGCTCGGCCTTCAGCACCGCTGCGCGCGCCAACAGCTTCAGCATCGCGTCAGCGGACGCGCTCCGCTTGAGGATTTCACGTACCGCCTCGATCTTCTGCCACGGCTCCGATGTGCCCCGGTCGAGCCCGCCCGCCAGCGCCATTGCGTGCAGCACTGTCATGCCGGATGTAAATTTGTACGAGCCGGGATTCTTGACAGGCCCGAGCACGTAGATGGGTGAGTGCTCGACCGACAGGATGTTGACCACGCCCTTGCGGCCAAGCAGGTGATCGAAGGTTGCAGCCAGTTCGGCGCGAACCTGCAGCGTCGATCGGTCGGCAACCCGAACGGCGCCGAGCAGGGGCACCGAGATCGTGCCGTCGTCCTGGACGGTGTACGGACCACTCAGTTCCGGACGCTGGACGAGACCGCGCAGG
Organism: Bradyrhizobium acaciae; assembly: GCF_020889785.1. Lineage (GTDB taxonomy): Bacteria > Pseudomonadota > Alphaproteobacteria > Rhizobiales > Xanthobacteraceae > Bradyrhizobium > Bradyrhizobium acaciae. The sequence continues at coordinate 27,252 of NZ_JACMYK010000029.1, forward strand.
GCCGAGCTCGACGAACGCCCCCATTTGTCCTCCTCGACGTCGACGCGTTCGTAGAAGGCAATCGTGAGTTTGTCGCCAATGCCGCATAGGTCCCCGGCCGATGCGTCTCGCGTCGGGCTGACCATCTTGGAGCGTTCAGCGATCGTGGGAGGCGCCGTGTCGCTCGGTGCGGCCGCGGTGACCGCCGGACTGCTTGGCGGCTCCGACGTCGCTCCCACGGCGACTTGCGCTGTGGCCCGAACCGGGTTGTCGTACCGGGCGCCGAACGTCGCAAACGCTTTCTGCGCCATCGCATGCGAGAGTATCTCGACCGCTCCCCAGTTCTTGGCCGTTGCCACACCCACGACAGCAAGGATGGCGACAGCGAGGACGGCCCGCACCCTTCGAGACTGGGGTGGCATGGGCCGAGCGGGCTCGGACTTGTGTTGGACAACCATAGACGCGACTTTCGCGTTCGATGATGGCTGCCACGTCGCCGAACGCGACCGTGGTGCCAAAAGCAGCACTGCGACAAGCAAGACTGCGCTATCGTGACCCCTGGGGGCAGGACGCACAACTATCCCATTGTGGGCACCCCTTTTGAGTGAAGTCGATGGGTGGTCGGGACTCTCACATTTTATTTTAAGTATAGAACATATCCCCCCACCAGGAGGTGGTCAGGGCGTCCGTCGGCAAACCGCAGCGGTCGCATTTCGGTGCAGCAAATTCCCTGCGCCGGTGCGCCGGTTCGGTGCGGCCTGAACGAGCCTTGAATTTACTTTTGGTACGAACTATCTTGCGGTGACATCAGGGCCGTCGCCTTCAACAGGCCCGGATGCCCAGGAGATTTGATTTGGCACTCGCGAAGGAGTCCTCACCGGTTTCACCCAGGAGCGGGGTTGATCAGGAGGCCGAGTACAGGGCTCAGACACGGCTTTGGCTTCGGCTGCTTGCCTGCGCTACGCTGATCGAGGGTGAGCTGCGGCGCCGGTTCCGCGAGGAATTCGATTTCACGATGCCGCGCTTCGACGTGCTGGCCCAGCTCGACCGCGAACCGAGCGGATTGGTGCTGGGAGAACTGCCGAAGCGCCTGATGGTCTCCGCCGGAAACCTCACACCGATCGTCGATCGTCTGGTCGAGGACGGTTTCATCACCCGCACGCCTTCGAACCTGGACCGGCGCGTGCAGATCGTCTGCATGACCGTCGAAGGCCGAAAAGCCTTCAGGCGCATGGCCAAGAGCCACGGCTCATGGCTGGCCGAGCTGCTGGCGGGATTCCCGGCTGACCGGCTCGACGCCTTGACCGGCGAGCTCGACGCACTCAAGGGCGCCGTCAAGGACGCGATGCAAAAGCCGTGAACGGAGATGGCTCTAGCGCCACACCCGAACGCCGGCCGCCTCCCGATCCCAGGTATCCGCGGTCATGCCCGCGTCGCGCAGCGCGCCCTTCCTGATCTTGCCGTTCTCCGTCAACGGCATCTGGCTGACGATGCGCACATAGCGGGGAATCGCAAAATAGGCGATCCGCCCTTCGCAATGCCTGACGATATCGACGCCCTGCAACGATTGGCCGAGCTCGAGCAGGATTGCGGCAGCGACCTCGTCCTCGCCCAATTCGGACGGCAACGGATAGATCGCGCAAGCCGCGTTGCGAAAAATATGCGACAGCTGCAAGCCGCGCAGCGCGGTGTTGATCGGCACCACGATCGCGCCGAGCCACGCGCAGCCCAGACAGACCTGAAGGAATTCCGGACGGTTCGAGCGGCGGAAACAAATCGACCGCGCGCGTCCGGGCCGGCGTCGCACCGCCCTGCTCCGTCGTCTTGCCGGCGTCTGCCTGCACGTCGCTCTCCGACACCGTCCTGCCGCTCAGTCAGGGCAGCAGCTTGTACTTTCCATCCTCGATCTGAACCAGGATACGCGAGCGATCATCGACGCCGTGCCGATCCGCCGGCGTGTAGGTGTAGACGCCCTGCGTTCCGGCCAGCTCCTTGGTGGAGAACAGCGCCTGGCGAAGCGCGGTGCGAAACTCCGGCGAGCCGGGCTTGACTCCGGTCGCCAACGCGCGCTTGGCCGCATCCACCAGCACCAGCCAGCCATCGAAGGAATAGGACGAGAACGAGTCGGTCGGCGGCTCGCCATTCGCCTTTTCGAACGCCGCGCGGAAATCCAGCGCAACCTTCTGGACCGGATTGCTTGCCGGAAGCTGCTCGGCCACGGTCACCGGCCCGGTCGGGCAGATGATTCCGTTGGCGGCCTTGCCGGCAAGCCGCAGGAAATCGGCGCTGATCAGTCCGTGGTTGCCGTAGAACGGCCCCTTGTAGCCACGCTCGGACAACGCGAGCACCGGCAGCGCGCCCGGCGTTCCCGTGCCGCCGAGCATGATGGCGTCGGGACGGGCCGCCAACGCCCGCAGCACCTGGGCGGTCACCGACGAATCCGATCGGGCGTATCGCTCGTTGGCGATGACCTTGATGTCGGCGGCCTTGGCGCTCTGCGACAGCGAATCGTACATGAGGTCGCCGAAGGCATCCGAGAAGCCGATGAACGCGACGGTCTTCAACCCCCGCGCCTTCATGTGATCGACGATGCCTTGAACGAGAAGCGGCGTCGGTTGCGGCGTCTGCACGACCCACGGCCCGCCTTCGCCCGGCGGCACCGGCGCGATCGGTGACACCGCGATCATCGGAATCTTCATCTCGATCGCGGCGGTCGCCATCGCCAGCGTCTGCGGCGCGCCAGACGTGCCGATCAGAATGTCGACCTTCTCCTGCTCGACGAGCTTGCGCGCGTTGCGCGCCGACGCGGTCGGATCGGAAGCGTCATCGAGCTGGATTACGCGGAGCTTCTCGCCGCCGACTTCGCCGATATAGGCCTCGCCGGCCGCGATCCCCTTTGCGTTTGGAATCCCGATCGACGACACCGGGCCGCTGAGGCCGGTGACGAAACCGACCAGGATGTCCGCCTGCCCGGCCTGCGGAACGGCGACCAGCAGCGCGGCCGAGGCCAGCAGGGTCTTCATCGAGATCATGGCACTTGTCCTTCTTGATTTGCGTTTCTTCTGTCGGGCAAGCGCCAGCCGCTCGCTTCAGTTCGCCGAAACCAGCGCGATGACGCGCAGCGGGCTGCCGGAACCGTTCTGGATCTTCAAGGGCGAAGCCACGATCACCGCACCGGTGGCGGGAAGCTGATCGAGGTTGCAGAGACATTGAAGGCCATAGCGGCCTGCGCCGTGCAGGAAGTGATGCGCCGGATAAGGCGGCTCGAAATGGCCGGCCTGGCCCGCGTCGGTGCCGATCGTCTCGGTGCCGAATCCGATGATGCCGCGCTCCTCAACCAGCCATTTCATCACGGCCGGATTCGGGCCCGGCGTATGCGCGCCGTCATCCCTGAGATTGGAGTAGTCGCGCCAACCCTTCTTCGACCAGTCGGTGCGCAGCAGAACCCAATTCCGTTCGGGAATCCGTCCGTGCTTCGCCTCCCAGGCTTCGACCAGCGGGACCGTGAGCAGGAAGTCCGGATCCTGCGCCGCTCCCGCCGAGCAGTCGATGACGCATGCCGGCGCGATCATGTCCTTGGCAGGCATGGAGTCGACGGAATTGTTCGGCAGGTCCTTGCCGGTGAACCAGTGAATCGGCGCATCGAAATGCGTACCGGTATGCTCGCCGAACGTCACGTTGTTCCAGTACCAGGCGGGACCGCGCCCGTCATACCGCGAGATCTCCTGAATCCGAACGGGAGCTGCCTGGCCAAACTCCGGCGGCAGCACGATGACCGGAAAATCCGGGCTGAGCGTGAAGGTCAGATCGACGACGCGCACCGCGCCGGACGAGATCGCACCGGCCAGCTCCAGGAGATTCTTGCTTTGCATCGTCACATCCTCCCGCTTGGTTGAAATCCTGATCTTATTTGTCGAGCTCGCGCTCGAGCGCTTTCGGATTGGCTGCAAGACGCTGCCTGATTTCCTCGGCAACGTCCCCGACATAGATCTCCTCGAGCCCGCCCCGCAGCGCGGACACGATGGCCTGCGCAACTGCGCGTGGCGCGACCTTGGGCGGCGGCACGGTCTGGAACCACTCGGTATCGACCGGCCCGGTGAACAGGTTCATCACCTTGACGCCGCCCGGCCTGAGCTCGGCACGAAGACAATGCGACAGTGACAGGCAGGCAGCTTGCGACGCCGAGTAGGCGCCGAACGCCGGCCAGTTCGCCAGCGCATGGACCGACAGGATATTGACCCAGGCAGCGCTGCTGCTGACACCATCCGCGCCCCGCATGCGCATGGCGGGACCGAAGGCCTGCGCAAGATTGATGAAGCCGAGATAGGCCTGGTCGATCTCGTCGCGCGCGATGCTCGTGCCCCTGCGGTCGAGCAGGCCGCCGGGCCGCACATACTCGGTCGTGTTAACGAGGATATCGACCTTGCCGCCGATGTCGGCCGCGAGATCGGCCGCCGACTTTTCGTCTGACACGTCGAGCGTAACGACTTCGATCCCCTGCTGGCCGCGCAGCAGCTGCTCGCCGGCGAACGGCCGCCACGGTTCGGCAACGCCGACGAACACCGTCTTCGCGCCCGCGGCCTTCAGCGCCGCGACCGCCTCCTGGCCGATCACGCTGCGGCCGTTGGTCACGAGCACACGACGGAATTTCGGATCGGCCGTCATCTCCCGCCACTGCCTGTCATCTGCCATGTTGGGAGTCTCCTCCTCGGGTCGGGCGAAGGCCACCGCCTGACCGCTCTTGTCGAGCTGAAACGACATCACGATCGGCGCGCCCTCGACGCAGTCGGCATGCAGATGCGCCACCATGGTCGGACCACAGTCCATCTTGACGAGACCAATGCGCCAGGGCGCCCGCTCGCGGAAATAAACGTCGCTTGGTACGCGTGCCGTGGTTTCGGCCAGCAGCACGCCGCGACGCGGCGCATCGACGAAGGAAAGACCGGCCGACAGGCAGGCGGGACATGCCTCGCGCGCCGGATAGGCGAAGGCGCCGCAGGCCTCGCAGCGCTGCAGCACGAAGCGCCCTTCGGCAGCCGCGCGCGTGAACCCGTGCGATGTCCGGCTGCGTGGCCGCGGCGGCGATGCCGGAAGCCGCGTCCGCAGCAGCGGATTCTTGCGCCGGGGTGGCTGAACCGGATCGATCATCGCGCAGGCCCTGCAAAGATCGCGGCGCCGGAGGCCAGGCCGCGGTCATAATTGATCATACCGAAGCCCGCGGCCAAACCGAGTTTTGCATTCTTCACCTGCGTGGGGCCGGCTTCACCCAGCACCTGCCGCAATCCTTCGACCAGCCCGAGATAGGCGCCGGCGGCGCCGGCCTGGCCCGCAGAGAGCTGACCGCCCGAGGTGTTGTGCGGGAAGTCGCCGTCAATCGTCAGGTCGTGCTGACGAACGAAGGCCGCGCCCTCGCCCTTGTTGCAGAAGCCGAGATCCTCGAACTGCATCATCGTGATAACAGGATAATCATCGTAGGTCTGGACGATATCGAGATCGTCGGGCTTCACACCGGCCATCGCGTAGAGCTCGCCGACATCCATCGCCCAGCCGCCGCGCACCTGCATCGGATCGTCCGCGAAGGCGTTGTGCCGCTCGATCGTCGACAGCAATCGCGCCGCCGGCAATCCGAGCGATGCCGCGGTTTCGTCCCGCATCACCAGGAAGGCCTCGGCACCGGCGCATGGCATGACGCAGTCGAACAGATGAATGGGATCGGATATCGGGCGGGCTGCCAGATACTGCTCGATCGTCAGCGGCGTCTTCATCAGGGCATGCGGGTTGCGCAACGCATTGGCGCGCTGGGCGACCGCGATCTTGCCGACGTCCTCGCGCGTGACGCCGAAGGTCCGCATATAGTTGCGCGCGATCAGCGCAAAGCTCGCATTAGCGCCGCCCGCGCCATAGGGATAGACCGCGTCCTGGTTGAAGCGCGAGAAGCTCTCGAGCGTCTGGCGGAAGGAATCGACGTGGTTGGTATCGCCGGCCACGCAGGCCACGATGTCGGCATCGTGTGCCTGCACCGCGCGCGCCGCCTTCCGCAAAGCCGCGATGGCGCTGGCGCCGCCGAGCGGAATGGTATCGAGCCATCTGACGCACAGCCCGAAATGCTGCGTCAGTCCGATCCCGCTGTCGTTCCCCATGGTGAAGCTGGAAACGCAGAGACCGTCGATGTCGGAGACCCTGATGCCGGCTCGCGCGACCAGCGCACTCAGCGCGCGGCCAATCCACCATTGCGCGCTTTCGATGGAATAACGCGCATAGGGGATTGTGACGGGAGCCGCCATCACGATGCCGTCATACGGTGTGCGCAGCGAATTTGTCACCAGCCGCCTGCCTTGCTTGCCCGCCTCAGATCACCGTCACATCGATAGTGCCACGGGTCGCTTTCGAACAGGGGCACCTTCTCGGGTCTCATCACGTCTGGCTCTCCAGAGCTGGTCGGCTGTTCGGACGCTAACGCTTGCGCGCGAGCATCGCCCGGAAATCGTCACGGGCGAGGGCACTGGCACGCTTGAAGCTCGGCCCTCGGCTCGGCTCGGTGCCATTGAGCCGCCTGAGCTGCACCCACATCTCGGCGCTCTTCAACGCCACCGCGGCGCAGTTCACGACCGGCGCGTGCCCGACCTTCAGGCCGTGCTCCCGCCCGATCAATAGGCCCGGCAGCACGCCGGCCGGGATCACCACGTCGGCGCCGCGCTCCACTAGCGGCAGCGCGCTGCTCATGAAATCCTCGATCATCCTGGCATGGGCCGCTTCATCGCCGGCGAACGCACTTGCGAAATCCTCCGGCTTGCAACCGAGGCCGGTGACGTGGACGACGCGATCGCCGAGGCCGTACCGTTCGGCCTGCTCGTAGTGCCAGACCTCGAAGACGGTATCGAGCGTCACAAGGCCAAGGCGCCGGCCGAGCTGCGACGCCGCAAGCAACGTCGCCTCGCCGGTTCCGATCACGGGAATGTCGAGCGCCGAGCGCAGCTCATAGAGCCCCGGGTCCTGGAAGTGGCCCATCACGAAGGCATCGAAGCCGCTCTCTTCGGCCGCGATGCCGTTGTCGATCGCCTGAACGGCGCAGCGCAATTCGGCGAGCCGGCCGAACTCCCGGTCCGGCGGCGAAATGCCCTCGACGTGAACCGTGGTGCCGGCCGCGGCGATGTTGTTGAGGTACTCCGACAGCCGCGCCATATAGGGCGCGTTCACGCTCGCATCGACGAAACTCTGCCAGAAGATGCGCATCGCCCTTCCCCACAAACCGTGACAGGAGCATCGGCCGTCGGCTGCCGACGCATATATTTCAACCATAAACTAATTGACGCGTCAAATGCGCGCGGCGGGGCCGGCCGGAGGGCCTTCGCTATCGCGGCGATGAGGCTCATTTTGTGGAGCTAGAGGTGACGGAATTGGCGCAGCCTGACGGAATTGTATGCAACAACATTTTTTTCTGACAGTCCTGCGACACGTGTTGACGGCGCCACGGAGAATACTTTAGGCTTTAAATAATCATCCGCCGGCCACTGCCGGTCAACATGACGATGATGTTGCAGGGCACCGATTTTGAGAGACTCAATCGCGTGGACTAGCGTCGGGCCTGGATGGGCGGCAGCAGCATCGCCGGTCGCGCTTCGCTTCTGCGACATTCGCCTGCTTCCGCTTCGACAGACATCTGTAAATTTCCGCCGCCCCGCCTGCTGTTCGAGCGGCACGCCTCGCCATGGCCGCTGACGCCCGGCCGAGCGAACTTTCTTCTCGCCGCGCCGGCGTCTGGCGCTGCAGCAATAATTTCAGTCGGTTGGTTCGCAGTACGGGCTCCCTACCCGGCTTCCAGACATTCGTACCCAGCATCAATGGAGGACAACGCAAATGCGGCAGAGGACTCTGGGCTTACTCGCACTTGTCGCCGGCATCTTCGCGGCACCGGCTGCGCAGGCCGACATCACGATCGGCTTCGTCACCTCGCTGAGCGGCAACGGCGCGTCGATCGGCATTCCCTATGGGCGCGGCATCAATGCCGCCTATGAGTACAAGAAGACGATCAACGGCGAGACCATCCGCCTGATCCAGCTCGACGACGGCTCCGATCCGTCGGCCGCGACGCGCAACGCGCGCAAGCTGGTCGAGGAAGAAAAGGTCGACCTCCTGATCGGCACTGCGACGACCCCTTCGACCATCGCCATGGCGGCCGTCGCCAGCGAATTGAAGGTGCCGATGATCGCGATCTCGCCACTCGGCAAACTCCCGGATTCGCCGGAGCAATGGGTCGTGTCGGTGCCGCAGCCGGCGTCGCTGCTGGTCAAGATCGTCGCCGATCGGATGAAACGCGACGGCATGAAGAACATCGGCTATATCGGCTTCTCCGACGCGTGGGGCGACCTCGTTTACAACGGAGCCAAGGCCGCCGAGTCCGCTGACGACATCAAGGTCCAGACCAACGAGCGCTATGCCCGCACCGACACCTCGGTAACCGCGCAGATCCTTAAAGTGATGGCCACACGTCCCGACGCGGTGCTGATCGGCGGCTCCGGTACGCAAGGCGCGCTGCCGCTCATCACGCTCACCGAGCGCGGCTTCAAGGGCAATACCTACGGCACCGTGGCCCTGGTCAATCCGGACTTCGTCACCGTCGGCGGCAAGTCCGCCGAGGGCATTCAGGTCTCCGCCGGTCCGGTGATCGTGGCCGAGCAGCTCCCGGACGACCACTTCGCCAAGAAGATCGCGCTCGATTTCCGCGCGGTCTACCAGAAGACCCACAACATTCCGACCACCGACGGTTTCTCCGCCTACTCCTTCGATGCCTGGCTGATCTTTGCCAACGCCGCGGAGCGGGCGCTGAAGTCCGCGAAGCCCGGCACGGCGGAATTCCGCACCGCGCTCCGCGACGCCATCCTCAGCACCAAGGAACTGCCCGGCGTGCATGCCGTCTACAACTTCAAGCCCGGTGCGGTGACCGGGGTCGACGAGCGCTCGCTGGTCGTGGTCCGCCTCACCGGCGGCGCCTGGAAGTACGCACCATAAGCGGATCACGGCAGGCGATCAGAACGGGGGAACGGCGTCTCCATGACGAGCGACATCGCAGCCATCCTTGCGATCGACGGAATAGCCACCGGCGCGGTCTACGCGCTGGTGGCGATCGGAACCGTCCTCATCTTCACGGTGACACGGGTCATCTTCATTCCGTTCGGCGACATCGCCGCCTTCACCGCGCTGACGCTTGCGGCCCTCGATGCCAAGCGCTTTCCGGGGACAGGCGCGCTGGTCGTGGCGCTGGCGTGCCTTGCGACCCTGATCGAGGTCATTTCGCTCATTCGCAACGGCGAGGTCCGCCTGCTGCCGCGCGCACTGCTGTTCTATCTTGCCATTCCCCTGGCAGTGGTCGGCATTGCCTGGCTCGCCATGCGGATGGACCCGCCGCTTGCGGTCCGGCTCGTGCTGGCGCTGATGCTGATCACGCCGATCGCTCCGCTGCTTGACCGGATCGTGTTCCGCCCGATCGCCGACGGCACGGTGCTGCTGCTGCTGACGGTTTCGGTGGCGCTGCATTTCGCGCTGGTCGGCCTCGGCCTGCTGTTCTTCGGCCCCGAGGGGGTCCGAACCGAACCGCTGACGTCGTTCTCGACGGAGTTCGCCGGCGTGCTGGTCTCGGGCCAGACCATGCTGATCGTACTCGCCGCGCTGGTCTTCAGCGGCCTGCTCTATCTGTTCTTCGACTTCACGCTGATCGGCAAATCGCTCCGCGCCACGGCAGTGAACCGGACCGGCTCGCGCCTGATGGGCATCCGGCCGGAGCGTGCCGGCACCATCGCCTATCTCTTGGGCTCGCTGATGGCCGGCGTGTCGGGCATCCTGATCGCGCCGGTCAATACCGTGTTCTACGATTCCGGGTTCCTGATCGGTCTCAAGGCGTTCGTCGGCGCCATCGTCGGCGGCATGACCAGCTATCCCGGCGCCGCGATCGGCGCGGTCGGGGTCGGCATCCTCGAAAGCTTCGCATCGTTCCAGAGCAGCGCGCTGAAAGACGTCATCGTGTTCTCGCTGCTGATCCCGATCCTGATCTGGCGATCCCTCGCCACGCTGCATTCCGAGGAGGAGATCGAGGAATGACGCGCCTTCACGTTCAGCTCGCTGCGGCAGCGGTGCTCGCCTGCCTCGCGCTCGCGCCGCTCGTCCTCAGCCCGTTCAGCGTCACGCTGATGAACTATATCGGCATCTATTCGCTCGTCGCCATCGGCCTTGCGCTCCTCACCGGCGTCGGCGGCATCGTGTCGTTCGGACAGGCCGCGTTCGTCGGCATCGCGGCCTATGCGACGGCATGGGTCTCCGCCCTGAACGGGCAATCGCCCTGGCTCGGCCTGCTGTTCGGGGTGGCTCTGACCTGTGGCGTCGCGGCGATTCTCGGCGTCGTCACCTTGCGGCTTCAGGGCCATTTCCTCTCGCTCTCGACCGTCGCGTGGGGCCTTGCGATCGGCTTCCTGTTCGGCAATGTCGAGGGGCTCGGCCGCTTCAACGGCATCTCGTCGATCCCGCCGATCAGCGTCGGCTCGTTCGCGCTCGTCTCCAGCGCCCAGATCTATTATCTGATCTGGGGCATCGTCGCCCTGGTACTCCTGCTCGGCTACAACCTCATGGACTCGCGGCTCGGCCGCGCCATGCGGGTGCTGCGCGGCGGCAACACGCTGGTCGAGAGCCTCGGGATCAACGCCTTCCGGATCAAGCTCGCGACATTCGTGATCGCGGCCTTCCTGGCCGCGCTCTCCGGATGGCTTTACGCGCATATGAGCCGCTTCATCAGCCCGGGTCCGTTCGATGCCAGCATGGGCATCGAATATCTGATGATGACGATGGTCGGCGGTGCGGGCAGCCTGCTCGGCGGGGTCGTCGGCGCCGCCATCGTGACCCTGCTCAAGAACAGCGTGCAGGATTATCTGCCGCTGATCGCCAAGGGCGCCTCCGGCCAGCTCGAGATCGTCGCCTTCTCCGCGCTGTTCATCCTGTTCCTGCAATGGGCGCGGCAGGGCATCGTCCCCTCCATCGCGCGCTATCTGCCCAAGATCAGGCGCGAGCGGCCGCAGCCGGCGCCGCCGCTGCCGCGCCGTGCGCAGCCGACACCGGGCGAGCTGCTGTTGAAGGTCGATGGCGCCGAGCGCCGGTTCGGCGGCCTCGTCGCGGTCAACAATGTCAGCTTCGAGGTGAGGTCAGGCGAAATCCTTGCCGTGATCGGTCCGAACGGCGCCGGCAAGAGCACGATGTTCAACTGCCTGACCGGCGCGCTGCGCGTCAGCAAGGGCGAGATCGTCTTTGCGGGGCGCCCGATCACGCGCGATCCGCAATCCCGCATCGCCAAGGCCGGCGTCGCCAGAACCTTCCAGCATGTCAAGCTGCGGCCGCGCATGAGCCTGCTGGAGAACGTCATGCTCGGCACCTATAGCCGAACCCGCACCGGCCTGTTCGCCGGCGCCTTTCGTCTCAATCAGCGCGAGGAGGCCAGCGCCCGGCACGAGGCGCTGATGCAGCTCGAGCGCGTCGGGCTCGGCGACAAGCCGTTTGAGCTCGCCGGCAACCTTCCGCTCGGCAACCAGCGCATCCTGGAGATCGCACGCGCGCTCGCCGCCGATCCCGCGCTCCTCGTGCTGGACGAGCCCGCTGCCGGCCTGCGCCGCCAGGAAAAGCTGCGGCTGGCGGAACTGCTCCGCTCGCTGCGGGCGGACCACCTGACCATCCTGATCGTCGAGCACGACATGGAGTTCGTGATGTCGCTGGTCGACCGCATCGTGGTGCTCGATTTCGGCTCCAAGCTCTGCGAGGGCGTGCCGAGCGCGATCCGCAGCGATGAGCGGGTTCAAGAGGCCTATCTCGGAGGCGTCGCGTGAGCCACATGTTGTCCATGACCGACGTCACTGTCTGCTACGACAACGTCGAAGCCGTTCGCAACGTCTCGCTGTCGGTCGACGAGGGACAGATCGTCACCGTCATCGGCCCGAACGGCGCCGGCAAGACCACGCTGCTGATGGCCGCCATCGGGCTGCTCGCATCGCGCGGCAGCATGGTGTTCCGGGGCAGCGACATCCGGAAAATGTCGGTCGAGGATCGCGTCGAGCGCAGGCTATGCCTCGTTCCGGAGAAGCGTGAGCTGTTCTCCGACATGTCGGTCGCCGACAACCTCCTGCTCGGCTCCTACAGCCTGCGTGACCGCTCGGGCGTCCAGAAGACGCTGGACGAGGTCTATGATCGCTTTCCCCGCCTGAAGGAGCGGCAACGCCAGGCTGCCGGCACCCTCTCCGGCGGCGAGCGCCAGATGCTCGCGCTGGGACGCGCGCTGATGGCAAAGCCTGCGCTTCTGATGCTCGACGAGCCCAGCCTCGGCCTCGCGCCGCTGATCGTGCGTGAGATCTTCCGCACCATCGCGTCGTTGCGCGACCTCGGCGTGTCGATCCTGCTGGTCGAGCAGAACGCCCGTGCCGCGCTCGAGACGGCCGACTATGGCTACGTGCTGGAGACCGGCGAGATCGTGCAGTCCGGCCCGGCCAAAGATCTGATCCACGATCCCAGGCTGATCACGGCCTATCTCGGCGGACACTGAGACGGTTCAGGTCGGTCCCGGCGAGCCGCGCAGCAAAAAAGTCGAAAACAACCCCATGCACAGTAGCCGGCCACCGCAAAATCAGCGGCTTGGCGGCCCGGCGCAACATCTACTGCTTTTCAGAAATCGCTTGCGCCGTCGGGCAAATCAGTGGCACGATGCCATCATCGCGGCGTTCCGCCCTCGCCCTCTCACTCACCCATCCCCCTTGCCGGAACGATCCTCGTCAGCATCGGAAAATGCTTGTTGCCGCCCCCGAACGGCGGAAACCGGACGAAGTCCTCGCGCATCCGCTTGATGACGTCGGAGCCCAGCGCGCGCGCAAGGGCTTGCGGGCTGTCGAACATCAGCCTATTGCGCTGCATGTACTCGACCCGCCGCGACGGCAGCCGGTCAACCCAATCGATGCGCGTGTAGATCTCGATCTGGCGGATGCCGGGGAAGGTCCGCATGATCGACGGATGGTGCTCCAGATAATGCAAATTCCAGCCATTCATGTCGTCGGCCGGCCCGGGATAATGCACGAGGTAGCTGCACGGCGTCACCGTGCCGTTCGCATGCGTGGCGTCGTCGACCGGAAAGACGCGCGTCACCATCGCCTGATGCGTCACGTCCAATCCGGCGAGGCTCGGCAGTCCGCGACCTGCGGCAAGACCCGCGAGCACGCTGCCGCGATCCATCGCGGCTTCGCATGCAAACAAGTCCGGAAAACGCAGTTGCAGCGCAAACACCGGCCCGGCCCCGTCGGCCTTGTAGGGATGATCGACCGATTGCTCCAGCGGCGTAAACAGCAGGCCCTCGGCCATCCCCGGGACCGACCCTACCACGGCAGAAGCAGCCGCAACATCGTCCGGGTCAACACGCCGTTCGCCTGTCGGATCGGAGAACGTCATGAACAGCGAGATCATGATGCCGTCATCTCCTCGCCGGCTTGCAGATGCGACATCAGCGCCGCGCGGACGTCGTCGGGCCAGGGTATCGCGTGATGATCGACCAGCGACGTCGCGGCAAGGATCTGGCGCGCGCGCCAGCGCAGGCCATCTGCGCCGGTGACGACGTGCGCCAGATGAAGCGACGCGCGGCCGATCTTGACGATGTGCAGGCCGAACGTCAGGCGGTCGCCGAACTTCGACGGCCGTGAGAAGTCGCAGGCCAGATGCACCGTCGGCGTCCCGATCTTGCGGACAGTGATGAGCTCCGGCCAGGAAAACCCGATCGTGGCCCAGAATTCCTCGACCACACCATTGAGGATGTTCAGGTAGGACGGGAAATAGGCGATGCCCGACGGATCGCAGTCGCCGAACCTCAGCTCGCGATCGAACGAGAACGACGTCATCAGATCGCAACGACGGGGTGCCGGATGACGCCGACGCCATCGACGCCGGCCTCGACCACGTCGCCGGGCCACAGCCATTCCTGCGGGCTCATGCCGGCGCCGACGCCTTCGGGCGTTCCGGTCGCGATGATGTCGCCCGGTTCGAGCGTCATGCCCGACGAAATGTCGGCGATCAGGGTTGGAATATCGAAGATCATGTATCGGGTGTTGGAGTCCTGCTTCATGACGCCGTTCTTGGTCAGCCAGAGCCGGAGATCATGCGGATCGGGAATCTCGTCTGCAGTCACGATGCAGGGACCGAACGGCGCGTAGGTGTCCATGCCCTTGGAGAAGATCCACTGTCCGGCGCGGCGATTGTCGCGCGCGGAAATATCGATCATGACAGAATAGCCGAAGACGTGATCCATCGCCTTCGTGGCCGGGATGCGGGTCGCGGTCTTGCCGACGATGACGGCGAGCTCGACCTCCCAGTCGAGCTGCTGGGTCACGCCGGCATTGTGCTGGATCGCCGCGCCCGGGCCGATCACCGCGGTCGGCGGCTTCGAGAATACGACCGGCTGCTTCGGCAGATCCTTGTCGGTGTCCAGGCTCTTGGCGGACTCCGCCACATGCGCGCGATAGTTCAGCCCGATGCCGAAGATGTTCTTGCGCGGGCGCGGGATCGGTGCCTGCAGCCTGACGTCCTCGATCGGAACGGCAGCGCCGGCCGGCAGGCGCCCGCTGGCACCGTCGAGGCAATCTTTCAACGCCGGCAGCAGCGTGACACCATGATCGATGAACGACAGCATGTCGGCCGGCCAGACCAGACCGCGTGACGCACCGAGCCGCTCGACATCGACAACCAATCCGTCGACGACAAGTCCAAGGCGGGCACCGCTCGGGCCCAAAGTGTAGGTGACAAGACGCATGAAAGCTCGATCCGGTTGTTCGGGTTGAAAGCTGTGGGGAAATGTCAGGCCGCGACCGGCTGATGGCCGGCATTGTCGCCGTAAGCCTCTTCCCGGTAGAGGCCGAGCCCTTCGATGACGGGGAGATCATTGAAGCAGAACAGGCAGGCGTCCTCGCTTTCGGAGGCGTTGCCGTGCTCATGCCAGGCCCAGGACGGAACGCAGAAGATGTCGCGCTCCTGCCACTCGAACCGCTTGCCACCGATCACGGAATAGCCGCGCCCCTTGGCAACCTGATAGACGAAGCTTCCGGTGTGCCGGTGCGACCTGGTCTTCTCGCCCGGCCGCAGCATCTGCATGCTGGCGCCGATCGTCTGCATCACATGCCCGCCGGTGATCGGATTGACGTAGTTCATGAGGATGCCGTCAAAGGGCGATCCGTCGGTCGCGGCGGCGTATTTCCCGAGCGACTCGTAAGTCGGCTCCCACTCATATTTGAACATCGGCGAATAGCCGTTCGACCATCGCGAGCCCGCCGGCCGAAGGCCGGGATTGTCCCAGGTCTTGGTCATGTCGTCGACGGGATAGCCCGACTCCTCCTGCTGGATATTCGGGTGCACGACGAAGAAATTGGCCTCCAGCGCATTGACCAGCGGAATATCGAGCCCGTCCTGCCAGATGCAGACCGAGCCGTTGGCCTCGACGCCATGCTCGTGCCAGGTGCCGTTCGGCGTCAGCACGAAATCCCGCGCGCCGAGCGTCATCTTGTGACCATCGACGATGGTGTAGGCGCCCGCCCCTTCCATGATGAAGCGCAGGGCCGAGGCCGAGTGCGCGTGGGCGGAGGCCACTTCGCCCGGGTGCATCACCTGCAAGCCTGAATAGAGCCAGCCGACCGCGGCCGACACGTCGCGGCGACCGGGATTGTTGAGGTAGATCACCCGCCGTCCCGCCTTCTCCGGCGAGACCAGCTCCACCGAGCGCAGCACGTGCTCCCGCAGATCGCTGTAGCGCCAGAGCACGGGGATTGACGCCGACTGCGGCTGCCACGGCTCGATCTTGTTGGCGACCGTCCACAGCGCGCCGGCCTCGAATTGCTCGAGATCCTTGTAATAGGCCTTGAGCTCCGGAGTATCCTCGACATTGGCCCGGCCGATGACGTTTTCGCTCATCCTGTCCTCCAAGTCTTACTTCGTGTCGTCCTGGTTCATGACGTCCTGTCTCATGCAGTCCTGCCGCCACACTCACCGCTGTCGTCCTGGCGAAAGCCAGGACCCATAACCACCACATTCACTGCGAGAGGGGTCGTGGCCCCGGATCGCCCGACGATGACCATTCGGGGTAATGGGTCCTGGCTTTCGCCAGGACGACGGCGAGGAGCGGTCGTTGGATCCACGTCCATCATTCCGTCCTGCCTGGGACTGAGACGAAGCTCGCTTGCTCCGCGGCCAGACGTTCGCCGTCTGCAAGGTCGAGCGGCGCCTGCGGACGGCGATTGACCCGCAGATCGAAGATGTCGAACCGGTTATAATGCCCGACGATGTCATGCATCTGCTTCGGCTGGATGCAGCGCTCGAGGTCGATGTCGGCATAGACGATGCCTTCATCGTCGATCAGCGGCTCGCCGACGAGACGGCCGTCCGGCCCGATCACCCCGGAGAATGCGCTCGACTTGCGCTGCAAGCGCGCCCGCGCATCGGGAACGACGGTCTGCATCGCCGCAATGATCTCCTCCGACACGGTCGAGCAGGAAACGATCGTGAAGATCTTTCCTTCGAAGGAATGGGCAATGGCGCGCAGCTTGATCGCCTCCGCCATGTCGTAGTCCGGCGGCGCGACGGGCAGCGAGATGTAGCTCGCAACGTGAACCAGCTCGCCCTGCCCCAACAATGCAAAGCGCGCCAGCGTGTTGGTGTTCTCGCCGCAGGCGAGCCCGCCGAGGCGCCCGATCTCGGTCTCGTAGACGCGCAGGCTCGAGCCGTCACCGCCGGTCCAGGTCAGCTTCTCGGCCCAGGTCGGCACCAGCTTGCGGTGCTTGCCGAGCAGCGTTCCGTCCGGGCCGATGAAGACCAGCGTGTTGTAGAGCGCGCCGAGCGACACCGGGCTGCGCTCGTTGACGCCGAGCACGACGTAGCACCCGCTATCGCGCGCGGCCTTGCGGACGATGTCGATCTCGGGACCGGGCACCAGAACCGAAGATTTGACGAGCTTCTCGAACCAGACGCTTCCGGTGACGGGATCGGTGATCCAGTTCCAATAGGGATAGCCGGGCACGAACACTTCAGGGAATGCGACCAGTCGCGCGCCGTTCGCCGCGGCTTCATGCACCAGTGAGGCGGCCTTGTCGGCGGTCGCGCTCGCATTGAGATAGACGGGAGAAGCCTGGACGGCGGCGGCTCTAAAGCGCGGCAGCTTCAGCATTGGCCCTACCCTGTCGCCGGCTCATACTCGTGGCGCAGCGTTGACTTACTTTACATGTAAACGTATGCTATAGCATATTTCTGGAGGGTGCAATGGCTGAACGGTCTTTTGCTCGCGAGGTCGAGGATCTCCGGCTCGGCGACGGCGACACTTTCCGCGGCGAAGGCATCCTCGCCATCACCAAGGCCCTGCTGCAATCCGGCGTCGCCTATGTCGGCGGCTATCAGGGTTCGCCGATCTCGCATTTGATGGACGTGCTGGCTGACGCCAAGGACGTGCTCGACGATCTCGGCGTCGTGTTCCAGAGCTCCGCCAATGAAGCGGCGGCAGCAGCAATGCTGTCGGCCTCCGTGATGTATCCCCTGCGTGGCGCGGTCGCGTGGAAGTCGACCGTCGGCACCAATGTCGCCTCCGACGCGCTGGCCAATCTCGCCTCCGGTGGCGTCACCGGCGGCACCATGATCATCGTCGGCGAGGATTACGGCGAAGGCTCCTCGATCATGCAGGAACGCACCCACGCCTTTGCGATGAAATCGCAGATCTGGCTGCTCGATCCGCGCCCCGACCATGAATGCATCGTCAATCTGATCGAGAAGGGTTTTGAGCTCTCGGAGGTCTCGAACACGCCTGTGATGCTGGAGGTGCGGGTCCGTGCCTGCCACATGCACGGAAGCTTTGCCTGCAAGGACAATCTCAAGCCGGCCCACACCATCAAGGACGCCCTGAACAATCCGAAGCGCGACGTCGGCCGCATCGTGCTGCCGCCGGCGGCCTACGAGCATGAGCAGGAGAAGATCAGGACGCGGATGCCCGCGGCCATCAACTTCGTCCGGGACAACCGGCTGAATGAATGGATGGGGCCGAAGCAGGGCAAGGTCGGCATCATCATGCAGGGCGGGATGTACAACAACGTCATCCGCGCGCTGCAATATCTCGGGCTGTCGGATGCCTACGGCAACACCCAGATCCCGCTCTACGTCATGAACGTCACCTACCCCGTGATCGACACCGAGGTCGCGGAGTTCTGTCTCGACAAGGACGCGGTCCTCATCGTCGAGGAAGGCCAGCCGGAATATCTGGAACAGGCGATCAACACGGTGCTGCGCCGCCGGGATATCCAGGCGCGGGTCCACGGCAAGGACGTGCTGCCGATGGGTGGCGACTACACCGCGCAGGTGCTGCTCGGCGGCGTGCGCGAATTCCTCGAAAAGACCGATCCGCGGCAGCTCGGCAACCGGCCGCCGGCGCCGGACGCAACCGCCGTGCTGAGCCACCCCGAGGTCGAGAAGCTGAAGCAGGTCGTGCCGGCGCGTCCGCCCGGGCTTTGCACCGGCTGCCCGGAGCGGCCGATCTTCGCCGCGATGAAGCTGGTCGAGAGCGAGCTCGGCGAGCACCACGTCTCCGCCGACATCGGCTGTCATTTGTTCTCGATCCTGCCGCCGTTCAACATCGGCGCCACGACGATGGGCTTTGGCCTCGGCCCGGCCTCGACCTCGGCCTTCAACGTCAAGGCCGACAAGCGCTCGATCGCCGTGATGGGTGACGGCGGCTTCTGGCACAACGGGCTGACCAGCGGCATCGGCAACGCCGTCTTCAACAAGCATGACGGCGTCTTCGTCATCGTCGACAATTACTACACCTCGGCCACCGGCGGTCAGGACATCCTGTCGTCGCGCGCGGTAAGCAAGCGGCGCAACACCAACAACTCGATCGTGCAGGCCGTGAAGGGCATCGGCGGGCAATGGGTCCGGCAGATCGACCGCACCTACGATGTCGGCCGGATGCGCGACACGCTGAAGGAGGCTTTGACCACCAAGGAGCAGGGCCCGAAGGTCATCGTCGCCTCCTCCGAATGCATGCTGAACAAGCAGCGCCGCGTGAAGCCGCAGATCAGCAAGGCGATCAAGGACGGCGTTCGCACCGTCAAGGAACGTTTTGGCGTCGACGAGGATGTCTGCACCGGCGACCACGCCTGCATCCGCCTCTCCGGCTGCCCGTCGCTTTCGGTCAAGCAGCTCGACGACCCCCTGCGCGACGATCCCGTTGCGGCCATCGACAATTCCTGCGTCGGCTGCGGCAATTGCGGCGAAGTCGCGGAAGCGGCGGTGCTGTGCCCCTCGTTCTATCGCGCCGACGTCATTCACAATCCGACCGGCTGGGACAAGTTCAAATCAAAGGTTGCGATGGCCGTGATCGGCTGGCTGCAGCGGCGGCGCGATCGCCGGCGTCCGGCGCTCGAGGCTTTGGCATGAGAGCTTTGGCATGAGAGACGAAACGGTGAAGCTCGCCCTCCCCGCCGCGGGTGACGCGACCGAGCGGCCGATCTCGATCGCGATCGTCGCGATGGGTGGCCAGGGCGGCGGCGTCCTGACCGACTGGATCGTCCAGCTCGCCGAGAACCACGGCTGGGTCGCGCAATCGACCTCGGTGCCCGGCGTCGCCCAGCGCACCGGCGCCACGATCTACTATATCGAGGCGATGCCGCCGCTCGACGGCCGCAAGCCGATCCTGTCGCTGATGCCGACGCCCGGCGATGTCGACGTGGTGATGGCAGCGGAGTTCATGGAAGCCGGGCGCTCGATCCTGCGCGGCCTGGTGACGCCGGACCGCACCACGCTGATCGCATCCAACCACCGGACCTTTGCCATCGGCGAGAAGATCGCGCCGGGCAACGGCATCGCCGACAAGGGCGCTGTGACCGGCGCCATCGGGATCGCCGCCAAGACCGAGATCATCTTCGACATGAACGCGCTCGCGATCGCCAACGGCAGCGTGATCTCGGCCGCGATGTTCGGCGCTCTCGCGGGCGCCGGCGTGCTGAGCTTCAGCCGCGACAGCTATCTCGACGTCATCCGCGCCGGCGACAAGGGCGCGCAGGCCAGCATTCGCGCGTTCGAAGCCGCGTTTGACCGGGTGCAGTCGAAATCTCCGGAGCCGACGGCCCCCGCGCAATCGGAGACTGCCAAGACGCCCCCCGCTCCGGCGGCTCTGGATCCCCGCCTTGCCGGCCTCGCCGCCCGGCTGACGCAGGAATTGCCCGAGGCCGTCCAAGCCATCGGCCGCGCCGGGCTGAAGAAAGTGGTCGATTTCCAGGACGTCGCCTATGGCGGCGAATATCTCGACATCCTCGGCAGGCTCCACGCCGCCGATCGCAGCGCCGGCGGCGCCGAGCGGAATTTTGCCTTCACCGAGGCCGCCGCAAAATATCTCGCCAACGCCATGACCTATGACGACGTCATCCGCGTTGCCGACCTCAAGACCCGATCCGGCCGCCGCGCGCGGATCGAAGGCGAGCTCGACTTGTCCGAGGGCCAGGTGCTCCAGACCACCGAGTTCATGCATCCGCGCATGGAGGAGGTCATGGGCATGCTGCCGGCGGGATTTGCCCGCTGGCTCGGCGCCAAGCCCGGCCTGCTCGGCTGGCTCGACCGTCGCGTCAACAAAGGACGAAGGGTGCGGACCTACGCGCTGCCCTGGTTCCTCGCGCTCTATGTCGTCGGCGGACTGCGGGGCCTACGCCGCCGCTCTCTGCGCCATGCCATCGAGACCGCGCACCGGGACGAATGGGTCAAGTCCGCGACGGAGGCAGTCCGAACGAACTATCAGTTGGGCGTCGAGATCCTGCAATGCCGGCGCCTCGTCAAAGGCTATTCCGATACGCACAGCCGCGGCCTGTCGAAATTCGACAAGACGCTGGCCGCGATCAAGCTGGTCGCGCCGCGCGACGATGCCGCCGACTGGGCGCGCCGCCTGCGGGAAGCCGCGCTGAAGGACAGCGCCGGCAAGGAGCTCGACGGCGTGATCCAGACCATCAAGAGCTTCGCATGACGTCATCGGCGCTCAAGGAGAACATTGCTCCCGTCTTCGGGCAGATCGAGACCCGGCTTTGGCTGCAGCTGCTGTCGCTGCATGGCGAGCTGTTCGCGTCGCTGAATTCCATGCTGAGCTCGGAGTTCGGACTGTCGCTGGCCAAGTTCGACGTGCTGGCGCAGCTCGATCGCTACCGGGACGGCCTCGCGCTCGGGCAGTTGTCGCAGAACCTGAAAGTGTCCGGCGGCAACGTCTCGGGCCTGGTGCAGCGCCTGCTGGCTGATGATCTCATCAGCAAGGAGATGTCGAGCGAGGACCGCCGCTCGTTCATCGTCCGGCTGACGCCAAAGGGCGAGGCCCTGTTCAGGAAGGCCGCCGACGTGCATAAGAAGCACTTGAGCGAACGGCTCGAAAGCATCCCCGCCCGGGAGCTGGAGACGGCGCTTTCGGTGCTGCGGTCCCTCTCCTCGAAACTCGGCAGCGAAAGCAAGCAGCAGGGTCGCAAGAAGTAATGGCCAAAGAATCCAGGAGCAGATGGAAATCCGGTCCACCGCGGACGCGGGACCAGTTGCAAAGCTACATTCCCTATCTGTTCAACCGGCTCGCCAATCGCTGGAACCTGGATCAGAACCGCGATCTCAGCGAGCACAACATCAACAACGTCGTATTCCGGACGCTGTCGGTGCTGTTCATCTACAAGACCCTGACCGTCAACGAGATCGCCGTTCTGGCCGTTACCGAGCAGTCGACCGCGAGCCGCATGGTGGAGTCGATGGTGACGGCGGGCCTCGTCAAGCGCGAGATCGCGGAGGAGGACCAGCGTCGCCGCGTCGTCGGATTGACGCCGGACGGCGAGGCGCTGCTGCGCAAGATCTGGCCGATCATGGAGGCGAACTACGACCGGCTGACCGTGGGTATCGATCCCGACGAGATCGAGGTCTGCGCCCGTGTGCTGGCCAGGATGGTCGAGAACATCCGCCAGAACCAGATCTGATCTGATCCGGGATCAGGGACTGAGGCCGGCAAGGCTGGTGCCGCCGCAGACATAGAGCACCTGGCCGGTCACGAAGTCCGAGCGCTCGTCGAGGAAGAAGCTGATCGCGTGCGCCACGTCCTCGCGGGTACCGAGCCGCCCGACCGGAACGTTGCGTGCCATCCGCTCCTGCTGCTCGGAGCCCTTCGGGACGATGCCCCAGAAATTGTCGGTCAGGATCGGACCCGGCGCGACCACGTTCACCGTGATCCCGCTCGACGCCAGCTCCAGCGCCCATGTCCGCGCCATGCCGTGCACGCCGGCCTTGGTCGCGGAATAGGCCGAGC
This sequence comes from Bradyrhizobium acaciae, assembly GCF_020889785.1. Lineage (GTDB taxonomy): Bacteria > Pseudomonadota > Alphaproteobacteria > Rhizobiales > Xanthobacteraceae > Bradyrhizobium > Bradyrhizobium acaciae. The sequence continues at coordinate 49,576 of NZ_JACMYK010000029.1, forward strand.
GCGTGGCCGCGCCCATCGCGGCGCGCGAGCTCACGAACACGATCCGCCCGAACCGCCGCGACCGCATCCCTTCCATCGCCGCCTGGGTCAGCAGCATGGGGGCGCCCAGGTGCAGCTGCGCCAGTGTCAGGATGTCTTCCGGCTTCGCGTCGGCCAAGAGGTTCGGCAGGATGATGCCGGCATTGTGCACGAGGCTATCGATGGCATGATCGCGGCAGATCTCCTCGGCGATTGCCCGTGTCTCCGCCATGCTTGTCAGGTCCGCGCGATACGCGGTGAGCAGGTCGTGGGTCCACACGGGCTTCTCCAGCCCGACCGAGACCACCCGCTGTCCTTCGCCAACGAGCTTCTTCGCCAGCGCCTCGCCGATCCCGGAATTGCCGCCGGTGATGAGTGTGGTGCGGGCTTGGCTCATGATCGGCTCCATGCCAATTGTCACTCCTGCCGCCGCTTGAGGTCGCGACAATCGAAGAATGCGCCCTCGCGCATCAGCTTCGCGACGAACTCCTTCAGTCCGGCGCGCTGGATCTTCTCGGTCGCGGTCAGCGGGAGTTTCTCGACGAAACAGATCCAGCCCGGCGCCTTGTAGTAGGCCATCTGCTCCAGGCTCCAGCGCACGATATCCTCGGCGAGCGCACGATCCGCCCCCGGCTGCTCCGCGATGATCACGGCCGCGACCTCGTCGCCGCGTACCTGATCCGGTGTTGCCGCCACCGCGGCCTGCCGGATCGCAGGATGGCGGTTGAGCACGGATTCGACCTCGACCGCGGCGATGTTCTCGCCGGAGCGGCGGATCACGTTCTTCTTGCGATCGACGAAATGCAGGTCGCCATCGCCATCGCGCGATACGATGTCCCCGGTATGGAGCCAGCCGTCCTTCCAGGCCTCGGCGGTGGCTTCCGGATTCTTCAGGTACTCCCTGAAGAAGCCGTAGCGGGGATCGGCCCCCGCCCGCCGCACCAGCAGCTCGCCCGGCGTCCCCACCAATGCATCGTTGCCGCCGTCGTCGACGATCCGAACCTCGACCTCGGGCGCCGGACGGCCGAAACAGCTGGTGCCGACCTTGCGCGGCTCGACATTGGCGGCGATCACGCCGCCGCTCCCGGTCTCGGTCATCGCCCAGGCCTCGAGCAGCGGAAAGCCGAAGCGCGCCTCGAACGGAGCGTGCAGCAGCTTGTCGACGCCGGCGCCGAAGCCGAACTTCACATTGTGCGCGCGATCGTCGTCCGACGGCGGCGCGCTCATCAGCATCGAGGGCATCACGCCGAGATAATGCAGGCAGGTCGCGCGGCTGTCGCGCACCGATTGCCACCAGCTGCGCGGATGGAAGCGATCGAGCATGGTCAGGCTGCCGCCGACCGACAGCATCGCCATCAGCGACACCGCCATTGCGTTCATGTGAAATAGCGGCAGCGGCGTGATCATGCGCTCGCCTTCGTTCTTGAGATCGATCAAGCCGCCGACGTCGCGATACCAGTCTCCGGAATGCAGGAAATAGGTGTTGGTGAGCACGCAGCCCTTGGGCTGGCCCGTCGTCCCCGACGTATAGAGCAGCGCGCACTCAGTCGCCCCGTCGCCCGCGTTCGCCGGCCGCGCGCCGCCGAGCGGGGCCGGAACGTCGTCGCCCTCGGTCACCACCGGAATCAGCCGGCCGGCCTGGCGCGCCGCGGTCTCGACCTCGTCGCGGCGTTTGGCGAGCACGAACGCCGCATTCATCTCGGAATGCGCGATGATGTATTCGAGCTCGCTGACCCGCAGATCGGGGTTGATCGGCACCACGGAGACGCCGAGCGCATTCAGCGCGAACCACAGCTCGACGAAGCGCGGCCTGTTCTCGAGCAGGAGCCCGACCCGATGGCCTTCGCCATAGCCGCGTCCGGCAAACGCCGTGCGCCAGCACTCCACCCGCTCGAGCATGGCACGATACGAGATCTCGCCGGCCGCGATGCCGTAGATCTCGGCCGTCTCGGGCAGCACGTTGAGAAAGCCGGCGCCCCCCCGGCTAAGGGCGATGTCGCGGAAGCGGGCATGGACAGTGGTCGCAACGGTCAAGGCGCACTCACATGAAGAGCTGGATATTGCCGAAGGGGGCGTCGAAGTTCACGAGATCGATGCGCTTGAGCATGATCTTGAGGTCGTCGCCGACCTGGACGAGATCGTGCGACGCCCATCCCGAAAAGCGCTCCAGCGTGTCGCCGCGGGTCTCGGTGTAGATGTAGGACGTCCGCGCCTTGAAGACGCCGGCCGCCGGATCGCAGGCAACGATCCGCGGCGCCTGCAGCAGATGATGGCAGCGGCTCTTCGGCTTCTGGCTGAAGGTGCGTTCGCCGGTCAGGCGCTCGACGCGCACCTTCATCAGCAACAGGTCTTCATACATCAGTGACGGCTGCAGCACCGGATCCTGCTGTTGCCATTCCAGCGGCATCCAGTAGCGCGCCTCCGGATGAAACAGGTCGAGCCAGGCCTGCCACTGCATCGTGTCGAGCAGCTCGGCTTCCCGATAGATGAAATCGGTGATGGTGTTTTCGCTGATCATTCGGCGGCCTCGACGGGCTGGTCCACGTCCTGCTTCATGTCCATGGTCATGAATTTGGCCCAGGCATGAAACTGGTTCCGCATCTGGCGCTCCGACGTGCCGTTGATGACGGCGGTGACGTCCGCCTCCTCGCCGCTCTCGTAGAGCCGGCGCAGATTGACCCACTGATTGCCGTTGGTCTTCAACCCTTCCTGGGCCCGTTCATACATTTCGAGATCGTCGTGCCCGACGATCGAGGTCGGTGCGTTGATGAAGCGGTTGTACATCAGCGCCCGCTCGTAGAGCTTGTCGGGCGCGCCGACCAGGCGATAGACCCAGCTCTCCACCAGCGTCCGGTCGACGGCGATCGGGATGAAATTGCGCAGGATCTGCACCGCGCCCTTGACCATGATGTTCGGGAAATAGACGGTGTTGTGCCGGACCTCTCCCAGGATCTCGTGCGCCCGTTTCTCGCCATAGGCGGCAACCATCTGGCCGAGATAGCCCTCGACGTCCGAATAGTTCGAATGGATGGAGTTGGCGACGCCGGTATGGCCATGGCCGTTGGGCCAGATCCGGATGCCGCTCTGTTCGTAGAACTCGTACGGGCTCATGAACGGCCCATAGAGTTGCACTGCCATCGGCGTCTCGGTGGAATTGCCCTGCTCGCGCTGCCAGACCTTGATGGCGGTGCCGGCCGAGCTCTCATGCGCGACCATGGGATGGCAGGTGTCGGTCTGGTTCTCGACCAGCATCTTCCAATTGCAGGTGTGCATGTAGCGGATCGGCACGGCCTCGACGGCGAGCTTCCCCTCCGGCGAGCGGTCGGCCATGTTGTCGATGGTCGAGAGGCTTTCACCGAAATAATCCTCGAAGGCGACACCGTTCTCGCTCAGCCGCGCGAAGATGAAATCGCGGTAGATGACGACATTCTTGATCTTCGACAGCCCGTCGCTCGCCTGCGTGTCCGTAAATCCGGTGCCCTCGTAGCCCTTCTTCAGCGGGATCGCGAGCAGCGAGCCGTCGGTCTTGAACGACCAGGCATGATAGGGACAGCGGAAGAACTTTCCGGTGTTGCCGCACGGCTCGGAGGCGATCTTGACGCCCTTGTGCGGACAGCGGTTGTAGAAGACGTGGATCGAGCCGTCGCTATGGCGGCTCGCCATGACCGGCTGCCGGCCGATATTGGCGGTGATGAAATCGCCTGGCTTCGACAGCTGGCTGGCATGGCCGACATAAATCCAGCTGTTGGGAAACAGATGCTCCATCTCGAGCTCGAAAACCTCGGGATCGACATAGACGTCGCGATGCACTTCGGCGTCGCGCACGAGCCCCGCGATCGCACGGGGATTCTTTCCGTATTTCGCCATGGCGCCTCTTGCCTCCTCTCAGAGATCCAACACCAGCCGTTCCGACTTCGCACGCGACACGCAGATCTGCATGACCTTGTTGGATGCCTTCTCGTCGTCGCTGAGAATGACGTCACGATGATCGGGCAGGCCTGCGATCACCCCGCACTGGCAGATGCCGCAATCGCCGCGCTGGCAATCGTAGAGCACGTCGAGGCCCGCCGCTTCCAGCGCCTGAATGATGCTCTGATCGGTCGCGACCGTGATGACCTGCCCGGTCGACTTGAGCTCGACCTCGAACGGCTGGTTGGGGGAACTGGGCTGCTCCGCCTTGAACAGCTCGAAATGGATGCGCTCTGCCGGAATGCCCTTGGCGAGCGCCGCTGATTTCACCGCGTCGATCATGCCGGCCGGGCCGCAGACATAGACGTGCGCATCCGCAGGCGCATCAGAGAGCGCTGCCGCGATATCGAGGCGAGACTCATCGCTGTCGTAGTGAACCGCGAGGCCCTCCGAACAGATCGCCTGCAACTGCGGCAGGAATCCCAGCAGCCCCGGCATTCGCCCGGCATAGTGCAGGCGATAGGGAATTCCCTGCGCCTTCAGCTCCGCGGCCATCGACAGGATCGGCGTGACGCCGATGCCGCCGGCAAACAGCAGCGCGGGCGCTGTGCCCTCATGAAGACCGAAATTGTTGACCGGCGTGGTCGCCCTCACGACGTCGCCGACCTGAAGCGCGTGGATGAACTGCGAGCCACCGGTCGACGCCTCCTCGCGCAGCACCCCCAACGCCACCGTGCCGTCGGGCAGGTCCGGCAACGCCATCAGGGAGTACGGCCGGTCTCCCCCGTTCGGCAGCAGCACGCGAATATGCGCGCCCGCTTGCCATTGTGGCACGGCGCCGCCCTCCACGTCGAACACGACGCTGCGAACGACCGACGTCTCCGCAACGACCGACTGCACCTTGAGCTTAAGCGGATGCGCGTCCATTTCGGGCATCTCATATTATATGAATTTGCATATTTTTATACATGTAATAATTCCCTGTCAATCGCCGACGTGGCGGCAGGAAGCGGGTGCGTCAAGGCTCATGGGACCGGTCGATGCCGAAAGGTCGGTGGCCTGCGACCGCCACCATGGCGCGTGACCTGCATGATTGTGAGGCCGAACGGGATACGAAATGCAGCGTGTCCAGCGCGCCGCGCGAGCTCGTTTGATCACCGGTCGGCCGGCGCCGGGCGCCCCGGGGCTCAGGGCATGGCGACTCAGGGCATGGCGCCAAACCAGATCACGAGCGCGAACATCACCAACAGGACGACGGTGATGATCGCTTCGCTCGTGGGTATTCGCTTCATGGGCCGCCTCCGCACGCGGGAGCGGGACGCTGCGACGGGGCGGTGGTTCACATCAGCACAACACCGCCCGCTTGAAATGCACGCGGACGGCGTCGGCTCTAGCCCCAGGAAGGAAATGCAAAATCCCGGTAGCAATTACGTCTACACGTCGAGGCAGAAAGTTCACGTGACGATTGGCATACCCCAAAGGGTGTAGCACCACCGACCGCAAAGGACGCCATCGAGGCCCCTCCTTGGGGCACCCTCGGCTCCATCACGAGTTCACCATGACGATCTCACCACGACCATGGGCCACGCGGCGTGGCGCCGGCAGCGCCTGTCGTCCGGCACCGCCGTTAGCGCCAAGACCCGTCCGGCCCAAGGGGTAAAGTCGGATGGTCGCGATTGTCCTTGTCGGGCTTGACCTTGAACCCCTGTCGAAACGCGAACCAGATAAAGCCGCCCAGTGCGGCCACACAAATCGGCGCGAGAATCCAGTCGGGCATGTCGTGGTCCTCCAGTCTACCGACAGTTTGGTCGCCGCTACCTTCGGCCGAGTTCAATACGGATGTCGCTCGCCATTGCAGCGCGCTCCCTCCTGCGCCAACAGGAAAAATGACGGCTGGTGCCCCATCGACACGCAGCGGGATCGTACCCAATTTGTATCCGGATGCTGCCGTGCCCCGTTTCGGGTCTTGGTGCGCCCTGCTATTAGGTCAATGGTCCTGCCCGATAGCCTCTCGTTCCGAAGTTTGCCTGGTCCCCTCTCCTCACCATCGTGCGGCCATGCTTTGGTCAAAACTGCGTTGAGTGCTTGGCGGGAACCATCGACGTCATGACAATGCGATTCGCCGCTTTTGGTGACACTGGATCAGGGGACAGGTCGCCACCGTATTCTTGAGATGCCCACTGCAAAGGCTTGGGATGGAAAGGGCAAGGTTCGACAAGGCCGGGATTTTCGCTCTTGGCGACGCTCGGAGCATTGCGACCTACTCGGCCGAAATCTTGATAGTTGCCGCGATTTGTGGCGGCCTTGCTGAATCCGCGCGATTGCTTCCGGCGATAAATCCGACCGGGACGACGCTATGGCCGCCAACCGGGCTTGCGCTCGCGCTGGTCCTGCTGCGCGGTTACCGGATCTGGCCGGCGATCCTGGTGGGAGCCGTCTCTCCCTACCTCATGGCCGACCGATCGTTCCTGGAGTTTGGCGCCGCCGGGATCGGCAGCCTCCTTGCTGCATTTGCCGGGACACAGCTGATCGACCGCTGGTCGAACAGTCGCGAGACGTTTGCCACGCCTTCCGGCGTCGCAAAATTTGCGGTCATTTCCTTTGCGCCGACCACGATCATCAGTTCAACCATCGCCCTGGCCGGCTTCGCGCTCGCCAACGAATCGAGCATTGCCGAGTCCATCGTCGCCGGGGTGACCTGGTGGCTTGCGGACGCTGCCGCGGCGCTGGTGATCGCTCCGCTCATCGTGCTCTGGGCGGCGATGCCCTTACGCATTCCTTCCACATGGAAGCTGCTGGAATCGATCGCTGTCCCCGCTCTCGCTGCGATCATCGGGATCGTTGCATACAGCCCGCTCATCGGTACCGACCTCGTCAGCACTGACCTCGACGTGTTGCTGCCGCATCGGAGCCTTCTGGGCTTTCTGGTTCTACTACCCTTGATCTGGGCCGGCCTGCGCGGCGATCGATGCACAGTGTCGACGGCTGCGTTCATTTTTGTCGGAATGGCCGTGTGGGGCTTCTCGGTGGGGAATGATCCATTTCCGAAACTGGATCCGAATGGCGCACTGTTATCCTTGTTCGTGCTTTCGATCATCGTATCGGCACCTCCTCTTGCCCTGGCAGCGGCAATTGCGACGCACCAGAGCACGGAAGTCCATCTACTTTCTGTTCAGGACCAACTGAACGGTCAACTTGAACGGAAATCCTTGGCGCTCGACAGTATCAGGCGGCACTTCCAGACCCTTATCGAAGGCGTCGTCGATTATGCAATTTTTGCGCTTGATCGAGAAGGACACGTTACGAGCTGGAATAGTACCGCTCAAAAAATCATCGGCTACACCTCGGAAGAAATCATCGGCAAGCATTTTGGAATATTGTACCGGCCGGATGAGCGACGCGCGGGTTCACCAGCACACGCGCTGGAGACTGCAATCGAAAGAGGCAGGTACGACGTCGAGGGTTGGCGCATCAGAAAGAACGGTACGCCGTTCTTCATCACGGGCTCGGTCTCATCGAGCCATGACGACGCAGGAAATCTGATCGGCTTCATCAGTATTCTGCGGGACGCAACCGAGCGACGCGACGCGGAGGAGAAGCTGGTTCAGGCGCGCGAACAGCTCGCGATGTCGCAGAAAATGGAGGCAATCGGCAAGCTGACAGGCGGCATTGCACACGACTTCAACAATCTGTTGATGATCATCGGAGGCAGTGCCCAGATCTTCACGCGCCTGCTCGATCCAAAATTGCCCAAGGCAATCGAAGCCATCCAGACCGCGGCTAAACGCGGCGAGAGCCTCACACGCCAATTGCTGACCTTCTCTCGTCATCAGCATCTCAGCCCGACGGTCGTCGATCTGAATGCGTCCATCAAGAACATGCGGACCATGATCGAGAGCTCACTGCGCGGGAACATCGTGTACAACGAGAACGTCGGTGAGGGTGTCGCGTCGGTCAAGGTGGACCTCGCCGAGCTGGAACTTGCGATCGTCAACATCGCCGTCAATGCGCGCGATGCGATGCCGAGCGGCGGCACGTTCACCTTGTCCGTCCATGCGGTGACCGCGAATCAGGAAACCGGCGGCGATCGCCGTGCACAGGCCTTCTTTGCGATAGCGCTTGGCGATACCGGCACGGGTATTCCGCCACATCTTCTGTCCAAGATGTTCGATCCGTTTTTCACGACCAAGGAGGTCGGCAAAGGGACCGGGCTCGGCCTGTCCCAGGTCTATGGTTTTGCCCACCAGGCGGGTGGAACGGTGACGGCAGACAGCAAGGTTGGACAAGGAACGACGATTACAATCTACTTGCCGTCCAGTGCAGACGAGCAAACCGCCACTAAAGACCTCGCCGCTGCCAGGGCAAGACCGAAGCAGCCGCAGCGGCAGACGGTTCTCGTTGTCGACGACAGCCCAGAAGTGGCGGATGTGACATCATCGCTGTTCGAGCATCTGGGTTATGAAACGATCTATCGGGATTCCGCCGAAGCGGCGCTGAAACTGCTCGATGCCGGCACGAGGATCGATCTCGTCTTCAGCGATATCGTCATGCCGGGAACGATCGACGGCGTCGGGCTCGCGAGAGAAGTGCGGTCGCGCTACCCGGGTTTGCCGATCGCCCTGACGACCGGTTACAGCGATGCTGCAAATGCGGCACCGGCAAATCTGAAGATACTCCGCAAGCCGTTCGATACCGAGGCACTGAGAGATTTCATCCAGGATCTTGCGCCCCCGAGATCAGCGCGATCATCCGTCGTACCTTTGGCGTCAAACACGACCGACGCGCTGCGCAGACATTGACCGATCGCCATCACGGGGACTGCTCGGCCGTGCCGACGCAGTGATCGAGCAGGCCTCCCGCGTCGCACATGCGCGAGTCCGGTTCCGGCCTGACCCGCTGGGTGCACGGTCTCGCAAGTTGAGCTACTCGGCGCCGTGCGCACTCAATAAATCATGACCTTCTTGTCGTGTGTCGTGCGAGACAGCATCCATTGCCCGGAGGAGCGGTTCGGTAGGTTCAGGTTTGCGGCGGGCGGCAGCCAGGGTCTATCGAGCCGAACCACCGTCAGTTCGCCGAGCCCGTCTGCACCGCGATCTTGTTCTGCGCTATGATGGCTTCGGCCCGCGCGAGATTTTCCAGCAGGCGCTGGCTGGTCAAGACAAGGAAGTAGTAGCCGAATTGCGGGTTCTGGAAGTAGATCTCGAGCAACTTTTCATAGGTGATGGTTAGAACGTGGCCATCCTCGATACATTCGATCGTCGCGGTCCGGCGGTTGTCGGGCGTGAGGAAGCCGAGTTCACCCATCAGGCGGCCCGGCGGAACATCGACGTCGATTTCGACGACCCGGAATCTGCCGGTAACAGTCAGCAGCATTTCGTTGGCCGCGTCACCTTTCTTCATCAAGATGTCGCCCTTGCGATACTTGCGCTGGGTCATGAACGGCTTGAGCCACTCCATCGACATGTCGCCCTGCGTTGCGGCGCGCGCCTTCTTCACGAGAGCGAGCATTTGACGAAGGCGATAGGCGTTTATGGGAACCATCAAGAGATAAAGAAGAAACGTCGTAACGGCTCCAGTGAGCGCACCGAAGATGGCGAAGAATACGCAACCGATCATGTTGGCGACCCGAAGCGGCACCATGGTCTGCGTCAGCAGGGTAGCGACAAAGAAGATCGCGCCAACCAGGGCGAACATGTTTGCCAGGGTGATGTTGTGCAGAAAGATTTCCAGCAAGCGGCTGAAAATGGCGTCCCAGGTCACGTCATTGGGATCGAGACCCATCTGAAGCAGAATCTTAGCGAACCTGAGGTTATTGGTTGCTGCATCTAGAATGCGATCCAGCATGCTGGACGCGTCTGCGCTGAGTATCATTTGATTTCGCCAAAGTGCTGTGTAAGCCGATACCGATAGCGGCTATTCCGGATGAAACCATTGCGCTCGTCAACTCAAACCAAAGACTCGGCGAGGGCGAGATAGAGCACAAATAGGGGAATGAAGCGACCATCGGCCGCTCCGCAGGCGAGCCTCCTTCCTGCGCCGCCGGAATCATCGCATGCGCCGGGAGCGCGAGAACGGAGCCGATCGCCAGCGCTCGGGCAAAGACCGCTTCCAGCACATCGTTGCCGCCAATGAAGCCTTCGCCAATCGCCGCGGCTGGGATGCTGGCGTGAACCTAGAAGCGCTTTCCCGCATCACGATCGCCGCGCAGCAGCCGTGATGCCGAAGGGACAGTGGTCCTCAACTGCGGCAATGGCTCACGATCTTCACGATGACGACGTGGCAAAGCCGGATACGCAAATGAAGCGCATCAAGCGTCGAGCTCAACAAGCGAACGTTTGTCAGAACGAGAAAGCGCGACTTGTCGGAATGAAACTCTCCTGACGCGCTAAGCTATTGAAATCATTGGAGCGGGTGAAGGGAATCGAACCCTCGTATTCAGCTTGGAAGGCTGCTGCTCTACCATTGAGCTACACCCGCGTCGAACGATCCCCTAACACGGCCGGACGGCCGTCTCAACTGCCTCGGCGGATGGCTTTGTTGTCCGGTAAACGCAGATATTTCGGCGCGATCCGCCCGGTTCCTGGTGCGGACGGGCCGGCTGGCGGCCTTAACAGCGGCGGATTCGCCACCTATATTGCTGGTCCCATCAACAAAGAAAGGAGGTGATCTAGTGTCTTGTCTCAAGCGCTGTCACCTCGCTGGGATCGCCCGCTAGGCCCTGAGCAATCAGCCTGGCATCGGGGCGCTCTCAGCCCTGGACCAGCGAGACATCAATATCGGGGGCGCGGCGGAAGCGATTCCGCCGCGCCTTTTTGCGGTCGAGCCGCGAAGTTCGCCGCCGCCCTGCCCGCCCGATTCACGCGTTCAAGCCTGCCGGGCGGAATCCGGTTTCCGCACGGCTACGGGGGATACCTTGTCGCAGCCTCAAATCGATCCGATCCGCTACACATGAAATGTCGGCGCGGGCCACCGCGAGACGTCTTAGGGCATGATCCGGAAAAGCGCGAAGCGCTCCTCCGGAAAGATCAAGCTCGAACATCATCGCGTTCAGCGCCTGCCGCATCAGAAACGAGGAGCTCAATAGATGCTTTATGCCATCCTGGCCTACCACGTCGAAGCCGAGGTCAAATCGTGGACCGCCGAAGAGGACGCAGCCGTGATGACGGGACTGCGCGAGGTCCATCAACGGCTGAAGGGCCGGCTCGGCCCGGCTGCACGGCTCGACGAGACGCGCAAGGCCAGCACCCTGCGCGGGCCCGGCCACGGCATGGTGATCGACGGCCCGTTTTCAGAGACCAAGGAGCAGCTGCTCGGCTTCTACGTGATCGATTGCGCCGATGAGGCGGAAGCGATCGCCGCGGCGCGCGACCTGCGCAGCGTCAACCCTTCGGCAGTCTACGAGATCCGCCCGCTGAAGCTCTACATCCCCGGCGCACCGTTTCCGGAGACCGCGGGCCCCAAGGACGCGTAGCAATTTGTTTAGCGGCTGGAGCGTTTCGGTAGCTTCGGCAGCTTGCTCGGATCGAACTTCGGCATCGGCAGATCCGGCGGCGGCTCGGGCGGCGCGTCGTGGCTCGGAATCAGCGTCACCTCGAAGGCAAGATCGGGCACGGCGTCGGCCCTGCCGGTGGCGGTCGCGATCGCGCTGCTCGCGACTCCTTCGAGCCGCACCACGAGATCGTCGGTGCCGAACACTGTCTGATGACCTTCGGAGTGCCGCGTAGCGGTGAGGACGACCGAGAAGCGCTCGCCGTCGACCTCATAGGTGCCGTCGTAGCGCATGATGGCATCGCTGCCCCACAGCCTGCCGTCGGCGACGTGCACGGTGCCGGTGCCATCCGCGAGCGACGTGCGAAACCACGCCGCATAGGTGCCGTTCTTGAGCATGGAGCCCGTCTCCACTTGCTCCGTTTCACCACGCCCGATCTGGGCACCGTTGCGTTAACAGGGGATGAAGGAACCCGGAGGCGGAGAATTCGCGCCTGCGCTCATTGGCCGTCGATCTGCCGGCCCATGATGGCGATCGCCTTCTGATAGACCCCTGCCGCGTTCCATGCCTCGATCGCGGCGAAATTGGGTTCCCCGGGTTGATAGCCGGCGCCGCGCGCCAGCCATTGGCGCGCAGGAAGTTCGCCGTCGAGGCCAGCGCATTGGCGGCGACGTCGAGATTGCCGGTGCCGTAGGCCAGCACGTTCTTCGGCATGAACTGGGTCTGGCCGATCTCGCCATGCATCGAACCACGCGTGCTGCCGGACAGGCTGCCGCGGTCGATCAGCTTCAACGCGGCATAGAGCTGCTCGGTGAAGAACTCCGGACGGCGGCAGTCATAGGCAAGCGTCGCGATCGACGACAGCATGTTCTGGTTGCCGCGCTGGCTGCCGAAGCCGCTCTCCATGCCCCAGATCGCGATCAGCGGTCCCGGCGGCACGCCGTAGCGCTGCTGGATCGAGGCGAACATCGCCGCCTGCGATTGCTTCAGCGAACGGCCGCGCGCCACGATGGTCGCCGATCCCCGCTTGGCCATGAACTGCTCGAGCGAGAGGCCGAAGCTGCGCTGGCCACGATCCGCGGCGATCGTCGCGCTGGCGTAACGCGCCTGCATCAGCGCGTCGATCGCGGTGGCGCCGACGCCCTTGGCCCTCGCCTCGCCGGCGAATTGCTCCTTCCAGGCTTCGAACCCGCCGGGCCCGTTGCCGCACTGCGCCGCTTTCGCCTCCGTGCCCAGCGTTGCAACCATCGCGACGATGGCGAGCGCCGACGCCGCAATCTGCCAGCCCCTGATCATCCGAAACCTCCTCCGCTAAATGTGCCGCCGCCCCGGCGGGCGCGGCGCTGACGATGGCCGGATTTACATGACCCGGCGATGAACGATCCGCCTCAGATTCGGCCGCAGACCGCCACGATATGTCGCCGGCAACGGATTCGCCATCCCGGCCGACGGCCCGGATGGCTCGACATTCGCGGCGTCGTCCCGGCCTCGCGGGCTGGGCTCTCGCCACGCGTCGTCCTGGCGAAAG
>NZ_JACMYK010000030.1 GCF_020889785.1 Bradyrhizobium acaciae
CTTTCGCCGGGACGACGTCGTGAATGTAGAGTCATCCGGCCCGTCGTTGGGATGACCACCGGAGGATACCGTTGCTAAATCGGCTTGCCCGTATACGGCATCGATGCGGTGAGGCCGCCGTCGACGGGGATGGCCTGGCCGTTGACATAGGACGCCTCGTCGCTCACCAGGAACAATCCCATTGCTGCGAGCTCGTGCGGCTGGCCGGGGCGCTTCAGCGGATTGAGCTGGCCGATCTTGTCCTGGGTGCCGCGCTCCTTGGCACGGTCGAACACCGGCTTGGTCATGCCGGTTTCGATCAGGCCCGGGCAGACCGCATTGATGCGCACGCCGGTGCCGGAGAGCGAGTAGGCGGTGGTCTGCACCAGGCTGATGACGCCGGCCTTGCTCGCGCCGTAGGGATGTCCGCTGGCGCCGGACTTCAGGCCCGCGACCGATGCGGTGCAGACGATCGAGCCGGATCCCTGCCTGGTCATGTGCGGGATCGAATGCTTGATCGCGAGGAACGGGCCGATCAGATTGACGCGCAGCACCTCCTGCCAATGTTCCGGAGTCTGGTCGGCGAGCGGCACGAGGCCGCCGCTGACGCCGGCATTGGCCCAGATCGCATCGAGCTTGCCGTACTTCGAAACCGCCTTCTCGATGAAGGCCTTCACGTCGCTCTCCGATCCGGCATCGGCGGTGACGGCTTCGACGGTGCCGCCGGCATCGCGCACCAGCCTGGCGGTTTCGTTGACGCCGTCGCTGCGATCGACCGCGATCAGCTTGGCGCCTTCCTTGGTGAACAGCAGCGACGCCGCACGGCCGATGCCGCTGCCTGCGCCAGTGATGATGACGGATTTGCCTTCGAGGCGGCCCATGAGTTTCTCCCTGTTCATATGATCCGTGACACACTTGCCGCGCGACGGAATTCAAACAAAATTTCAAACGTCAGAAGCACTTGAGACGATGTGCGGCGTGACGTACAGCGTGACGGGACACTATTGAAGGGCTCATCCGATGTCCAATCCAGAGAAGCCTCACGTGACGGTGACCCGGTGGTGGTGGGTTCGTCATGCGCCGGTGCGCAGCGACGGCGGCAACATCTACGGGCAGGAGGATATCGACTGCGACACCGGCGACGTCGAAGTGTTCGAGGCGGTCGCCAAGATGCTGCCGCGCAACGCCGTGTGGTATTCGAGCAATCTGAAGCGCACGCACAAGACCGCGGATGCGATCTGGGCCGCCGGCTATCCGAAGCCCGAAGGCATGACGCAGGAGCGCGACTTCGCCGAGCTGCATCTCGGCCGGTGGCAGGGCATGAACCGCGCCGCATTTCTCGCCAGCCGCCCGCCCGGCAGCATGTGGTTCGCCGATGTCAACGAGCCTGCGCCCGGCGGCGAGAGTTTCATGGATCTCTACACCCGCGTCTGCCGCACAATCGTGCGGATCACCGCCGCGGAGGCCGGCAGGGACATCATCGCGGTCGGCCACGGTGGCGTGATCAGGGCCGCGGTCGGTCTCGCACTCGGCGGCCAGCCGGATCGGGGTCTGTCGTTTGATATCGACAATGTCTCGGTGACGCGGCTCGATCACATCGCGGCGCCCAACCTGTCGATGTGGCGGCTGCCGATGGTGAACCAGCAGCCCTGGATCGCCGATCCCCGGCACGCCGCGATGCACCAGCCGTCCGGACCCGAAGTCAGGCCGGCGAGCAAGCTTGCGTGATTGCTGCTATCGCAACACGACAACGCTGCCTAAGCTCAACACAGAATTCAAACACCTTACCATCAGGGAGAAAACCATGACCTTGTTCGACATGAAGGGAAAAGTTGCCGTCATCACCGGCTCGACGCGCGGCATCGGGCGCGCGATCGCCGAGCGGATGGCCGAACACGGCGCCAAGGTCGTGATCTCCTCGCGCAAGGCTGATGTCTGCGACCAGGTCGCCAAGGAAATCAACGACAGCTACGGCAAGGGCACCGCGGTTGCCATCGCCGCGAACATCTCGTCGAAGGAAAACCTGCAGAACCTGATCGACGAGAGCAACCGCGCCTTCGGCAAGATCGACGTGCTGGTCTGCAATGCGGCGTCGAATCCGTATTACGGTCCGCTCGCCGGCATCTCCGACGATCAGTTCCGCAAGATCCTCGACAACAACATCGTCGCCAACAACTGGCTGATCTCGATGGTGGTGCCGCAGATGATCGAGCGCAAGGACGGCTCGATCATCATCGTGTCTTCGATCGGCGGCCTGAAGGGCTCGACCATCCTCGGCGCTTACGCGATCTCCAAGGCCGCCGACATGCAGCTCGCGCGCAACCTGGCTTGCGAGTACGGCAAGCACAATATCCGCGTGAACTGCATCGCGCCGGGCCTGATCAAGACCGACTTCGCCAAGGCGCTGTGGGACAATCCGGACAATCTGAAGGCCTCGACCGCGCGCTCGCCGCTGCTGCGGATCGGCGTGCCGGACGAGATCGCGGGCGCAGCCGTGTTCATGGGCTCGCGGGCCGGCGACTTCATGACCGGCCAGACGGTCGTGATCGACGGCGGCGCGACGATCAGCTGACGTCAGCGGCGTTGGTGCGTAAAGCGCGCCACAAACTCATCTGTCATCACCCGCGAAAGCGGGTGATCCAGTATTCCAGAGGCAGTAGTGCTTGAGCCGAGAGGTCGCGGCGTACTGGATCGCCCGGTCGAGCCGGGCGATGACAGCCTAGGGTGAGGTGCGGGGAGTGCTGGCCTCACTCCACCGCCGCATACACCCCGTTCCTCACCAGCGAGCGGGTGTATTCGCGCTGGCCGGGACCCTGCATCATGAAGACCGCGATCAGGTCTTCGCTCGGATCGATCCAGAAGAACGTGCCGGCCATGCCGCTCCAAAAATACTGGCCGACCGACCCGGTGAACGGCGCGACACCCTGCTGCATGCGCACGGCGAAGCCGAGGCCGAAGCTGTGGCCGGGTGACACCAGCGTGCCCTGCACCTTGACGCCGGCACCGAGGTGATCGGAGGCCATGAAGGCAAGCGTCTTGCGGCCGATGATCCTGGTGCCGTCGAGAGCGCCGCCATTGAGCAGCATCTGCGCGAAGCGGGCATAGTCCATCGTGGTCGAAACCAGTCCGCCGCCGCCTGATTCCATCGCCGGCTTCTCCAGCATGTTGAACAGATGCACCTTCTCGTTGGTCCAGGGATCGTTGGCAAAGGCTTCCGCAAGCCGGCCGGCATTGGCTTCCCCGGTGTGGAACGCGGTCTCGTTCATTTGCAGCGGCGAGAGGATGCGCTCAGTGAGGAACGCGCCGAGCGTCTGGCCGCTGACGACTTCGATGATGCGGCCGAGGATGTCGGTGGAGCGGCTGTAGTTCCACTCGGCGCCGGGCTGGCAGACCAGCGGCATGCCGGCGAGCATGGTGGCGTGCTCGGCATTGGTGATCTTGCGGCTGCGCAGCCGCGATTGCTGGTAGAGCTGCTGCACCGGGCCGTTGCCGGTGTGGTCATACGTCAAACCCGACGTGTGGCGCAGCAGGTCCTGGATCGTCATCTGCCGCTGGGCCGCCACCAGCTCGAGCTTGCCGTCGCGTTCGACGCCGACCTTGGTCCCGGCGAATTCGGGGATGAACTTCGCGACGGGGTCGTCGAGCAGGAAGTGGCCGTCCTCGAGCAGCTGCATGATGCCGACCGAGACGATCGGCTTGGTCATCGAGAAGATGCGGAAGATCGAGTCATGGGTCATCGGCGCAGATGCGGTCGGGCCTTGCCGGCCGATCGCGTCGAACCAGCCGATCTGGCCGCGCCGCGCCACCAGCACCGTGAAGCCGGGTGCGGTTCCCTTGTCGACCTCGCGCTTGAAGGTGTCGGACATCGCCTGCAGCCGCGTGCTCGACAGCCCGACCGATTCGGGTTTGGCGAGCGGGAGGGACGGGGTGGTCTGGCTCGCGGCGTGCTTGGTGGCGGTCTGGGCGTTCATGGTCTCTCCCTGGTTCTTGATTCTTGCGGCGGGGTGCCGTCATGGGGTGATCGCCGAAGTCTGGCGCAGAAGTTTTGCAATGAACAGAAGCTTCACCGCTTCGCCCTTGCAAACCGGCCATGCCCTGTGCTTGAAACGGCGCGAACCGGCGGCGACGCCGGTTCCCTGCAGGAGTGTAGCTCAATTGGTAGAGCACCGGTCTCCAAAACCGGGGGTCGCAGGTTCGAGCCCTGCCACTCCTGCCAGCTTTTAGCTAACAATTTGAATGCCTTGGCCGAGGTCTTGGACCCGAAGTCCTGGACCCCGGCCATGATCATTTCGGCTACTTGATCAACGGGCAGCCGCCGTCCTTCAGCGGCCGGAACGCCTGGTCGCCGGACACCTCGGCGAGCACCTTGTAGTAATCCCACGGCGCCTTCGATTCCTCGGGCTTCTTGACCTCGAACAGGAACATCGAGTGCACCATGCGGCCGTCTTCGCGCACCACGCCGTTGTCGGTGAACGCGTCGCGGACCGGGGTCGCGCGCATTTTCGCCAGCACCGGCTTGGTGTCCTTGGTGCCGGCGGCCTTCACCGCGTTGAGGTAGTGCAGGGTGGCGCTGTAGGTCGCGGCCTGGTTCATCGTCGGCATCCGCTTCATGCGCTCGAAGAAGCGCTTGCCGAAGGCGCGGGTGCGGTCGTTGAGATCCCAGTAGTAGGCCTCGGTGATGATCAGGCCCTGCGCGAGCCTCAGCCCGAGGCTGTGAATGTCGGAGATGAACATCACGATGCCGGCGAGGTTCTGCCCGCCCGCGACGATGCCGAATTCGGAAGCCTGCTTGATGGTGTTGATGGTGTCGGCGCCGCCGTTGGCCATGCCGATGATCTTGGCCTTCGAAGCCTGGGCCTTCAGCAGGAATGATGAGAAGTCCGGCGTGTTGAGCGGATGCCGCGCGCTGCCGAGCACCTTGCCGCCGGCGGCGCGGACCACGTCGCCGGTGTCGCGCTCGATCGAGTGGCCGAACAGATAGTCTGCGGTGATGAAGAACCAGCTGTCGCCGCCGTTCTTCACGATCGCCCTGCCGACGGTGTGGGCGTTGGCATAGGTGTCGTAGGTCCAGTGCAGCGTGTAGGGCGAGCAGGACTTGCCGGTGATGTCGGAGCTCGCCGCATCCGTCACGATCATGATCTTCTCGAACTGCTTCGACATCTCCATGCCGGCGAGCGCGGTCGCCGAGGTCGGCATGTCGATGATCATGTCGACGTTCTCCGCCTCGTACCATTTGCGGGTGATGGTCGCGGCGACGTCGGCCTTGTTGAGGGCGTCGGCGGTGACGAGCTCGATCGGCTTGCCGAACATGGACCCGCCGAACTCCTCGATCGCCATCTTGGTGGCTTCGACGTTCCCGGCGCCGCCGATATCCGCATAGACCGACTGGAAATCGGTCAGTACGCCGATCTTGAGCGGCGTCTGTTGTGCGAGCGCGGGCCCTGCCAGCATTGCTGCGATCAGGCCGGCAGCGGACAGAGTTGTGACGATGGATTTCATGGTGATGTGCCTCCCCAAGGCGGTGTTCTTATCGGTTTGTCCGACAAAGCTAGATTTGCCCGGTTCCGGTGTCAATTCTGGCCGGCTGGGTGCGACAATCCGGCCAAAGAAGGGGCATTTGACGCTCCAATAGCCTTCGCCTACACTTTGTCGGACAAACGACAATCCGGAGCCAAAGGTGGCCGCCACACCGCTGTTTCGGCGCATCGACGTTGCGCCGGCCTACCAGAAGGTCGCCGACGCGATCGAACGGGAAATCATCAACGGCCGGATCAAGCCGGGTGAGCCGATCGGCACGGAGCAGCAGCTCGTCGCGCAGTTCGGCGTCAACCGCTCGACCGTGCGTGAAGGCATTCGCGTGCTCGAGGAGGGCGGGCTGATCCGCCGCGATTCCAGCCGCCGCCTGCAGGCCTGCCTGCCGCGCTACAACAAGCTCGCCACAAGGCTGTCGCGTGCGCTGATCCTGCACGAGGTGACCTTCCGCGAATTGTTCGAGACCTCGATGACGCTGGAGATCGCGAGCGTCGAGGGCGCGGTGGAGCGCGCGACCGAGGAGAACATCGCCGAGCTCGCCGGCAATCTCGCGCGCAGCGCTGATGTCGTCGGCAATCCCGCCGATCTCGCCGAGCTCGACGCGGAATTCCACGTGCTGATGGCCAAGGCCTCGCAGAACCGCGTGCTGCAGCTCGCCCGCGAGCCGGCCGCGCAACTGTTCTTTCCGACCACCGAGATGATCGTCGGCGGTGTGCCGGAGGGCGGCGCGCGCCTCGTCGAGGCGCATCGCCACATCCTCGATGCGATCAGGCGGCGCGACAAGGAGGCCGGCGTGCTGTGGACGCGGCGGCATCTGCAGGACTGGCGCCGCGGCTTTGAGAAGATCGCCTCGCTCGATCGCTCGGTCGAGCACACCTACATGGAACACGCCTACGCCGCCCGGCAGTAGCGACGGCGCGGCGACAACAAGACAACGACAAGAAGCACATTCGGGAGGGACATATGAGCGGAGACATCGCAGCAACCATCCAGCGCGCGCGTGAGCACAGCATCGGCGATTTGTTGCGCCGGTCTGCGAAGCGCTACCCCGACAAGACCGCGCTGATCTGCGGCGAGGTGAGCTGGACCTTTGCGGAGATGGACGCGATCTGCAATCAGCTCGGACGCGGCTTGTTGGCGCTTGGTGTTGCGAAGGGCGATCGCGTCGCGGTGCTGTCACGCAATTCGCATGGGTTCGCCGCGCTACGCTTTGCGGTGGCCCGGATCGGCGCGATCCTGGTGCCGATCAACTTCATGCTCAATCCCGACGAGATCAATTTCATCCTCGCCAATTCCGGCGCGAAGCTGCTCGCGGTCGGTCCCGACTTCGTGGAGACGGCGCACGCAGCCGCGGCCAAGGGATCGGCAGTCGAAACCCTGATCTGGCTGCCGGGCGAGGATCCAGCCGCCGCGCCCGAGGGCATCACGACGTTCGACAGCCTGCTGCATAGCGACGCCTCTGCGCCGGATGCGGCCGTCGACAGCCGCGATCCCGCGCAGATCATCTACACCAGCGGCACGGAGTCGCTGCCGAAGGGCGCGATCCTCACCCATGAAGCCGTGATGTGGCAGTATGTCAGCTGCGTCATCGACGGCGGCATGGCGACCGACGACACGGTGCTGCACGCGCTGCCGCTCTATCATTGCGCACAGCTCGACGTGTTCCTGGGGCCCGCGATCTATCTCGGCGCCACCAGTCTCATTACCGGCAAGCCGGTGCCCGACAACGTCCTGGCACTGATCGCGGCCCACAAGATCAACTCGTTCTTCGCGCCGCCGACGATCTGGATCGCGATGCTGCGCTCGCCGGCGTTCGACCGCACCGACCTGTCGACCTTGCGGAAGGGCTATTACGGCGCCTCGATCATGCCGGTCGAGGTGCTGCTCGAATTGCAGCGCCGGCTGCCCGATGTGAAATTCTGGAATTTCTACGGCCAGACCGAGATCGCGCCGCTGGCGACCGTGCTTTCGCCGGAGGACCAGCTGCCGAGGGCCGGCTCGTCCGGCAAGCCTGCGATCAATGTCGAGACGCGGGTCGTCAACTCGGACATGACCGACGTCGGGGCGGGCGAGGTCGGTGAGATCGTGCACCGCTCGCCGCATCTCTTGTCCGGCTACTACAACGATCCGGTCAAGACGGCGGCGGCGTTCGCCGGCGGCTGGTTTCATTCCGGCGATCTCGCGACCGTCGATGCCAACGGCTACATCACCGTCGTCGATCGCGTGAAGGACATGATCAAGAGCGGCGGCGAGAACGTCGCGAGCCGCGAGGTCGAGGAGATGATCTACCGGCTGCCTGCGGTGTCGGAGGTCGCGGTGGTCGGGCTGCCCGACCCGCGCTGGATCGAGGCGGTGACCGCGATCGTCGTGGTCAAGGCCGGCGCGAGCCTCGACGACGAGGCCGTCATCAAGCATTGCGCGGCGTCGATGGCTCATTTCAAGGTGCCGAAGCGGGTCATCTTCGTCGATGCCTTGCCGAAGAACCCGAGCGGCAAGCTGCTCAAGCGCGAGCTGCGCCAGCGCTATGTCGGCGGCGCCACGCTGGATCAGGCGGTGCAGAAGAGCTTTGCCGGGTGACCCACCGGCCGCCGCGGCGGACGGCGGGGACCATGGACCTTGCGCTACCAGCCCTAAGTCCTTGATTCGAGACGCCCCGTTCCGATCTGCCGCGGGCGTGCCCGGGGCCGGGCACGACCCCGCCGACCTTGACGTTTGCCCGGTCTCGCAGTAGATACCGCCCACTCGCAGCCGGCCCGCTTTGATGGCGGATATCCGGCGCGGCCTAATTCCCCGAACATTCGAGCTCGTTTATCGGCTCAACCTTCCAAACGAGGGCTGGGTCCGCAAGGTCGGCTGTTCGGATTCCTTGAAACGTTGCAATCGTCCGGAGACGGACGCGGATCTCACGATGGCTTTCAGCCCGTTCAAATTCCTGCAGGAAGTGCGCTCGGAGACCGCCAAGGTCACCTGGCCGACGCGCCGCGAGACGACCATCACCACCATCATGGTGTTCGTGATGGTGGCACTGGCCTCGATCTTCTTCTTCGCCGCGGACCAGATCATCCGCTATCTGATTACCCTGATACTGGGCATCCACTGATGAGCACCCAATTGATGGACAAGCGCTGGTACATCGTCCACGCCTATTCGAACTTCGAGAAGAAGGTTCAGGAATCGATCCGCGAGCAGGCCAAGCAGCGCGGGCTGGAAGAGCTGTTCGAGCAGATTCTGGTGCCGACCGAGAAGGTCACCGAGGTGCGCCGCGGCCGCAAGATCGACGCCGAGCGCAAGTTCTTCCCGGGCTATGTGCTGGTGAAGATGAAGCTGACCGACGAGGCGTTTCATCTGATCAAGAACACCCCGAAGGTGACCGGCTTCCTCGGCGCGGAAAACAAGCCGATGCCGATCTCGGAAGCCGAGGCGATGCGGATCCTGCACCAGGTGCAGGAGGGCGTGGAGCGCCCGAAGGCGTCGGTGTCGTTCGAAATCGGCGAGAACGTGCGCGTGGCCGATGGCCCGTTCGCCTCGTTCTCCGGTGTGGTGGAAGAAATCGACGAGGCGCGCTCGCGCGTGAAGGTCGCGGTGTCGATCTTCGGCCGCGCGACCCCCGTGGAACTGGAATTCGGTCAGGTCGAAAAGGTGGTCTGACCGGACGGCGCGGGGTATATGCCTCGCGTCAAGTGAGAGGCCGTGGGAGGGAGGAGGCGGTCGCCAGCCCCTTCAACCGAACCACGGAACCTGAAACCGCCGGCACCGTCCGGCACAACAGGAGTGATAAATGGCAAAGAAAGTGACCGGATACCTGAAGCTTCAGGTCCCGGCCGGTGCGGCGAATCCTTCGCCCCCGATCGGCCCCGCGCTTGGTCAGCGCGGTCTCAACATCATGGAGTTCTGCAAGGCGTTCAACGCGCAGACCCAGAAGGAAGAGAAGAACACCCCGATTCCGGTGGTGATCACGATCTATGCAGATCGTTCGTTCACCTTCGAGATGAAGACCCCCCCGATGTCCTTCTTCCTCAAGCAGGCTGCCAAGATCCAGTCCGGCTCGAAGGCGCCGGGCCGCGACAAGGCCGGCAAGGTGACCAAGGCGCAGGTGCGCGAGATCGCCGAGAAGAAGATGAAGGACTTGAATTGCGACACCATTGAATCGGCCATGAAGATGGTCGAGGGCTCTGCCCGTTCGATGGGTCTGGAAGTTGCGGGGTAACGGGCCATGGCAATCGGAAAGCGTTTGAAGAAGGCCCGCGAGGGCGTCGACCGCGAACACCTCTATCCGCTCGCGGATGCCATCAAGATGGTCAAGGAGCGCGCCAAGTCGAAGTTCGACGAGACGATCGAGATCGCGATCAATCTCGGCGTCGACCCGCGTCACGCCGACCAGATGGTCCGCGGCGTCGTCAACCTGCCGAACGGCACCGGCCGCACGCTGCGCGTCGGCGTGTTCGCGCGCGGCGCCAAGGCTGAGGAAGCCAAGGCCGCCGGTGCCGACGTCGTCGGTGCCGAAGACCTGGTCGAGAAGGTGCAGGGCGGTGCGATCGATTTCGATCGTTGTATCGCCACGCCCGACATGATGCCGCTGGTCGGCCGCCTCGGTAAGGTGCTCGGCCCGCGCGGCATGATGCCGAACCCGAAGATCGGCACCGTGACCATGGACGTCGCCAACGCCGTGAAGGGCGCCAAGGGCGGTTCGGTCGAGTTCCGCGTCGAGAAGGCCGGCATCGTGCAGGCCGGCATCGGCAAGGCCTCGTTCTCCGAGGACAAGCTGGTCGAGAACGTCAAGGCGCTGGCCGACGCGGTCTCCAAGGCGAAGCCGGCTGGTTCCAAGGGCACCTACATCCAGCGCGTTGCGGTTTCCTCCACCATGGGTCCGGGCGTGAAGGTCGAGCCGGGCACGATCCTCGGCTGAGGTCTCTGACTGTGACGAGATAAGAAGGGCGGGATCGGGCAACCGGTTCCGCCCTTTGTTTTTGCCACCCCTGTTTTGGTGGGTGAAGCCGCTCGCAGGAAACAACAACTATGCCCGATAAGGTCCTGGTCTATTCACGCTTTCCCAAGGCCCAACTGATCCGCTTCGGCGAGCGCTATGAGCTCCTGAACGCGGCCGGCAAGCGGGTGGACGAAGCGTTCCCGGCGGCCGAGCTCGCCGACGTCAGCGCCATGATCACCGCAGGCGGCACGCCGCTCGGCGCCGATGCCATGGACATGCTGCCGAAGCTCGGCGCGATCGTCTGCTACGGCACCGGCTACGACGGCGTCGATCTCGCCGCCGCCGCAAAGCGCGGGATCGCGGTCGGCCACAGCCCCGGTGCCAATGCAGCCTCGGTTGCCGACATGGCCGTGACCTTGATGCTGGCGTCGGTGCGGCGTCTGCCGGTCGCCGACAATTATGTCCGGAGCGGCGACTGGGCCGCCGCACGGCCGTCGCCGATGATGCGGCCGCAGGCCGGCATGCGCGGGCGCAAGATCGGCGTCTACGGCATGGGCGAGATCGGCCGCAAGATCGCGAGCCGCGTTGCCGCGTTCGAGACCGAGGTCGGCTATTTCAGCCGTACCAGATACGACCTGCCGTATCAGTATTTGCCGAGCCTGGAGGCGCTGGTCGATTGGTGCAGCGTGCTGATGATCGCGGTCCGTGCCGGGGCCGACAACAGCCACGTGATCAACACCGACATCCTGCACCGGCTCGGCAGCGACGGATTTGTCGTCAACATTTCGCGCGGCTCCGTGATCGACGAGACGGCGCTGGTCGCGGCGCTGACCGACGGGGTGATCGCCGGCGCCGGCCTCGATGTGTTCGCCCGGGAACCACATGCGCCCGGCGCGCTGACCGCGCTGCCGAACGTCGTGCTGTCGCCGCATCTCGGCGGCCACACCCTGGAATCGCACGTCGCGATGCAGGACTGCGTGCTCGCCAATCTCGACGCGTTCTTTGCCGGCAAGCCGCTGCCATATAAGGTGAGTGGCGCCTGACGGCTGGCGGTTCCGCTATCGGAGCCGGTTCCCCGTTGTCATATGAAACTGGTCCAATATTTGCTCTTGGCAAGCAGGGCGGGACCGGCTACATAGCGCCTTCCGGGCGTGCTGGCACTTGCTGGCATGTCCGTGCTCGCATTCCGAAAACCTGAGATGATAGGAGATCATTCCTTTCCGCATGCCCGCAAGGATGCTCGAAAGGAAGGAGACCCGTCGCCTCCAGAGGAATGAAAGCAGGGGCCTTCAGCATGCTGAAGTGCCTCGATCCTGTCCAAGACTGCAGGCGCCCGCGAGAACTTCGTGTTTTCAACGGCTTAATCGCATGGCCTGCATAGACGGGTGAAGACCGGATTTTGCGCTCCACGTCGCGACCCGTTCGCGGCTGGGGAGCTGGTTTGGTTCGAACCTCGACAGCCCATGGCCGCAAGGCTCTGGGAGGGCAGGCTTCTAGATGTCGTCTTGCCCGGCATGTCCAAAGGGTCTTGTACCCTGCGGATCAGGTTTAGGGCGGGACGATGGGTGCAACCCGGCGGTCCTGCCTTCGCGGAAAGGCCGCCAACCGGAAAGAGCTTGCTGTGGAACGAGCGGCAAAAAAAGAGTCGGTCGAACAACTTAACGAGGTCTTCAAGACCACGTCGGTTGCGATCGTTGCTCACTATTCCGGCCTCACCGTGGCCCAGATGCAGAAGCTGCGCATGCAGATGAAGCAGGCGGGCGCGTCGGTGAAGGTCTCGAAGAACCGTCTCGCCAAAATTGCTCTTGATGGCACTGACGTCGCTGCCATCGGCTCCCTGCTGAAGGGACCGACCGTGATCGCTACTTCGAACGATCCGGTTGCGGCGCCAAAGGTTGCCGTCGAATTCGCCAAGGCGAACGAGAAGTTCGTCATCCTCGGCGGTTCGATGGGTAAAACCGTCCTGAATGTCGACAGCGTGAAGGCGCTTGCCTCACTGCCGTCGCTCGACGAACTGCGCAGCAAGATCGTGGGCCTCCTCGTGGCGCCGGCGACCAAGCTCGCTCAGCTGTCCAACGCGCCCGCGGCCAAGCTCGCACGCGTCATTCAGGCTCATGCCTCAAAGAGCGAAGCGGCCTGACCCCTTCGCTAATCTCAAACCTGGTTCGAACCAAACATTTAAGGAACTGAACAATGGCTGACTTGCAGAAAATCGTCGACGACCTCTCGAGCCTCACCGTGCTCGAAGCGGCCGAACTCGCCAAGCTCCTCGAAGAAAAGTGGGGCGTGTCCGCCGCTGCCGCCGTTGCGGTTGCCGGCCCGGCTGCTGGTGGCGGTGCCGCTGCTCCGGCTGAAGAAAAGACCGACTTCACCGTCGTGCTGGCTGCCGCCGGCGACAAGAAGATCGAAGTCATCAAGGAAGTCCGCGCCATCACCGGCCTGGGCCTGAAGGAAGCCAAGGACCTCGTCGAAGGCGCTCCGAAGCCCGTCAAGGAAGGCGTCAACAAGGACGAAGCCGAGAAGATCAAGGCTCAGCTCGAGAAGGCTGGCGCCAAGGTCGAGCTCAAGTAATGCGCGATCCGGGAGCGCCGAATGGCGCTCCCGGGCCATGCAAGCGTCGTGCGACAGGTTGTCGTGGGGCGTAGCGGACACAAAAAAGTGTGGGGATGCGTGGACTTAACCCTCGAATCTCCTTTATTGCCATCCCATATGGGGCTGGCAGCGGAAAAACACGGTAGGCGGCGGGGGCGGCAGGGCACCCGGTGTAAGCCGTTGGGAGACAGTCAGATTTCGGGCTTTTTCAGTCCGTAAAGCGAAGCGTTTGGACGGGCGGGTGCAGTGATGCGCCCCGCGCGTCGTTTTGCGTTTTGGAGGCAATGGGGGCCGAGACCAGGATTTAATTCCTGAACTTGGGCTTCGTTCCTTCGGGACGATTCGAAATTCAACCCGGGGCCGATGGCAGTCGCTCCCGGAAGGTTCGCCCCATAAAGGCGACGAAAATGAGAGGCCACGATGGCGCAGCAGACATTCACCGGTCGCAAACGCGTACGCAAGTTTTTCGGTCACATCAAGGAAGTCGCCGAGATGCCGAACCTCATCGAGGTTCAGAAGGCATCCTATGACCAGTTCCTGATGGTTGACGAGCCGGCCGGCGGGCGCCTCGATGAGGGCCTGCAGGCGGTGTTCCGCTCGGTGTTCCCGATCTCGGATTTCTCCGGAACCTCGATGCTCGAATTCGTCCGCTACGAGTTCGAACAGCCGAAATATGACGTCGACGAGTGCCGCCAGCGCGGCATGACCTTCGCTGCGCCGCTCAAGGTGACGCTGCGCCTCATCGTGTTCGATATCGACGAGGAAACCGGCGCCAAGTCGGTGAAGGACATCAAGGAGCAGGACGTCTACATGGGCGACATTCCGCTCATGACGATGAACGGCACCTTCGTCGTCAACGGCACCGAGCGCGTCATCGTCTCGCAGATGCACCGTTCGCCCGGCGTGTTCTTCGACCACGACAAGGGCAAGACCCATTCGTCCGGCAAGCTGCTGTTTGCCGCGCGCGTGATTCCGTATCGCGGTTCCTGGCTGGACATCGAGTTCGACGCCAAGGACATCGTGTTCGCGCGCATCGACCGCCGCCGCAAGCTGCCCGTGACCTCGCTGATGTACGCGCTCGGTCTGGACGGCGAGCAGATCCTGTCGACCTTCTACAAGAAGATCACCTACAAGCGGACCAAGGAAGGCTGGCGCGTGCCGTTCGACGCCAACCGTTTCCGCGGCTACTCGACCATCAACGACCTGATCGACGCCGACACCGGCAAGGTGGTGCTCGAGGCCGGCAAGAAGCTGACCGTGCGCAGCGCGCGTCAGATGCAGGAAAAGGGCCTCAAGGCGCTCCGCATGTCGGACGAGGAGCTCGTCGGCAACTATCTCGCCGAGGATCTCGTCAACCCGAAGACCGGTGAGATCTACGCCGAAGCCGGCGAGGAGATCACCGAGAAGTCGATGAAGGTGCTGAACGAGCAGGGCTACAAGGACCTGCCGCTGCTCGACATCGACCACGTCAATGTCGGCGCCTACATCCGCAACACGCTGTCGGCCGACAAGAACATGACGCGTGAAGACGCGCTGTTCGACATCTACCGCGTGATGCGTCCGGGCGAGCCGCCGACGCTGGATTCTGCGCAGGCGATGTTCCAGTCGCTGTTCTTCGATGCCGAACGCTACGACCTCTCCGCGGTCGGCCGCGTCAAGATGAACATGCGCCTCGAGCTCGATGCACCCGATACCCACCGCACGCTGCGCAAGGAAGACATCCTGGCGGTCATCAAGACGCTGGTCGACCTGCGCGACGGCAAGGGCGAGATCGACGACATCGACCATCTCGGCAACCGCCGGGTGCGCTCGGTCGGCGAGCTGATGGAAAACCAGTACCGGATCGGCCTGCTTCGCATGGAGCGCGCGATCAAGGAGCGCATGTCGAGCGTCGATATCGACACCGTGATGCCGCAGGACCTGATCAACGCCAAGCCCGCGGCCGCCGCGGTGCGCGAGTTCTTCGGCTCCTCGCAGCTGTCGCAGTTCATGGACCAGACCAACCCGCTGTCGGAGATCACCCACAAGCGGCGCCTGTCGGCGCTTGGCCCGGGCGGTCTGACCCGCGAGCGTGCCGGCTTCGAAGTCCGCGACGTGCATCCGACGCATTACGGCCGTATCTGCCCGATCGAGACGCCGGAAGGTCCGAACATCGGCCTGATCAACTCGCTGGCGACGTTCGCGCGCGTCAACAAGTACGGCTTCGTTGAGACGCCCTATCGCAAGATCAAGGACAGCCGGGTCACCGACGAGGTGGTCTATCTGTCGGCGATGGAAGAGGGCCGTTACCGCGTCGCGCAGGCCAACGTGCCGCTCGATGCCAAGGGCCGCTTCACCGACGACCTGGTGGTCTGTCGCCACGCCGGCGAAGTGCTGCCGGTGACGCCGGACAAGGTCGACTACATGGACGTGTCGCCGAAGCAGCTGGTTTCGGTCGCCGCGGCGCTGATCCCGTTCCTCGAGAACGACGACGCCAACCGCGCGCTGATGGGCTCGAACATGCAGCGCCAGGCGGTGCCGTTGGTTCGCGCCGAGGCGCCGTTCGTCGGCACCGGCATGGAAGGCGTGGTCGCCCGTGACTCGGGCGCGGCGATTGCCGCGCGCCGTTCGGGCGTGATCGACCAGATCGACGCCACCCGCGTCGTGATCCGCGCCACCGAGGATCTCGATCCGACCAAGTCGGGCGTCGATATCTATCGGCTGATGAAGTACCAGCGCTCCAACCAGTCGACCTGCATCAACCAGCGTCCGCTGGTGAAGGTGGGCGACATCGTCAAGAAGGGCGACATCATCGCTGACGGTCCGTCGACCGATCTCGGCGAGCTCGCGCTCGGCCGCAACGTGCTGGTCGCGTTCATGCCGTGGAATGGCTACAACTTCGAAGACTCGATCCTGCTCTCCGAGCGGATCGTGAAGGATGACGTCTTCACCTCGATTCATATCGAGGAGTTCGAGGTGATGGCCCGCGACACCAAGCTCGGGCCTGAGGAAATCACCCGCGACATTCCGAACGTTTCGGAAGAAGCGCTGAAGAACCTCGACGAAGCCGGTATCGTCTACATCGGTGCGGAAGTTCGCGCTGGCGACATCCTGGTCGGCAAGATCACGCCGAAGGGCGAGAGCCCGATGACGCCGGAAGAGAAGCTGCTCCGAGCCATCTTCGGCGAGAAGGCCTCCGACGTCCGCGATACCTCGCTGCGCGTGCCTCCGGGCGTGCAGGGCACCATCGTGGAAGTCCGCGTGTTCAACCGCCACGGCGTCGACAAGGACGAGCGTGCGCTGGCGATCGAGCGGGAAGAGATCGAGCGTCTGGCCAAGGACCGCGACGACGAGCAGGCGATCCTGGATCGCAACGTCTACAACCGCCTCGCCGAGCTCCTGGAGAACCGCCAGGGCATCGCCGGCCCCAAGGGCTTCAAGAAGGATACCAAGATCACCCGCGCGGTGCTCGACGAGTATCCGAAGTCGCAGTGGTGGCTGTTCGCCTCGCCGAACGACAAGCTGATGGCCGAGATCGAGGCCATGCGGAAGCAGTACGACGAGTCGAAGAAGGGCCTCGAGCAGCGCTTCCTCGACAAGGTCGAGAAGCTGCAGCGCGGCGACGAGCTGCCGCCCGGCGTGATGAAGATGGTAAAGGTCTTCGTCGCGGTGAAGCGCAAGATCCAGCCCGGCGACAAGATGGCCGGCCGTCACGGCAACAAGGGCGTGGTGTCCAAGATCGTTCCGATCGAGGACATGCCGTTCCTCGAGGACGGCACCCATGCGGACATCGTGCTGAACCCGCTCGGCGTGCCTTCGCGCATGAACGTCGGTCAGATCCTTGAGACGCATCTCGGTTGGGCCTGCGCCGGCCTCGGCAAGCGCATCGGCCAGACCATCGACGCCTACTATCACAAGCAGGATCTCAAGCCGCTACGCGAGACCCTGAAGAAGATCTACGGCGAAGACGAGACCATCAAGTCGCTGAACGACAACGAACTGATCGAGCTCGGCCGCAACCTGAGCCACGGCGTTCCGATCGCCACTCCGGTGTTCGACGGCGCCAAGGAAGCCGATATCGAGGAGATGCTGAAGCTCGCGGGCTTCGACGCCTCCGGCCAGTCGACCGTCTATGACGGCCGTACCGGCGATCAGTTCGATCGCAAGGTGACGATGGGCTACATCTACATGCTCAAGCTGCACCATCTCGTCGACGACAAGATCCACGCGCGTTCGATCGGTCCGTACTCGCTCGTCACCCAGCAGCCGCTGGGCGGCAAAGCGCAGTTCGGCGGCCAGCGCTTCGGCGAAATGGAGGTCTGGGCGCTGGAAGCCTACGGCGCCGCCTACACGCTGCAGGAAATGCTGACCGTGAAGTCGGACGACGTCGCCGGCCGTACCAAGGTGTACGAGGCGATCGTGCGCGGCGACGACACGTTCGAGGCCGGCATTCCGGAGTCGTTCAACGTGCTGGTCAAGGAAATGCGCTCGCTCGGCCTCAACGTCGACCTGCACAATTCCAAGGTGGGACCGGCATCGACCTCCGAGGCAGCCGAGTAACGCTTGCGATCATGCCCGGCGCGATGCGCGCCGGGCCCTCGCGCTCCGCTCGGACGTTGAGTGGGGCGTGCGCTGAATAAGAGTTTCGAATTTGCTGCCGGTGACGATCGGCACGCGAGGAGAAGACCATGAACCAAGAGATTATGAATCTTTTCAATCCGACGACGCCGGCCCAGGTCTTCGACCAGATCCGGATTTCGATCGCGTCTCCGGAGAAGATTCTGTCGTGGTCCTACGGCGAGATCAAGAAGCCGGAGACCATCAACTACCGTACCTTCAAGCCGGAGCGCGACGGCCTGTTCTGCGCGCGCATCTTCGGGCCGATCAAGGACTACGAGTGCTTGTGCGGCAAGTACAAGCGGATGAAGTACAAGGGCATCATCTGCGAAAAGTGCTCGGTCGAGGTGACGCTGTCGCGCGTCCGGCGCGAGCGCATGGGCCATATCGAGCTGGCGGCGCCGGTCGCCCACATCTGGTTCCTGAAGTCGCTGCCGTCGCGCATCGGCCTGCTGCTCGACATGACGCTGAAGGATCTCGAGCGGATCCTGTACTTTGAATACTACGTCGTTCTCGAGCCGGGTCTCACCGCGCTGAAGGACCGTCAGCTGCTGTCGGAAGACGAGTATCTGAAGGCGCAGGACGAGTACGGCCAGGACAGCTTCACCGCCATGATCGGCGCCGAGGCGATCCGCGAGCTGCTCAAGGGTCTCGAGCTCGAGAAGCTCGAGGCGACGCTGCGTGCCGACATGGCGGAGACCGACTCCGACATCAAGCACAAGAAGCTCGCCAAGCGTCTGAAGATCGTCGAGGCCTTCCGCGTCTCCGGCAACAAGCCGGAATGGATGATCATGACGGTCGTGCCGGTGATTCCGCCCGACCTGCGTCCGCTGGTGCCGCTCGACGGCGGCCGGTTCGCGACCTCCGACCTCAACGACCTGTATCGCCGCGTCATCAACCGCAACAACCGCTTGAAGCGGCTGATGGAGCTGCGTGCGCCCGACATCATCATCCGCAACGAAAAGCGCATGCTGCAGGAGGCCGTCGACGCGCTGTTCGACAACGGCCGCCGCGGCCGCGTCATCACCGGCGCCAACAAGAGGCCTTTGAAGTCGCTCGCCGACATGCTGAAGGGCAAGCAGGGCCGGTTCCGTCAGAACCTGCTCGGCAAGCGCGTCGACTATTCGGGCCGTTCGGTGATCGTGGTCGGTCCCGAGCTGCGCCTGCATCAGTGCGGCCTGCCGAAGAAGATGGCGCTCGAACTGTTCAAGCCGTTCATCTACTCGCGGCTCGACGCCAAGGGCCTATCCACCACGGTGAAGCAGGCCAAGAAGCTGGTCGAGAAGGAGCGTCCGGAGGTCTGGGATATCCTCGACGAGGTGATCCGCGAGCATCCGGTGCTGCTCAACCGCGCGCCGACGCTGCATCGCCTGGGCATCCAGGCGTTCGAGCCGGTGCTGATCGAAGGCAAGGCGATCCAGCTGCATCCGCTGGTCTGCGCCGCCTTCAACGCCGACTTCGACGGCGACCAGATGGCCGTGCACGTTCCGCTGTCGCTTGAAGCGCAGCTGGAAGCGCGCGTCCTGATGATGTCGACCAACAACATCCTGCATCCGGCGAACGGCCAGCCGATCATCGTGCCGTCGCAGGACATCGTGCTCGGCCTCTACTACGTCTCGATCATGCGCGAAGGCCTGCCCGGCGAGGGCAAAATCTTCGGCGACATGGCCGAGCTCGAGCACGCCCTGCATTCGAAGGTCATCCACCTCCACACCAAGATCAAGTACCGGTGGGAAGGCATGGACGACGAAGGCAAGATGTCGAAGCGGTGGATCGAAACCACCGCCGGTCGCGTCATGCTCGGCAACCTGCTGCCGAAGAGCACCAAGATCTCGTACGACATCATCAACAAGCTGATGACCAAGCGCGAGATCTCTGGCGTGATCGACCAGGTCTACCGTCACTGCGGTCAGAAGGAGACGGTGATCTTCTGCGACCGCATCATGGCGCTCGGCTTCTACAACGCCTTCAAGGCGGGCATCTCGTTCGGCAAGGACGACATGGTCGTGCCGGCGTCGAAGTGGAAGATCGTGGACCAGACCCGTACGCTGGCGAAGGATTTCGAGCAGCAGTACAATGACGGCCTGATCACCCATGGCGAGAAGTACAACAAGGTCGTCGACGCCTGGTCGAAGGCCGGTGAAGAAGTCGCCAAGGCGATGATGAAGGAGATCTCGTCGACCAAGAAGACGGCGGCGGGAGCCGATGCCGACATCAACTCGATCTACATGATGGCGCACTCCGGTGCGCGTGGTTCGCCGGCCCAGATGCGCCAGCTCGCCGGCATGCGCGGCCTGATGGCCAAGCCGTCGGGCGAGATCATCGAGACGCCGATCATTTCCAACTTCAAGGAAGGTCTGTCGGTGCTCGAATACTTCAACTCGACCCACGGTGCCCGTAAGGGCCTCGCGGACACCGCGTTGAAGACCGCGAACTCGGGCTACCTGACCCGCCGTCTGGTCGACGTCGCGCAGGACTGCATCATCACGCAGACCGATTGCGGCACCAAGCTCGGCATCAAGATGCGCGCCATCGTCGACGCCGGCACGGTCGTTGCCTCGCTCGGTTCGCGCATCCTGGGCCGCACGGCCTGCGATGACGTGCGCGATCCCGCCACCAACGAGATTGTCGTCAAGCGCGACACGTTGATGGAGGAGACCCATGTCGACGCGATCCAGCAGGCCGGCATCCAGGAAGTGAAGATCCGCTCGGCGCTGACCTGCGAGCTGATCAACGGCATCTGCGCCAAGTGCTACGGCCGCGATCTGGCCCGCGGCACCCCGGTCAACCACGGTGAGGCCGTCGGCGTCATCGCGGCGCAGTCGATCGGTGAACCCGGCACGCAGCTGACGATGCGCACGTTCCACATCGGCGGCGCGGCGCAGCTCAACGAGCAGTCGTTCGTCGAATCGAACTTCGACGGCAAGATCGTGATCAGGAACAAGGCAATCGCCCGCAACAGCGAAGGCAACCTGGTCGCGATGGTGCGCAACATGGTCGTTGCGATCGTCGATGCCGACGGCACCGAGCGTGCAACCCACCGTATTCAGTACGGTTCGAAGATGCACGTCGATGAAGGCGACATGGTCAAGCGTGGCCAGCGCATCGCGGAGTGGGATCCCTATACCCGCCCGGTGCTCACCGAAGTCGAGGGCACGATCGGGTTCGAGGACCTGGTCGAAGGCCAGTCGATCTCGGAAACGCTCGACGAGTCGACCGGTATCGCCAAGCGCGTGGTCATCGACTGGCGCACGACGCGCGGCGGTTCGGACCTGCGTCCGGCCATCGTGGTCAAGGGCAAGGACGGCAAGGTGATGAAGCTCGCGCGTGGCGGCGATGCCCGCTACATGCTGTCGGTCGACGCCATTCTGTCGGTCGATACCGGCGCGAAGGTGATGCCCGGCGACATCCTGGCGCGTATCTCGACCGAGAGCGCCAAGACGCGTGACATCACCGGCGGTCTGCCGCGGGTGGCGGAACTGTTCGAGGCTCGCAAGCCGAAGGATGCGGCGATCATCGCGGAGACCGCGGGAACGATCCGCTTCGGCCGCGACTACAAGAACAAGCGCCGCATCTCGATCGAGCCGATGGACAAGACCGAGGAGCCGCGCGAGTACCTGATCCCGAAGGGCAAGCACATCCACCTGCAGGACGGCGACATCGTCGAAAAGGGCGATTTCATCGTCGAAGGCAATCCGGCGCCGCACGACATCCTGGCGATCAAGGGCATCGAGGAGCTCGCTGCCTATCTGGTCAACGAAATCCAGGAGGTCTACCGGTTGCAGGGCGTGCTCATCAACGACAAGCACATCGAGGTGATTGTCCGCCAGATGCTGCAGAAGGTTGAGGTCACCGACCAGGGCGACACCGACATGATCTCGGGCGAGCAGGTCGACAAGATCGAGTTCGACGCGCTCAACACCAAGGCCAAGGAGGAGGGCAAGAAGCCCGCCACGGGAACGCCGGTTCTGCTCGGCATCACCAAGGCGAGCTTGCAGACCCGCTCGTTCTTCTCGGCGGCGTCGTTCCAGGAGACCACGCGCGTGCTCACCGAAGCTGCCGTCAACGGCAAGGTGGACCCGCTCGAGGGCCTCAAGGAGAACGTCATTGTCGGCCGCCTGATCCCGGCCGGCACCGGCGCCTCGATGGCCCGGATCCGCGAAGTCGCGGTCAAGCGCGACAAGCTGATCCTCGACGAGCGCGAGAAGCAGCAGGCAGCGATCGTGCCGACGGCCCCGGAAGCGGAGCCGCTGGCACTGCCGCCGGCGGAATAGGCCTCCGCAAGACTACGGTAACGACGAGAAGGCCGGCGTTTTGCCGGCCTTTTTGCTGCTTTGTTTCCCTGCTGCGGTGCAGGGACGCAGTTTGTTCATCTTCCCTTCAGGCAGAAAAGTGCTTTTGCTGGGGTGACTTAGACCGGCTGCTTGGCAGCCGGAGACGACGGAATCGATATGCTCGACTTGGCAATTGTAGGCGGCGGCCCCGGGGGGCTGATGAGCGCCTGGTATTTGAAGCGCAAACTCGGCGATCTTTGCCGCATCACCATCTTCGAGGCGTCGAACCGCCTGGGTGGCAAGATCGTCACGCGCAAATTCGAAACCGCGCCTGCCATGTATGAGGCCGGCGTTGCCGAGATCTACGATTACTCGATGACGGGCCCCGATCCGCTGCGCGAGCTGATCCAGCATTTCGGCCTGCAGACGATCCCGATGGATGCCGAGCAGGTGCATCTCGACGGCGAGCTGCTCGCCGACGTCCCCGGCATGCGCCGGAAATACGGGCCGAAGACCGCGGCTGCGATCGAGGCGTTCCGCAAGCGCTGCAGCGACCTGGTGTCGCCGATCGAATATTACGAGGGCGTCGGATCCCACGACAACGAGCACCCCTGGGCCTACAAGACGGCCGAGCAGATACTCGACGAAGAGGTCGAGGACGCGACCGCCAAGCGCTTCTTCAAGGTGATGGCGCGCTCCGATCTCGCGACCGAGAGCCACAACACCAACGGCCTCAACGCGCTGAAGAACTACGTGATGGATGTCGACGGCTATATCGGCCTGTATTCGATCCAGAACGGCAACGAGCAGCTGATCGATTGCCTGCGCTCGGAAGTCAGTGCCGACATCCAGCTCAACCATCGCGTGCTCAAGGTCGGCAAGACCGAGCAGGGCCGCTACCAGCTCAACATGATGAACGGCAAGGGGCCGGAGACGCGCGACTTCGACCTCGTGCTGGTCTGCCTGCCGCACTCCTGGCTCGCGACCATGCGCTGGGACGGCGAGACGCTGCGCAAGTCGATGGTCAAGCACGTCGCCTATTTCGACCGGCCGGCGCATTATCTGCGCGTCTCGATCCTGTTCGACGAGCCGTTCTGGGGCGAGAAGATCCCGGGCGCCTGGTTCATGTCGGAAGCGTTCGGCGGCTGCTGCGTCTACAACGAGGGCGCGCGCCACGATGTCGGCAAGCACGGCGTGCTGAACTGGCTGATCGCGGGCTCCGATGCGCTCGCCTTCGCCAATCTCTCTGATCAGGAACTGATCGACGCCGCGCTGAAGTCGCTGCCTGCCTCGCTCGGCGATGCGCGCGAACACTTCCTCGAGGGCAAGATCCATCGCTGGCTGTCGTCGGTCAACGCGCTGCCGGGCGGCCTGCCGGTGCGCGACGTCATGACCAACCACCGCCCCGAGCCGAAGCAGCACCCCGGCATCGTCGTGGTCGGCGACTATCTGTTCGATTCGACGTTGAACGGATTGCTCGATTCCTCCGATGCCGCGACCGACATCATCGTCACCGAGATGATGCGGCTGCGCCGCGCCCGCGCGCAGGACGAGGGCACGCTGTCCGACAAGATCGACCGCAGCTATTTCGAGAATTATCGCGGCGCCGGCCCCTACAGCGAAGTCTGGCGCAACTTCACGGACCCGGCCTATCTGACCGACCTGATCAAGACGGTCTGGGGCAGGGCGAAGGGCTACAAGCTCCTGATCGCCGGCTCCGCCAGCGGCGAACTGGTCGGCGCACTGCGCGAGCGCGGCATCGATGCCTGGGGTATCGAGAACAACCGCTACATCCACGGCAAGACGCCGAAGGCGCTCAAGAAGTACAACAAGCTCGGCTCGATCGCCGACATGCCCTTCAAGGACAACGAGTTCGACTTCGTGTTCGAGACCTCGCTGTGCCATCTCGGCGAGAAGCAGGTCGTGCGCGGCGTGCGCGAGCTCAACCGCGTGGTCAAGAGCGGCGTCGTGTTCGCGTCGGTGACCTCGGACATGGCGCCCGCCGTAATCGATCGCTACGACCTGCTGCGCGGGGTGAAGAAGCTCGGCACCTGGTGGGAGTGGTCGGAATTGTTCTTCGGCAACGGCTTCGACTTGTCGATGCACCGCCGCGATTGCACCGATGCGCTGTGGACGTTGACGCTGGCCGCCAACAAGGGGCCGGGGCAGTGGTACGCCGACTCCGACAGCCTGCGCTATTCCTTCTTCGACAAGGTCGAAGCCGACCTCGACGACTAGCGGCAGCGACGACGGGTCCTTGGCGCAAGGCGATCGGCCTTGCGTCAACCACGTGTCAAACGGCGGCAGGACCGAGATCCCGATTCGACCGGAGCGTGTGGCGCGCACCGGCCGTTCCAAACGCTTTGCCGAATTCATTGTGATCGCATAGGATTGTACCGGCAGCGTTCGCCGCTGCGGTTTCGATTTGCGGTCATGCCGGCCGTGAAGCATCGGTTGGTTTCATGGCGCCAAGACCTCCTGCATCAAGACCTCCTGCATCAGACGATCCGAATCGCGCATCGGCTGACGATCCCGAGCTGAAGAAGAAGCCCGCTTCCGTCCCCGGTCCGCCTGCCGCCGCCGCCAAGCCCGCCGCGGCGCCGGCTGACGACGAAGAGGATGAGGACGAGGACGACGAGTTCGAGCTCGACGATGATGATGACGAGGATCTCGTCGTCTTCACCGCCAAGGAAGCCGCCGGCGCGCTTTCCACGATCTATGGCTTCATCAGGCCGATCCTGACCAACTACAAGAAGCCGCTCGCGTTCGTCGCCTTCGGCGTCCTGGTCGAGACGTTGTTCAACGTCATCATGCCCCTCAGCCTGAAATTCCTGATCGACGACGCGCTCGGCGAGGAGGATTTCCAGGCCCTCTACAAGATCCTCGGCGTGCTCGCGGTGGCCGGCATCGTCACCTCGATCATCGCGGTCTGGTACGAGCGCTGGGACGCGCGGCTTGGCGCCGGCATCATCGCCGACGTCCGGACGCGCATCTTCGAGCACGTCCAGAACCTGCCGTCGGCCTATTTCGCGCGGACCAAGCGCGGCGAGATCCTGTCGCGCTTCTCGATCGATCTGTCGGCCTTCGAAGGTTCGGTCAAGACCTTCGCCAACAGCGCGGCGCTGCCGGGCCTCGAGTTGATCGCCGGCATCATCCTGATGCTGTTCCTGAACTGGCAGCTCGCCGTGGTCGCCCTGCTGGTGTTTCCGATCACGCTGATCGGGCCGCGCATCCTGACGCCGAAGGCGGTGCTGGCCAATTACGAGCAGAAGCAGAACGAAGCCGCGCTGCTCGGGACGGTGCAGGAGAACGTCGCCGCGCAGGCGGTGGTGAAGGCGTTCAACCTGCAACGCCGGGCGCTCGGCTGGTTCACGCTGCGCAACCGCGACGTCCGGGCCAAGGCCGCGTCAGCCATGTTCCTGTCGACCATGGTGGAGCGCACCGTCACCATCGCGGTGCTGCTGCTCCACCTCGTGGTGCTGGCGATCGGCGCCTATCTCGCCACCAAGGGCCAGATCACGGTCGGCACCTTCGTGACCTTCGAAAGCGCATTCTGGGAGGTGTCGTACAACATCGCCCATCTCATGCATTTCATCCCGGTGTCGATCTCGTCGGCGGCAGCGGTGCGGCACATCCAGGAGCTGCTCGACGAGCCGACCCGCGGCGCCGACCGTCCCGGGGCGCCGGATCTGCCGCGCATCACCAACGACATCTCCTTCGACCGCGTCACCTTCCAGTATGAGGGGGCGCAGACGCCGGTGCTCGACAATCTCAGCCTCAAGCTCAATGCCGGCAAGAGCATCGCGATCGTCGGTCCGAGCGGCTCGGGCAAGAGCACGCTGATCAACCTGATCCTGCGGCTCTACCTGCCGGACGAGGGCCGTGTCGCGATCGACGGCGTCGACATCCGACGGGTGACGCGGGAATCACTGCGCGCGAACATGGCGGTCGTGTTCCAGGAGAACATGCTGTTCAACATGTCGATCCGCGAGAACATCCGGCTCGGCAAGGAAGGCGCGAGCGATGCCGAGGTCGAGGACGCGGCGAAGAAGGCCGAGATCCATCGCTACATCATGAGCCTGCCGCAGCGATACGACACGCCGGTCGGCGAGCGCGGCGATACCTTGTCGGGCGGCCAGCGCCAGCGCATCGCGATCGCGCGCGCGATCATCCGCAATCCGTCCGTGCTGTTGCTCGACGAGGCGACATCGGCACTCGACCAGACTACGGAGGCTGCGATCAACCGCACGCTGCTCAAGGTCGCCGAGGGCCGCACCATGATCTGGTCGACGCATCGCCTGACCTCGGTGGTCGAGATGGACGAGATCATCGTGATCTCGGGCGGCAGGGCGATCGAACGCGGCTCGCACGAGGAGCTGCTGGCCCGGAATGGCGTCTACCGCAAGCTGTGGGACGACCAGGGGCATGTGCATCACGGCGCGGACGACGAGGACGACGACGCGGACGATGATGACGACGATGATGAAGATGAGGACGAAGACGAGGACGAGGAGGCGTGAGCCGGCACCGCGGTGACGGCCCGGCGCTAGTGGCCGCCGATCTCTCGTCTCACGCCCTGTCGGCCGCGTGCGGACGCTGCCGGAAATGAGTGGCCGGCTGCGTCATTGACGGCGCCGCCGGCGAGCCTTGCAGCCGGCGCAGCGTGCCCCGGCCGAGATAGCCGAGGAAGCGCGCCCAACGCTGGGCTTGCCAATAGGGTCCGCTGCCGATCGAGACCTCGCGGAAGTTGAATGCCTTGGCGTTCGACCAGGCATCGCACGCAGTCTTCACCGGATCGTCGTAATACGCGGTGATCTTCTCCTCACCCATGCCGTCGGTCGAAAGCCAGGCCGGGATGTGGACGTTGCAGAGCTGGGCCACGTCGGTGAACACCTTGTCGGTGCCGGTGCCGGTGACGGGGCAGGTGCTGGCGAAGGCATCACCGACCAGCGCGACGCCGGCCTGTCGATAGCCGGTGCTGACATAGATGTCGGCCGGCCTGATCTTGATGTCGCCGGCGACGTCGAATTCGCCGGTCAGCCGGCGCAGCCGGGGCAGTGCGGCGTTCAGCGTCTCGACCGGATTGCGGCGCATCGCCCGCACCCAGGGATCGTCGGCCTGGCGATAGGTGAAGAGGTTGGCGCGCATCCGGTTCTCGACCGGAAACAGCGTGATGTAGGGAATGCGGTCGCTCGGCCGCTCCGAGAAATAGGTCATGGCCGCAAACGGGAAGGCGGGGCGGCCGACGGGCACGAAATCGAAGCCGAACGAGATCGAGTGGCAGTGGCTGGTGATGAGCCGCTCGATGCCGAGCATCCGGCGCAGCCCGACATTCAGGCCGTTGGCGAGTACCACGAGGCGCGCCGAGATTTCCTCGCCACCGGAGAGCACGAGCTTCTGCCGCTCGGAGCTGGTCGCGATATTGACCACCTTGTCGCAAATGAACTCCGCCGACCCTGCGACCTCGTTCCGAATCGCACCGATCAATGCGTCGTACATGATGCCGTGTTGCCGGCTTGGCTGCCGGTCGAGCAAATAGCCGAATCGCGCGATCCAGTTCTCGCCGTCCAGCGTCGCCGAACGGAGCACGGAATCGGCGATACCGGTCCTGGCGAATCGCG
Organism: Bradyrhizobium acaciae; assembly: GCF_020889785.1. GTDB lineage: Bacteria > Pseudomonadota > Alphaproteobacteria > Rhizobiales > Xanthobacteraceae > Bradyrhizobium > Bradyrhizobium acaciae. The sequence continues at coordinate 27,522 of NZ_JACMYK010000030.1, forward strand.
CGAGCTGGAGGTCGCCACCGATCTTTTCGACGCGGAAATCGAACGGATAGTCCTGGTGGGGGTCGACCAGGACGGTCGGTATCCCGGCACGGCCAAGCATGGCGGCTGCGGTCGAACCCGCAAGACCTCCGCCGATGATCGCGATGTCGGTGTACCGCATGAGGATTTCCGTGGCCGTAGACCGCAATTTTTGCGCTGCGAATGGCAAATAAAGGCTTAGTTTCGAAGTTTGCCTTCAGGACGAAGTTGGGGAGAGTTGTTTCTATTCTTATTTTGCCCGGGTAATATATGAGTCGGGCAGCGCGCCCGAGATTCGGGTAAGGGTGAGGGGAGGCGACGAGGCTGTCATATTTCGTCGCGCGCCGCGTGTCGGCGAAATGCGAAATACGCAAGTGCCAGAGGCGTTTCTTGGCTTGTCGTTTTGCTTGACTTCACTACCTCTCGATTATACAAGGCCCCCACTTAACGACAGGCGGTGAGCTAGCCAGCGTCGGAACGGAACACCCAACGGCCCTTTTTGAGGAGCCGGACGGGCACCAACCTCGACGAATGCCGCTCAAACGCTGTCGATGATAGCTAGGCAATGCCAGGACGATTTTGGTTCTCTTGAGCACGTCCTCTTGAGAGTAAATTCGGATGCATGACCTCGGTGGCGGACCGAACAGCGAACGCTGAACGGTCCGGGATCGCGGTCCTCTGTGGCGTCGATGCGCTTTCCGCTCAGTGATGAGTGGTTGGCGCGATTTCGCTTTGCGCGGGTATTTGATTCGCGTCGAGCGGGCCGAACGGGACGGCTAGTCCTGAGAAGAAATTTGCGGAGCCATTCAGGGCTTTCGCGCGAACTAAAGGGTGAAGGCTGCATGCCGACGATCAACCAGCTGATCGCAAAACCACGTGAAGTGCAGAAGTCGCGCAAGAAGGTGCCGGCGCTGCAGCAGTCGCCGCAGAAGCGCGGCGTGTGCACGCGCGTCTACACCACGACCCCGAAGAAGCCGAACTCGGCGCTTCGTAAGGTCGCCAAGGTGCGCCTGACCAACGGCTTCGAGGTGATCGGCTACATCCCGGGTGAAGGCCATAACCTGCAGGAGCACTCGGTGGTCATGATCCGCGGTGGCCGCGTCAAGGACTTGCCCGGCGTGCGCTACCACATCCTCCGCGGCGTGCTGGATACCCAGGGCGTCAAGAACCGTAAGCAGCGTCGTTCGAAGTACGGCGCGAAGCGTCCGAAGTAAGCAGGAAACGATCAGATGTCGCGTCGCCACTCTGCTGAGAAGCGTGAAGTTCTTCCGGATCCGAAGTTCGGGAACATCATCATTACGAAGTTCATGAACTCGGTGATGTACGCCGGGAAGAAGTCGGTTGCCGAAAACATCGTCTACGGTGCGCTCGGCATGATCGAGGCCAAGACCAAGCAGCCGCCGCTCGGCGTGTTCGAGCAGGCGCTCGAGAACGTCATGCCGACGATCGAAGTTCGTTCCCGCCGCGTCGGCGGCGCGACCTACCAGGTTCCGGTGGAAGTCCGTTCGGTGCGCCGTCAGGCGCTCGGCATTCGCTGGCTGATCTCGGCCGCCCGCGAGCGCAACGAAAAGACCATGACGGAGCGTCTCTCGGCTGAGCTGCTCGATGCCTCGAACAATCGCGGCAACGCCGTCAAGAAGCGTGAAGACGTGCACCGGATGGCGGAAGCCAACCGCGCCTTCTCGCACTATCGCTGGTAAGGCGAACAACGGAATTTAAGGAACAGTCTCATGCCCCGCCAACATGCCATCGAGGACTACCGTAACTTCGGTATCATGGCGCATATCGACGCCGGCAAGACCACGACCACCGAGCGCATCCTCTATTACACCGGCAAGAGCCACAAGATCGGCGAAGTGCACGAAGGTGCCGCGACGATGGACTGGATGGAGCAGGAGCAGGAGCGTGGCATCACGATCACGTCGGCTGCGACCACCGCGTTCTGGGCCGGCAAGCGTCTGAACATCATCGACACCCCCGGCCACGTCGACTTCACCATTGAGGTCGAGCGTTCGCTGCGCGTGCTCGATGGCGCCGTTTGCGTTCTCGACTCCAACCAGGGCGTCGAGCCGCAGACCGAAACCGTCTGGCGCCAGGGCGACAAGTACAAGGTTCCGCGCATCGTCTTCGCCAACAAGATGGACAAGACCGGTGCCGACTTCTTCAAGTGCCTGTCCGACATCGTCGACCGCCTCGGCGCCAAGCCGATCGCGATCCAGCTTCCGATCGGTGCCGAGAACAACTTCAAGGGTCTCGTCGACCTCGTGAAGATGAAGGGCGTCATCTGGAACGATGAATCGCTCGGCGCGAAGTTCGACTATGTCGATATCCCGGAAGACCTCGTCGAGCAGGCCAAGGAATACCGCGAGAAGATGGTGGAAGCCGCCGTCGAGCTCGACGACGACGCCATGGCCGCCTATCTCGACGGCAAGGAGCCGGACGAGGCGACGCTGAAGCGCCTGATCCGCAAGGCCGTGCTGACCGGCGCGTTCTATCCGGTGCTGTGCGGTTCCGCGTTCAAGAACAAGGGCGTGCAGCCGCTGCTCGACGCCGTGGTCGACTACCTGCCGTCGCCGATCGACGTGCCCGCGATCAAGGGCACCGATGAGGATGGCAACGAAGTCGTGCGCAAGGCGGACGACAAGGAGCCGCTGGCGCTGCTCGCGTTCAAGATCATGGACGACCCGTTCGTCGGCACCATCACGTTCTGCCGCATCTATTCCGGCGTTCTGCAGTCGGGCACCGGCGTGGTGAACTCGACCCGCGAGAAGAAGGAACGTATCGGCCGCATGCTGCTGATGCATGCGAACAACCGCGAAGACATCAAGGAGGCCTATGCCGGCGACATCGTCGCGCTGGCCGGCCTGAAGGAAGCGCGCACCGGTGACACGCTGTGCGATCCCGACAAGCAGGTCATCCTCGAGAAGATGGAATTCCCGGAGCCGGTGATCGAGATCGCGATCGAGCCGAAGTCGAAGGCCGACCAGGAAAAGCTCGGCGTGGCGCTTGCCAAGCTCGCTGCGGAGGATCCGTCGTTCCGCGTGTCGACCGATCAGGAGTCCGGCCAGACCATTCTCAAGGGCATGGGCGAACTGCATCTCGACATCAAGGTCGACATCCTCAAGCGCACCTACAAGGTCGATGCCAACATCGGCGCGCCGCAGGTGGCGTTCCGTGAGCGCGTGACCAAGAAGGCCGAGGTCAAGTACACGCACAAGAAGCAGACCGGCGGTACCGGTCAGTTCGCCGAAGTGTCGATCGTCGTCGAGCCGAACGAGCCCGGCAAGGGCTACGAGTTCGAATCGAAGATCGTCGGCGGCGCGGTGCCGAAGGAATACATCCCCGGCGTCGAAAAGGGCCTCAACAGCGTGATGGGCTCCGGCGTCGTCGCGGGCTTCCCGGTGGTGGACGTCAAGGTGCAGCTGGTCGACGGCAAGTATCACGACGTCGACTCCTCGGCGCTGGCGTTCGAAATCGCGTCGCGGGCTGCGTTCCGCGAGGCGCTGACGAAGGGCAAGTCCGTTCTGCTCGAGCCGATCATGAAGGTCGAGGTGGTGACCCCGGAAGACTACACCGGTTCGGTCATCGGCGACCTGAATTCCCGGCGCGGCCAGATCCAGGGCCAAGACATGCGCGGCAACGCCAACGTCATCAACGCGATGGTGCCGCTCATGAACATGTTCGGTTACGTGAATAACCTGCGCTCGATGAGCCAGGGTCGCGCAACCTTCACGATGCAGTTCGATCACTACGCCGAAGCTCCGGCGAACGTGTCGGCTGAAGTCCAGAAAAAGTTTGCTTGATTGTCGTTGGTTCGCAACTAACGACTGAACGGAGAGTCAAATGGCCAAAGCAAAATTCGAGCGTAACAAGCCCCACTGCAACATCGGCACCATCGGTCACGTCGACCATGGCAAGACCTCGCTGACCGCAGCGATCACCAAGGTGCTTGCAGAAACCGGCGGCGCGACGTTCACCGCCTACGACCAGATCGACAAGGCGCCGGAAGAGAAGGCGCGCGGCATCACGATCTCGACCGCTCACGTCGAGTACGAGACGCAGAACCGCCACTACGCGCACGTCGACTGCCCCGGCCACGCCGACTACGTCAAGAACATGATCACCGGTGCCGCCCAGATGGACGGCGCGATCCTGGTCGTGTCGGCTGCCGACGGCCCGATGCCGCAGACCCGCGAGCACATCCTGCTCGCCCGCCAGGTCGGAGTTCCCGCGCTCGTCGTGTTCCTGAACAAGTGCGACATGGTCGACGATCCGGAACTGCTCGAGCTCGTCGAAATGGAAGTCCGCGAGCTGCTCTCGAGGTACGAATTCCCGGGCGACACCATCCCGATCATCAAGGGCTCGGCGCTCGCGGCCCTCGAAGACAAGGACAAGAAGCTCGGCCACGACGCGGTTCTCGAGCTGATGCGCGCCGTCGACGAGAGCATCCCGCAGCCGGCCCGTCCGATCGACCAGCCGTTCCTGATGCCGGTTGAAGACGTGTTCTCGATCTCCGGTCGCGGCACCGTGGTGACCGGCCGTGTCGAGCGCGGCGTCATCAAGGTCGGCGAGGAAATCGAAATCGTCGGTCTGCGCGACACCCAGAAGACGATCGTCACGGGCGTCGAAATGTTCCGCAAGCTGCTCGATCAGGGCCAGGCCGGCGACAACATCGGCGCGCTGCTCCGCGGCACCAAGCGCGAGGAAGTCGAGCGTGGCCAGGTGCTGTGCAAGCCGGGTTCGGTCAAGCCGCACACCAAGTTCAAGGCCGAGGCTTACATCCTCACCAAGGAAGAGGGCGGTCGTCACACCCCGTTCTTCACCAACTACCGTCCGCAGTTCTACTTCCGCACCACCGACGTGACCGGTGTCGTGCATCTGCCCGAAGGCACCGAAATGGTGATGCCGGGCGACAACATCGCGATGGAAGTGCACCTGATCGTGCCGATCGCGATGGAAGAGAAGCTCCGCTTCGCGATCCGCGAAGGTGGCCGCACCGTCGGCTCGGGCGTCGTCTCCGCCATCATCGAGTAATAAGCGAACAGGATTGGCGGGTAGCGGATGAAATCGTCCGCTGCCCGTTAGCCACCATTCGCAGATAAGACGACAGAGAAAGACAGCGGCAATGAACGGCCAAAACATTCGTATCCGTCTCAAGGCGTTCGACCATCGAATTCTCGATACGTCGACCCGCGAGATCGTGAACACGGCGAAACGCACCGGTGCTCAGGTTCGCGGACCGATTCCGCTGCCGACCCGCATTGAGAAGTTCACCGTCAACCGTTCGCCGCACGTTGACAAGAAGAGCCGCGAGCAATTCGAGATGCGCACTCACAAGCGCCTCCTCGACATTGTTGACCCGACCCCGCAGACCGTCGATGCGCTGATGAAGCTCGACCTGGCCGCCGGTGTCGACGTCGAGATCAAGCTCTAAGGTTTTGGATTTTTACGTCCGCCGCTTGCGGACAGAAAGACAGGAAGCACGCCGATGCGCTCCGGAGTGATCGCACAAAAGGTCGGGATGACGCGGGTCTTTACGGAGACCGGTGAGCATATCCCTGTGACCGTGCTGAAGTTGGGCAACTGCCAGGTGCTGGGCCACCGCACGACCGAGAAGAACGGCTATGTCGCTCTTCAGCTCGGCTCGGGCGCCCGCAAGACGGTGTACATGCCCAAGGCCGAACGCGGCCAGTTCGCGGTCGCCAAGGTTGAGCCGAAGCGCAAGCTCGCCGAGTTCCGCGTGTCTGAGGACGCGCTGATCCCGGTCGGCGCGGAAATCCAGGCGGACCATTTCGTGGTCGGCCAGTTTGTCGACGTGACCGGCACCTCGATCGGCAAGGGCTTTGCCGGCGGCATGAAGCGCTGGAACTTCGGCGGTCTGCGCGCCACCCACGGTGTGTCGATCTCGCACCGTTCGATCGGTTCGACCGGTGGTCGTCAGGACCCCGGCAAGACCTTCAAGAACAAGAAGATGCCCGGTCACATGGGCGTCGACCGCATCACCACGCTCAATCTGCGCGTGGTTTCGACCGACGTCGAGCGCGGCCTGATCCTCGTCGAAGGCGCCGTTCCCGGCTCCAAGGGCGGCTGGATCTCGGTGCGCGACGCCGTCAAGAAGCCGCTGCCGAAGGAAGCTCCGAAGCCCGGCAAGTTCAAGGTTGCCGGCGGCGACGCTGCCGAAGCTGTGGCCGAGAAGGAGGGCGCGTGAGATGGAACTGAAAGTCACGACCCTTGAAGGCAAGGACGCCGGATCCGTTCAGCTCTCTGACGCGATCTTCGGTCTCGAGCCCCGCGCCGACATCATTCAGCGCTGCGTGCAGTGGCAGCTGAACAAGCGTCAGGCCGGCACGCACAAGACCCAGGGCCGCGCCGACGTCTGGCGCACCGGCAAGAAGATGTACAAGCAGAAGGGCACCGGCGGCGCCCGTCACGGCTCGGCCCGCGTGCCGCAGTTCCGCGGCGGTGGCCGTGCGTTCGGTCCGGTCGTTCGCTCGCATGCGACCGACCTGCCGAAGAAGGTGCGCGCGCTGGCGCTGAAGCACGCGCTGTCGGCCAAGGCCAAGGACGGCGGGTTGATCGTGATCGACAACGCCGCGCTCGAGGCCGCCAAGACCAAGGCGCTGCTCGGTCACTTCTCCGGCCTCGGGCTCACCAATGCGCTGATCATCGACGGCGCCGAGCTGAACGCCGGTTTCGCGACCGCGGCCCGCAACATCCCGAACATCGACGTGCTGCCGATCCAGGGCATCAACGTCTACGACATTCTCCGCCGCCACAAGCTGGTGCTGACCAAGGCTGCGGTTGATGCGCTGGAGGCGCGCTTCAAATGAAGAACATCGACCCGCGCCACTACGACGTCATCATCTCTCCTGTCGTGACGGAAAAGGCGACGCTCGCCTCCGAGCACAACAAGGTGCTGTTCAAGGTCGCCGGCAAGGCCACCAAGCCGCAGATCAAGGAAGCGGTCGAGAAGCTGTTCGACGTCAAGGTGAAGAGCGTCAACACTCTCGTTCGCAAGGGCAAGACCAAGGTGTTCCGCGGCAATCTCGGCTCGCAGTCGGACACCAAGCGCGCGATCGTGACCCTTGAAGAGGGCCACCGCATCGACGTGACTACCGGACTATAAGGCGCAACGACGATGGCATTGAAAACCTACAATCCCACGACGCCGGGCCAGCGCCAGCTGGTCATGGTCGATCGTTCGGCGCTCTACAAGGGCAAGCCGGTGAAGACGTTGACCGAGGGCAAGCTCGGCAATGGCGGTCGCAACAACACCGGTCGCATCACCGTGCGTTTCCGCGGCGGCGGCCACAAGAAGGCCTACCGCACCGTCGACTTCCGCCGCGACAAGGTGGACATGCCGGCGGTCGTGGAACGGCTCGAGTACGATCCGAACCGGACCGCGTTCATCGCGCTGATCAAGTATCAGGATGGTGAGCTGGCCTACATCCTGGCGCCGCAGCGTCTGGCCGCGGGCGACACCGTCGTCGCCGGCAACTATGTCGACGTGAAGCCGGGCAACGTCATGCCGCTCGGCAACATGCCGGTCGGCACGATCGTGCACAATATCGAGCTGAAGATCGGCAAGGGCGGCCAGCTGGCGCGCTCCGCCGGTACCTACGCCCAGGTTGTCGGCCGCGACCAGGACTACGTGATCGTCCGCCTGAACTCGGGCGAGCAGCGTCTCGTGCACGGCCGTTGCCGCGGCACGATCGGCGCGGTCTCGAACCCGGATCACATGAACATCTCGATCGGCAAGGCCGGTCGTACCCGCTGGCTCGGCTGGCGCCCGCACAACCGCGGTGTCGTCATGAACCCGATCGATCACCCGCATGGCGGTGGTGAAGGTCGTACCTCGGGCGGTCGCCACCCGGTTACTCCGTGGGGCAAGCCGACCAAGGGCAAGAAGACCCGCACCAACAAGTCGACCAACAAATTCATTCTCCTCAGCCGCCACAAGCGGAAGAAGTAAGGAACGCCGGACATGGTTCGTTCAGTCTGGAAAGGCCCGTTCGTCGAGGGTTCTCTGCTCAAGAAGGCAGATGCTGCCCGCGCGTCCGGCCGTCACGACGTCATCAAGATCTGGAGCCGCCGCTCGACCATCCTGCCGCAGTTCGTCGGCCTGACGTTCGGCGTCTATAACGGCCACAAGCACGTGCCGGTGGCAATCAACGAGGAAATGGTGGGTCACAAGTTCGGCGAGTTCTCGCCGACCCGGACCTTCCACGGCCATTCGGGCGACAAGAAAGCCAAGAAGGCTTGAGGATTAACCGATGAGCAAACCAAAGCGCGAACGTAGCCTCGCGGACAATGAGGCCAAGGCCGTCGCCCGCATGCTGCGCGTCAGCCCGCAGAAGCTCAACCTGGTGGCGCAGCTGATCCGCGGCCGCAAGGCGTCCGCTGCGCTCGCCGACCTGCAGTTCTCGCGCAAGCGGATCGCGGTCGACGTCAAGAAGTGCCTGGAATCGGCGATCGCGAACGCCGAGAACAACCATGACCTCGAGGTCGACGATCTCGTCGTCGCCGAGGCGCATGTCGGCAACGGCATCGTGATGAAGCGTTTTGCTCCGCGCGGCCGTGGCCGTTCGGGCCGTGTGTTCAAACCGTTCTCGCACCTGACCATCGTGGTTCGTCAGGTCGAGGCCGAGGCAAGCGCTTAAAGCGGCGCAGGAGAAGACGATGGGTCAAAAGATCAATCCAATCGGGCTGCGTCTCGGCATCAACCGGACCTGGGACTCCCGTTGGTTCGCCGGCAAGCAGGAATACGGCAAGCTGCTGCATGAAGACGTCAAGATCCGCGAGATCCTGCACAAGGAGCTCAAGCAGGCGGCCGTCGCCCGCATCGTGATCGAGCGTCCGCACAAGAAGTGCCGCGTGACGATCCACTCGGCTCGTCCGGGCGTCGTGATCGGCAAGAAGGGCGCCGACATCGACAAGCTGCGCAAGAAGGTCGCCGACATCACCTCGTCGGACGTCGTGATCAACATCGTCGAAATCCGCAAGCCGGAGCTCGATGCGACCCTGGTCGCCGAATCGATCGCCCAGCAGCTCGAACGCCGCGTGGCGTTCCGCCGCGCCATGAAGCGCGCCGTGCAGTCGGCGATGCGTCTCGGCGCCGGCGGCATCCGCATCAACTGCTCGGGCCGTCTCGGCGGCGCCGAAATCGCGCGCATGGAGTGGTACCGCGAGGGCCGCGTGCCGTTGCACACCCTGCGCGCCGACGTCGATTACGGCGTTGCCACCGCGTTCACGACCTTCGGCACCTGCGGCGTCAAGGTCTGGATCTTCAAGGGCGAGATCCTCGAGCACGACCCGATGGCCCAGGACAAGAAGATGGCCGAGGGCGATAACACCCCGCGTTCGCGCCGCGACGCCGCTTGAGGCAAAGCAGGAATTTGAGGGCTTAAAGCCATGATGCAACCTAAGAAAACGAAGTTCCGGAAGGCGCATAAGGGCCGTATCCACGGCGTTGCGACCTCTGGCGCGACGTTGGCGTTCGGCCAGTTCGGCCTGAAGGCGATGGAGCCTGAGCGCGTCACCGCCCGCCAGATCGAAGCCGCCCGTCGCGCGCTGACCCGTCACATGAAGCGCGCCGGCCGCGTCTGGATCCGCGTGTTTCCGGACGTGCCGGTGTCGAAGAAGCCCGCCGAAGTCCGCATGGGCTCCGGCAAGGGTGCACCGGAATTGTGGGTGGCGCGGGTCAAGCCGGGCCGCGTGATGTTTGAGATCGACGGCGTGACGGTGCAGACCGCCAAGGAGGCGCTGACGCTCGCCGCTGCCAAGCTGCCGATCAAGACGCGCTTCGTTGCGCGCATTGCGGAGTAATCGCCATGGCCGAGATGAAAGTTGAAGACATTCGCGCGATGAGCGACGACCAGCGGGAAGACGCGGTCCTGAACCTGAAGAAGGAACGCTTCAACCTGCGTTTCCAGCGCGCCACCGGGCAGCTGGAGAACACGTCGCGGATGCGGGAAGCCCGCCGCGATATCGCTCGTATCAAGACCATCGCCGCGCAGCAGCGCGCGAAGAAGAAGTAAGGGGCCAGCTATGCCGAAACGTACTCTGCAGGGCGTGGTCGTCAGCGACAAGCAAGCCAAGACGATCGTGGTGCGGGTCGATCGCCGCTTCACCCACCCGATCTACAAGAAGACGATCCGCCGTTCCAAGAACTACCACGCGCACGACGAGAACAACCAGTTCAAGCCGGGCGACATGGTCTGGATCGAGGAATCGAAGCCGATCTCGAAGCTGAAGCGCTGGACCGTGGTCCGGGGCGAACACAAGAAAACGGCCTGATTTCTTCGGCCTGGCCGAAGTATTTCAGGGAAATTTTGAGCGCGCTTAAGCGCAGAAAGAGGACGAGGTGCATCAATGATTCAGATGCAGACCAACCTCGACGTGGCCGATAATTCAGGCGCACGCCGTGTCATGTGCATCAAGGTTCTTGGAGGTTCCAAGCGCCGCTATGCCACCGTGGGCGACGTTATCGTTGTGTCGATCAAGGAAGCCATTCCGCGTGGCAAGGTGAAGAAGGGCGACGTGATGAAGGCCGTTGTGGTCCGGGTCCGCAAGGACATCCGCCGCGCCGACGGTTCGGTCATCCGCTTCGACCGCAACGCCGCCGTGCTGATCAACAATCAGTCCGAGCCGGTCGGCACCCGTATCTTCGGGCCGGTGCCGCGCGAGCTGCGCGCCAAGAACCACATGAAGATCATTTCGCTCGCGCCGGAGGTGCTGTGATGGCTGCCAAGATCCGCAAGGGCGACAAGGTGATCGTGCTCACCGGCCGTGACAAGGGTCGCACCGGCGAGGTGTTCGAGGTGCGTCCGGACGAGAACAAGGCTCTCGTTCGCGGCATCAACATGGTGAAGCGTCACCAGAAGCAGAGCCAGACCCAGGAAGGCGGCATCATCTCCAAGGAGATGCCGATCAACCTGTCCAACATTGCGTATGTCGGCAAGGACGGAAAGCCGACCCGCATTGGGTTCAAGATTCAGGCCGATGGCAAGAAGGTCCGCGTTGCCAAGAGTTCGGGAGCAGAGATCGATGGCTGATACCGCTTACACGCCGCGCCTGCGCGCGGAGTTCGACAAGAATATCCGCGGCATGATGACCGAGAAGTTCGGTTATGCCAACGTGATGCAGGTGCCGCGCCTGGACAAGGTCGTGCTCAACATGGGCGTCGGCGATTCCGTCAACGACCGCAAGAAGGCCGAGACCGCCGCTGCCGAGCTGAGCCAGATCGCCGGCCAGAAGGCGATCGTGACCTATTCCCGGATCGCGATCGCGACCTTCAAGCTGCGTGAGAACCAGCCGATCGGCTGCAAGGTCACGCTGCGCAAGGCCCACATGTACGAGTTCATCGACCGTCTGATCAACGTGGCGCTGCCCCGCGTCCGCGACTTCCGCGGCCTGAACCCGAAGAGCTTTGACGGCCGCGGCAACTACTCGCTCGGCATCAAGGAGCACATCATTTTCCCCGAGATCGACTTCGAGAAAGTCTCGGAAGCGCGTGGCATGGACATCACGGTCTGCACCACCGCCAAGACCGACGACGAGGCCCGCGCCTTGTTGACCGCTTTCAATTTCCCGTTCCGGCAGTGAGTAGCTGAACCAAAGCCACTCAAACGCGGATACCCAGGAGCCAAGCATGGCAAAGAAGAGTTCAATCGAGAAGAACAACCGGCGCAAGCGGATGGCGAAGAACGCCGGCCCGCGCCGCGAGAAGCTGAAGGCGATCATCGCCGACAAGACCATTCCGATGGAAGAGCGCTTCGCGGCGACGCTGAAGCTTGCCGAGATGCCGCGCAACTCGTCGCCGACCCGCATCCGCAACCGCTGCGAACTGACCGGACGTCCGCGTTCGAACTATCGCAAGAACAAGCTCTCGCGCATCGCGCTGCGTGAACTCGGCTCCAAGGGCCTGGTTCCCGGGCTCGTGAAGTCGAGCTGGTAAGGAGGGTCGGAATAATGTCTACGCACGATCCGATCAGCGATCTCATCACCCGCATCCGCAACGCGCAAATGCGTTCGAAGTCCAAGGTTTCGACCCCGGGCTCGAAGATGCGCGCCAACGTGCTCGAGGTGCTGAAGTCCGAGGGTTACATCCGCGGCTACGCCAGCGTCGAGCATGCCTCGGGCCGCAGCGAGCTCGAGATCGAACTGAAGTATTTCGACGGCGAGCCCGTCATCCGCGAGATCGAGCGGGTGTCGAAGCCGGGCCGCCGCGTTTACGCCTCGGTGAAGAACCTGCCGCGCGTGAACAACGGTCTCGGCATTTCGGTGTTGTCGACGCCGAAGGGAATCATGGCTGACCACCAGGCGCGCGACGCCAACGTGGGCGGCGAAGTTCTCTTCACGGTGTTCTGAGGAAGGATTTTACGATGTCACGTATCGGCAAAAGGCCGGTGGAGATCCCGTCGGGTGTGACGGCAAGCGTCGAGGGCCAGACGGTGAAGGTGAAGGGGCCGAAGGGCCAGCTTCAGTTCGTCGTGCATGACGACGTCGAGGTGAAGTTCGAGAACGGCCAGGTCAAGGTCGCTCCGCGCGTCAAGACCAACCGCGCGCAGGCGATGTACGGCACCGCGCGCGCGCAGGTCGCCAACCTCGTCGAGGGCGTCACCAAGGGCTTCGAGAAGAAGCTCGAGATCACCGGCGTCGGTTACCGCGCCGCGATGCAGGGCAAGAACCTGCAGCTCGCGCTCGGCTACAGCCACGACGTGGTCTACGCGATCCCGGAAGGCATCACCATCGCGGTGCCGAAGCCGACCGAGATCACGATCACCGGCAACGATCCGCAGCGCGTCGGCCAGGTCGCCGCCGAGATCCGCGCCTACCGTCCGCCGGAGCCCTACAAGGGCAAGGGCGTGAAGTACGCCAACGAATTCATCTTCCGCAAGGAAGGCAAGAAGAAGTAACGGAGCCGGTCATGTCACTCAAGGTTACGAATGCCCGGCGCAAGCAGCGCGTGCGCCTTGCGCTTCGCCGCTCGGCAGGCGGCCGTCCGCGGCTGTCGGTGTTCCGCTCGTCCAAGCACATCTACGCCCAGGTCATCGACGACCAGAAGGGCGAGACGCTCGCGTCCGCCTCGTCGCTCGAGAAGACCATGCGCGACGCCGGCAAGACCGGCGCCGACATCGATGCGGCGAAGGCGGTCGGCAAGCTGCTCGCGGAACGCGCGGCGCAGAAGGGCGTCAAGGAAGTCGTGTTCGATCGCGGCGCCTACATCTATCACGGGCGCGTCAAGGCGCTCGCGGATGCGGCGCGCGAAGGCGGATTGAGCTTCTAAACGAATCGAACGATTACAAGGCAAGAGGCGTAAGGCCTCCTAGAGATTGGAAAACACCATGGCAGGTGAACGCGAACGCGGCGGCCGCGAACGGAGCAGGGAGCGCGAGGAGCGCGACAGCGAGTTCGTCGACAAGCTCGTCCACATCAATCGCGTGGCGAAGGTCGTCAAGGGCGGCAAGCGCTTCGGTTTCGCAGCGCTGGTCGTGATCGGCGACCAGAAGGGCCGGGTCGGTTTCGGCCACGGCAAGGCGCGCGAAGTGCCGGAAGCGATCCGCAAGGCGACCGAATCGGCGAAGCGCAATCTGACCCGCGTCGCGCTGCGCGAAGGCCGCACGCTGCATCACGACGTCGCCGGCCGTCACGGCGCCGGTCGCGTCTATCTGCGTACCGCTCCGGCGGGTACCGGCATCATCGCCGGCGGCCCGATGCGTGCGGTGTTCGAGACGCTCGGCATCCAGGACGTGGTGGCGAAGTCGATCGGCTCGTCGAATCCCTACAACATGGTTCGCGCGACTTTCGACGCGCTGAAGCATCAGGATTCGCCGCGCTCGGTGGCTGCGCGCCGCAACATCAAGGTCTCCACCCTGCAATCGCGCCGCGTCGGCGGCGACGCCGAAGTGGTGGCGGAATAACCCGCGCGACCAGCGCTTTCTGGAGTTCAAGACGATGGCCAAGGCCAGCAAGACGATCAAGGTCGAGCAGACCGGCAGCGCAATCCGCCGCCATCACTCGCAGCGTTCGACGCTGATCGGCCTCAAGCTCAACAGGATCGGCCGGGTTGCCGAGCTGCAGGACACCCCTGAAGTTCGCGGCATGATCAGCAAGGTTCAGCATCTCGTCCGCGTCGTCGGCGAGTAAGCAGAGATAAGGAGAAGGGCGATGAAGCTCAGCGATATCGCCGACAACGCCGGCTCGCGCAAGAAGCGCATGCGTGTCGGCCGTGGCATCGGTTCCGGCAAGGGCAAGACCTCGGGCCGCGGCGGCAAGGGCCAGACCGCGCGTTCGGGCGTCCGCATCAAGGGTTTCGAAGGCGGCCAGATGCCGGTGCATCGCCGTCTGCCGAAGCGCGGCTTCAACAACATCTTCCGGCTCGACTTCGCCGAGATCAATCTCGACCGTCTGCAGGAAGCGATCGACAACAAGCTGGTCGACGCGAGCGCGACGGTCACCGTCGAAACGCTGGTCAAGGCCGGCGTGCTGCGCCGCGCCAAGGACGGGCTGCGGCTGCTGGGCCGCGGCGAGATCAAGACCAAGCTGACCATCGAAGCGCATGGCGCTTCCAAGTCGGCCATTGCTGCGGTCGAGAAGGCCGGCGGCTCGGTCAAGATCCTGGCCCCCGCCAAGGACGAAGGCGAGGCGGCGTAACATCTGCGTCATTGCCCGCCGCCTGGGCGGGTAATCCGCGGATCGAATGATGGATTTATCGAGGCCGAGCACCAGATAATGTCCGGTGTCTGCCGACTGGCCGAGGGGATTTGATCTCCGGGGCCGTCGGCGAAGCGGGCTCCGGGAGAAAGCCGAACATGGTCTCAGCAGCCGAACAACTTGCCGCAAACCTCAATTTCGGACAGCTGGCGAAAGCCGACGAGCTGAAGAAGCGCATCTGGTTCACCCTGGGTGCGCTGCTTGTTTATCGGCTGGGCACCTACATCCCGCTACCGGGCATCGATCCCAACATCTGGGAGCAGGTGTTCCGCAGCCAGTCCGGCGGCATCCTCGGCATGTTCAACATGTTCGCTGGCGGCGGCATCCACCGCATGGCGATCTTCGCGCTGAACATCATGCCGTACATTTCGGCATCGATCATCGTCCAGCTCTTGACCACCGTGTCGCCGCAGCTCGAGGCGCTCAAGAAGGAAGGCGAGGCGGGCCGCAAGACGCTGAACCAGTACACCCGCTATCTGACGGTGATCCTGGCGCTGTTCCAGTCCTACGGCATCGCGATCGGCCTCGAGGGCGCCGGCAATGTCGTCAGCGACCCCGGCATGTTCTTCCGGATCTCGACCGCGATCACGCTGACCGGCGGCACCATGTTCCTGATGTGGCTCGGCGAGCAGATCACCTCGCGCGGCATCGGCAACGGTATCTCGCTGATCATTCTGTCCGGCATCGTCGCCGAGCTGCCCTCGGCGCTCGCCAACATGCTGGAACTCGGCCGCCAGGGCGCGATGTCGACCGGCCTGATCCTGATCGTCATCGTGATGGCGGTCGCCGTGATCGCCTTCATCGTGTTCATGGAGCGTGCGCAGCGCCGGCTCCTGATCCAGTATCCGAAGCGCCAGGTCGGCAACAAGATGTTCGAGGGCCAGTCCTCGCATCTGCCGCTCAAGCTCAACACCTCGGGCGTGATTCCGCCGATCTTCGCCTCGTCGCTGCTGCTGCTGCCGACCACGGTCGCGAACTTCAACGCCGGCAAGGGACCGGAGTGGTTCCAGTGGCTCACCACCCAGCTCAGCCACGGCCGTCCGCTGTTCCTGCTGATGTATCTCGCGTTGATCGTGTTCTTCGCGTTCTTCTACACCGCGATCGTGTTCAACCCGACCGAGACCGCGGACAATCTGAAGAAGCATGGCGGCTTCATCCCCGGCATCCGGCCCGGTGAGCGCACCGCCGAATACATCGACTACGTGCTGTCGCGCATCACGGTGCTCGGCGCGATCTATCTCGCGATCGTCTGCCTGATTCCCGAAATTCTGATTTCCTACGCCTCGGTCCCGTTCTACTTTGGCGGCACTTCGCTCCTGATCGTCGTCAGCGTGACGATGGATACGGTGTCGCAGGTGCAGGGCTATCTGCTCGCGCATCAGTATGAAGGATTGATCAGGAAGTCGAAGCTCAGGGGAGGCCGCCGTCGCTGATCGCGGCGCGGCTTCAAACTCAAAACACAGGTGTGCGGACGTCGCCCACCTAGCCGGGGGGCGAAACAGATATGAGATTGATCCTTTTGGGGCCGCCGGGCTCGGGCAAGGGAACCCAGGCGCAGCGGCTGGTGCACAGGCACGGCATCGTTCAGCTCTCGACCGGCGAGATGTTGCGCGCTGCGGTTGCTGCGGGCACGCCGATCGGCTTGCAGGCCAAGGAGATCATGGCCAATGGCGGCCTGGTTCCCGACTCGGTCGTGGTCGGAATCATCGCCGACCGGATCGACGAGCCCGATGCCAAGAAGGGTTTTATCCTGGACGGTTTCCCGCGCACCGTGCCGCAGGCCGAGGCGCTCGACGAGCTGCTCCGCAAGAAGCACCTCAAGCTCGATGCCGTCGTTGAGCTGCGCGTCAACGAGAGCGCGCTGCTCGCCCGCGTTGAGAAGCGCGCCGAGGAAACCCGCGCGCGTGGCGAGGAAGTGCGGCTCGACGATACGCCGGAAGTGCTGACCAAGCGCCTGGCGCAGTACCGCTCGATGACGGAACCGCTGATTCACTATTATTCGGAGCGGCGGAAGCTCTTGACGGTCGATGGAATGATGACCATCGAGCACGTGACCCGTGAGATCAACCGGATCCTGACCGCGCTCGGCGCGCTGGAACCGAAGGAGCACGAGGAGCCCAAGGCGGCTTCCCGGGCGGCCAAAAAGGCCTCCAAGGCTGCCAAGAAGACCACCAGGAAACCGGCCAAGAAAGCTGCCAAGAAGGCTGCCGAATCTGCCAAAAAGGCCACCAGACCGGCCGGGAAGGCCACCAAGACGGCCTCCAGGGCCAAAGGCGCCGGCAAGGGTGCCAAGAAGGCTGCGAAGCAGCCGGCCAAAAAGGCGGCAAAGAAGGCCGCTGGTGCCGCGAATGCCCGCAAGGGTGCAAAAGTCGCCAAAAAGGCGACAAAAAAGCTCACGAAAAAGCGAGCTAAACGCTAGGAGCGGTTGACGAAACCGACATGAATCCTTTAATAAGCCCCGCATCCAAGTTGGATAGTTTTATGACGATGCCGGGCCCCGAAGGACACAAGGGGAAGGGCGTCGTGTTCGCGTTTGTGGACACAAGCCCGCAAGTAGCAAGCACTTGAGAAGCCCGCATCCGTGATGGAGCGGCGACAGGAGAGAAGTCCGTGGCCCGTATTGCCGGCGTCAACATTCCTACCAACAAGCGCGTGCTGATCGCGCTTCAGTACATCCATGGTATCGGCCAGAAGAACGCGGCCGACATCATCGAGAAGGTCAAGATCCCCGCGGACCGTCGCGTCAACCAGTTGACCGACCAGGAAGTCCTGCAGATCCGCGAAGTCATCGACCGTGACTATCTGGTCGAGGGCGACCTCCGTCGTGAGGTCGGCATCAACATCAAGCGGCTGATGGACCTCGGCTGCTATCGCGGCCTGCGTCATCGTCGCGGTCTGCCGGTGCGCGGTCAGCGCACCCACACCAATGCGCGTACGCGCAAGGGTCCGGCCAAGGCGATCGCCGGCAAGAAGAAGTAAGTTTTGCGAATTGCAGGTGGGGAGCAGCGAATCGAAATTCGCTGCTCGCCATTTGCGTTTTGAGGTGTAGCCGCTGGCACTACGGCGGCGTTTGAGATCACAGGAAAGGTTAGAAATGGGCAAGGAAGCCACCCGCGTACGCCGCCGCGAACGCAAGAACATCGCCTCCGGCATCGCGCACGTGAATTCGTCGTTCAACAACACGACCATCACCATCACCGACGCGCAGGGCAACACCATCGCCTGGTCGTCGGCCGGCACGATGGGTTTCAAGGGCTCGCGCAAGTCGACCCCTTATGCCGCGCAGGTCGCGGCGGAAGACGTCTCCAAGAAGGCGCAGGAACACGGCATGCGCACGCTGGAGGTTGAAGTGGCCGGCCCGGGTTCGGGCCGTGAGTCGGCGCTCCGCGCGCTGCAGGCTGCGGGCTTCACCGTCACCTCGATCCGCGACGTGACCACGATCCCGCACAATGGCTGCCGTCCGCGCAAGCGTCGGCGCGTTTGATCTAAGTCGCGGGCGGCCTTGGCCGCCCTGCGATCGTTTTTGGAATTGACCGCGCGGACTGATCCGCGATCTCCAACGCCAGGTTTGGCCATTCGACTGGCCTGAACGACCGGCAAAGGGTGAACAAGTGACGATCCAGAAAAATTGGCAAGAACTCATTCGACCGAACAAGCTGCAAGTCACGCCGGGCTCGGACGCGAGCCGGTTCGCCACCGTCGTCGCCGAGCCGCTCGAGCGCGGCTTCGGCCAGACGCTCGGCAACGCGCTGCGCCGCATCCTGTTGTCCTCGCTGCAGGGCGCGGCGGTGCAGTCGGTGCACATCGACGGCGTGCTGCACGAGTTCTCCTCGATCGCCGGTGTCCGTGAAGACGTCACCGACATCGTCCTCAACATCAAGGACATCTCGATCAAGATGCAGGGCGAAGGCCCGAAGCGCATGGTCGTGAAGAAGCAGGGCCCGGGCGCCGTCACCGCCGGCGACATCCAGACCGTCGGCGACGTCACCGTGCTCAACCCCGACCTCCAGCTCTGCACGCTGGACGACGGCGCCGAGATCCGCATGGAGTTCACGGTCACGACCGGCAAGGGCTACGTCGCCGCCGAGCGCAACCGTCCCGAGGATGCGCCGATCGGCCTGATCCCGGTCGACAGCCTGTTCTCGCCGGTCCGCAAGGTCTCCTACAAGGTCGAGAACACCCGTGAGGGCCAGATCCTCGACTACGACAAGCTGACCATGACGATCGAGACCAATGGCGCGATCACGCCGGAGGACGCGGTGGCTTACGCTGCGCGCATCCTGCAGGATCAGCTCAACGTGTTCGTCAACTTCGAAGAGCCGCGCAAGGAAGTCACGCAGGAGATCATCCCCGATCTCGCGTTCAACCCGGCGTTCCTCAAGAAGGTCGACGAGCTCGAACTGTCGGTGCGTTCGGCAAACTGCCTGAAGAACGACAACATCGTCTACATCGGCGATCTCGTGCAGAAGTCGGAAGCGGAAATGCTCCGCACCCCGAACTTCGGCCGCAAGTCGCTGAACGAGATCAAGGAAGTGCTGGCCCAGATGGGTCTGCACCTCGGCATGGAAGTGCCGGGCTGGCCGCCGGAGAACATCGACGAGCTCGCCAAGCGCTTCGAGGATCACTACTGATCCGCTTTCACCGTCGTGGCCGGAAAACCTCCGGCCACGATTTTTTTGATGGGCGAACGCAGGATGCCCACCTGCACTTGTCGCTGAACCACCGCGACAGAATTGAAGAAGGAAGAAGTCAATGCGTCACGGCAAGGTTCATCGGAAGCTCAACCGCACCGCCGAGCATCGGCGTGCGATGTTCGCCAACATGGCGGCCGCGCTGATCAAGCACGAGCAGATCGTCACCACGCTGCCGAAGGCCAAGGAGCTGCGGCCGATCGTCGAGAAGCTCGTCACCCTCGGCAAGAAGGGCGGGCTGTCGCTGCGCCGCCAGGCGATCTCGGAGCTGCGCGACCTCGACCAGGTCAAGAAGCTGTTCGACACGCTGGCGACCCGCTACAAGGACCGCCAGGGCGGCTACACCCGCATCATCAAGGCGGGCTTCCGCTACGGCGACAACGCGGCGATGGCCGTGATCGAGTTCGTCGACCGCGACGTCGACGCCAAGGGCCAGGACTCCGGTCCGGCCCAGGGCGGTGAAGCCGAGGCGGCGTAAGCCGGTCTCGCCGAGCAGGCCTTAGGCTGCTCTCGATCCCAGGTTTTGAAAACGGCGCCTTCGGGCGCCGTTTTTGTTTGGCAACGGCTCTCTCCCCGCGGTCGTCCTGGCGAAAGCCAGGACCCATAACCCCAACTGCTGATTGTTGCATTCGTTGGGGCCACGATCCCGCTCACCATCGAACCCGGTGGTAATGGGTCCTGGCCTTCGCCAGGACGACCTCGCTGTGGCATGTTCCTCACGCATCGGTGAAAGCGATTGCGGCTCGTAGTGCCGCGCCCGATATCTCCGTCACCATCAATGGAGATGACAGATGAAAATCGACCTTTCCGGAAAGACTGCGCTGGTGACCGGTTCGACCGCGGGCATCGGCAACGCCATTGCAAAGGGGTTGGCCGGGACCGGTGCCGAGGTCGTGGTCAATGGCCGCGGTCAGGCCAAGGTCGATGCGGCGGTGGCCGCGATCGAGAGGGCGATACCAGGCGCGAAGGTCCGCGGCATTGCCGCCGACGTCTCGACAGCGGCCGGTTGCAAGGCGCTGCTCGCGGCGCTGCCGGAGGTCGACATCCTCGTCAACAATGCCGGCATCTTCGAGCCGAAGGGCTTCTTCGACATTCCCGACGAGGACTGGAGCCGCTTCTTCGAGGTCAACGTGATGTCGGGCGTGCGGCTGTCGCGCGGCTACATGCAGGGCATGCTGAAGCGCAACTGGGGCCGCATCGTCTTCATCTCCTCGGAGTCCGGCCTCAACATCCCCACCGAGATGATCCATTACGGCATGACCAAGACCGCGCAGCTTGCGATCGCACGCGGGCTCGCCGAGATGACCAAGGGCACTGCCGTGACCGTCAACTCCGTGCTGCCCGGACCGACCATGTCCGAGGGTGTCGAGACTTTCGTCAAGGATCTCGCCAGGCAGAACGGCCAGTCGCTCGAGGAGGCGGCCTCCAACTTCGTCAAGCAGCACCGCCCGACCTCGCTGTTGCAGCGCTTCGCCAGCACGGAAGAGATCGCCAACCTCGTGGTCTATGTCTGCTCCAGGCAGGCATCGGCGACCAATGGCGCCGCGCTGCGGGCCGAGGGCGGCATCGTCAATACGATCGCGTGAGGCGCGATCATGTCAGCCTATGTGATTTCCGAAGTCGACGTGAAGGATGCCGCCGGCTTCGAGGCCTATCGCACCATCGCTGCCAAGGCGATCGCGCAGTATGGTGGACGTTATCTGGTGCGCGGCGGTGCCGCGGAAGCGGTTGAAGGCGGACCGCCGCCGAAGAACATCATCGTCGTCGAATTTCCGTCGATGGCGCGTCTGCGCGAATGGTACGCGTCGCCGGAATATGCCGAAGCGCTCAGGCATCGGCGGACCGCGCTCGACCGCCGCTTGATCTTCGTCGAAGGCGTGCCGCCGAACTAGGCTTTGGCGCCGTCGAGGAACTCGCTGAACCCCGCGGGAGGATAGGGGCCGAAGCAGATCTGCTCCAGCACGCCGATTCCCGTCTGGCTGCCCTGGCGGGCGCGCACGACCTGTTGCACGTGCACGTTCTCGCGGGCCAGCGGGTCGAGCGCCAAGGGATCGAACGACTCGCCGCCGATCTCGAGCTCGCCCTTCCACATGCCCTGGCCCCATTGCGGATGGCCGTAGCCGAGGCCCTTCATCTGGAATTTGAGGATCGGGTCGAGCGCGATGGTCGTGGTGTGGCCGTCGATATCGACCAGGTCGATTTCAGCCGAGCGCGCCAGCCGCGTATTCGGCACATAGGTCACGCGGTGCCGCGCCGTCGCCATGCGGCGGTCGAGCCCGTCGACCACGCCGGGGATCTCGGCCTCGCTGCGGTAGAGCGGCGCGGTGATGCCCTCGCGGACCAGCGCCTCGCCATGCGTCCCGTCGAAGAAGATGGCGTGCGAGATGTGGTCGTCCCAGACCAGCGGGGCCCAGAGGAAGAACACGCTCGGCGGCGGCATCGGCGCACCTCCGACGTCGCGTTCGCCGACATTACGCACGCCCCAGGAGCGATCCTTGGTGCCGTAGCACGTGCGATCGTCGACCTTGATCCCGCCATCGGGGTGGTGGATGACGCCGCTCCAGCGGCCGAACTGGTCGAACCGGGTCGAATCCATCGCGCGGCGGTCGCCCGACCAAAGCGTCTGGCGCGCTTCCTGGATCGCGGCCGTGCGCGCCGAGAAGGTCAGGTCGCAGGCGAGGCCGGTTGCGTTGTCGTCGAGCACGACGCGGGTCCGCAACATCGGTTCGAGCACCTCGAGCCGGAACGGGCCGACCTGCATCTCGGTGCGCTCGATCGGCGCCCGCCGCGAACCGTAGAAGCAATGCTGGCGTCCGCCGCGCTCGACGACGCTGAACGCGCAGTCGAGAATCTTGCGGTGCGGGTAGATCGCAATGCCGATGCCGAAATAATACGCGCCGTCGGCGGTGTAGCCATTGAACCAGGTTCGATCATAGACATTGCGGTCGCTGGTCGAGGGAACCGCGATCGGCTCCGGCGTCTGGTGGATGGGGAAATCGTCCAGTTTGTTGAGCACGCCGATCCCTTTCGAATTCGCGCGAAACAGCGTTAGTCCTGCCAGTATGAAAAACTGTCGTGGTCGAGTGCTTGCGCGCAGGCGCCGCGGGTCATCTTCAGGAATAGCGCGTCGCCGCGCTCGGAGCGCTGCACGCTGAGCGCCGAGACCACGCCCATCATGATGCCATGCAGCGTATAGCGCCGGTAATCCCGCCAGCAGTCATCCCAGCCATAATCCCGCACGCCGCGCCGGACCAGCTCGGAATGATAGAACCGCACCAATTCGGCTTCATGAAGCCGCCGCTCGATCGGGTCGATGCCGGCCGACAGGAAGTAGGCGACGTCGACGATGCCCGGTCCCACCGTCAGCGTCTGCCAATCCAGCGTCGCCATCGGACTTGTGTTGCCGCGCACGTCGAACAGGATGTTGTCGAGCCGGAAGTCCGCATGCTGCAGGGTTCGCGGCACCGTTCGATCGGACTGGTAGCGCGGGATCGCATCCGGCAGCCGGTCGATCAAATCAAGGAATTCCGGCTCGATGACGCCACGATATCGCTCCTTGTACTGACCGATAATGCCGGGCAACACCGCGCGAAGGTCTCTGCGCCGGCCGGCCGCGACCACGAAGCATTGCACGGCATCGAGCGTCGGGTCGCTCCATCGCGGTGCATGCAGCGCGGCGGCCTCGGTCATTGCTGTCAGGCAGTCTGCGATCGAGCATCCGGCGAACTGGTCGCCCGGGCGGGCCGGGGCCAGATCTTCCAGGATCAGCGTGAAGTCGTCGGTGGCCGGATCGATTTCGGCGAGGATCGGCCGCGGTGTATGAATGGCGACGGTCGCGGCCAGCTCGCGATAGAACGCGACCTCGCGTACATAAAGTGTGTGCGCGGAACCCGAACGGCGGCTGTCGGGATCTGCGGCCGGGAATTTGCCGACGACGCTCAAGGGCGCATTCGGCTCATTGCCGTCATAGCTCAGGCGAAATCGATAGCTGTCGCCGACGAGGCCGTTGCCGACCGGCTTGCAGGCGAGATCGATGACCCTGGCCTGGTCGATCACACCGGCTGCGCGCAGCGCCCGCGTCATCCACTCCGGATCGATCCGCGACGGATCGGCCGTGAGCAAACTCATCGGTTTCCTCCCATCCCCGTGGGCGTCACCACCGTTCCTGCCGCGTCGGGCGCGGCCGGATTGAAGGCGGGGTGATCGTTGCGCAAATCATACAGGCGCCGTCGGCTTTGGCAAAAGCCGCGAGCGGCCTGTGGGGATATCTCGCGAGGTGCGGAGGTGCGTAGGGCGGGTTAGCGTCAGCGTAACCCGCCGTTCTCCGCGCGTGGCGCGGTGGATTACGCCTTCGGCTAATCCACCCTACACCTTTGCGTTAATCGTCCTACCAGCCTTCCAGCACGATCTTGCCGCGTGACTTGCCACTCTCCAGCAGCGCGTGGGCGCGCTTGAGGTTGGCGGCGTTGATGGTGCCGAAGGTCTGGTCGAGCGTGGTGCGCAGCACGCCCTTGTCGATCAAATCGGCAACGTCGTTGAGCAGTTGATGCTGCGCGATCATGTCAGGCGTCTGGAACGAGGAGCGCGTGAACATCGATTCCCAGTGCACCGAGACCGCCTTGCCCTTGAACACGGCGACGTTGAATTCGGCGGGATCGTCGATCAGGCCGAACTTGCCTTGCGGCGCGATGAAATCGGCGATCGACTTGTAGTGCTGCTCGGTGAAGGTGAGGCTGGCGACGAGGCCGACGGGCGGCAGCTTCAGTTTCTCGATCTGCTCCTTCATCGGCTGCGAGTGGTCGATCACCGCATGCGCGCCGAGATCGAGACACCATTTCGCCGACTCCGGCCGCGTCGCGGTCGCAACAACGGTGAGGCCGGTGAGGCGACGTGCAAGCTGGATCAGGATCGAGCCGACGCCGCCGGCGCCACCCGTGATCAGAAGCGTGCGCGGATCGAGGCTCTTGCCCGGCACCGCACCGAGCCGGTCGAACAGCAGCTCCCAAGCGGTGATCGAGGTCAGGGGCAGGGCGGCGGCTTGCGCGAAGGACAGCGATGCCGGCTTGTTGCCGACGATGCGCTCGTCGACCAGATGAAATTCCGAATTGGTGCCCTGGCGCTGGATCGAGCCCGCGTAGAACACTTCATCGCCGGGCTTGAACAGCGACACGTCGGGCCCGACCGCATCGACCACGCCGGCCGCATCGAAGCCGAGGATCTTGTAGCTGCCGTCGGTCGGCGCGGAGCGCTTGCGCACCTTGTAGTCGACCGGGTTGGCCGAGATCGCCTTCACCGCGACGCGGATGTCGCGCCCCTTCGGCTCAGGCTTGGCGATCTCGAAATCGACGAGCGAATCCGCCGCCTCGATCGGCAGCGATTTTTGGTATCCGACGGCCTTCATGCCTGGTCTCCTTGGTGGCGATTGCCTGCCGTGATACCTGTCGCGCTGGCGTCGTTTTGGCAAGTACTGTAAAAACAGGGACCTAGTCCCTGTTTGTATACTATTGGGAAAATACCGATGAAACGGAAGAACTTTGCACGCCGGCCGGGCTGCGCGGTCGAGGCCGCGCTCGACCTGATCGACGGCAAATGGAAGGGCGTCATCCTGTATCACTTGCAGGCCGGCACCCAGCGCTTCGGCGAGTTGCGGCGCCGGATGCCCGGCATCACCCAGCGCATGCTGACCAAGCAGCTGCGTGCGCTCGAGGACGACGGCCTCGTGATCCGCAAGGTTTACGCCGAGGTGCCGCCGCGGGTCGAATACACGCTGTCCGAACTCGGCGAGAGCCTGCGGCCGGTGATCGATATTCTGAAAGCCTGGGGCGAGGACCATCAGGAGCGGCTGTCCTGCGCGCCGGCGCCGGAGGTCGTCGTGAAGAAGAAGCGCGCGGCGTAAGGCACGACGAGATTGGGTCAAACGGTATCAGCACGGAACTGCGTTCCCTCTCCCTCTTGCGGGTAGGGCAATCGCATATGGCAAAAGAACTTCGTCGTCCCGGACAAGCGTAGCGAAGCGGAGCGCAGATCCGGGACCCATAACCACAGGGCGGGGTGATAAAAGCGAGCTGGGGCCACAGCCTTGTTCAACAACAAGGCCCTGTGGTTATGGGTCCCGGCCTGCGCCGGGACGACACCGAACTTTGCATATGCGATTGCTCTCCCCCGCAAGCGGGAGGGGTGTAGCGAGTCCGCCGTCGGACCGATTCCACCCAACGTCATCGCAATCGTGCACGCGACAATAAAAAGGCCGGGAGCGATGCTGCTCCCGGCCGTTGTCATGATGTCTGTTCAGATCGAGTCAGAACGCAACCTGCGTGCGCAGGGCGACCGCGTCGAACTTCGAGCCGACATCGGCAGTCGAGGTCGCTGACGCCTGCTTGGAGATATCGCCGTGCAGGTAGTTCAGCATGAAGCGGACATTGTTGTTGACGTACCAGTTCAGTGCGGCGGTATAGACGGTCTGCCGTCCGCCGGCGACGCCGACCGCCTGGCCGACTTGGTCGTTGAGGTTCATCTGGCTGACGCGGCCGGCGATTTCCCAGGCGCCCCAGCCGCCGCCGGCAAGCGAGAACGGATCGTGCGGCTTGATACCGCCGTACGAGGCCGTCGCCGGATTGTAGGCGTGATTCTCGCCGGTCAGCACGTAGCCGACCTGCGCATAGCCGCCATCGAATTTCAGGCTCGGCGCGCCGAACGGCGGCAGCCCGGTATTCGCAGTGCGGTCGACGTTGAACCAGTAGTACTCGCCCTGTGCGATGAACGGGCCATAGGTCGCCGCCGCCTCGACGCCGTAGACCTGCGCGCCGGAGACGTTGGCGATCGCACCGGTCGAGATCAGCGTCGTCGGATCGATGCGCAGCTCGGGCCGGTCGCTCAGCGTGAGCGTTTGCGCCTGCGTGAGCTGGTTGCGCGGCGGCTGCACCAGCCATTCCGCATCGGCGCCGATATGCACCGAATAGTCCTTGCCGCTGATCGGATTGCCGGCGACGCGGACCACCGCACCATACTGCTCGGACGTCCCGGCCGGGGTAACGCTGGACGCGGAGTGGATTGAGCCCGTGGTCGGTCCGGTGGCATAGGCGCCGGCCCAGAGCTGGTCATTCCACCAGCGGGTGCCGATGGCCGAGCGGAAGTCACCGGCGGCGACGTTTTGCGCGATGATGCCGGCCGAGGCGCGCTCCATGAACAGGATGTCGTTGGAGCTGGTGGATTCGTCCATGGTCCAGAGCAGGTCCATGATGCCGGCTTCGATCGCCATCTTGCCACCGAACGGCTTCAAGCCGGTGTAGCTCAGATAGGCGTTCTCGACGCCGGAGGTGCCGCCGCCGGGCAGCGATCCCGGTGCTGCGCCGCCGAACCCGTCGGAAGAGCCTCCGAAGTCGTAGATCAGCGCGTAGTTCCAGTCGCCGAAGAACTTGCCGACGATGCCGATGCGGGCGCGGCGGAGGTTCTCGCCGCTGTCGAGCTTCTGCGGCGAGGTGCCCGCGGTGTTCGGACGATAGTCGTAGCCGCCGACATCCCAATGCACGCGGCTGGTGATCGCAACGCAGTTCTGTTCGTCCGCGGTGCAGATCGTCGGTCGGTTGTTCGGCAGCGTCACCACGACGCCCGACGGCGCCACCGGTCCCTTCACCGGGATCGCGGCATTTGCGGTTGCGACGCGCGCGGCCTTCGCATCAGTTGCCTTGGCATCCGCCGCCTTCGCGTTGGCGTTTGCGCTGGCTGCGGTCGCGGTATTGGCGTTGGTCTGCTTCTGCAGTCTGTCGAGCTTCTGCTCGAGCAGCTTCAGCTGCTGCTTGAGCAGCGCGATCTCCGCGTCGCTGCCGCCTCCGGCCGATTGCGAATAGGCCGGCGAGGCGGCAAGCGCCCCTGCCAACCCGATGGCGATTGCACCAACTTTTGTCGCACCCATTGTGCACCCCTGTTGTGTTTGAAGTCCCCACTCACTCACTGAAATGTCCTAGGAGTCGAACGTGACTGACGCGCGACAGCGATTTCGAGTCTCGCAGTTCCGCTTGTTGTCCGCAGGCAACAAGCGGAGCAGCGCAGTGAGATGACAGCCATCATAGAAGTTCGGCGGCGTGCTTCAACGCGGCTGGCAGGGGTTTTGCACTGGTTCGGCGGGGGCCGTTTATCCGGCCGGGCGCCCTTCAATTGCCGCGCGAACACGCCTATATTCCGGCGTTTCCTCGAGAGGTGAGAATGCTCCGACCCGCCCGTTTTGCTGCCATATCCGCTCTGTGCACGCTGGCTTTCATGGGGAATCTGTTCCCGTCCGCGGCCCAGGATCGCCGCGTACCGTCGTCGCAGGCCGAGCTTCAGCTATCCTATGCGCCGATCGTGCAGCGGGTGCAGCCAGCGGTGGTCAATGTCTACGCCGCCAAGACCGTGCAGAACCGCAATCCGTTCCTGGACGACCCGATTTTCCGGCGCTTCTTCGGCGTCCCCGGGCAGCAGCCCGAGCAGATGCAGCGCTCGCTCGGCTCCGGCGTGATGGTCGACGGCTCGGGCCTTGTGGTCACAAACAATCACGTGATCGAGGGCGCCGACCAGGTGAAGGTCTCGCTCTCCGACAAGCGCGAATTCGAGGCCGAGATCGTGCTGAAGGACAGCCGCACCGACCTCGCGGTGCTGCGGCTGAAGGGCACCAACAAGGAAAAATTCACAACGCTCGACTTCGCGAATTCCGACCAGCTCCAGGTTGGAGACGTCGTGCTCGCGATCGGTAATCCGTTCGGCGTTGGCCAGACCGTGACGCACGGCATCATCTCGGCCCTGGCGCGCACGCAAGTCGGGATCACGGATTATCAATTCTTCATTCAGACCGACGCCGCGATCAATCCCGGCAACTCGGGCGGTGCGCTGGTCGACATGACCGGCCGGCTTGCCGGAATCAACACCGCGATCTTCTCGCGCTCCGGCGGCTCGCAGGGCATCGGCTTTGCGATCCCGGCCAACATGGTGCGCGTGGTGGTGGCCTCCGCCAAGAGCGGCGGCAAGAATGTGAAGCGGCCGTGGCTCGGTGCACGGCTGCAGGCCGTCACGCCCGAGATCGCGGAGACGCTCGGGCTGAAGCTGCCGACCGGCGCGCTGGTCGCCAATGTCGCGCCGAACAGCCCGGCGGCGAAGGCCGGGCTCAAACTCTCCGACCTGATCGTCGGGATCGACGGCACGGCGGTCGACGATCCCAACGCGTTCGACTACCGCTTCGCGACCCGTCCGCTCGGCGGCAGCGCGGAGATCGAGGTGCAGCGCGCCGGCAAGCCGGTGAAGCTCACCGTGCCGCTGGAGACCGCGCCCGATACCAACCGCGACGAGATCGTGCTGACCGCGCGCTCGCCGTTCCAGGGCGCAAGGGTCGCCAACATCTCGCCGGCGCTCGCCGATGAGCTGCATCTCGACGCCGGCGCCGAGGGTGTCGTCGTCACCGAGCTCGCCGATGACGGCACCGCCGCCAATGTCGGCTTCCAGAAGGGCGACATCATCCTGGCGGTCAACAATGAGAAGATCGCGCGGACCAGCGATCTCGACAAGGCCTCGAAGGCGGGGTCGCGGGTCTGGCGCATCACGCTGGTGCGCGGCGGCCAGCAGATCAACGTGACGCTCGGCGGATGAGCCCCAAAAGGTGAACCGCAAGTGAGCCCCAAGTGAGTCCCAAGTGAGTCCGAAGCAACCGCGCGAGGCCGGCAACCTGTTCGCAGCGGCGGGAATGGAGCAGGACGCGCCACACCCGCTGCCGGACCGGCTGCGCCCGCGCACGCTGGCCGACGTCGTCGGCCAGGATCATATCCTCGGGCCCGACGGCGCGCTGACCCGCATGCTGGAGACGCGCACCTTGGGCTCGCTGGTGTTCTGGGGTCCGCCCGGCACCGGCAAGACCACCGTGGCGCGGCTGCTGGCGGACGCCACCGAGCTGCATTTCGAGCAGATCTCGGCGGTGTTCTCCGGCGTCGCCGACCTGAAGAAGGCGTTCGATGCCGCGCGCGCCCGCCGCGAGACCGGCAAGGGCACGCTGCTGTTCGTCGACGAAGTGCATCGTTTCAACCGCGCGCAGCAGGATTCCTTCCTGCCCGTGATGGAGGATGGGACCGTTGTGCTGGTCGGCGCCACCACGGAGAACCCGTCCTTCGAGCTCAATGCGGCGCTGCTGTCGCGCGCCCGCGTGCTGGTGTTTCACTCGCTCGATACGGCCGCGATCGAGCGGCTGTTTGCCAATGCCGAGAAGATCGAGGGCAAGAACCTGCCGCTCGATGCGGAGGCGCGTGCCGTGCTGGTGCGGATGGCCGATGGTGACGGCCGCGCCTCGCTGACATTGGCCGAAGAGGTCTGGCGCGCCGCGCGCAAGGGCGAGGTGTTCAATGCCGAACAGTTGCAGGCCATCCTGCAACGCCGTGCGCCGATCTACGACAAGTCGGCCGACGGCCACTACAATTTGATCTCGGCGCTGCACAAGTCGGTGCGCGGCTCCGATCCGGATGCAGCACTGTATTATCTCGCACGGATGCTCGATGCCGGCGAGGATCCGCTGTTCCTGGCGCGGCGCGTGGTGCGGATGGCGGTCGAGGATATCGGCCTGGCCGATCCGCAGGCGCTGGCGGTCTGCAACGCCGCCAAGGATGCCTATGATTTCCTGGGCTCGCCGGAAGGCGAGCTCGCGATCGCGCAGGCCGTGGTCTATCTCGCCACCGCGCCGAAATCGAATGCGGTCTACATGGCGTTTGGTGCGGCGATGCAGACCGCAAAGCAGGGCGGCTCGCTGCTGCCGCCGAAGCACATCCTGAATTCGCCGACCAAGCTGATGAAGTCGGAAGGCTACGGTTCCGGCTATCAGTATGATCACGACGCGCCCGACGCGTTCTCCGGCCAGGACTATTTCCCGGAGGCGCTGGGCCGCCAGACCTTCTACGATCCCCCTGACCGCGGCTTCGAGCGCGAGATCAGGAAACGGTTGGATTACTGGAACAGGCTCCGCAAGGAGCGCGGCGGGAGCTAGAGCGAGATGAGATCAGGCCGTGGACTCATTGGCGCGCTGCCATAGCCTGATTGACGCAAGTGAAGCAGATCGGATCGCTGTGATTGCTTTTCGACAGGATGTTGGCCCACGGCGCTCGACGTATGGCCGCTATCCCCGTTGAGCGCATCCGCTTATGATCGGCCACATGGATATAGCCGGCTTCGACCTCAACTTGATGAAGGCCTTTGATGCGCTGTACGCGGAGCGTCACGTGACGCGCGCCGGATCGCGGATCGGCCTCAGCCAGTCGGCGATGAGTGGAGCACTCACGCGCTTGCGAGAGCTTCTCGGGGATGAGCTCTTCGTGCGAACGCCTTCAGGCATGCAGCCGACGCCCCGCGCCCATGACCTTGCTGGTCCCGTCTCGGACGGGCTCCGGCTTCTCCGGAGCGCGCTACAGGCCGATAGTTTCGACCCCGCGACGGCGGACAATACCGTCACGCTCGCGATGACCGACTATGCGGCGTTCGTCTTGTTGCCGCCGCTTATGGCCCGCCTCAGCGTCGATGCCCCGCACATCAACGTGCGCGTTAGCGGGATGTTCGGACGAGACGAAGCTATCACGCTACTCGACAGCGGCGAGGCGAACCTCGCGATCGGCTTCCCCGTCGAGACGTCAGCGCGCATCATCAGCAGCCCGCTGTTTTTCGAGAGTTTCGCCTGCGTCGTGCGGGAGGGACACCCGGCGTTCGCCGGTGGTCCAAGTCTCAAGGCTTTCGCAGCGGCGCCACATCTTCTGGTTTCTCCCGAAGGCGACCGCTCCGGGATCGTCGATCGAAGGCTTGCCGATCTCGGCCTCGAACGGCGCGTCGTGCTGAGCCTGCCGCAGTTTCTTGCGGCACCCTTCGTGATCGCGGGAACCGATCTCATCGCGACGCTGGCCTCTCGGGTCGCACGAAGGTTCGCTGATACCGGAGCTGGAATAGCGATGTACGATCCGCCGCTCGAACTGCCCACCTGGCCACTCAACTTGATGTGGCACCGGCGGGCGGACACGCATGGGGCTATCGCCTGGCTGCGCGGCATCATCACCAAAATCGCCGCCACGGCTTGACGCCATCGGCGCGATCGATAGCGCCACATCAGGACTTGCGATTTCCATCCGTATTGCCGTTCCGCTTTGTTGGATTCACCTGATTTGAAGAGGTGATCGACATGCGAGTTTTGGTAACAGGCGCGACCGGCTTGATCGGCGGTGCGGTCGCGCATCGATTGAAAGAGGGGGGTCATGAAATCGTGGGGCTCGCCCGGTCGCAAGCGAGCGCGGCCAAGCTGCTGGACCGAGGCTTCGCGGTCGAGACAGGTGAGCTTGCCGACCCGGCGAGCTTGGCCTCGGCGGTGCGGGGCGTGGACGCCGTCGTCCATGCCGCTTCGCCCAACGACCAGAACGCTGCGTCTCTCGATGAGATTGCGACGCGTGCAATCCTCGAAGCCCAGCGCGGAACGGGTAAGCGCTTCATCTATACCAGTGGCAGCCTGGTCTACGGCTCCACGCGCGACACGCCGGCGACCGAGGACACGCCACTCAACCCGGTCGAGATGGTTCGCTGGCGGCAGGCGCTGGAACGCGAGATCCTCGCTGCCGGAGCCGAGGGCGTCCGTCCGGTCGTTATCCGGCCTGCCTGGGTATACGGCAACCGAGGCGGCGCCGCGATGATGATGGTCGCAGCGGCCAGGGAACATGGCGCGGCGCTTCATGTCGGCGACGGTCAAAATCGCTGGTCGACCGTGCATGCCGACGACCTGGCCGATCTCTATGCGCTCGCGCTCGAGCGGGCACCGGCGGGATCCGTCTTCAACGGTGCGCACGGTTCGGCGTCGCGGCTCGTCGAGATCGCACGCGCAGCAAGCGAGTTAGGCGGCGCCGGGGGCCGAGTAGCGGCATGGCCGCTCGACGAGGCGCGCAAGGTCCTGTGGGGATTCGCCGATGCGATCGCCTCCGATCAGATCATCTCGGGCGAGAAGGCGAAGCGTGAACTCGGCTGGAACCCCTGGCGGGCATCGATCATCGACGAGTTGCGCGCTTATGCGTTGGCGGTCGCTTAAGTCATGCACATGATATTCGTCAGGTTGCTTGCCGCTGCCTTCGCCAGTGCGGGTCTGTTCAATGCGATCGCGACATCGACGACGCGGAGCAACTTTGTTCGATGGGGGTATCCTGCGTGGTGGTGCCGAGTCACCGGGGGATTGGAAATATCGGCCGCAATCCTGGTCGCTCTACCGGCAACCCGTACGGCAGGTTTGCTCCTCTGCGCCGTGATCCTCGCGGCGGCAGCTTTGACCATCCTGCGACATCGGGAGTTTTCCCATCTCGCACCGATCGGTTGCTTTGCCGCGTTGCTCTTGATGGCGATTCGGATGTCTTGAAAGATCGGTGGCTTCCGGGCACTTCCGGAAGCTGCCGATCGGCTTGGAATGCCGAAGGAGAACTAGGCCCCTTTGGCTTCAACCGACCTATGCAAAAGCCTTGGGCCGGGGAGCATTTGCGAAATTTCGGAATATTAGAAGAATATCCCTGAGTTGCCCGACGTGTCAAGCTGCTCGGACAGCTGCTCGGTCGAACGTTGCTCGGTCGAACGCCGGCCCGCCGGCTCCTTTGCATGGGGTTGTTTTCGATATTTTGGCAACGCCCGCTGCGACGGTCCAAACTTGATACTGCTCCGGCGCGTCATTTGACGCTCTTCACGAACTCCAGAATCTCATCCGTCAGCCGGGTGTCCGGCGTGTTGATCGAATAGACCTCCGACATATGGCTGTGCTGCGGCAGCATGAAGCTGCGGGCGCAGCCGCTCGGCCGCTTGCAGGTAGCCTGCTTCAACAGCTCGAACTGCTCGACGAAGCGCGGCGGATCGAGCTCGGCCGCGGTGATCAGGAGCGGGATCGGGCTTCCGACCAGGCCTTGCAGCGAGGAGCGTTCGGCATAGCGCGAGGGGTCGGAGCCGTAATAGGCGAGCTCGGCGTCGCCGGCCGGCGAGGCCGTCAGGTCGTAGATGCCCGACACCATGATCGCGCCGGCAAGGCCGCCGCCCTTTACCTTGTGGAATTCGCCGTGTGAGACATAGCTTGCGACATGGACCGCGCCGGCGGACTGGCCCATCAGGAAGATGCGCGCAGGGTTGCCGCCGCGGGAGGCGATGTTTTCCGAGACCCACTGCACGATCGCGCCCATGTCTTCGGCGCCTGCCGGCCACGGAAACGCCGGCGCCAGGCGGTAGGTGGCATTGACGCCGACGAAGCCCCTCCTTGCGGCCCACAGCATGACGTTGTCGTAGAACGGGCTGCCGGGGCCGCGTTTGTTGCCGGCGACAAAGCCGCCGCCATGGATGTAGATCAGCACCGGTCGTGGCGCCGCCGCCGTGTCCGGCGCGAAGACGTCGAGGAGGTGGCGCTCGGCGGGGCCGTATTTGACGTCGCGCTCGACCTTGACGCCCTGGTAGGGCTCTTTCTGTTGCAGCGGTGCGTACAGCGCAGCCGTCTTGGGCGGGTCGATGACGCGGCCGAGTTCCAGGAGCTTCCAGGCCAGATCTTCCGGCATCGGGCTTTGCTGGGCGAGCGCCGGGCCCGTGAACGTCAGGGCCGCCGCCAAAGCCGATATCGCCAGTCTCATTTCCAAAGCCCCCCGCCGATTGCGTGCGCGGCCCAAGATGGCCGACGCCGTGCCGGATTCACGCCGATTTCGCCGTGACGATTCGCGGCATTTGCGCTAGGCACAATGCAGGTCTGGAGCCGAAAAACCACCATGAGCCGCCGTATCAAGAGAACCACATCGCCGGGCGATCGCGCCAAAGGGCGCGACAAGGGCCGTGACAGCGACCGCGCCGGCGATCGTGGCAAGGAACGTGGCAAGGTCGGATCGGCGCAACGCAGCCGGAAGCCGGACGATCGCAAGTTCGGTGATCGCAAGCCGGGTGACCGGCCGTTCG
>NZ_JACMYK010000031.1 GCF_020889785.1 Bradyrhizobium acaciae
CCTGGGCCAACGCCGGACGCGCCAAGGCCGCCGCTGCAACGGCAGCGGCGCCACGGATTACATCCCTGCGCGTCTGATGACGCGTGACGGCCATGCACGACAATCCAGAAAAAGGAAGCGGCGGCCGGTCGGGCCGCCGCTTCCGGTTTGATCAGGCGAAGGAGATGTTCTGGTTGCGCAGCGGGAAGGAGCGGATGCGCTTTCCTGTCGCCGCGAAATAGGCGTTGAGCACCGCCGGTGCTGCAACGCCGATGGTCGGCTCGCCGACGCCGCCCCAGAACCCGCCGCTCGGTACCATCACCGCTTCCACCTTCGGCATTTCGTTGATGCGCATCGAGTTGTAGGTGTCGAAATTGGTCTGCTCGATGCGGCCGTCCTTCACGGTGCAGCCGCCATAGAAGAGTGCGCTGAGGCCGTAGACGAAGGAGCCCGCGATCTGCCGCTCGACCTGCGCCGGATTGACGACATAGCCGGGATCGGTGGAGGCGACGATGCGATGCACCTTGATCTTGCTGCCGTCGGTCACCGAGATCTCGGCGGCGCCGGCGACATAGCTGCCATAGCCCATCACCTGCGCGACGCCGCGATACACGCCCTTTGGCGCCGGGGTGCTCCAGCCGATCTTCTCGGCCACGGCGTTGAGCACCGCGAGATGCTTGGGGTTCTTGCCCATCAGCTTGCGGCGGAATTCGAGCGGGTCCTGGCCGACAGCCTGGGCCAACTCGTCCATGAAGCATTCCATGTAGATCGCGTTGTGATTGACGTTGACGCCGCGCCAGAAGCCCGGCGGGACGTGCGGATTGCGCATGGAATGCTCGACCAGCAGATTCGGCACCGAATAGCCGATCGCGGCCTCGCCGGATTGCGCGACGCCCTGGAACGCGGCCGGGTCCATGCCGTTCTGCAACGCTTCAGGGCGCACCGAGAACAGGATGGATTGACCCGACAGTCGGTAGTGCAGCGCGACCAGATTGTTGTCGGCATCGAACGCGCCGGTCAGCTTGCACTGCGTGACCGGGTGATACTTGCCGTGCTGCATGTCCTCTTCGCGCGACCACAGCAGCTTGATCGGCGTCCCCGGCATCTGCTTGGCGATCGCCACCGCCTGGCGGACATAGTCGGTCATGCCGCGCCGGCCGAAGCCGCCGCCGAGCATCAGCTTGTGCACGTCGACCTTGTCCGCGGGCAGGCCCGAGGCCTCCAGCGCCGCCGCGAACGCGGCCTCGCCATTCTGCGTGCCGCACCACACCTCGCATTTGTCCGGCGTGTAGAGCACGGTGGCGTTCATCGGCTCCATCGTGGCGTGGTTCTGGTACGGGTAGCTGTAGACCGCCTCGACCTTCTTGGCGGCGCCCGCGATCGCCGCCTTGGCGTCGCCATTCTGGTTGCCGACATAGGCCGGCTGCGCATTGTCGAGGCCTTCGGCCAGCCACTTCGCAATCGTCTCGCTGGAGACCTTGGCGTTGTCGCCTTCGTCCCAGACGATCGGCAGCGCATCCAGCGCGGTCTTGGCGTGCCACCAGGTGTCGGCGACGACCGCGACCGCGCTGTCGCCGACCGGCACCACCTTCTTGACGCCCTTCATGCCTGATATCTTGGCCTCGTCAAAGCTCTTCACCTTGCCGCCGAACACCGGACAGTCCTTGATCGCGGCGTTCAGCATGCCCGGCAGCTTGACGTCGATGCCGTAGATCATCTTGCCCGTGGTCTTGTCTGTTGTGTCGAGCCGCTTCAGACCCTTGCCGGCAATGGTCCAGTCCTTCGGGTCCTTCAGCTTGACGTCGGCCGGCGGCTCGAGCTTGGCGGCGGCCTCCGCGACCCTGCCGTAGGTCGTCGTCTTGCCCGAGGGCGTGTGGGTGATGACGCTGTTTGCGGCCTTGCACTCCGCGGCCGGCACCTTCCATTCATTGGCCGCGGCCTGGATCAGCATCACGCGCGCGGTAGCGCCGCCCTTGCGGACATAGTCCTGCGAGGTGCGGATGCCGCGGCTGCCGCCGGTGGAGAAATCGCCCCAGGCGCGCTTGCGGGCGACGCTCTGGCCGGGCGTCGGATATTCGGTCGTGACCTTCGACCAGTCGCATTCCAGCTCCTCGGCGACGAGCTGGGCGAGGCCGGTCAGCGTGCCCTGGCCCATTTCGGAGCGGGCGATGCGGATCACCACGGTGTCGTCGGGCCGGATCACCACCCAGGCATTGACTTCAGGCGCGCCGTCGGCCGCGCGCACCACGGCGGGGCCGCCGAACGGCAAGTCGAGCCCGAGTGCGAGACCGGCGCCGGCGGTTGCCGTTCCGATCACGAAGGCGCGGCGGTTAAGCTTTGGCATGACGTGTTGGTTGACTTGCAGATTCATGGCTGCCTCCTCACGCGTTCGCGGCAGCATGGATCGCCTCGCGCACCTGCTGGAAGGTGCCGCAGCGGCAGATATTGGTGATGGCGTCGTTGATGTCGTCGTCTGATGGCTTCGGGTTTTCCTTCAGCAGCGCCGCCACCGCCATGATCATGCCGCTCTGGCAATAGCCGCATTGCGGCACGTCGCTGGCGATCCAGGCGAGCTGCACCTTGTGCATGACGCCGCCCGCCGCGAGACCCTCGATGGTGGTGATCTCCTTGCCGGCCACTTCGTTCACAGTGATGCCGCAGGAGCGTATCGCGACACCGTCGACATGCACGGTGCAGGCGCCGCATTGTGCAATGCCGCAGCCGTATTTGGTCCCCGTCAGTCCGACATTCTCGCGAATCGCCCACAGCAGTGGCGTGTCGTCCTCGACGTCTACATTGATTGTCTTGCCGTTGATCTTGAGGTTTGCCATCGCTTTCCCCTGAATGGTCCAATCCTCCGATTGGACTTCGGGGTGATGTTGGCCTCGAAACTGGAACCGTTCAAATCAAGAATATGCGCTTGCAGCGCGGAAGAAAGTTGATGGCGCGGTGTATGGTCGCGCCCCTGCGCGCATCACATGCCTGTCATGACCTTTGCGGTGAGGCGACGGCCAGACGGAGGAAGCTCATGACGCTGCCGAGCGCGGCAAAGCCGGCACCGAGCGCCAGCGCCACGGTGGCGCCCTCGCGATCGGCCAATGCGAAGCAGAGCGCGGCCAGCGCAGCGCCGGTGGTCTGCCCGGTCAGCCGGGCGGTCGCGACGATGCCGCTGGCGCTGCCGCTGCGATGCGACGGCGCGCTCGACATGATCGCCTTCATGTTGGGAGTCTGGAAGAACCCGAAGCCGATGCCGCAGACCATCGTGCGCCAGACGATGTTGGCGACGCTGGGCTCCGCCGGCAGGGTCGCGAGCAGCACCATGCCGAGTCCCAGCAGCAGCATGCCGATGCCACCGAGGATGCCGGCCGGATAACGATCCGACAGCCGGCCGCCGATCGGCGCCATGAAGGCGACCACCAGCGGCCACGGCGTCATGAAGAAGCCGGTCTCGACCTGCGAGCGGTGCAAAATGTCCTCGAAGTAGAACGGCAGCGACACGAAGGCGAGGCCCTGCACGGCGAATGAGCAGACCGCGGTCGCGGCCGACAGCGCAAAGATCGGGCGGCGGAACAGGTCGATCGGCAGCATCGGCGCTGGATGATCGGCGTGCCTCCGGGTCAGGATCCAGCCGAACGCAACGGCTCCGACCAGCTCGGCGATGACAAGCGATGGCGCGGTCTTGTGGGCGGCACTGCCGATGCCGATGATGAAGAGGCCAAGGCAGGCACAGGCCAGCGCGGCGCCGGTGAAGTCGAAGGCGTGGGCGGCGCGCGGCGTCTTCGGCAGCGTCTTCATGCCGATCAGCAGGGCAATGATGCCGAACGGAATGTTGACGGCGAACAGCCACGGCCATGGGCCGAGCGCGAGGATGCCAGAGGCGATGGTTGGTCCCAATGTAAACGCGGTCGCGACCACGAGCGCATTGTGGCCGAAGCCGCGGCCCAGCATCCGGCTCGGATAGACGAAGCGCACCAGCGCGGTGTTGACGCTCATCAGGCCGCTGGCGCCGAGCCCTTGTAACGTCCGCGCGACCAAGAGGCTTGGCAGCGACCATGCCAGCGCACAGCCGAGTGACGCCAATGTGAACAGCAACAGGCCGCCCAGATAGATCCGCTGGTGGCCGACGATTTCGCCGAGTGCGCCGAGCGGCAGCAGCGTGGCGACAAGGGCGATCTGGTAGACGTTGACGACCCAGACCACTTCCGCAGGGCTGACATGCAGATCGTTGGCGATCGCCGGCAGCGCGATGTTGGCGATCGCGGTGTCGAGCGAGGCCATCGCCAGCGCCGTGAAGATCGCGGCCACCGCCCAGCGCCGGGTCGCCCAAGGCAGCCCATCTGGCAGTCCATCGGTGATCGGCGCCGCTGCCGCGGTGGTCGGGGTCTTCTCGAGCATGCCTGAAACTGTCTCCGGGTGGCCATGTACTACGTGGCCTTCCCGTTCCCCAGTCGCGCCATTGCATGATGCGTATGCGAAGTGGCCTTGTCGGGGCGGGCGCAGAAAGCCTGCGGTTAGGGCGGTCGCGGCGGAAGGACGATTCATGTCGCGGAAATGCGAAACTGCATCCGATGGGAGGGCAGATGCAGCGCGTTGCGCTGGCGCGCAGCATGGTGTACCGGCCGCAATTGTTGCTGCTCGACGCGCCGCTGTCGAACCTCGATGCCACTGCCTTCGGCTGCGCGACGACCTGCGCGTCATTCTCGATCAGACCGGGATGACCGCGCTCCATGTCGCCCATGACCAGGCCGAGGCGGTGGTGCTTGGCGACCGGATCGGCGTCATGCGTGTCTGTGGGCGTACCGCGACACTGGGCCGGCGCCGCATGACTAGCTCCGCTGTGGGACGCAGTTAATGGTTTCCTCGATGCGCTGAAGTCGATTCAATTTTAGCGATCTGGACCCCGGTGCTTTTACATCCTCCCGGTAGGCTGACGGTCGTTTCGGGGGAAGACCATGCCGTTCGGGAGATTCAAGTCTGGCGCTGCATCGATCTCCGACGCCGTCTATCTGGAAATGATCGGCAATCTTTACGGGACCACGGTTCCGATCCTGATTGCTGGCGGTTGTCTGGCGATTGTCGGCGCGATCTCGGTCAGCGCGACCGGAGATCGCCTCTCCGCGGCGCTGACGATCGGTGGCGTCGTCGTCGCCGTGGTACGGCTGCTCGGCGTGCTCGCGTTCCGGACCCAAACCCGGCGCAGGCCACTGCGTGATCGGGCCGAGGCCATCGTCTGGGAATGGCGCTATGCGGTCGGCAGCGTCGCTGCCGCTCTGATCATCGGGTTGTTTGCCGGCCGGAGCCTGTTTGTCGGTGACGCAATCTGCCTGGTCATGGCGGTCGGTATCGCCTTTGGCTTCAGTGCGGGGATCGTCGCGCGGTTGTCGTTGCGCCCGATGGTGGCGATCCTGGATTTCGCGGCGGTGGGGCTGCCCGCGGTCGTCGCGAGCTTCATGAAGGCCCGGGATCTGCCGCATCTAGCGCTGGGCGTCATGTTCCTGGTCTTCATCGTCGCAGGCGTCGAGATGGTTCGTTTGTCTTACGACAACACGCTGAACCAGATGTCGCTGAAGCGGAAGTTTGAACAACTCGCACGTCTCGATCCCATGACTGGCCTGCTCAACCGCTCGGTGCTTGCCACCGACCTTGCCGGGATCATCGCAGAACGCGGCAGCGCGATGGTCGCGGTCCATGCCATCGACCTCGATCATTTCAAGGCCGCCAATGACCGCTTTGGCCATCCGGTCGGCGATGCCTTGCTGCGACAGGTGGCGGCAAGATTGTCGTCGCTTGCTGGCCGATCCGATCTTGTCGTGCGCATGGGCGGCGACGAATTCATTCTGCTCCAGGCGACGCCGCAGTCCCGCGGCGATGCCGAAGCCATGGCGCGACGAATCTTCGAGGCGGTCAGCGCGCCCTATCAGCTCGGCGATCATGAGATCATCATCGGGGCCAGCATCGGTATCGCCCTATCGCCGGACCACGGCACGACCGTCGAGGCGCTACTGTCCCGGTCCGACACGGCGCTGTATCGGGCGAAAGAGCGCCGCGGCGGCTATGTCTTCGCGGCCGAGCCCGCATGCGTCAATGGCGATCGCAGCAGCCGCCAGCGCGCCGCCTAGAGCTTTTTCCGTTCCGATGGAATCGGAACGGGGATCCATATTCTAGTTTTGACGCGTTTTCTTCACGCGAACCGGTCGTCACTTCGCTCGAAAACGCTCTAGCCTTCCTCCACCAGCGCGCGGATGCTGCGGGCGAGCCCAAGGATGCGGGGGCCACATTCGCGCTCGATCTGCTCGGCGCTGAAGCGGTAGGAGGGGACACCGCAATTGACCGACAGGCATTCGCCGGTCGGCGTGCGATAAAGCGGGGCGGCAACACCGAATATCTCGCGCCGCCATTCGCCGAGCGAGATGGCAAAGCCGCGTTCGCGGCATAATTCCACATCGGGCAATGTGCGCTTCTGCACGTAATCGAACTCGTCGGGGCGCTCGGTCTTGACGCGCGCGACGTAGGCGCCGAGCTCCTGCTCGCTGAACAACGACAGCAATGCGCGCCCGACCGCGGTCGGCGCCAGCGTGCTGACAAAGCCGACGTCGGGCACATGCGGCGCCGTATCGGTCGTGCGCAGCGTCTCGACATAGATGAAGTCGATCCCGAACGGCATCGCGATCGACACTGTGCCGCCGGCGTAGGTCGCGAAGTCCCGCATCAACGGACGGGCAAGCTGGCGCACCTTCAGCGCTGACAGCACAGGATAGGCGGCGGCAAGCGCGCCGAGCCCGAGCACGAAGCGGCCCTTGGCGTCGCGCCTGAGATAGCCGAGTTGCTCCAGCGTATAGGTCAGCCGCGACACCGTCGGCCGCGACAGGCCGGTATGCAGCGCGAGTTCGGCATTCGACAGCGATCCGGGGTGGCGGCGGAAGGCCGCCAGCACGTCGAGCCCATGGGCCAGGGTGGTCGCAAAGGCTG
The DNA here is from genome assembly GCF_020889785.1 of Bradyrhizobium acaciae. Lineage (GTDB taxonomy): Bacteria > Pseudomonadota > Alphaproteobacteria > Rhizobiales > Xanthobacteraceae > Bradyrhizobium > Bradyrhizobium acaciae. The sequence goes on from NZ_JACMYK010000031.1 coordinate 6,949, forward strand.
GATCCGCCTGAATTTCGGCAGGGGAAGATGCTGTCATACGGAATATTGTTCTCGAACGGCCGGGTTTGTCAATATATCGGAATGAATTTGCAAATCGTGTCGATATCGGTTTATCTGCCGGAAATAAGGATAAAACCGCTGGAGCGAGGCGCCTTCCGATGACGATGACCGAGCAAGCCCGTGACGCAAAACCCTCCGCGATCGACAAGGAGCGGCTGCGCCGGAAATATCAGGAGGAGCGCAACAAGCGGCTGCGTCCTGACGGCAACGACCAGTATCTCCAGATCAAGGGCCAGCTCGCGCATTATCTCGAGGATCCCTACACGCCGGTCGTGGCGCGCGGGCCGAAGACCGACCACGTCACCTTCGCTTTTATCGGCGGCGGCTTTGCCGGGCTCGCCACCGCGGCACGGCTGACCGAGGCCGGTGTCAAGGATGTGCGCATTGTCGAGAAGGGCGGCGATTTCGGCGGCACCTGGTACTGGAACCGATATCCCGGCGCGCAATGCGACACGGCCTCGATGGTCTACATGCCGCTGTTGGAAGAGACCGGCCACATGCCGTCGGAGAAATACGCGCATGCGCCCGAAATCCTTGCGCACTGCCAGCGGATCGGCCGGCAGTTCAATCTCTACGACAACGCGCTGTTCCACACCGAGGTGACGAGCCTCGACTGGGACGCGGCGCAATCGCGCTGGATCATTCGCACCACCAGGGGCGACGCTTTCACCGCGCAATATGTCGGTATCGGCACCGGCCCGCTGCATGTGCCGAAGCTACCCGGCATTCCCGGCATCGAGCGCTTCAAGGGCCACTCGTTCCACACCAGCCGCTGGGACTACGACTACACCGGCGGCGATCCCAATGGCGCGCTGATGGACAAGCTTGCCGACAAGCGGGTCGGCATCATCGGCACCGGCGCGACGTCGGTACAGTGCATTCCGCACCTCGCGCGCGCCTGCAAGGAGCTCTACGTGTTCCAGCGCACGCCGTCGTCGGTCGATGTGCGCGGCAATGGCCCGATCGATCCCGACTGGTTTGCCGATATCGCGACGCCGGGCTGGCAACAGCGCTGGCTGGAGAATTTCACCGCCAACCAGGCCGGTGGATCCGCCGAGGAAGATCTGGTGCAGGACGGCTGGACCGACCTGTCGAAGCGGATCCGCGCCAAGGTCATGCTGCTGCCGCGCGAGCAGCGCACCGTGGAAAACATGCGGGCGGCGTTCGAGGATTCCGACTTCGAAAAGATGGAGGAGATCCGCAACCGCGTCGACACCATCGTCCACGATCCCAAGACGGCCAAGGATCTCAAGGCCTGGTACGGTCAGCTCTGCAAGCGACCATGCTTCCACGACGCCTATCTTCAGGCGTTCAACACGCCGGGCACGCATCTGGTCGATACCGACGGCAAGGGCGTCGAGGAGATCACCGAGAACGGGATCGTCGTCGCGGGCAAGGAATATCCGCTCGACTGCATCATCTACGCATCCGGCTTCGAGGTCGGCACCGAATACAAGCGCCGGGCGGGTTTCGACGTGACGGGCCGGGCCGGCATCAAGCTGTCGGAGCACTGGGCCGAGGGCATGCGCAGCAAGCACGGCATCCATGTGCATGGCTTCCCGAATCTGTTCTTCGTGCAGCCGACGCAGGGCGCCAATTTGATCTCCAACGTGCCGCACAATCTGACCGAAGCGGCGCGCACCATCGCCCTGATGGTCGCCCACGCGCAGGACAACGGCTTCAAGGAAATCGAGGTCAGCAAGGAGGCGGAGGACCGCTGGGTCGAATTGCTGCTGACTGCGGTCGGCCGGATGATCGGCGGGCCCGATTGCACGCCCGGCTACTACAACAATGAGGGACGCGAGCCGGGGCCGGCGGCGAAGCTCAATGTCGGCTATCCGGCGGGCGCATTGGCCTACTTCAAATATATCGACGAGTGGCGCAGCAGCGGCCAGTTCGAAGGCCTGCAATTCCGCTGAACGATGCGCGATCGAGACTGAGTTTCCGCCAAACGAGGGAGTGCCTGAGTATGACCCAGACAACCGCAGGCGAAGCGCCGCACGAAGGTCCGAAGGCGGCATCCGCGCCGGTCATCGCGCAGCACGAGGCCACGCTGAAGGCGCTGCCGTTCGCCGATACCAGGGATTTCGACGACGCCGCGCGCGGCTTCCTCGGCACCATCGAAAATGCGCGCGTCACCTCGGCCCAGGGCAGGGTGGTCTGGAGCCTCGAGCCGTACGGCTTCCTCTCGGACGAGAAGGCACCCGCGACCGTCGATCCGAGCCTGTGGCGACAGTCGCGGCTCAACATGCATCACGGCCTGTTCGAGGTGGTGCCGGGTGTCTACCAGGTACGCGGCCTCGACATCGCCAACATGACGCTGATCGAGGGCGACAAGGGCGTCATCGTGGTCGACACGCTGACCTCGATCGAGGGCGCGCGCGCCGCGATGGAGCTGTACTTCCAGCATCGCGGCACGCGGCCGGTCGCGGCCGTCATCTTCACCCACACCCACACCGATCATTGGGGCGGCGCACGCGGGGTGCTCGACGACGCCATGCTGGCGGCGGGCGTGCCGATCATCGCGCCGAACTTCTTCATGGAGCACGCAGTCTCCGAGAACATCATCGCGGGACCTGCGATGCTGCGCCGCGCGCAGTACCAGTTCGGGCCGTTCCTCGCCAAGGGCGCGCGCGGCCATGTCGATTGCGGTCTCGGCAAGACCATGGCTGCGGGCGGCGTCGCGCTGTTGCGGCCGACCGATCTGATCATCGCGACCGGCGACAAGCGCGTGATCGACGGCGTCGAGTTTGAATTCCAGATGGCGCCGAACAGCGAGGCGCCGGCGGAGATGCACTTCTTCATCCCGCGCTACAGACTGTTGAACCTCGCCGAGAACTGCACGCATAATTTCCACAATCTGCTGCCGTTCCGCGGCGCCGATGTGCGCGATGCGCTGGCCTGGTCGAAATATCTCGGCGAAGCCCTGCGGATGTGGGGCGGCAAGGCCGAGGCGATGTGCGGCCAGCATCACTGGCCGGTGTGGGGACGCGAGCGGATCGACACCATGATCCGCGAGCAGCGCGACCTCTACAAATACGCGCATGACCAGACCATCCGGCTGATGAACCACGGGCTCAATGCGGCCGAGATTGCCGAGACGATCCGCCTGCCGCAAAGCCTGGAGGGCGCCTGGCACGGCCGCGGCTATTACGGCCATATCAGGCACAATGTGAAGGCGATCTATCAGAAGTATCTCGGCTGGTACGACGCCAATCCGGTCAATCTCGACGCCTTGCCGCCGGTCGAGGCCGGCAGGAAATATGTCGAGTATATGGGCGGTGCCGATGCGATCTTGAAACGCGCCGCGGCCGACTTCGCCAAGGGCGAATTCCGCTTCGTGGCGCAAGCCGTCAGCCACCTCGTGTTTGCAGAGCCTGACAACCAGGCGGCCCGCGCATTGCTGGCCGACACATTCGAGCAGCTCGGCTATGCCGCCGAGAGTTCGACCTGGCGCAACGCCTATCTGTTCGGGGCGCAGGAGCTGCGGCAGGGCATGCCGAAGACACCACCCCGTTCGCCGATGCCGCGCGAGACGCTGGCCGCGCTCCGCACCGAGCAGCTCTGGGACGTGCTCGGCGTCCGCCTCAACGGCCCCAAGGCCGAAGGCAAGCGCATCGTGCTGAACTGGAGTTTTACCGACACCGGCGAAACCTTCGTGCTCAATCTCGAGAATTCGGCGCTGACCTACGTCAAGGGCGCGCAGGCGACCGACGCGCATGCCAGCTTTACGCTGGCTCGCGGTGTGCTCGACGAGGTCATTGCCAAGCTGACCACGTTCCCGGACGCCGTCGGCGCTGGCAAGGTCAAGGTGGCAGGCGATCCGCAGCGGCTCGGCGAATTGATGATGCTGATGGATGAATTCCCGCGAATGTTCGAGATCGTCGAGCCGAAGCGGACGGTGGTGACGTAGCGCCGCGCATGCGGCACTACGACCGTCACCCTGAGGAGCGCGGAACGCGCGTCTCGAAGGGCCGACGGCCCGGGTGGTGGCCGATTCATCCTTCGAGACACGCGCAAGGGCGCGCTCCTCCAGCGACAAAGGCGAAGCCTTTGCGCGGGGATGACGGTTCGATAGTCGCGCGCTCTCAAATCCCGAGATACGCCGCCTGCACCTGCTTGTTGTTGGCAAGCTCGGCGCTCGAGCCCTGCATGATCACGTTGCCGCTCTCCAGCACGTAGGCGCGCTGCACCAGTGACAGCGCGCGGCTGACGTTCTGCTCGACCAGCAGGATCGCGGTGCCCATCTTGTGGATCTCGCCGATCTTCTCGAAGGTGACGTCGGTCATGACCGGCGCCAAGCCGAGCGAGGGCTCGTCGAGCATGAGTAGCCGCGGCTTCAGCATCAGCCCGCGGCCGACCGCGACCATCTGCTGCTCGCCGCCGCTCATGGTGCCGGCAAGCTGTTTCCTGCGGTCGGCGAGCCGCGGGAAGATGCTGTAGACCAGCTCCATCGTGCGCGCCCGATCCGCCTTGGCCTTCGGTGTATAGGCGCCGATCTCGAGATTCTCCTGCACCGTCATTTCGGGGAAGACCTGGCGGCCTTCCGGGACGTGCGCGATGCCGAGCTCCGGAATCCGGTACGGTGGCAGCGTCGCTAGGTCGATGCCATCGAACGTGACCTTGCCGCCGAACAGTTTGACGAGGCCGGAGACGGCGCGCAGCGTCGTGCTCTTGCCGGCACCGTTGGCACCTAACAGGCCGACGGCTTCGCCCTCGCCAATCGAAATGCTGATATCGGTGATGGCGGGGACCGAGCCGTAGCTGGCGCTGACGCGGGAGAGCTCAAGCATGGGCGTCTCCCTGCGCAGTCGGATGCACGTAGGAGCCGAGATAGGCGCGGATCACCTCTGGATTCTCCACGATCTCCTTCGGCGCGCCCTCGGCGATCTTCTGGCCGTGGTCGAGCACCACGATGTGGCGGGCCACCGCCATGATCGCCCGCATCACATGCTCGACGATCACGATGGTCAGGCCGCTGGCGGAAAGCTTCTTCACCAGCGCCACCGCCTGGTCGATCTCGGCCGGGTTGAGCCCGGCCATCACCTCGTCGAGCAGCAGGATCCTTGGCTGCGTGGCCAGCGCGCGGGCCATTTCAAGCCGGCGCTGGTCGATGGTGGTGAGGTCGCGGGCACGGGTCTGCTCCTTGGCGCCGAGGCCGACGAACTCGATCGCCTCGCGCGCCTTCTTTTGTGCGGCGGCGACATGGCGGTCGCGCAGGAAGGCGCCGGTCATTACATTGGCGAGCACCGTCATCGCACCGAACGGTTTTGCGACCTGGAAGGTGCGGGCCATGCCGAGCGCGCAGACGTCGTGCGGCCTGAGTCCCACGACCTCGTGGCCGAAGGCGAGCACCGAGCCGGAGTCCGGCCGGTGAAATCCCGTGATCAAGTGAAAGCTCGTGGTCTTGCCGGCGCCGTTCGGCCCGATCAGCGCCAGCGTCTCGTTCTCCTGCACGGTGAAGCTGACGTCCTGCACGGCGCGCAGGCCGCCGAAGCGCTTGCTGAGACCCTTGATGACGAGTGCGTCTGCCATGGCAGCGACCTCAGGCGCGCGCGGCTTGCGCCGGAGGGTGCGGTGATAGACGTCGGTCGCGAACCCGATCAGGCCGGTCGGTCGCCACAGGATCACCGCCATCAGGATCAGGCTGTAGACGGTGAGCTGGATGCCCCCCACCGAGCTGCCGAGCCAGCTTTGCAGCAGCGCCGAAGTGGTCTCCAGCAGCACGGTGCCGATCACGGGCCCCCACAGCGTACCGATGCCGCCGACGATCGACACCAGCGCCGCCTCGATCGAGACGTTGAAGCTGAACGCGGTCGCGGGATCGATGAAGTAGATGTATTGCGTGTAGAAGGTGCCGGCGAGCGCGGTCAGGAACGCGCTGATCATGTAGATGTCGCGCTTGACCTTCGGCGCGTTGACGCCGATCGCTTCGGCAGCATCTTCATCTTCGCCGATCGCGACGAGGTAGTATCCGATCCAGGATTTCTCGATTTGGTGGGTGATCCACAGCCCGACCACGAGCAGGCCGAGTACAACGTAATAATACGACGACTTCTCCTCGAACTGCATCATCAGGGGTGCGCTGCCGAGGTTCGGGATCGTGGTGCCTTCGGCGCCCCAGGCGAAGTCGCGGAATTTGAGGAAGATCAGCATTAGCACTTGCGCGGTGGCGATCGTGGCGATGGTGAAATAGGGGCCGCGCAGGCGGAAGCAGAGCCAGCCGATCGGCAGGCTTGCCAGCATCGCGACCACGCCGCCGGCGATCATCCCGATCCAGGGCGAGATACCGTAGTTCACCTGCATGATGGTCGAGGTGTAGGCGCCGAGCCCGAAATAGGCGGCGTGTCCGAGCGACAGCTGCTTGGCATAGCCGCCCATCAGGTTCCAGGCGACGCCGATGAAGGAGAACAAGAGGATGCGGATGAAGATGTCGATCGCAAACGACGAGGTCACGAGCTGGGGCAAAGCCAGCATGACGACGGCCCCGATCGCCAGCCACAGCCATTTCATGTTGTCTGAGATCTGCATCAGCGGCTCCTCCTGGCGCCGAGACCGCTCGGCCTGAAGGCGAGCGTCAGCAGCAGCAGCGCGAACACCACGATCAAGCCGGAATCGGCGCCGACGAACTGGATGCCGAGCGATTCTGCGATGCCCATCATCAGGCTCGCGACCAGCGCGCCCATCACATTGCCGAGCGTGCCCATCACGACGGCGACGAACGCCATCAGCACGAACACCTGACCGACGAACGGATAGGCCGAATAGAACGGCATAAGCAGCGAGCCGGCCGCGCCCGCGAGCGCCAGCGCAGTACCGAACGCAACCGCGAACACGCGGTTCGGATTGATCCCCATCAGCATCGCGACGTCGCGGTTCTGCGACGCCGCCCGCATGGCGCGGCCGAGATCGGTGGTGTGCAGGAACACCCAGAGCAGCCCGCTCAGCGCCATGGCGACCGCGAATGCGATCAGTTTTGCCACCGGAATGTACAGTCCGCCGATGTGCCACGCTTCATCCGAGTAAGAAGTATGGACGGTGCGGTAGTTGGCGCTGAACAGCATCAGCGAGAGATTGAGCAGCAATAGCGACAGCGCGAAGGTCAGGAAGATCTGCGGCATGTCGTTCGGCCCGAGCACCCGGCGGATCAGGAAATGCTGGATCAGCACGCCGGCGACGAACAGCACCGGCATCGAGACCACCAGTGAGACCAGCGGATCGATGCCGAACTGGGTGGCGAGGAAGAACGAGATATACATGCCGAGCATCACGAACTCGCCTTGGGCGAAATTCACGATCTTGACCACGCCGAAGATCAGCGTGACGCCGATGCTGACAAGCGCATAGATGCCGCCGATGAGCAGGCCGTTGATCACAGCCTGGGCAAGTGTCTCCCACATCTGATCCGACCGCGGCTCAGGTCTTCATCAGCGGGGCGCGGGCGTCTTCCTTGGGGAAGATGCTGGCGAGATCGGCATTCTGCCACTGCACGCCGACCGGACGGCCATAGACGTTCTTGCCGTCGGGGCCGAACTTCACCTTGCCGCCCGGCGCCATCGCCGCATAGCCCGAGGAGACGTCGAGGGTCGACAGCGCCTCGCGCACCTTCTTGGGATCGGCGGAGGCGGCGCGCTCCAGCGCGTCGGCCAGCATGAAGGTCTGCGCCACCAGGCCGCCGGCATATTCGAAGGCGAACTCGCCGGTGCGTTTCTTGAACTCGGCGTTGACCTTCTGCGCGTCGTCGTTGACGTCGTGGTTCCAGTGCGCAACGCCTTGCAGACCCTCGGCCGCCTTGCCGACATTCTTGTAGAAGTCCGGCATCACGAAGCCGCCGGAGCCGCCATTGATCGCGATGTTGAGCCCGACCTGCTTCACCGTGCGCACGATCAGGATGAGGTCGTTCAGATAGGACAGCGAGAACAGGGTATTGGCGCCGGAAGCCTTGACCTTGTTGATCAGCGGGCTCGCATCGGTGAACCCGGCCGAGTAGGGCTCGAACATCACGATCTCGACGCCTTCGCCCGGCGCCAGCTCCTTCAGCCCGTTCGAGGTCGAGGTGCCGAAGGCAGTGTTCTCGAAGATGACGGCGACCTTGGCCTGTTCGCTGACGAGCTTGGCCATCTGCAACTGCGCCTTGGCGAATTGCGAGGCGCGCGCAAACGGCGTGAACGTGTAGCTGCGGCCCTTGTTGAGCTGGTCGGAGCTCGAGCCGGTGATGATCGGAACGCGAGCGCGCTCGCAGACCTCGCTCGCGATCAAGGTCAGCGCGCTGGCGTAGCAGCCATGGATCGCCGACAGCTTGTTGCCCAATATCAGACGATCGGTCTCGGTGCGCGTCACCGTGGCGTCGCTCTGCACATCGGAGACGATGAGATTGAGCTTGGCGCCGCCGAGCGATTTGATGCCGCCGGCCTCGTTGACCATGTCGACTGCGAGCTTGGCCGCGGCGACGCAACCGACGCCGATCTGCGCCATGCTGCCGGTGCTCGGATAAAGCGCGCCGATGTTGATCGGGTCGGCGGCCCAGCCGCGCAGCGGAACGGCGCCGAACGCGCCCGCCGCGAGCATGCCGCCGGTTCCGACCAGGAATTTGCGGCGGTTCAGTTTCGTCCGGGAGGCTTTGGTCGGCGCGGCATTATTAATGGCCGACGGCTTGCGGTCCCCTGTCATGGCGTTCCCCCTGTGCGATCGCGGCACGGTTGCTCCGTCCGCTCGCTTATTATTTTTTGCTCAAGCGGAGCACATAAGAGCACGTAATTCGGCAATCGCAAAGGCGATATCGGCCGAACTCAGGGGAGGAGTGTCGCGACTGGTGCGTCGCAACAATCGCGCGGCGCGCGCGTCGCGGTTGGCTTTGGCGTGTAGGAGTTGCCGCCGGACCCGGCGGCATTATTGACAATCGAATGACCCAACGGACCGGCACGGACAGTGCCGGCCGGCCCGCCGGATCATTCGATCGGCCGCTGCAACGGCTACTCCGCGCTCGCCACCAGCTTGAAGCGCGGCTTGGCTTCCATCAGGCTGCGATAGGCGGCGAGATAGTCCAGCGCCATCCGGCGCGCGGTGAAGCGAGTCTCGAACTGCTTGCGGATCGCGTCGCGATTGAGTGTCGAAAGGCGCCCGACGGAAGAGATCGCGCTGATCTCGTCCTCGACGATGAAGCCGGTCAGCCCATCCTCAATGATCTCGGGCACCGAACCGCGGTTATAGGCGATCACGGGCGTGCCGCAGGCCATCGCTTCGATCATCACGAGCCCGAACGGCTCCGGCCAGTCGATCGGAACCAGCAGCCCGATCGCGCCGCTGAGGAAGTCCGGCTTCTCGCGGTCGCTGATCTCGCCGATGAACTCGACCAGCGGATTGTTCGTGATCTGAGGCTTGATCAGTTCGTCGTAATATTCCTGGTCGGCGCGATCGACCTTGGCCGCGATCTTCAGCGGAATGCCGCAGCGGGTCGCGATCTTGATCGCGCGATCGACGCCTTTCTCCGGCGCGATGCGCCCGAGCACGGCGAGATAGGATTGCTTGGCCGGTTGCGGCGTCAGCAAATTCTCCGGCAGCCCGTGATGGATGGTGCGCACCCAATGCGCCTGAGGCACCGGCCGCCGCTGCGCGTTGGAGATCGAGATCACCGGGATCCTAGAGAAGGTGTTGAACACGGGCTGGTGCTCCGGCAGGTCGAGCCGGCCGTGCAGCGTGGTCACGAACGGCGTCGGTTGCCGCGCGAACAGCGACCACGGATAATAGTCGAGGTGGCAGTGCAGGAAGTCGAACTCGTCGTCGTCGGCTTTCTGCCGGACGCGTTCCAGCATAACCATATGCAGCGCATTGGGATCGCGGACGGAGCCGTCGAGACGCAGTGCCTTCGGCCAGGTCGCATCGAGCTTTGCGGAGGTCTGTGAATCGCCGCTGGCGAACAACGTCACGTCATGTCCAAGTGTTACAAGTTCTTCGGTCAGCCAGTGCACGACCCGTTCGGTGCCGCCGTAGAGCTTGGGGGGAACAGCCTCCGTCAGCGGGGCGACCTGCGCGATGCGCATTTCTCCGTCTCCTGTATGTGATGTGGAATGAACTACCCTCAGCCCTCTGATGGCACCGACATGCCAAAGACGGGAACGTTCTCGCACGTGCGAGGTTCCTTATGCGTGGGAGATCTGCCGCTTCTTTCTTCCATCACACTGTGGTCTTGCTGATGCCATCTCGCTCCAACACGTTTTTGCCGACGCCAGCGTTGCAAAATTGTTGCGCACTGATGGCCGCATCAAGGAATCCCACCGCCGCCCTTCACGTCATCGTGCACGAGAGCTTCAACTAAAATTTTCTCGTTCACCTTCAACAGCTTTGCAGGACGTCATGGACCATCTGTCAGGATATGCGCATCGCCCGTTCCCCTTTGTGCTGCGCTATCTGCGCCGGCGGCTGCCGTCGCATGTTGTAATCCTGTCGGCCGTCGTCGCGGCGGTTGCCTGCTCTGTGGGCACGCAGTACGGCGTGAAGAACCTGGTCGACGCGCTGTCGGCAGGGCCGTCCGCTGCGAACGGCGTATGGCTGGCATTCGCTCTGCTCATGTCGCTCATTGCCGCCGACAACTTCATGTGGCGGATCGCGAGCTGGACCGCGAGCTACACTTTCGTCAGCGTCTCCGGCGACCTCCGTCGCGACATGTTCCGTCATCTCACCGGCCACGCGCCGAGCTATTTCACCGACCGGCTGCCGGGCATGCTCACGAGCCGGATCACGGCCACGTCGAACGCGGTGTACACCGTCGAGAACATGTTCGTATGGAACGTGTTGCCGCCTTGCATCGCGACCTTCGCGGCGATCACGCTGGTTGGAACCGTCAGCGTGACGATGTCGGCGGTGCTGGTCTTGATCGCGGGAACCATGGTGGTGGCAATGTTCCGCATGGCGGCTGCCGGCCGACCGCTGCATGACGATTTCGCCAACCGCGCTGCGGCCGTGGATGGCGAAATGGTCGATGTCATCAACAATTTGCCGCTGGTACGCGCGTTCTGCGGCCTCGGCTACGAGCACGACCGCTTCGATGCGACCGTCAATCGGGAACTCGTCGCGCGCGGTCGCTCCCTGCGCTATCTCGAAAAGCTCCGCCTCGTTCACGCCGGCGTGACCGTTGTCCTGACGATCGCGATGCTGGCCTGGGCGCTCTCGCTCTGGCAGCAGGGCTTGGCCACCACCGGCGATGTCGTGCTGGTCTGCACGCTCGGCATCTCGATCCTCAGCGCCACCCGCGATCTAGCCGTTGCGCTGGTCGACGTCACCCAGCATGTCGCGCGCCTCACCGAGGCGCTGGCGACGTTGCTGCAGCCGCATGAGCTGAAGGACCACCCGGAAGCCGAGGTGTTGGTGAAGAGCGGTGCGGCGATCGCTTTCAACAATGTCTCGTTCCGCTATCCGGGCGGCCTTCAGGTGTTCGAACGGTTCAGCCTGCGCATCCAGCCGGGCCAACGCGTCGGACTGGTCGGCCAGTCCGGTGGTGGCAAGTCAACACTGTTTACCCTTCTGCAGCGCTTCTACGACGTCGAGCAGGGCAACATCACGGTCGATGGCCAGGACATCTCGCGCGTCACCCAACTGAGCCTGCGTGCGGCGATCTCCGTGGTGCCGCAGGATATCTCGCTGTTCCACCGTTCGATCCTGGAGAATATCCGCTATGGCCGGCCCGACGCCACCGACGACGAGGTGCTGCGGGCGGCGATCGCGGCGCGCTGCGACTTCATCGAAACCTTGCCCGAGGGCATGAACACCATCGTCGGCGATCGTGGCGTCAAGGTCTCGGGCGGTCAGCGTCAGCGGATCGCGATCGCACGTGCTTTCCTGAAGGACGCGCCGATCCTGCTGCTCGACGAGGCCACCGCGGCGCTCGATGCGGAATCCGAGGAGGCGATCCGCGAGGCGTTGTCGCGCCTGATGCGCGGGCGTACGGTGGTGGCGATCGCGCACCGCCTCGCGACCTTGCGCAGCTTCGACCGCGTGGTCGTGCTGCAGGGCGGCCGGATCGTCGAGGACGGTCCGCCCGATATCCTCGTGAAGGGAAGGGGTCCCTACCGCGACCTGGTCGCGCGCGAGATGGGCCGCCTCTCCACCAGCGCGGCCTGACCCCGCGTCATCAAGCCTGTTCTTGCGTTCCAGTGCGTTCGTTCGAGTCAGGAAAACGGCCAATAAAAGTCGCCAGAGGTTCAGATGGCAGCTGACGTCGTCACGCAGATCATCACCGCTCGCATCACTGAGCACATCGCCGAATCGCCGTTCTACATTCCGATGACCGGGCCCGCGGCGCGGCCGCGGCGCTCGCTCAAGCATGACGACACCTTCATCGTGCTCGACAGCCACGGCGATATCGGTGCCTCGGCCGGCGGGCCGGACGGCCTGTTCAACGCCGACACGCGCTACCTCGCACGGCTGGAAATGGTGCTGGAGGACGTGCAGCCGCTGCTGCTCGGCTCCAACATGCGCGACGACAATTCCGCGTTGACGGTCGATCTCACCAATTCCGACGTCTATCGCGACGGCCGCCTGACCTTGCCGAAGGACACCCTGCACATCGTGCGCTCGATCTTCCTGTGGCGCGGCACGGCCTATCAACGCATCGGCCTGCAGAACCACGGCGACCACGCCGCAAGCTTCGATCTCACGCTCCTGTTCGACAATGACTTTGCCGACCTGTTCGAGGTGCGCGGCGAGCGCCGGCCGCGGCGCGGCATCGGCTCGAGCAAGCTATTGGGGCCGACCGACGTCGTGCTGGAATATTGCGGCCTCGACGAGCAGACCCGGATCACCGCGCTGCATTTCGATCCGCGGCCGACACGGCTGTCGGTCAACGCCGCGACCTATCATTTCGACCTCGAGCCCGGGCAGGTGACGTCGCTGTTCGTCGCGGTCTCCTGCAACAAGCCGATCATGCAGAAGCCGGTGCCGTTCTTCCGCGGGCTGCTGGCGCATCGTCGCGAGATGCGGAATTCGTCGGCCGGCGCAGCCTCGATCGAGACCTCGAACAACATCTTCAACGAGGTGCTGTGCCAGGCGATGGCCGACCTCAACATGCTGATGACCGAGACGCCGCAGGGCCGTTACCCCTATGCCGGCATTCCCTGGTACTCGACGACATTCGGCCGCGACGGGCTGATCACCGCGCTGCAGATGCTGTGGGTCGATCCGCGGATCGCCAAAGGCGTGCTGAAGCGGCTCGCGCTGTTCCAGGCCAAGGCGGTCGATCCGCTGGCCGATGCCGCGCCGGGCAAGATCCTGCACGAGATGCGCGGCGGTGAGATGGCTGCGCTTCGCGAGGTGCCGTTCGCGCACTACTACGGCAGCGTCGATTCGACTCCGCTGTTCGTGCTGCTGGCAGGGCTCTATCTGGAGCGCACCGGCGACGTGGAGACGTTGCGCGAACTGTGGCCGGCGGTGGAGGCCGGATTGCAATGGATCGACGGTCCCGGCGATCCCGATCGCGACGGGTTCGTTGAATATCAGCGCGCGACCGGCGAGGGGCTTCGCAATCAAGGCTGGAAGGATTCCTTCGACGCCATCTTCCACGCCGATGGAACGCTCGCCGAAGGCAACATTGCGCTCGCGGAAGTGCAGGGCTACGTGTTCGCGGGCAAGCAGCTTGCCGCGCGTGCGGCGCGCACACTTGGCCTTGCGGATAAGGCTGCCAAGCTGGATGCGGAGGCCGAGCGGCTTCGCGAGCGGTTCGAAGAGGTGTTCTGGTGCGAGGAGCTCGGCACCTATGCGCTCGCGCTCGACGGCGCCAAGCGGCCTTGCAAGGTGCGCACGTCGAATGCCGGACAGACCTTGTTTTCCGGCATGGTGCGGGAGGACCGCGCACGGCGGGTCGCCGCCGACCTGATGAGCCAGAAATTCTTCTCGGGCTGGGGCATCCGCACCGTCGCCGCGGGCGAGGCGCGCTACAACCCGATGTCCTATCACGACGGCTCGATCTGGCCGCATGACAATGCGTTGATCGCACTCGGCTTTGCCCGCTACGGCCTCAAGCATTCGGTCGCGCATCTGTTCAAGGGCCTGTTCGATGCCGCGAGCTATATGGAGCTGCGGCGGCTGCCCGAGCTATTCTGCGGTTTCCGCCGCGAGCGCCGCCGCGGCCCGGTGCTCTATCCCGTCGCTTGCGCACCACAGGCCTGGGCCAGCGCGACGCCGTTCACACTGCTGGAGGCTGCGCTCGGGTTGGAGTTCGACATCGCGCGCGGCGAGATACGCCTGCGCGATCCGCGGCTGCCGGAATTCCTCAATGGCGTGGTGCTGCGCGACCTCAGGCTCGGCGCATCCAGCGTCGATCTGCGACTGCGCCGTCACGGCGACGAGGTGTCACTCGAGGTGCTGCGCACGCGCGGCCAGATACAGGTATCGATCGTGCTGACGCATTGAGCGTCGTCGCGCGGCATGCGCGCCAGGAAAATCGTGGGGAGAGGTACATGCGTCCGAGGATGATGGTTATGCTGGTCGCAGCCACGCTGCTGACATGCGCGGGTGTCCGTGCGGCCGACGACGCAGCGCCGACGCCATCACCGCCGCCGGTGGCCGAGGCGCCGCCAGCGGCTCCTGTGCCGCCGGCGGCCTCGAAGGAGCAGGCCAAGGAGCCATCGCCGCCGCCGTCGGTGACCGTGATCGGCGCACGCGATGCGCACGGTATTCTCGGGCGCGACGTCCGCAGTTCCGCCAACGAGGATATGGGCCGCATCGTCGACGTCATCGTCGACCGCGACGGCAAGGTCCGCGCTGCGGTGATCGATTTCGGCGGCTTTCTCGGCGTCGGCAGCCGCAAGATCGTGGTCGACTGGAACGCGCTGCGGTTCGCCGGCGTTTCCAGCAAGAGCGACAGCATCACGCTGGACCTCAACAAGCAGCAGGTGAGCGCTGCGCCTGAATACAAGGAAGATACGCCGCTGATCGTGCTGGGCGCGGCCGGCAATCTCCACCCATGGGATTACGAACATTAGGGGGCTAAAGCTGGTCGCGCGTCCGAACCCTTCTTTCGAGACGGTTGGCGACGATCGTGGCGAGCGATCAGCCGGCGGCACCAATATTGTGTCGATCCCCCCCGATCAGCCCAGTCCGGAGGGGCCGCGCGCGCCATCGCGTGAAAGCCAGCGCGGGCTCGACTGGTTCATCTTCTTCCTGGCCGACGTGCAGACCGGCTTCGGCCCGTTTGTCGCAGTCTATCTGACGACGCAGAAATGGACCCAGGTCGAGATCGGCTTCGTGCTCTCGATCGGCGGCATCATCGGCCTGCTGGGCCAGATGCCCGGCGGTGCGATCGTCGACGCGGCCCGCTCGGAGAAGGTCGTCGCGGGCTGTGCGGTGGCCGCGATCGGCGCCAGCGCGCTGGCCTACGCACTGTGGCCGATCTTCCCCGTGGTGACGCTCGCCGCGGCACTGCACGCGCTCGCAAGCTGCGTGCTCGGTCCGGCAATCGCCGCGATCAGCCTCGGCCTGGTCGGGCCGCTTGCGATCGGCGAACGGCTCGGCCGCAATGCGCGGTTCGCCTCGCTCGGCAGCGGCTCGGCTGCGGCGCTGATGGGCGCCTGCGGCTATTTCCTGTCGAGCCGTTCCGTGTTCCTCGTCACCTTCATCCTGGCGATCCCGACCTTGTTGTCGCTGGCACGGATCCGCGAGCGCGAGATCGACATCGCGCAGGCGCATGGTGAGGTGAAGCGTGAGGTTCCCGACAAGCGCGCCACCAGCGTCTTCACTCTGGTGCGGCACCGGACACTGCTGATCTTTGCCGGCGCGATGATGCTGTTCCAGCTGGCCAATGCCGCGATGCTGCCGCTGATGGCGGGCGTGGTCACGACGCGGTCGAGCCAATGGGCGCCGGTCCTGATTGCGGCATGCATCATCGTGCCGCAGGCGATCGTCGCGTTGTGCTCGCCGTCGGTCGGCCGCAAGGCCCAGGCTGTGGGCCGGCGGCCATTGCTCCTGCTGGCCTTCGCCTCGCTGGCGATCCGCGGCCTTTTGTTCGCAACGGTGCGCGATCCCTATCTGCTGGTCGCGGTGCAGATATTCGACGGCATCACCGCGGCGATCTTCAGCGTGATGGTGCCGCTGATCGTGGCCGACGTTGCGTTCGGCAGCGGCCATTTCAACCTGGCGCAGGGCATCGTCGGCACTGCGGTCGGCATCGGCGCGTCGCTCAGCACGGTGCTGGCCGGTTATGTCAGCGACAAGCTCGGCAGCAGCACCGCCTTCATGGGCCTGGCCGGCGTCGCAGCCCTCGGGCTGTTCATGATCTGGCTGGTGATGCCGGAGACGCGGCGGACAGCATGACGGCGAGGCGCGACCGCATTGGCCACCATCTTCCGGATAAGGGATTTCGGCTGTCGCAGGGCGGTTTTGGCCGGGCGGTACTCTTCCTCCTGCATCCGCCGTCATATATGAATGAATAGTCCCCAGAGCGAGGGTCTGCGGCGTGGAACCGCGGCAGCGATTAATCAATCCAAAATCGTGATCTGGTACGGATCGACTCAGCGCGGGCAGGCATTTCGACCGAGGAATCGCATGGTAAATCGAACGACGACGGCGCAAACCACCGGAGCGATGCGGCGTTGGGGGCATCCCGCCATTGTGACATTCGCAGCGATGGTCACACTTGCGCCACTGACCGGCGGCGCGGCGGCAAAGCAGCAGCGTTCCGCGGCAACCATCGAGGCGACGGCACCGCGTACCGCGGGCGAGCCGATCATGGCGATCGTGTCGATCAAGGCCCAAAAAGTCACGTTCTACGACGCGGACGGCTGGATCTACCGCGCGCCGGTGTCGAGCGGCGTCAAGGGACGCGAGACGCCGGCCGGCATCTTTGCGCTGGTCGAGAAGGACAAGGACCATCACTCGACCATGTACGACGATGCCTGGATGCCGAACATGCAGCGCATCACCTGGAACGGCATTGCGCTGCATGGCGGACCGCTGCCGGGCTATGCGGCTTCCCACGGCTGCGTCCGGATGCCCTATGACTTTGCCGAGAAGCTGTTCGACCGGACGCGAATCGGAATGCGCGTGATCATCGCGCCGAACGACCCGGAGCCGGTCGATTTCACCCACCCGGCGCTGTTCGTGCCGAACGCACAGGCCATCGCGGCTGCTCCGGCGCGTGCCGAGAAGCTGGCTCGCGAGGCGGCGGATGCCGCCAAGACCGCTGACGAGGCGAAGAAGGCTTCCGCGGTTGCGACGAAGGAAGCGGCACAGTCCACGCCGGCGTCGCTGCGCAGGCTGGAACAGATCAAGACCCGCGCCGACGCCGCGGTGGCGTTCGCCGACAAGACGCTCGCCGCGGCTAAATCCGACCAGGCCAAGGCGCGTGCCGAGGATTTGAAGCAGAAGGCCGTCGCCAAGGCTGCCGAAGCGACCACCCAGTTCGAGGCCGCTCAAGGCGACGCGAAGCCGAAGCTCGATGCCGCAGCCGCCGCGAAGGAAGCCTTCAAGGCGGCCGAGAGCAAGAAGGCCGACGCCCAGAAGGCGGCGACCGAGGCCAAGCTCGCGCTGGAGCCGGTCTCGGTCTACATCAGCCGTGCCACGCAGAAGCTCTACGTCCGGCGCAACACCCATAAGCCATGGGCTGACGGCGGCGAGGTGTTCGATTCCAGCATCGAGGTTCCCGTCACGATCCGTGATCCGGACAAGCCGATCGGCACGCATATCTTCACGGCGATGGCGCGCAACGACTCCGGCCTGCGCTGGACCGAGGTGACGATCGACGATGGCGACAACGCCAAGGATGCGCTCGACCGCGTCACCATCCCGCAGGATGTGCTGGATCGCATTGCGCCGACCGCCGTGCCGCGCTCCTCGATCATCATTTCGGATGAGCCGTTGAGCGCCGAGACCAACTACCGCACCGAGTTCGTCGCCGTGCTGAGCAACCAGCCCCAGGGTGGTTTCATCACGCGCAAGCCGACCCCGCGGCCGATGGATGAGGATTACCCGGTTGCAAGCAGGGACGAGGATGGTTTCGGCTTCTTCTCCCAGCGCAGCTGGAATCCCCAGTCCGGCACCCAATACGGCTATCCCCAATACGGCAATCCTCAAGGGCCGACCCAGTACGGCAATCCGTATTATGGCAATCCGCAAGCGGCCAATCCGCGCCGGCGCGGCGGCCAGTACTACTGGCAATCGCAGGACTGGTAGAGGACGCTGACGGCGTAGCCGCCGATCCGGCCGGCATTGAGAGCGTTGGACGGCGGTGTGATCCCGCCGTCCAATTGCGTTGTGCGGTTACGGTCGAGCTTCCAGGATCAGGTTGAACGGCGTTTCCGCCGCGCGGCGGAAACGTGAGAAGCCGGCCTGACGCGCGACTTCGCGCAATCTGGTCTCTCCGGCCTGCGCGCCGAGCGCGAGCCCGACTTCCTGATCCAGCGACGCCGGCGTGCAGATCATGGTCGAAGCGGCGTAGTAGATGCGTCCGATCGGGTTGAGGTTGTCCTCCAGCCGGTCGTTGGCGAACGGCTCGATCAACATGCAGGTGCCGTCGTCGGCGAGGGTGGAGCGGGTGTGCTTGAGGGCGCCGACCGGATCTCCCATGTCGTGCAGGCAGTCGAAGAAGCACACCAGGTCATAGTTGTTGGCAGGGAAGTCCTTGGCGGAGTGCGTCTGGAAATGAACGCGGTCCGACAGTCCGGCCTCCCGCGCGGACTGCCGCGCGGCGTGGATCGAGCCCTCGTGATAGTCGAAGCCGTAGAAGGTTGATTTCGGAAAGGCCTCCGCCATCAACCGTGTCGAGACGCCGTGGCCGCAGCCGACGTCAGCCACGATGGCGCCTTTCTTCAGCTTGTCGACGACGCCCTCGAGCGCGGGCAGCCATTCCTGGACCAGATAGTGCTTGTAGCTGGTGCGGAAGAAGCGGGCGGTGCCACAGAAGAGGCACTCGCTGCGCCTGTTCCAGCCGACGCCCTTGCCGGTCTTGAACGCATCGGTAATCTTCGGCTCGTCGAGAAAGGTCGCGCCGACAAGGCTCCCCACAGCGCCCAGGAAGACCGGGCTGTCCTCGTTGGCAAGTGCCAGCGCCTGCTCGGGCAGCATCGAGAATTTTCCGGTGGCGCTGTCGTATTCGACGTAGCCGGACGCTGCCTGCGCCGAGAGCCATTCCTGAACGTAACGCCCGGTTGTTCCCGTTGCCTTGGCCAGGGCCGCGGCGTTCATCGGACCTTGCTCTGCGAGAGTCTTGTAGAGCCCGAGCTTGTCTCCCAGCAGCATCAGCGAGGCGTTCATCGCCGCGCCGACATCGCCAATCATCTTTCCCATGAATGAATTAAGACGCTCCTCGTTGACGTCCATGATGTTCCTCCATCGCAATCGGGTTTTGCAAAAAGTCCATCATTGCCAATTTCATGCTTGCGCGATCGTCCAGGCAAATAGCCATGGGTGCGGACATGATCGCACGAATGGGCCCGGCGGCGGAGACGGAATGTCACAAACCGGCTGGGATGCCAGAGCGGCCTCCTTCACAAGCTTGCGAGTCGAAAGCCTTACGCCGCCGCCCGCGGCATGATGAGCTTTCTGTACAGCGCGCCGTAGCAGGCGGCCGACAGGTCCCAGCTGTAGGACTTGGCCATCGCGCTCGAACGCATGGCGTTGAGGCGATCCTTGGCGCGATAGGCGTCGAAGGCGCGCCTGACGCCGCCGAGGAAGGATTCCGCCGACGGCTGCGCGAACAGGAAGCCGGTCTCGCCGTCGGCGATGGTCTCCGCAAGCCCGCCGGTCTGGTGGCCGATCGGCAGCGAGCCGAAGCGCTGGGCATACATCTGGCTGAGGCCGCAGGGCTCGAAGCGCGACGGCATCAAGGTGAAGTCGCTGCCGGCGAAGATCCGGCGCGCCTGCGCGTCGTTGAATCCGATGATGACGCCGATCGCGTCGGGGCGGCGCCGATGGGCGGCCACCAGCGCATCCTCGATCGCGGTTTCGCCGCTGCCGGTGACGACGATCTGCCCGCCGTCCCTGATGATCTCGTCGGCAGCCGACAGCACGAGGTCGACGCCCTTCTGATGCACGAGCCGCGCAACCAGGCCGAAGATCGGCCCACGCGAGACCGCAAGCCCGAATTGCCGGCGGACATAGTCGGCGTTGGCCTGCTTGCCCTTCCAGTCGCCGGCGCCGAACGGCTGTGCGAGCTGCGCGCAGTGACGCGGGTCCCAGCTCTCGTCGATGCCGTTCAGGATGCCGGTCAGCTGGTCGGCGTCGGAGCGGAGGCGCAGCAGGCCTTCCAGCCCGCAGCCGAGCTCGGCGGTCGTGATCTCCTTGGCATAGGTCGCGCTGACAGTGGTCAGATGCGAAGCGTAGACGAGGCCGCCCTTGAGGAAGGAGAGCTTGTCGTAGAACTCCAGCCCGTCGATATGGAAAGAGCTCTCCGGTGCGCCGATCCGCCGCAGCGAGTCCTTCGGGAACAGGCCCTGATAGGCGAGATTGTGGATGGTCAGGATCGACGGAATCCGCAGCTGACGCCATGCGAGGTAGGCTGGTGTGAGCGCGGCCTGCCAGTCGTTGGCGTGAACGAGGTCCGCTGCCCAATTCTTGTCCAGCGTTCCGGCTGCAAGTTCGGCAGCGGCGGAGGCAAACCGGCCGAAGCGGATGTCGTTGTCGGGCCAGTCGCGGCCGAACTCATCGCCATAGGGATTGCCCGGCCGGTCGTAGAGCTCTGGACACAGCAGCACATAGACCGGCAGCCCGTCTTTGGTCGATGCGCGGCCGAGCGTGCAGGCCGGCATCTCGGCAAGCGCTGCGCATTGTCCAACGATTTCAATATGCGTGAACTGTTCGACGACGTCCCGGTAACCGGGAAGTATGATCCGCGCGTCGCTCCAGGGCCGGAGCGCCCGGGGAAGTGCAGCGGAAACGGCGCCGAGCCCGCCCACGCGGACGAAATCGTCCATCTCGGTCGTGACGAATAAGACCTTCAACAAGCGCCCTCGTTCCAGCCCGTGACAGGGCCATGCAAGATCGGGTCCAATCTGCCTTTGAGTAAAATGCAAGACGGCCCGCGGCCCCGGTCTGGACGAGACGCTTTCCTGTCAGGGCGGCTCACTTTAGGGTCACGCGACGCCGAACAACGAAATGACGAAGGTGGAGGAAGCCTTGGCAACGACAATAGCCGCTGACGATGAGGGGAATTTGACACGGAGCTTTGACGGCCTTCGCGTGCTCGATTTTTCGACCACGATCGCCGGACCTCATTGCACGCGGATGCTCGCCGACATGGGCGCGGAGGTGATCAAGATCGAGCCCGGCGAGGGCGAGACGATGCGGACGCGGCCGCCGGTGCGCAACAATTGCTCGACCGCATTCGGCCAGCTCAATATCGGCAAGAACAGTCTGGTGCTCGACCTGAAGTCGCCGGCCGGTGTCGAAGCCGTGTGCCGGCTGATCGCGACCGCCGACGTGCTGGTGGAGAATTTCCGCCCCGGCGTGATGCGGCGGCTCGAGCTCGACTATGCCTCGGTCCGCGATATCAATCCAAAACTGATCTTCTGCTCGATCTCCGGCTACGGCCAGACCGGCCCGTCGGCGGAATTGCCGGCCTATGCGCCGGTGATCCATGCCGCCTCGGGCTACGAGATGGCGCATCTCGCCTACCAGCCGGGCCGCAGCCGGCCGGACTATTGCGGGATCTATCACGCCGACGTGCTGACCGGCGTCTATGCCTTCGGCGCGATCTCGGCGGCGCTCTATCAGCGTGCTGCCAGCGGCAAGGGCCAGCATATCGACGTCTCGATGCTGGAATCGATGCTGAGCCTCACCCTGAACGAAGTGCAGGCGGCGCAGTTCGAGGTGAAGCCGCCGCAGCGGCCGATGTTCGGCCCGATCGAAACCACCGACGGCTACGTGATGGTGGCGATCGCCAGCGAGAAGACGTTCCAGAACCTGATGCAGGTGATCGGCCGGCCCGAATGGGTGTCCGATCCGCGCTTTGCCAAATATTCCGATCGGCGCGACAACTGGGCGGGCTTGATGGAGGGCGTCGAGGCGTGGTCGCGCGCGGTCAGCACGCAAGCCTGTCTTGTTGCGCTCAACGAGTATGGCGTGCCGTCGTCGGCCTATCGCACCGTGCGCGAGGCACTCGCCGATCCGCAAATCGCCCATCGCAGCGCGCTGGCCGAGGTCGAGGACGGCGGCGGCAGCTTCAAGGTGCTCAATCTGCCATTCCGCATGTCCGGTGCGACGGTCGGAGCGCGCAAGCGGATGTCGACGCTCGGCGAGCACACGCTGTCCTATCTGAAGGAGATCGGCCTCTCTGAGGATCAGATCGCAGGCTTTGCAGCGCAACCGGCGAAAACCGCGCGCAGTTAAGCCTGCGGCTTTTCATCCGTTTTACGGTCTTGTCGCGCGCAGCGATTCCAGACAAGCTGCCTCCGAACATACGATGATCCGGAACACCGGACGTCGCCCATCTGGGAGGGAGCATTGATGAAGTTGGCCGGGCGCGCGCACGCAGTTGCGCGCATATTTCTTGTGGCGGGATTAGGTGCGGTGGTATCAGCTGCACCGGTCCATGCGCAGAAGCAGGGCGGCACGCTGACCGTCGGCCAGGAGCTCGACATTCCGGGTTTCGACCCGCTCAAGGTCGGCGTCTACGACACGTCGGCGAACACCGCAGCGGCCGCGATTTTCGACACGCTGACCACGCTCGACGACAAGGGCGAGCCGAAGCCGAAGCTCGCGCTGTCGTGGACGCATTCCGACGACTTCAAGACCTGGACCATCAAGCTGCGGCCCGGCGTCAAATTCCATGACGGCACGCCGTTCAATGCGCAGGCGGTGAAGGAGAATTTCGACCGCCAGAAGGATCCGGCCAACAAGTGCCGCTGCGCCTTCTACATCACGAGCATCATCAGCGTGAACGCGGTCGATGACCTGACGGTGGTCTACAATTTCAGCGACCCGTCGGTGAATTTTCCGGCGACCCAGTCGATCCAGAGCTCCAACAACGTGATGCAGTCGCCAACCGCGTGGAAGACCAAGGGCGACGATTACAATCGCAACCCGGTCGGCACCGGTCCCTACATCCTGAAATCCTGGACCGCCGGCGACCGCATGGTGCTCGAGAAGAACCCGGATTATTGGGACAAGGGCAAGCCCTATCTCGACCGCATCATCCTGAAGCCGCTGCCGGATGCGCAGTCGCGCTTCGCCTCGCTGCAATCGGGTGAGGCCGACATCATCTGGGACGACGAGGCCGACGCCGACAACATCATCAAGGCACGCAAAGACACGAGTCTGACCGTGCATACCTATCAAGGCTCGGGGGCTTCAGTCGCCGCCTTCAACACCAAGGTTCCACCGCTCGACGACGTGCGCGTGCGCCAGGCGCTGGTGATGGCGCTCGACCGCAACAAGATGTCGCAAGCGATCACCAATGGGCTGGCGCGACCGGCCAGCAATCCCTATGGCGACGGCTCCTGGGTGAAGTGCAAGGACGACGGCGCGTTGCCCTACGATGTCGAAAAGGCCAAGGCGCTGCTCAAGGACTACGGCAAGCCGGTCGAGTTCAAGATGCTGGTCACGGCGACGCCGCGTGGCCGCACCGGCGGTCAGGTGCTGCAGCAATTCTGGAAACGCATCGGCGCCAACATGGAGATCGAGCAGGTCGATCAGGCGACCATTCCGCCGCGCGCCTTCATGCGCCAGTTTCAGCTGACGCCGTGGCGCATCGTCGATCTCGCCGATCCCGATCCGCAGATGTACGCCAATTTCCACACTGGCAGCCCGGTGGCGCTGGCGAACTACTCCAATCCGGAGCTCGACCGGCTGCTGGAGCATGCGCGAACCACCGCCGACGTCGCCCAGCGCACCGACGATTATTGCGCGATCAGCCGCCTGATCAACAAGGAGGCGATCTGGTTCTGGACCTTCCAGAACACCTACTACGCGATCTCGAGCGCGAAGGTGAAGGGCGTTCCGAAGATGTTCAACGGGGTGCTCGACGTCTCCTACGCCTGGAAGGAATAGCCTTTCATGCTGTTCTTCGTCGTGCGCAGGCTCCTCTATCTGGTGCCGGTGCTGATCGCGGTCTCGGTTCTGACCTTCGTGATCGCCTCGCTGTTGCCTGGCGATCTGGCCTACGTGATCCTCGGCGACCAGGCGACGCCGGAGAACGTCGCGGCGCTGCGCCACGACATGGGGCTCGATCAGCCGATCTGGCTGCGCTATCTCGGCTGGCTGTGGCACATCCTGCAGGGTGATTTCGGACGATCCTTTCGCACCGGGCAGACCGTGCTGCAGGCGGTCAGCGAGCGCATCCCGGTCTCGTTCGAGCTGATGATCCTGGCCGAGCTGATCGGGCTTGCGATCGGCGTGCCGCTCGCGATCGCCTGCGCGGCCAAGGCCGGCAGCGCTTTCGACCGTTTGATGACCGGCTCGGCCTTCGGCATGCTGTCGGTGCCGACCTTCCTGTCCGCGATCCTGCTGATCTATCTGTTCGCGGTCGAGCTGCGGCTGTTGCCGGCGACCGGCTATGTGCCGTTCACCGAGGACCCGGTCGCTAATCTGCGTTTCATGGTGCTGCCGGCGCTGACGCTCGGGCTTGCGGAATGGCCGGGTATCATGCGCGTGCTGCGCTCCGACATGATCGCGGCGTTGCAGGAGGACTATATCGCGCTCGCCAAGGCGAAGGGCCTGAAGCCGTCGCGCATCCTGTTCGTACACGCGCTGAAGCCGTCGTCGCTGACGCTCGTCACCATCACGGGCATCAATATCGGCCGCCTGATCGGCGGCGCCGTCATCGTCGAGACGATCTTTGCCTTGCCCGGAATCGGACGTCTGCTGGTTGGCGCGATCCTTACCCGCGATCTCATCATCTTGCAGGGCGTGGTGCTGCTGGTCGCCGCCGGTTTCGTGATCATGAACTTCATCGTCGACATGCTCTACGCCGTGCTCGACCCGAGGATTCGCCATGGCCACGCTTGAGCTCAGTCTCGAGGAAGAGGCCGGTGCGACGCCGGTCCGCCGCCGCCGGCTCGGCATGCTGTTCTGGTTCGCGATCGGCTGGATGGTGCTGGTGTTTGCGGTCGCGATCTTTGCCGATCTGCTGCCGCTGCCGAGCCCGACCGACATGGACATGCTGGAGCGGCGGGCGCCGATCTCGGCCGAGCATTGGCTCGGCACCGACGGTCTCGGCCGTGACGAGCTGTCGCGGCTGATCTACGGCGCGCGGATCTCGCTGATCGTCGGCCTCTGCGCGCCGATGATCGGGGTCACCATCGGCGGCGCGCTCGGCATGCTCGCCGGCTATTTCCGAGGCCGTTTCGAATCCTTCGTGGTCGGCAGCATGGATGTGCTGCTGGCGTTCCCGCCGCTGATCCTGGCGCTGGCGGTCACCGCCTATCTCGGCCAATCGATCTTCAACCTGACCTGCATCCTCGGCGTGCTCGGCATTCCCGCCTTCATGCGGGTGTCGCGGGCGGCGACCCTGACGCTGGCGCGACGCGAATTCGTCATCGCGGCGCAGGCGCTCGGCGCCACGCATGCGCGCATCCTGCTGCGTGAGCTGCTGCCCAACGTGCTGCTGCCGCTGCTCGCCTTCTTCCTGCTCGGGGTCGCCGTCACCATCGTGGTCGAGGGCTCGCTGTCCTTCCTCGGCCTCGGTGTGCCGCCGCCGATCTCGAGCTGGGGCAGCATGATCGGCGAGGGACGTGAAAGCCTTGATGTCGCGCCAATGCTCGCCTTCATTCCGGCGATCGCGATGTTCCTGACCGTGCTCGCGTTCAACCTGATCGGCGACACGATGCGCGCGCTGACCGATCCAAGGCAGGGTGCACTATGAGCGGTGCATTGCTTTCGGTCGAGGACGCGGTGGTCGACCTGCCGACGCCGCGCGGCAATCTGCGGGCGGTGGACCATATCGATCTCGCCGTCGGCGCCGGCAGGACGCTAGGCATTGTCGGCGAGTCCGGCTGCGGCAAGACCATGCTGTCGCGGGCGGTCCTGCAACTGCTGCCCAAGAAGGCGAAGCTGTCCGGCCGCGTGATGTTCAACGGGCAGGATCTCACGACCCTGTCGGCAGAGAAATTGCGCAAGCTGCGCGGCCGTTCGCTCGCGGTGGTGTTTCAGGACCCGATGACATCGCTCAACCCGGTGCTGACCATCGGCACCCAGCTGATCGAGACCATTCAGGAGCATCTCGAGCTCGATCTTGCCCAGGCCAGGCAGCGCAGCATCGAGCTGCTGGCGGCGGTAGGCATTCCCGCCCCCGAGCAGCGGCTGGCGCAATATCCGCATCAGCTCTCCGGCGGCATGCGCCAGCGCGTCGCGATCGCTATAGCGCTGTCCTGCGAGCCGCAGCTGCTGATTGCGGACGAGCCGACCACCGCGCTCGACGTCACGATCCAGGCGCAGATCCTCGATCTGCTGGCGCGCGAGCAGCAACGCCGCCATATGGCGATGATCATCATCACGCATGACCTCGGCGTGGTCGCCGGCCGCACCGACGAGGTCGCGGTGATGTATGCCGGCCGCGTCGTCGAGCGCGCGCCGACGCCGGCCTTGTTCAAGCAGATGCGGATGCCCTACACCGAGGCGCTGCTCGCGGCGCTGCCGAAGCTCGACGTCGCGCCGCACACGCCGTTGCCGGCGATTTCGGGACGTCCGCCCGATCCGACCCGGCCGCTCAAGGGCTGCTCGTTCTCGCCGCGCTGCCGTTATTCCGCCGGGCGCTGTACCACCGAAAAGCCGCGGCTCAGCCCTGCTGAGACGCAAGAGCATCTCTATGCCTGCTTCCATCCGATCGCCGCGGGGGCAGGCGCATGATGTTGCAAGCCGCATCCGATCCGCTGATGAAAGTGGAAAACCTCGTCGTCGAATATTCGGTGGGGGGCAAGACCATCCATGCCGTGTCCGATGTCAGCCTCGAGATCGCGCGCGGCGAGACGCTGGGGCTGGTCGGCGAATCCGGCTGCGGCAAGTCCACGCTCGGTCGCGCCGTGCTGCAATTGCGCCAGGCCGTCTCGGGCAAGGTGCTGTTCGACGGGCATGATCTCACCACCCTGAAGGGCGAGCCGCTGCGCAAGATGCGTCGGCGCGTGCAGCTGATCTTTCAGGACCCGATCGCATCGCTCAACCCGCGGCGGCGGATCGGCGATATCGTCGCCGAGCCGCTGGTGATCGCGGGCGTCAAGGACCCCGAGGAGCGCAAGCGGCGCGTCGACGAGGTGCTGTCGGCGGTCGGCCTCGATCCGGCGCTGGTGAGCGGGCGGCTGCCGCATGAATTCTCCGGCGGACAGTGCCAGCGCATCTGCATCGCGCGCTCGCTGGTGCTCAATCCGGAATTCGTGATCTGCGACGAACCGGTGTCCGCGCTCGACGTTTCAATTCGTGCCCAGATCCTCAATCTGCTGGAGGAGATGAAGGCGCGTTACGGCCTGACCCTGCTGTTCATCGCCCACGACCTCGCGGTGGTGAAGGCGGTCTCAGATCGCGTTGCGGTGATGTATCTCGGCCGGCTTTGCGAGGTCGGTCCGTCGGAGCAGCTGTTTGCCCGGCCTGCGCATCCCTATACCGCGCTGCTCATCGAAGCGATCCCGGTGCCCGATCCGGACGTCGTCCGACCCAGAGCGTGCCGGTCGGCGAGCCGCCGTCGCCGATCGCCCCGCCCTCCGGCTGTCGCTTCCGCACCCGCTGTCCGCGGGCCGATGCGCGCTGTGCCGGCGAGGTGCCGGAACTGCGCGTGGTGGCACCCGGCCAGTTCGCGGCTTGCCATCACCCACTGATCTGAATAGGCCTTGGCCCTTCGAACGAGCTGCATGGCGGCTTGCTCGAAAATGGGGTCATGAGCGTTTGTCCCGCGCGGGCAGGCGTGGCAAGGTCCGCGCAAGAACAAGCTTCGGGAGAACAGCGATGAAGAGTTTCCAGGTCGTCGATTTCAACGCCCCCTTGAAAGAGGTCGATCATCCGACACCGCAGCCGTCGGGCACGCAGGTCTTGATCAAGGTCAAGGCCGCCGGCGTCTGCCACAGCGACCTGCACATCTGGGAAGGCGGCTATGATCTCGGCCATGGCCGCAAGCCGCTGTCGCTGAAGGATCGCGGCGTCTCGCTGCCGCGCACGATGGGCCATGAGACGGTCGGCGAGATCATCGCCTTCGGCCCCGATGTCAAGGATGCCGACAAGGGCGGCCTCAAGGTCGGCGATGTCGCATTGGCCTATCCCTGGCTCGGCTGCGGCAAATGCCCGACCTGCCTCGGCGGCGACGAGAACATGTGCGCGATCAAGCCGAATGCGCTCGGCGTCTATTGCGACGGCGGCTACGCCGATCACATGACGGTGCCGCATCCGAAATATCTGCTCGACCTCAAGGGGCTCGATCCGGTCACGGCCGCGCCTTACGCCTGCTCGGGTGTCACGACCTACAGCGCACTGAAGAAGGTCGAGAAGGACCTCGACACGCCGATCGTGATCTTCGGCGCCGGCGGTCTCGGCCTGATGGCGCTCTCGCTCTTGAAGGCGATGGGCGGCAAGGGCGCGATCGTGGTCGATATCGACGCCAGGAAGCGTGAGGCGGCTGAGGCCGCCGGCGCGCTCGCGACCGTCGACGGCAAGGCGCCCGACGCGCTGGAGCAGTTGATCAAGAAGGCGGGCCAGCCGATCCGTGCCGCGATCGACCTGGTCGGCAACGCCCAGACCTCGCAGCTCGGTTTCGACTGCCTGACCAAGGGCGGCAAGCTCGTGATCGTCGGCCTGTTCGGCGGCGGCGCGACCTGGGCACTGCCGCTGATCCCGATCAAGGCCGTCACCATCCAGGGCAGCTATGTCGGCAATCTGAGGGAGACGCAGGAGTTGCTCGACCTCGTGCGGACCAAGAAGATTCCGGCGATCCCGGTCACGCCGATGCCACTGGCGAAGGCGAACGAGGCGCTGACCAATCTGCAGAAGGGCCAGCTGGTCGGACGCGCCGTGCTGACGCCGTAACTGCCACCGCCGTCATTGCGAGCGAAGCGAAGCTATCCATCTCTCCGCTTGCCGCGACGTGGATTGCTTCGTCGCTTCGCTCCTCGCAATGACGGCCGGTCATTTCTCATTTGTTCTGAGGCATCCCCATGTCCGCCAACGATGCACTTCACATCGCAGTTCTCGGTGGCGACGGCATCGGCCCCGAGGTGATGGCGCCGGCACTTGAAGTGCTGCGCAAGATCGAGGCGTCGGCCGGCCTCAAATTCCGTTTCACCGAGGCGGCGGCCGGCGCCGGCCATTACAAGGAAACCGGCAAGTCGATGCCGGAGAGCACGATCCGGCTGTGCGAGGAGGCCGATGCGATCCTGCTTGGAGCCTGCGGCCTGCCGTCGGTGCGCTATCCCGACAACACCGAGATCGCGCCGCAGATCGAATTGCGCGTGATCTTCGACCTCTATGCGGGCGTGCGGCCCGCGCGATTGATCCCGGGTGTGGCGAGCACGATCGTCGGCGCCGATCAGAAGGGCATCGACCTGGTCGTGATCCGGGAATCGACCGAAGGCCTGTTCGCCTCGATGGGCAAGGGCGTCGTCACCGAGGGCGAAGCGCGCGAGACGATGGTGATCACGCGCCGCACCTCCGAGCGGCTGTTCGAGTTCTCGTTCCGGCTTGCCGAACGCCGCAAGGCGCGCGGCAAGGTCAATGGCGGGCTGACCTGCGTCGACAAGGCAAACGTGTTCAAGGCGTTCGCGTTCTTCCGCAGCATCTTCGACGAGACCGCGAAGCGCCATCCCGACGTCAGGGCCGACCACCTCTATATCGACGCGACCGCGGCCGCGCTGGTGAAGCGTCCCTGGGATTTCGACGTCATGGTCACCGAGAACATGTTCGGCGACATCCTGTCCGATCTCACCGCCGGCCTGATCGGCGGCATGGGCATGGCGCCGTCGGCCGACATCGGCGATCGCTACGCCGTTTTTCAACCGTGTCACGGCACGGCACCCGACATCATGGGGCAAGGCAAGGCCAACCCGACCGCGATGATCCTGTCGGCTGCGATGATGCTGGACTGGCTCGCCGACAAGCACGGTCTCGAAGGCGCAGCGGAGGCCGGCGAGCGAATCGAGCGCGCGGTCGACAAGGTCTACGCCGGCGGCATCAAGCCGTTCGAGTTCGGCGGCAGCAACGGCACCGCCGATGTCGCGAGGGCCGTGCTGGCGGCGCTTTAGCGCTCACTGCCAGGTGTTCGATGTCAGCCGCTCGGGCCGGCTGATCTCCCCGAGGAATCCGCCGTTATGGGCTAGCATGGTGTAACCTGCCGGCGCATACAGATCCTCGAGCACGAGCAGTTGCTGGCGTTTGGGCAGCTTGGCGTAGACCTCTTCGAGGTCAGGCGAATTGAGTTTGCCCTTCGGATCGGTGCGCGCGACCGGCATTACAAAGCGGGCATTGAGCCGCGATTCCACCAGTAGTCCGTTTCGCTCCAACGTGAAGCCGTAAGGAACGCATGCCGTAAAGCTGTTCGAAACCAGTTTAGCGATGCTCTCCAGCGTGTACAGGACTTCGTAGTGGTTGACATAGGCGTCGACGATCATCGGATCGACGTCGGTTGGATCTTGAACCGCCCAGCCGTACGGAAAGTCGGTGAAGCCGAGGCGCTTTGCCGACTCGATCTTTTGCCCGACCTGGTCCTGGCCGTGCAGGTGACCGAGCAACCGCTTCCTGCGCATCCGCTCTCCGGAGCCGTATTCTCCGTAGACGTAGAAAATCAGCACGCCACTTGCTGTAAGAAGCCGCGACAGCCGAGCGATCGCTTCGGCAGGCCGCTGCAGATGATGCAGCACGCCCATGCACAGGATCACATCGAACGGTCCGCCTTGCTGATCTGCGGCCATGATATCGCCGACCCGGAATGACACCGGTGCGCCGGAAAAGGCGTTCCTTGCGCGTTCCGCGCAGGCAATCGAGTTCTCCGAATAGTCGATCCCGACATATTCATTGTCCGGAAACGCCGCGGCGAGCTCCAGCAAGCGGAGCCCTGTGCCGGTGCCGGCATCGAGAATTCGCTTGCCCTGGAGGTGGTAACCGCAATCCAGACGAAGCAGCTTCACGAGATTGACCAGCTCCCGGTACCCGCCGGTGCTCGACGTATTGGTCGGATAAGGAAATGCCTCGTACTGGCTCTTGAGCATATCGACGTGGGTCACGCAGCCCTCTCTTTCACTCGGCGATCTACGGCAGCAGGGTCGTGTCGCCATCCATCGGGCCGGCGTACCAACCGTTGCCGTCGGCGAGGAACCGGGCGAGAGACTCGTCAGCCGTCCGATAGACCAGCGGATCGGTCGGATAGGTCCTGACATAGGGCCTCCAGCGCATCAGGATCTGCCGTACGTGCGCGGGCAGTCCCACCACCTCGAAGAAGTCGTCACCGGCGGCGAGGGCGTTCGCGTAGGCCGCCTCGAGCAGCGCCTCGGTCGTCTCCGGATCGTCCTCTTCTGCCAGGATGTCGGCCAGCATCGCGCGGCGCAGGCCGGTCTTGCGGTCGGTCGAATGCTCCACGATGGCGTAGCCCGCCAGACGCCCGGCGTGACGGCAACACAACACGGCGGCGCGCGACGAACCGCCGGGGATGGTAAAGTGCCAGCGCAGCGAAGCGGCGCCGCGGTCCGCCATCAGCCGCGGCGCCTCGGCGAGCTTGCGCTGCCAGAGGTCCTCGAACTCGTCGCCGATGTCGTTGACGTCGATTGCTGCGACGTCGAACTCGCCGCCGGGCCGTCCCGCGGGAGATCGTCCGGGGCCGCGGCGCAGCCCCATGTCGGCCCGCAGCACCGTCGCGCCGAGCGCGCTCGCGATCGCGGCCGTTCCGCCCGACAGGCGGAATTTTGATGCCAGCGTCTGCGCGAACCGCGGCGGATCCAGCACCCAGAACAGCACCTTGTCGAAGCCGGGCTGCGCCAGCGGCTGTGCGTGCAGCGCCTTGCACAGCCTGAGTGCGGATTCGATCGCGAACGTCACGAAGGTGATATCGACACCGGGCTGCCGGAAGAACGCGGTCAGAAGCCCAATGCTGCGCGCGCGATAGGCCGGATCGATGGCGAGGCCGGTGCCGACCGCGCCGACCAGCGTGCGGTCGCCGAGCCGGTAGAGCAGCGGCAGGCTGCCCTGGTATCCGACGATGCCGGACTCGGTCTCCAGCACCCAGCCCATGCCGGCGTGCGATCCCGTCGCCGCCAGCACCGGGTTCTGCCGCCACAGCCGGTGCCAGTTCTCCGGGTTGTCCTTCGGCAGGCCGTAGCGCTCTTTCAGGTCCGTGACGGCCTCGAAGTCCGAGAATCGCACCTCCCGCTGCTTCGCCGGAGACGGCGGTCTGGCAAGTGTGTCCGGATTGACGCGTTCGGCCTCCAGCTCCGGCCGCGCCTTCAGCAGCGGAAGCAGGAGATCGGCAGCGAAGATCTTGGCGTACGTCATGACGGATGCGGTCTCAACTGCTCCGACACGAACAGGCACAGAGGCCCGATCAGCGTCATCTGTTCGGGATCGAGGTTCTCGAAATCGATCTCCCTGTCGAAGTGTTCGCCCGCGGCCATCATCATCTCGACGAAGGCCAGCGAATCGAGCGCGCCCGACAGCAGCAGGTCGTAGTCGTCGGGGAGATCACGCAGCGGACGTTGTCCGCGGTCCTCCAGCTTCTGGTTGAGGAAGGTTCCGAAGAATGCGCGGACGTCATCCGTGGTCGGACCGTTCATTGACTGTCTCCCAAAACCGCCGGCATGGCCTTGCGGTCGTATTTTCCGTTGGCATTGCGGGGCAACCGGTTGCGGACGTGCCATCGTCGGGGGACCATGTAGTCCGGCAATCGGGCGGCGACCGCTTCGCGAAGCCCGTCGAGATCGACCGGCCCGCCTTCGATGAGCACTTCGATGCCGCCATAGCCGCTCGACGTAATGGGCCAGCCGATCGCCACCACTCCGTCGACGCCCGCAGCTTCGCGCACCACCGCCTCGACCTCGCCAAGCTCCACCCTGTGGCCGAGGATTTTCACCTGGGAATCCATGCGGCCGAGATGGGTGAGGGGGCCATCGCCGAGAGGCCGGCGCACGCGGTCGCCGGTGCGGTAGAACACATCCGTCCGTCCGGGCGGGACGATGAAGGCGGTCGCGGTCTTGTCGGGATCCTTCCAGTAGCCGAGCGACATCTGCGGGCCGCGCATCAGCAGTTCGCCATCCGCACCCGGTGCGACCTCGTTCATGCGTTCGTCGGCGACGAGCACGTCCATTCCGGGGAACGGAGCGCCGATCGGCACGATACCCATCTCCGATTCGGCCGGCGCCCGCTTCGGATCCCATCGGTAGCCGGTGCACGCGATGGTCAACTCGGTGGGTCCGTAGATATTTTCAACGATGGCGTTCGGCGCTGCCATCATCCAGGCCTCGACACTGCTGACGGGCAGCGGCTCGCCGCAGAACAGGCTCAGCCTGAGCGAGGGAAACCCTCCCGGCTTCAGGAGACCGCATTGCTTCATCAGCGCGACCATCGAGGGCACCGAGAACCAGACCGTCAGTCCCTGGTCGCGGATGAATCGGCCCGGATTGAGCAGCGTCTTCTGCGAGGGGCAGCACACGCATGCGCCGCGTTCCCACGCCACGAACATGTCGGACGCCGACAGGTCGAACGTCATGTCGAAGGTCTGCGAGACAACGTCGCGCTCCGTGATGGCGAAACGCTCCACCGCATGATCGACATAGGCTGTGACATTGCGGTGGGCGACCATCACGCCTTTCGGGATCCCGGTGCTGCCGGATGTGAATAGCAGATAGGCGATCGCGTCGCCGTGCGCGTCCGGCACGCGCCAGTCGGCATATGCTTCGAGATCGGCAGCTCCGACGACGGTGTGCCGCGGCCATCGTGCGCGATAGGGGCGCGGATCCTCGAGACCGGGCGCGATCACGAGCAGCGATTCGTCCGCGTTCTCCACCAGCGCGTCCATCTGCGGCAAGGATTCCGCGTCGACGATGATCGAGCGGCACTCCGAGCGGACGAACATCGACCTGGTGCGCTCGACCGGGAAGGTGCGGTTCAGCGGCACGTAACCATGTCCGGCCAGCAGCGATCCGAGCACGCCGGCGAATGCCGCCGGACTGCGATGCGCGAACACGGCGGTCAGGGGCGTCCACGACGCTTCGCGATGGGCCTGGATGCAGGCTGCGATGCGGATTGCGACCTCGCGAAGCTGCCGATACGAGAGCGATGTGCCCTGCGTGACGACGGCAGGACGGTCGGGAAACAGCTTTGCCGAATGCAGGAAGCCCGTCCACAACCCCCGCCGTGATCCATCCGCGCGCAACTCCATCGGGCGATCCTCGCCTAGCCTGCGAGGCCCTGACGCGCCGGATCGCGAAGCGCGAACGACTTGAGGCGCCGGGCCTTCGTCAGCGCCAGTCCGAAGACCTCGCCTGTATGGATCAGTTCCTCGCGAGTGGGCGGGATGTCCAGGATGAACGTGCCGTAGCCGGCCGCGGCGTAGCGCGCGAGTTCGTCGGAGACGACCCCGTAGTCGCCCACCAGATACGGGCAGAAGGTTTTGTAGTTTTCGAACGGCACCAGCCAATAGGGCGTGTTCTGCGCGGCCGTCTCGGCCGCGAGATCGGACATCTGTTTGTGCCAGGCCGAATCCGAGACCTTCATGGCCAGCTTGTGCGCCAGTTGCCCTTTCTTGTCGGTCGGGAAGCGCTCGTGCGCGACCCGCCAGGCCTCGTCGGCGCTCGCGCGCGCAATGATGCCGACGCGTATGCCCGAGCCCGTGCAGTCGGCGTCCGCCTGCCCATACTCGGCAGCCGGCTTGGGATATCTCACCGGCGTCGCGCCCAGCGCCTTGGCGGCCGCAAGCCCCGCTTCCGAGGAGCCCGACACGAACACGCCAGGCAGTAGCTCCGGTGCCAGCTGCGGCGTCATCTTGAGATTGCGGACGGTCTGGAATTCTCCTTCGAGAGTTACCGGCCCTGCGTTCTCCAGCAGCAGCTTGATGATGCCGGTGTACTCGACGAGCCTGGCGTATCGCTTGTCGTGCGCCGTCGCGTCGCCGAGCGCCGCAAGTTCGGTCGTGTAGCCGCCCGCGACCATGTTCAGATAGAGCCGGCGCCCGTACATATGCGCGAGCGAGCTCACCATCTTGGCGACGCTGTACGGATGCATGTAGACCGGCTGCACCGCGACCAGCGGACAGAGCTCCTTGGTGCTCTGCATGATGACCTGAGAGACGAGCCAGGGATCGACCAGGGAATTCTCCGTGTAGACCAGGATCCCCTTGCACCCGGCGTCTTCGCTCCAGCGGGCGACGGCCTGCACCTGCTCGACATAGCTTGCCGCCGGGACGGTGCCGGACTGCGGGCACGTGCTGAAGACTTCGAACCGAATATCGGACAGCGCATCCATCGTCCACCTCCATCCGAAAGGCGTCCGAACGCCGTGATTTGGCGGAAAAGCCAACGGTAGCATATGCGTTCGGGAGGTCCCCCGACGCAAAGGTGGTACTCCGTCAAGCGATGGGAACGGATGCCCCGCCGACTATTCCGAGGCGGCGGCACGGCACTTTTGCTGACCTTGATTTCCCCGGCTTCTCTGCAACGATGCTGCTGAACCTGCTCGAAAGTCCCTTGAGCGCGATCCGTCCAGGGGTGGTTTAATATGGTGAATGTCATCGGCATCAGCGGCTTCGAGAACGCGATCCCGTTCAAGAAGACGCACTGGCCGGGCCTCGACGAACGCGAATACCGGATCTCCCAAGGTCACGATTCCGCTGCGGTGCTGGTGGTCGACGGCAGGATCGTCGCCGGTGCTGCTGAAGAGCGCTTCAGCCGCAAGAAGCACACCGGCGACTTCCCGATCGGCGCGATCAGCTACTGCCTGGAGAGCGCCGGCCTGAAGCCGGCCGATATCGACGCGATCTCCCACGGCTTCGATTATTCGCCTTACAAAGCCGCCTTCATGCTGGATCCGACATCGGCCCGCCAATATAGGGAGGTCTTCTCGCGCGAAAAGCTGCTCTCGCAAATTGAGGAGCACCTGCCCGGACTTGCCGCCGACAAGGTCCACCACGTCAACCATCATCTGTCCCACGCCGCCAGCGCCTACTACACCTCGGGATGGGACGAATGCCTGGTGGTGGTTCTCGACGGCATGGGCGAGGTCCACGCCGTCACCGTCTATCACGCGCATGACAATCAGATCGACAAGCTCGCGGAGATCACCGCCCAGGATTCGATCGGCATCCTCTATTCCACCCTGACGCTGCATCTCGGATTCGATTTCAACTCCGACGAATACAAGATCATGGGTCTCGCCCCCTACGGTGACCCGGCCCGCCACCGTGCTTTCTTCGAGCGGACCGTGGAGCTGCGCGACGACGGCCTGATCAGGATTCCTCTGCTCCGTCTCAATAAAGAGCGCCACGATCGCGAAACCTATGGCGCGACGCGACGCGATCTCGGCGAGCATTTGATCCCGGCCCGGGCGCCGGACGCCGACGTTACCGACGACCATCGCGACGTAGCCGCGGCGCTGCAGGAATGCCTCGACAGGGTCATGCTCCACGTCTGCGGCCATTTCGGCCGCAGCACCGGCCTGCGCAGGCTCGCGATGGCGGGCGGCGTCGCGCTCAACTGCACCGCCAACGGCCGTCTGCTCCAGTCCGGCCTGTTCGACGACATCTACGTTCAGCCGGCCGCCGGCGACGACGGCTCCGCGCTCGGCGCCGCGCTCTGGTCGGCATCGCGCGACCGCGGGGTCAAGAACGTCCGGATGCCGGTGCCCTTCCTGGGGCCCGCACATTCGCAGGCCGAGATCGACAGGGCGCTCACCGAAACCGCGGGCCGCATCGAGATCACGCGTTTTCCAGATCTCGACGAGACCTGCGCGGCGGCGGCCAGGCTGATCGCGGCCGGACGCGTGCTCGGCTGGTACCGCGGCCGCATGGAATTCGGACCCCGCGCGCTCGGCCATCGCAGCATCCTGGCCGATCCCGGTCATCCCGAGATGCGCGACCGCATCAACGCGATGGTCAAGATGCGCGAGGCCTTCCGCCCGTTCGCGCCGGCGGTCAGCCTCGAGCAGGTGCATGACTGGTTCGAGGTGCCGAAGGGGCTAGAGCTTCCCTACATGATCATGACTGCCGACGTGCGCCCCGCGCATCGCGCCGCGCTGCCGGCGATCACGCATGTCAACGGCTCGGCTCGCGTGCAGACGGTCGGCGTCTGGGATAATCGGGAATTCCACGCGCTGCTGCGGGCCGTCGGCCGGGCGACCGGCCGCGAGATGGTGCTGAACACGAGCTTCAATGTGAAGGGGCAGCCGATCGTCAACACCCCGCGCGAAGCCATCGACACTTTCCTCGGCACCGGCATCGAGTATCTGTTCCTCGAGAACGTGCTCGTCCGCCGTGCGGGACAAAAGTAACCCGCGCTAACGTCTCGGCGACGGAGCATGATCTCTGCGCAAACGCCTCGTGCTTGTTGCTGCGGAAAGCTGCTTCGCACTTATCAGGATCATGCTTGAACGCGTAAAGGTGAGGGGGCCGAAGCCCCCTCGCTGATGATTAGCGCCGGTGTCCGCCGTGATGCCCGCCGCCATGGTGTCCGCCACCGTGATGACCGCCACCATGATGTCCGCCGTGAGGACGGTACCCGTGATGATGGCGGGGCTGGAAGTGCGGACGATGATGCCATCCGTGATGGCGCGGTCCGTAGCCATAGCCCGGCTGCCAGTAGCAACGGCCCCAGCGATCGCAGACCTGGCGCACCTTGTCGACATTGGACGTTTCGCCTGCGATGTGGCCGGCCTGTGGAAGCCCGTTCGGCATCGCCGATGCCGCGCCGGACATCAACGCCGCGCTTCCGAGCGCGGCCAGTCCAAAAACGGCAAGCTTGATATTCATTGAGATCTCCTTGGTTGAAGCCTGAATACGTCCATGCGGCCACTTCGTTGCTGCGACAAAAAGACGAGCCCATACACTTGGTTCTGGCGAGGCTGGTTCAACGCAGGAAATGCGGGAGTTGTGAGGTCGCGCCGCGCGCGAGCGACAATTGGCCGCGCGACAGAATGGCGATCCGCAAACGAAACGTGGGGACGTTTGGTCGCGCTTCGCGGAAAAGCGCTCTACTGCGTGGTCAGCGGATGTGCGGCGGCCTTGTTGAAGAAGGCAGCTTCCTCGGCGGTGGCTTCGAGGAGTTGCTCGTCCTGGTCGTAGACGTCGTTGCGGAACTGGATGGTTCGGTCCTTCGTCATCCACGCCGTGAGGTAGACCCAGGCCACCGGCACCTTCTTCAGCATGCGGACGTCCTGACGCTCGCCGGTGGCGATCGCAGCATCGATGGTGGCGCGGGTCCACTGCGGCTGGTCTTTCAGCAACCACGCCGCGAGATCGCGGACATTGTCGACGCGCGAGCAGCCATGCGAATCGAAGCGATAGTCGTCGTTGAACAGGCTGTGCTGATTGGTATCGTGCATGTAGACCGAATATGAGTTCGGCATGTCGATCTTGACCGCGCCGAGCGCATTCCATGCGCCGCTCTGCTGACGCACCGTGATGTTCGGTGCGTGATCGCCGGACCAGTCGACCGAACGCGGATCAATCGGGTTGTCGTGAGCGTCGAACACGTCCATGTGCATGCGCGACAAGTAGGTCGGATCCCTGCGCATATGCGCCGCGATCTCCGTCTTCGTGATCGATGACGGCACCGTCCAGGTCGGATTGAGGATGACGTCGGTGATCTCGGACGTCAGCGTTGGTGAGGGTTTCTCGGTCTTGCCAACGATCACGCGGTAGCGCCGCACGACCTTGTTGTCCTCGACGGCCTCGGCGAAGGTGGCGGGAATGTTGACTACGACATAGCGCTGCCCGAACTGGAAGTCCATCTGGTCGAGCCGCTCCAGCGAGGCCTCGAGCTGCCTGATCCGCTTCTGTGCGGGAACGTTGAGCGCAGCCAGCGTCCGCGGCGTCACCGTGCCGGTCGCTGTGAGCCCGTGGCGCGTCTGGAAGTGCTTCACCGCGTCGGCCAGGACTTCATCATAGGCGCCGGCGGCCTTGTCGGTGGCAAGGTCGCCGGTGATGATCAGACGCTTGCGCAACAGATCGTCATTGACGCCCTGCACGCCCAACGCAAATTTTGCGTCCGCGGGGATCGTGGGCCAACCGCCGTGGGCGGCGAGATCGGAATAGCTCTTCACCACGTCGCGAATGCGTTGTGCGCTGCCTTGGTCGTAGGTCGGCTCGCGCGACAACGCGAGCGCGGCAGCCGATCGCCTTTCCGCGACCAATGCCGACGCGGCCGGCTTGGCCTGGCCCGGCTGGGTGGCCGCCGGCGCCGCAGGCGGCAGCGCATGATGTGGCGGGACCGTCGCAGTCGGGTCGGGCGCGCCCGCGGTTTGGGCGAATGCCGGTAGAGCCGCAAGCATCGTGGCTACGACGACGAGTGTCACTCTCTGCATATCTCGATTCTCCGGACTGCGTCGCTTGCGCGATAAATGGAAAGGCAGCGCGTTCGTTCGGAGGTGATGATCTATCCCGAGACCGTTGCGTCTTGATTAAGTTTTGGTTGCTGTCGGGACGTTACCGTGACTGTCCTACCGGCCCTGGGTCGTCGCCGTGGGCATCGCGGCCGCACGACCTTGCGGCGAACATCAACGCGGAGATCGCTCGCTCGTTGTGCCGAAGCCGGGGGCACAGACCTGGCGGCGCCGAACGGCCAAAGAAAAAGCGCTGCCATCGCGGATGGCAGCGCTTCGACTTCCCGGCCGGACCAGCGCGTGCGCGTAGCGGTCGCGGCGAGCGGCCCAGCGGCCGATCCCTGCAGCGGCGTGGTGGATCGCGTTCGCG
Source organism: Bradyrhizobium acaciae (assembly GCF_020889785.1). Classification (GTDB taxonomy): domain Bacteria; phylum Pseudomonadota; class Alphaproteobacteria; order Rhizobiales; family Xanthobacteraceae; genus Bradyrhizobium; species Bradyrhizobium acaciae. The sequence continues at coordinate 46,784 of NZ_JACMYK010000031.1, forward strand.
GCGTCGCGACCCGTTCCGCGCTCAGTCTTCGTTGGCGGCGATCGATTCCATCAGCGACACCAGCTGGCGCTGCACGGTCTGATCCTTGATCTTGCTGTAGGCGCGCAGCAACCGGAGGCTGAACGCGCTGTCGAGGAACAGCAGGCTCTCGACTTCGCGGGCCTTGTTGTCGCCGTCGTAGAAGAAGGTGACCGGCACATCGAGCGCGGTCGCGATCTGCTGAAGGCGAGCAGCGCCGACGCGGTTGACGCCCTTCTCGTACTTCTGAACCTGCTGGAAGCTGACGCCGAGCTTGTCGCCGAGTTCGGCCTGCGAGATCTTCTGCTCGACACGGCGAAGGCGAATCCGCTTGCCCAACTCAATGTCCGGCTTGCCGGCACTGCGCTGCTTCATCTTCTTTGCTGCTGATCTGTTCATTCTTGTGACCCGTCCTTCAAATCGAGAATCCCTGGCCCGGTCGGGTCAGGGACACGTTGATGATGTACCGCGTTAAGCTCGAGTGGATCGTCAGTTCGTCTGAACTACGAAATCCAAGAAGATCGCGGGATGGTATCCATACGCATTTGCGCGTTGGAAGCACCCTAGTACCGACTCGGTCGTCTACCTGAAGTCGACCGCGCCAAGGTGTCTATCGACACCCCGCCCTCTACATTTGGCAAAATATTGACCAAACCACAACTAGCGCGAGTTTGATCGACACAGATTTTGCGTGCATGCTTACTGGGCGGCAATTCACTTTGCCCGTAGTTCTACGGGCAACTATATTGTACGGGCGTCCTTGCATGGATGCAACCCCAGCTAGTGCAGCCTGAGGTCGCGGAGATCGTCCCCGGTTGCTTGACTGAATCGCCGTCGATGCGAAAAGTTTGACGTAAGTCCAAGTCAGGCTTTCGGAATGTTGCTGGACAATTGCCCAAAAGTTCTCGATCATCTGGAACAAATGTGCGCCTACGAGAAGCCGGCGAACTCTGGCGGGAGAGGCAAATGAAGCGGAAGAGGGAAAGACCTCGACTCTACCTCGCGGCTTCGGGAGTGGAAGATATGCCAGTCGCAAATACGGAAGAACGGTTGCTGGCGCTGCTCGCAACCCTCGAAGAATGTCAGACCTTTCTGACCGACCGGGCAAATACCGAGACGGCACGGCTGCTGTCGCTTGCGATCCTCGAGCTTCGGATGGAACTGCATAAGGTGACGGATTCCGAGCTCAAGGCACTGTGCGACATGATTGCGTCGGACGAGCCGGTGCAGGAACCGACAACCCGGCAACTGCCGCCGTATCTGAGGCTGATCAAGTAAGCCCGTGTCCCGCGCCAGGCGCGGGACACTGTTGTGCCTGTGCTGCGTGTGGCTTTAGCCCGCAGTTACGTCAACCGCATCGGCGCCTTCGAGCACGCGCCTGGCCTTGTCCCGGTCCAGGTCACCTTCCCATGCCGCGACCACGACGGTGGCAACGCAGTTGCCGATCAAATTGCCGACTGCGCGCGCCATGCCGATGAACCAGTCGACCGAGAGCACCAGCACGAGGCCGATCGCCGGGATGCTCGGCACGGCGTTGAGTGTCGCCGCCAGGATGACGATCGCCGAGCCCGGCACGCCATGCGCGCCCTTCGAGGTGATCAGCGATACGCCGAGCACCAGCAGCAAGTCGCCAAACGACAGCGGCGTGTTGGTCGCCTGCGCGATGAAGACGACCGCAAGCGTCAGATAGATCGAGAAGGCATCGAGGTTGAAGGAATAGCCGGTCGGAATCACGAGGCCGACCACCGAATCCTTGACGCCGAAATGCTCGAGCTTGCGCATCACCTGCGGGAGCACCGCGTCAGAGGATGCGGTCGCGACCACGATCATCAGCTCCTCGCGCAGGTAGCCGAGGAATTTGAGGATGTTGATGCCGGCAAGCGCCATCACGCCGCCGAGCACGCCGAGCACGAAGATCGCGACCGACACGTAGAACAGCGCGACCAGCGATAGCAGCTGCTTCAACGAGCCGACGCCGTATTTTCCGACCGTATATGCGACTGCGCCGAGCACGCCGATCGGCGCGAAGCGCACGATCAGGCCCATGGCGCGGAACAGCACGGTCGAGACGGCGTCGATGAAGGAGGAGATCCGCTCGCCCTTCTCGCCGCCGACCAGCGCCAGGCTGACGCCGAAAATGATGGCGAAGAACAACACCTGCAGGACGTCGTTGCGCGACAGCGCGTCGAACGAGGTGGTCGGAATGATGTTGAGCAGGAAGCTGCCGATGCCTTCACCCTTCAGCTTCTGCGCGTTGCTGGCGTAGTTGCCGAGCGCCTTGGCGTCCAGCGTCGAGGTATCGATGTTCATGCCGTGACCGGGCCCGAACAGATAGGCCAGGATCAATCCGACCACGAGCGCGACCGTCGTCATCGCCTCGAAATAGACCAGCGCCTTGACGCCGACGCGTCCGACCTTCTTGAGGTCGCCGGCTCCCGCGATGCCGTGCACCACGACGCAGAACACGATCGGCGCCACGATCATAGAGATCAGCTTCAGGAACGCATCGCTGAAGATCTTCAGCCCGATCGCGAAATCGGGCGCGGCCATGCCGATGACGATGCCGAGCAGCAGCGCGACGAGCACCTGCACGAACAGTGATGTGTAAAGCGGCTTTCGTGCCACGGTGACTTCCGCTACGACGGTCGACATGAACATCCCCCTGTTTCTTGCCGGTGTCCTTGCCGGCCGAACCCGCCCCATCTTAGCAACTTGCGTGCCAAGATGTCGCAGGATCGGGCACCATTTGCCCGGTCACTCGCCGGTTTCGAGGGTGCTGGTCACGGTGTAGACGACGCCATGGGGCAGGAAATCGACCGTGGCCTCGCCGCCGAGCTGGTCGCGGGCGCTGCGCTCGATCAGGCGGGAGCCGAAGCCGCGCTGGACCGGCGCGACGACAGGCGGGCCACCGGCCTCGGTCCAGATCATCCGAAGCTTCGGTCCGGGGCTTTCCTGCAGGATCTCCCAATCCAGCGTCACTGTCCCGGTGTCGTTGGACAGCGCGCCATATTTGGCGGCGTTGGTCGCCATCTCGTGCAGGAGCATCGAAAGCACCAAGGCGAGCCGCGGCGACAGCGGCACGCGCGGCCCGAACATCTTGACCCGCTCGGCCGCGTTGTTCAGCAGATACGGCCGCAGCACCCGGCTGATGACGTCCTGGAGGTCGGAGCCCTGCCATTTCTCGGTCGAAAGCAGGTTATGCGCCTCGGCGAGTGCGCCGAGCCGTCCCTCGAATTTCTCGCGCTCGGCGCGGCTCGCGCTGCGGAAGGTTTGGGTGGCGATCGATTGCAGGATCGCCAGCGTGTTCTTGACGCGGTGGTTGAGCTCCTCGATCAGGAGGTCGTGCAACATCTCGCCGCGCGCGATCGTGGTCGCCATCCGCACCGCAAAGCCGAGGCCGACCAGCAGCAGAATGCCGCCGATCACGCTGGTGATCGCAAGCGAGCGCCACAGCGGCCCCACCAGCGAGTTCTCGGCGATACCGGCTGCGACCGTCCAGCCGGTGACGCGCGATCGGGTGAAGCCCGTGATCAGCGCCACGCCTTCGAGCGAGACGGTCGGCAGGGTCGCCTCGCTGCTGCGAAACATCTCGGCAAACAGCGACGGCGAGGCGCGCTGCCCGATGGTCGCTTGCGGATTCGGCACGCGCGCCAGGTTGACGCCGTCGCTGTCGAAGATCGAGATGGTCCAGTCCTGGTTCAGGCGCTGCTTCTCGATGATGGCCTGGAAAACCTCGATCGGCGGGCTGAAGGAGATGTCGTAGAGCACCTCGCCGTCGCGGATCACCGGCACCTCGACGGTGATGATCAGGCGCTGCTTCACCGCGCCGAAGAACAGGTTGGAGTATTGCGGCTGCCGGGTCGTAAACACCTTCTCGAGGATATCGAGATTGTTGCGCGGCGGCAGGCTCGCGGTGTCCGATGTCAGCGAGGAGAATGCATGCCGCCTTCACGGTCGGCCACCAGGATCACGCCGTCCTTGCCGTACTGGTCGAGGAAGCCGGCTGCGACGCGGCGGAAATTGCCGAAGTCGCTGTTGCGCAGCGAGTTGGTCAGCGCCAGCACCTGCAGCCCACCGGTCATGCGCTGCATTTCCGCGTCGAGCAGCAGGCGGACACTGCGCGCCGTCTCCAGCACGCGCTGCGTGGCGGCCTGGCGGTCCCGCTGATAATTGTGGAAGACGATGCCGACCGCGAAAACGATCAGCGGCAACATCGTTCCCGCGAGCAGAAGCGCGAGACGCACTGGCAGTGTCAGTTTCGGCACGAAGTCCCCGGGTCGATGCCCATCGCTGTGAGCTTGGGGGGGGCGGGAAATGTCCGCCAAAGGAAATAGCTTGATATCAGAAAGGTTCCGCGGCGCCATGATGCTCAAACGAGGTGTGCGCCGCGGAATAGCTTGGCCTGAAAGGCCTTGAGGTCAGAGATTGCTCTCGGTGATCGCGGCGTAGACCATGGTGCGCAGCTCGCGCCGCAGCGGATAGGCGCTCGACGGCAGCACCTGGGTCATGAAGATCGTGATCAGCTCTTCCGCCGGGTCGATGAAGAACGAGGTCGTCGCGGCGCCGCCCCAGTTGAATTCGCCCGGGCTGCCCGCGATCAGCGTCTGCGCCGGGTGCATGGTGACGGCGAAGCCGAGGCCGAAGCCGATGCCGTTATAGGCGGCTTCGGCGAACATCGAGCGCGACATCGCCGGCAGGTCGACGCCGCCGGGCAGATGATTGGAGGCCATCAGCTTCAGCGTCTTCGGGCCGAGCAGCCTGACGCCGCCGAGCTCGCCGCCATTGAGCAGCGTCCGGCAGAAGGTCAGGTAGTCGGCCGCGGTCGAGCACAGTCCGCCGCCGCCTGAGACCAGCGAAGGCGGCGACAGGAACGAGCTGGTGGTCGGATCGTCCTGCAAGGTCAGCGTGCCCTTTCGCTCGGCGGCGAGCGGGTTGAAGCCGCCTTGTGGATCGGCCGAATAGCAGGCGGCAAAGCGGTGCACCTTTTCGGCAGGCACGAAGAAGTCGGTGTCGTTCATGCCGAGCGGGTTGAAGATGCGCTCCTTCAGGAATTGCTCGAATGGCTGGCCGGAGATCTTGCCGACGAGATAGCCGAGCACGTCGGTCGAGACCGAGTAATTCCAGGCTTCGCCCGGGGAGAACTCCAGCGGGATCTTCGCCAGGTCCTCGATCATGCTGTCGAGCGTGCCGGCCTTGATGACCTCGCCGATCTTCTTCTCGCGATAGGCGGCGTCGACGTTGGAGCGCTGCTGGAAGCCGTAGGTGAGCCCCGAGGTGTGGCGCAACAGGTCGACGATCTGCATCGGCCGGGTGGGCGGTCGGGTCAGGAAGGCCGGTGCGTTGCCGGCGACGAACACGCCGAGGTTCTTCCATTCCGGAATGTATTTGGCGACCGGCTCGTCGAGCGCGACCTTGCCTTCCTCGACCAGCATCATGAAGGCGACCGACGTGATCGGCTTGGTCATCGAATAGATGCGGAAGATGGTGTCGTCCTTGACCGGCACCTTGCGCTCGAGATCGGCAAAGCCCTGGACGGTCGAATGCACGATCTTGCCGCGGCGGTAGATCAGGACCTGCGTGCCGGGAAAGCGGCCGGCATCGATGTAGCGGCTCTTCAGATGCGCTTCGAGGCGGTTGAGGGCGGTGGTCGACATTCCCGCGGATTCGGGCGAGGCAGGCGTGGGGGCTAACATCGGGCATTTTCTCCGGCTGGCGAGGCAGCCTTGATAGCCGAAAAGTATCCGTTTCACCATTCCGCCGCCGCTTACCGGCATAGCGCCGGTGGTGTACGGTTGCCCCTGCAATCGCGCCCCCGAGGGAAACGCCGAGATGACCCAGTTCAACGAAACCGAGCTCACCACCGCCGTCATCCGCAGCTTCGACCAGACGCCCGATCCGCGGGCCAAGTTCCTGCTGCAGGAACTGGTGAAGTCGCTGCACGACTATGTGCGCAGAACCGATCTCACATTCGAGGAGTGGGACCACGCGATCGGCTTCCTGACCCGCACCGGGCAGAAGTGCACCGACATCCGCCAGGAATTCATCCTGCTGTCCGACGTGCTCGGCGTGTCGATGCTGGTCGATGCGGTCAATCACAGGGATCGCGACGGCGCGACCGAGACCACGGTGCTCGGCCCGTTCTATGTCGGCGAGCACAAGGTGACGCCGCACGGCAGCGACATCTCGGCGAGCCTGCCCGGCGAGCGCATGTTCGTGCAGAGCCGCGTCACCGACCTCGACGGCAAGCCGCTGCCCAATGTGCCGGTCGATGTCTGGCACGCGGATGACGACGGGTTCTATGACTCGCAGAAGCCGAGCTATGCCACCGAAGGCCCGTCCTCGCGGGCGCGCTTCATCACCGACGCGGATGGCCGCTTCTTCTGCCGCACCATCGTGCCGTGCAGCTATCCGATCCCGACCGACGGTCCGGTCGGGCAGATGATCACGCAAACCAACCGTCATCCGATGCGGCCTGCGCATGTGCACTTCCTGGTCAACGCCAAGGGCTACGAGCCGCTGATCACGCATGTGTTCGTCGAAGGCGACAAGTACATCGACTCCGATGTCGTGTTCGGCGTGAAGGACGAACTGATCGCCAAGGTCGAACGGCGCACCGATCCCGTGATGCCCGACGGGCAGCGATCGGATGGGCCGTGGAGCCTGATGACCTACGAATTCCACGTGAAGCCCGGTGGAGGAATGGCGCCCGCGCCGCTCGGCACCAAGGTCAGCGAGAACGCTTGATCGCTATCGTCCAAGCGCTCTGCTTAATTCATGTGCGGCGCACAAAAATTGAGCGGAGCGCATTTTTTGGCAGCGCACGGAGACACCGTGCGCGCTGCGACAAGCTGCGCAAAACATTGCTCTAAAATCGATTTTTGCACTGCGGTAGCTTGGCATGAGGCTTGAATAGCCAAGTGCCGACGCCATTGAAGCCGTCCCTCGAGGCCACCCCCATCGGATTTCTGACGCCGCCAGACCGGGCGTATCCCCGGTGCATGCCCTTTTGCGCCCTGCGCGCGTCGCCACCCGATGGACGGTGCTCGACGCAAAGACGCAACGCCGCAACGCAAAGGACGACCGATGACCAAGCCCAGCAACACGCCCCCGAGCCGTGCGATCAGCCGTCGCCGGCTCCTGAAGGCAACCGGCGGCGCCGCCGCGCTGCTCGCCGCAGCCAAGCTGAACTTTCCCGCTGGTGCATTCGCGCAAGGCGCGGGCCCGGAGGTGAAGGGCGCCAAGCTCGGCTTCATCGCGCTCACCGATGCCTCGCCGCTGTTCGTCGCCAAGGAGAAGGGCATCTTCGCCAAATACGGCATGCCCGACGTCGAGGTGCAGAAGCAGGCCTCGTGGGGCACCACGCGCGACAATCTCGTGCTCGGCTCCGAGGGCAACGGCATCGACGGCGCGCATATCCTGACCCCGATGCCCTATCTGATCTCGGCCGGCAAGGTGACGCAGAACAATCAGCCGACGCCGATGTACATCATGGCGCGGCTCAACCTGAACGGCCAATGCATCTCGGTCGCCAAGGAATATGCCGATCTCAAGGTCGGCATCGACACCGCGCCGTTCAAGGCGGCGCTGGACAAGAAGAAGGCCGCGGGCAAGGCGGTGAAGGCCGCGATGACCTTCCCCGGCGGCACGCATGATCTCTGGATCCGTTACTGGCTCGCCGCCGGCGGCATCGATCCCGACAAGGACATCGAGACCATCGTGGTGCCACCGCCGCAGATGGTGGCCAACATGAAGGTCGGCACGATGGACTGCTTCTGCGTCTGCGAGCCGTGGAACCTGCAGCTGATCCATCAGGACATCGGCTACACCGCGATCACCACAGGCGAGCTCTGGGACAAGCATCCGGAGAAGTCGTTCGGCCTGCGTGCCGCCTGGGTCGACAAGAACCCGAAGGCCGCGAAGGCGCTGCTGATGGCGGTGATGGAGGCCCAGCAGTGGTGCGAGAAGATGGAGAACCGCGAGGAGACCGCGGCGATCTGTGCCAAGCGGCAGTGGATCAACTGTCCGGTCGAGGACATCACCGATCGCATGAAGGGCAAGTTCGACTACGGCACCGGCCGCGTGGTCGAGAACTCGCCGCAGCAGATGCGGTTCTGGAGCGACAACGCCTCCTATCCCTATCAGAGCCACGACCTCTGGTTCCTGACCGAGGACATCCGCTGGGGCAAGTATGAGGCCGGCTTCGACACCAAGGCGCTGATCGCCAAGGTCAACCGCGAGGACCTCTGGAAGGAGGCCGCCAAGGAGCTTGGCGTGTCGGACATTCCAACTTCGACCTCGCGCGGCAAGGAGACCTTCTTCGACGGCAAAGTGTTCGATCCCGCCGATCCCGCCGCCTACCTGAAATCCCTGTCTATCAAGCGTGTCGACGTCTGAGCCTCATAGGGCGGCGCTCGTGCATGGCCCGTTCTTCGACCACGGAGATTGTCTGTCAATGTCGATGCCTGCCATGAAGACCGAAATGCCGGCGGTCGTGACCCCGCCGGCCGCTACCGCGGCGCCGGTCGTGACCATGACGCCGAAGCCCGCGCCGCGCGCGGCGGCCTACGCCAGGATGGCGAAGGAGACCGGCGCACGTGTCGTGCCGCCGCTGATCGTGGTCGCGCTGCTGCTGGTGGTGTGGGAGTTGATCTGCCGGCGCGCCGGCTCCAGCCTGCCGCCGCCGTCAAAGGTGTTCAAGGACACCAGGGAGCTGATCCTCGATCCGTTCTTCGACCATGGCGGCATCGACAAGGGCCTGTTCTGGCACCTCTCCGCCAGTCTGCAGCGTGTCGCCTACGGCTTCTCGCTGGCGGCGGTCGCCGGCATCGCGCTCGGCACGCTGGTGGGCCAATCGGTCTGGGCGATGCGCGGGCTCGATCCGCTGTTCCAGGTATTGCGCACGATTCCGCCGCTCGCCTGGTTGCCGCTGTCGCTCGCCGCATTCCGCGACGGCCAGCCCTCGGCGATCTTCGTCATCTTCATCACCTCGGTGTGGCCGATCATCATCAATACCGCGGTCGGCATCCGCAACATTCCGCAGGACTACCGCAACGTCGCTGCCGTCGTGCAGCTCAATCCGCTGGAATTCTTCACCAAGATCATGATCCCGGCGGCCGCGCCCTACATGTTCACCGGTCTGCGCATCGGCATCGGCCTGTCATGGCTCGCGATCGTCGCCGCGGAAATGCTGATCGGCGGCGTCGGCATCGGCTTCTTCATCTGGGACGCGTGGAATTCCTCGCATATCAGCGAAATCATCCTGGCGCTGTTCTATGTCGGCATCATCGGCTTCGTGCTCGACCGGCTCATTGCGGCCCTCGGCAAGGTCGTGACCCGCGGCACGGCTGCGAACTGAGGGACACGTCATGCAGGCCTATCTGAAGCTCGACCACATCGACAAGGTCTTCACCCGCGGCAACGCCACCACCGAGGTCCTGAAGGACATCAACCTGACGATCGAGAAGGGCGAATACGTCTCGATCATCGGCCATTCCGGTTGCGGCAAGTCGACCCTGCTCAACATCGTCGCCGGCCTCACCGGCGCCACCAATGGCGGCGTGCTGCTGGAGGACCGCGAGGTCAATTCGCCGGGGCCGGATCGCGCCGTCGTATTCCAGAACCACAGCCTGCTGCCGTGGCTCACGGTGTACGAGAACGTCAAGCTCGGCGTCGACAAGGTGTTCGCGAAGACCAAGAGCAGGGCCGAGCGCGACGCCTGGGTGATGCACAATCTCAGCCTGGTGCAGATGGCGCATGCCAAGGACAAGCGGCCGAACGAGATCTCCGGCGGCATGAAGCAGCGCGTCGGCATCGCCCGTGCGCTGGCGATGGAGCCGAAGGTGCTGCTGCTCGACGAGCCGTTCGGCGCGCTCGATGCGCTGACCCGGGCGCATCTGCAGGACTCGGTGATGGCGCTGCACCAGAAGCTCGGCAACACCATCCTGATGATCACCCACGACGTCGACGAGGCCGTGCTGCTGTCGGACCGCATCGTGATGATGACCAACGGCCCGAGCGCGCGGATCGGCGAGGTGCTCGAGGTGCCCCTGGCGCGTCCGCGCAAGCGGCTCGAGCTCGCGACCAGCCCCGGCTACCTGAAGTGCCGGCAGCGCGTGCTCGAATTCCTCTATGAGCGCCACAGCTTCGTCGAGGCGGCATGATGGTCACGCCAGCGGCAAGCGTTTCCGCTTTGAACCGAAACGCGGGCTTCGGCTACCAATGCTCGCATTTTGAAAACTCATTTCAGAGCTCATTTCAGAACCGAGGAGAGTTGAGATGAATCCGGCCCAAATCAAGCTGGTTCAGGATAGCTTTGGCAAGGTCGCGCCGATCTCGGAGCAAGCTGCGGTCATATTCTACGATCGCTTGTTCGAAGTCGCGCCCGCCGTGAAGGCGATGTTTCCCACCGACATGAAGGAGCAGCGCAAGAAGTTGATGACGACGCTCGCCGTCGTTGTCAACGGACTGAGCAATCTCGAAACGATCCTGCCGGCTGCGAGTGCACTCGCCAAACGTCACGTCAGCTACGGCGCCAAGCCCGAGCATTATCCGGTGGTCGGCGGCGCATTGCTGTGGACGTTGGAGAAGGGGCTCGGCGAAGCCTGGACGCCTGACGTCGCCGCCGCATGGACCGCGGCCTATGGCACGCTGTCCGGCTACATGATTTCGGAAGCTTATGGTGCCGCGTAGGCGGCGGAGTAGGGTTCAACGCTGACGCTTGCCACGCGTCTATCCCCGTCATTGCGAGCGAAGCGAAGCAATCCATGCCTCCGCCTGATGAGGGATGGATTGCTTCGTCGCTATCGCTCCTCGCAATGACGGAGTGAACGCTCTATGGTCGCCCCGTTCCGCCAACGGGTGAACCAACAATGATGTTCCTGGAAACTCCGCCGAAGCTGATCCCGACCGAGATCTTCTCCGCCGTGCCCGCCGAATTCCGCCGCAAGGTGGCGAGCGAATGGGCCGACGCCAACCGGCCGGGCGCGGTGACCGATTGCTTCATCGAGGGACCGTCGTTCGATGCCGAGGGCAATCTCTACATCGTCGACATTCCGTTCGGCCGCATCTTCAGGATCGCACCGGACAAGTCATGGTCGCAGGTCGCCGAATACGACGGCTGGCCGAACGGGCTGAAGATCGATCCGATGGGCCGCATCCTGATCGCCGATTATCGGCACGGGCTGATGGAGCTCGATGCCGGGTCCGGCGAAGTCACGCCGCTGCTGCGCTCGCGCAATTCGGAATCGTTCCGCGGCTGCAACGACCTGCACATCGCCTCGAACGGCGACGTCTATTTCACGGATCAAGGCCAGACCGGCCTGCACGATCCGACCGGCCGGGTCTATCGGCTGCGCGTCGATGGCGCGCTCGACTGCCTGATCGACACCGGCATCAGCCCGAACGGCCTGGTGCTCGACCCGCACGAGGCGGTGCTGTTCGTGGCCATGACGCGCGACAATGCGGTCTGGCGCGCGCCCTTCATGAAGGACGGCAGCGTCTCCAAGGTCGGGCGCTTCTGCTCGCTGTTCGGCCCGAGCGGACCCGACGGAATGACGATGGACAACGCCGGGCGGCTGTTCGTCGCGCACGCCTCGCTCGGCCATGTCTTCGTGTTCGCACCGAACGGCGAGTGCATCGCGCGGATCAAGTCCTGCGCGGGACAGAGCTGCACCAATGTCGCGATCGGCGGCGCCAACCGCGACCGCCTCTACATCACGGAATCGGTGACGGGTTCGGTGCTGGTCGCCGATATCAGCGGGCTCGGCTAGGCCGTGGCGTCCGTGCTGGAATGGAGCGCGACGATGTGAAGACATCATCGCTCGTTTCCTTTATCGTTCTATGTGGGGCGAGAATACGAACCCACGCAGAACGAGGCGATCGTGCAGACAAAAAAATTCGGCAACAACGGCCCGCAGGTCTCGGTGATCGGACAGGGCACCTGGTATCTCGATCGCGGGGACCGCAAGGCGGCCGTTGCAGCGCTCAAGCGCGGCATCGATGCCGGCATGACGCACATTGACACCGCCGAGATGTATGGCGACGCCGAGCTCGTGATCGCGGATGCCATCACCGGCCGCCGCGACGGGCTGTTCCTGGTCTCGAAGGTGCTGCCGAGCAATGCCTCGCGGCGCGGCACCATCACCGCCTGCGAGCGCTCGCTGAAGCGGTTGAAGACCGATCGGCTCGATTGCTATCTGCTGCACTGGCGCGGAACCACTCCGCTCGCCGAGACGGTCGCGGCGTTCGACGAATTGATCGCGGCCGGCAAGATCCGCTCCTGGGGCGTCAGCAATTTCGACGCAGACGATCTCGACGAACTGCGCGATGTCGCGGGCGAGGGCAACATCGCCTGCAACCAGGTGCTCTACCATCTGCAGGAGCGCGCCATCGAGCACGCCGTGATTCCGTGGTGCGAGCGACATGGCGTCGCCGTCGTCGCCTACTCGCCGTTCGGCCACAATGATTTTCCGTTAGCGTCGACGAAGGCCGGCACGGTGCTGCAATCGATCGCGGAGAAGCACAGGGCGACGCCGCGCCAGGTCGCGCTGAGCTTCCTCACGCGGCTGCCGTCGGTGCTCGCGATTCCGAAGGCGTCGAATGCAAAACACGCGGCGGAGAATGCGGTCGCAGGTACGCTTAAGCTCAGCGCCGACGAGCTCGCTGCGCTCGATGCGGCGTTCCCGCGCGGGCCGAAGCCACGGTCCCTGCCGATGCTCTAATTCGCGGATTCACAACTCCGCTCCACACAGTTCTTAACAAACTGTTGCAGCTGGGGCCGCGCACTGGCTGCGACGGGCGGTCGCGGGCGCTGGTGCATATCGGAGTCCCGTTTTCGGGCATTGTTCTCGCGGCGGAATTGGCGTTCTCTACGAACAGCAGATTACCCTTTATTTCGCCTTCGAGATTGCCGTGACACCGCCCCCCGCCGCCGTAGCCGCCAGGCTGGACAGCGTTCCCCTTTCATTGCCCGCCAAGACGGCGCCCTCAACGACAAGCGTCGCACGCAACAAAGCGCCGGCCCGCACCGACCGGCCGTTCAAGGGCATTGCGCTGATCCTGCTGTCGACGGTGTTCCTGGGCACATCGGACGTCACCGCAAAATATCTCTCGTCGACGCTGCCTTCGATCCAGATCGCCTGGATCCGCTTCCTGGTGTTCGCGCTGATCATGACGCCGGCCATGCTGCCGGGCACGCCGCTGTTCGCGCTGCGCAGCAGCCGGCCGGGCCTGCATGTGCTGCGCGGCGCCGCGCTGCTCGGCTCGTCGCTGATCTTCATCACGGGGTTGGGCTTCCTGCCGATCGCCGAAGCCTCGGCCACCAGCTTCGTCTCGCCGCTGTTCGTCACCGCGCTGTCGATCGCCTTCCTCGGTGAGAAGGTCGGCATGCGCCGCTGGATCGCGACCGCGGTCGGTCTCATGGGCGTGTTCATCATCCTGCGGCCGGGCACCAGCGCGTTCCATCCCGCCGCGATCTTCCCGATCGTCTCGGCGCTGGCCTGGGCCGGCACACTGATCCTGACGCGCATGATGAGCGGCAGCGAGCGTCCGGTCACGGTGATGACCTATTCGTCCATCGTCGGCGTCGCCATCGTCAGCGCGCTGGTGCCGTTCGTCTGGGTCACGCCGACCTGGCACGACATCATGTTCGGCATCCTGATCGGCGTTGCCTCCACCGTCGGACAGTGGATCGTGGTGCTGGCGTTCCGCTATGGCGATGCCTCAGTGCTGGCGCCGTTCTCCTACACCCAACTGCTCTGGGTCAGCATCCTCGGCTTCCTGATCTTCGGCGAAGTGCCCGACCACTGGACCATCCTCGGCGCCGGCTTCATCGTCGCGTCCGGCCTCTACACCGCGCATCGCGAGCGCGTCAGACGGTCGCAGTTGCTGACCGCGGCCAGCGAGCCGTCGCCGAACGCCTGACCTCGCGTATCCATTTTACAACAGATGTCCTGAATCCGACCTGATGCGCTGACCCTGCACGGCTTGAGAAGACGCGCCTCCCGCGAGTTGCAAGATAGCCCATTCGGGTCAAGCCGCGTCCGCGCGGCGCTATCGATTTGGGGCTGGGGCAATGCCGGAGTGGGGCTACGCGCGAATCCGTCTGCGAGGCTGGTTGATGGTCGCGATCATCCTTGCAACCGCTCTGCTCGCCGGGCCGGTTGTCGCACAAAACGGCGGCGCCGGCGGCGAGGGTAATTATCAGTCGACAGGACAATATGGCGGCGCCGCCGGCATTCCCGGTGTGAGCGGTGGCGTCGGTGGCGACGGCGGCGCTCCGAATCGCCCGTGCCAATGCACCGGTGGTGGTGGCGGCGGCGGCGCTGAGGGCG
>NZ_JACMYK010000032.1 GCF_020889785.1 Bradyrhizobium acaciae
CGCGCAGCTCGATGCCGTCGCGGCCGAGCTTGGCCAGCGCGAGCTGGCCGTAATAGGCGGTCGGGTACCTCGCGGCGGCCTGGTAGTCGGCCCGCATCGCTGTGGTGTTGCCGAGCGCCTCGGCGGCGCGACCGCGCCAATAGGCGGCGCGCGCCAGCACCGTCGGGTTGGTCTGGCCTTCGTCGATGTGAGCGAAATGCGCCGCGGCGGTTTTTGCATCGTCGAGATAGCGCAGCGCGATCCAGCCGCGCATGAAGTGCATGTCGGAACGGTAATAGGGATTGTCCGGCGCCGCCGCGCCCCGGATCACGTCAGAGGCCGCCTGGTATTCACCCTGATCGAGCAGCTTTCGGGAGAGGATGCGGCGCTCGCGCCACCACTGGTCGGTGTCCTGCTGCGCCATTGTCTCGGGTGCGGCTGCAATCGTCACGCGCGCGGCGTCGTCGATCCTGTTCTTTGCGAGCAGAAACTGAATACGGCATAGTGTGTAGCCGAGATCGCTACGCGCATCGGCCGGCACATCGTTAAGCGTGTCCTCTGCCTTGCTTGATTGCCCGCGGACCGCGCCGCAGGCTTTCACGATGGCGAGCTCGTCGCTGCCGAGATGCTGAGCCGCGCGCCGGGCGCCGGCGAGATCCTTGGCGCCGATCCGCTTGTCCATGCGCGCGCGGTGGTCGTCACGCGTGAGCAGGTCCTTGAATGCGTCGTAGGCGTCGCTCTCGGTCCGGTCCAGCAATTCGTCCGAGCGCCATGCCTCGCGAACCAGCCGTGTGGCGCCGTCGCGGTCGCCTTCGGCCAGCAGCGTGCGGGCGAGCGCGAACTTGCCCTTGGCGCTGATCGGTTGGTCGAGGGTGAAGCCGTGCACCGTGGCCGGATCGCTGCGCTCCTGCCACATCCGCGCTTCAGCGCGCTTGCGCATCAGCGTGATGCTTGGCCAGTCCGGGTTGGCGGTGATGAATGCCGCATAGCGGCTGAATGGTGCATTCGACTCGGAGTGGCGCAGCAGATACCACTCGACGAGCTTGCGCCCGACCGGGTCGGTGATCTTGGCCTGAATATCCGTGGCGTCGTTGGTCTTGCCTCGGCGCGCGGCGATGATCGCATCTCTGACCATGGCGAGATCGCCGGACAGCTGCGGCCCGGCGGGTTTCTCAGGCTCCGATGCTTTCGTGGTCTCGGCCGATTTGGACGGAACGGATTTGGCCTTCGCGGATTTGTGTTTGTCAGCGCCGTGCCGGGCGTGCCGGCGTTTGCCGGAAGCCTCGCGCGCGGATTTGCTGCTGGCCTTCGAGCCGGCCTTCGCGCCATGCACCTTCTTGTCGCCGTGGCCGCTCTTGGCCTGGTGCTGGTGATGCGGCTTGGCGTCTGCCTTGATTGGAAGCAGCGCGAGCGCGGCGGCGGTGGCGAAGCACGCCAGCGGACGTAGGCAACGGTTCATTCCCTGGTCCCCCCTGAGAAACCATGAGGTACAAACAGAACGCGTCATACGGCGGCACAACCGCCGCAGATTATCACTACCCTCGATTCTCGAGCGTTAATGCTGCTGCAACTCAACAGGGAAACGCGGCGAAATATAGAATAGCACCAGCGGAACCCGCGGGAACCGGGGTTTATACGGGTGAAGAGCGGACAGATGGCGCCCCACTTTGCACGGTTCCATCGGAGATGTACCCTCGTTACAAGCGCGCCGCGGGGGGGGCCGATGTCACAGACAGATCACTTGTTGCCATTCGGGGCGTCGTGATGCCCGGCCTCACAACCATCCTTGACGGCGGCCGCTATTTCGAAGGCCCGCGCTGGCATCGCGGGCGGCTGTGGTTCGTCGACTGCATGGCACGGACGCTGCTCAGCATCAGCCCGTCGGGCGACTTGCAGGAACATGCAGGGGTGACCGACGACACGCCGTGCGGCCTCGGTGTGCTGCCTGACGGCGATATCGTCGTGCTGACGATGTTCAAGAAGCGGCTGCTGCGGTTTTCGGATGGGGGGCTAACGCTCTATGCCGACCTGTCAGAGGTCGCGACCGGCACGATCGACGACATGATCGTCGACGGGCAAGGGCGCGCCTATGTCGGCGATCTCGGCTTCAATCTGCCGCCGCCGGAGGGCCGCGGCGCCGTCGGGAAGATCATCCTCGTGATGCCCGACGGCAACGCCCGCGTCGTCGCGGACGGCCTGCGTTTCCCCAACGGCATTGCGGTCTCGTCCGACCATCGTCGGCTCGTTGTCGCTGAAATGGATGGTGCTACGCTCGCTGACTACGACATCGCGCCTGACGGCGGCCTGAGCCTTCGCGGGCGGCTCGGCAGCGTCAACGAACCAGACGGCATCTGCCTCGATCGCGACGGGGCGGTCTGGGTCGCGTCATTCACCGAAGACGCGTTTGTCCGGATCGATCGCAACGGTGTGGAGCGTGCGCGCATCACGGTACCCGGCCGTCGTGCGCTCGCCTGTGCGCTCGGCGGCGCGGAGCGCAGCACGTTGTTCTGCCTGAGCGCGGAGACGTCCTACGAGGAACTGCGGAAGGGCAAATCGGTGTCGCGGATCGATGTCGTCGAGGTCGACACGCCGGGTGCCGGCTATCCCTGAGCCGTTGCCCGAGAGCTAGGACTGCTTCTTCTTTTTCTTCTCTTTCTTCTTCAGGATGTCCGCCTGGCTTCGGAAGGCGCGGGCCAGCGAGCGCATCTGATCGGCGACGATTGCATCGGCGGTTGCCGACGCGACCCGTTCCGCGGTCTGGGCCTGCTTGCGAATTGCCTTGGCCATTTTCATGAAAGACCCAATCGCGCCGCGGCCGTCTAGTTCCAGCCTTGCTGGATCGGGCCGCTTTGATCTTGAATTTTGTTCTTGTTTCGTTCATGTTGAGTTGCCCCGGGAGAATGCCATGGACGCCGAGCGAGACCGCGAAATCATCAGGCTATGGAACGAGCTCCGCCGGCTGCAGCGCGAGGGACGTCCGACCGCGCTACTGGTCCGCCGGATCGAGCTGGCGCTGGCGGCAAGGGAGCAGGAGGCCGCCTGACCGGTGGCCAGGTCGCTCACGAACGCGCTAGCGCCCGCCGTCCGGCCCCATCACCAGGTTCGGCAGCCAGGTCGATATCTCCGGGAAGAAGCAGAGCATCAGCACCGCGAACATCATCAGCAGCACGAACGGCAGCGTGCCCCAGATCACCTCGCTCAGCGGGATGTCGGGCGCGACGTTGCGGATGACGAAGATGTTGAGGCCGACCGGTGGGTGGATCAGGCCCATCTCCATCACGATGGTCATGACGATGCCGAACCAGATGATGTCGAACTCGGCCGCGCGCAGCGGCGGCAGGATGATCGGCGCGGTCATCAGGATGATCGAGACCGGCGGCAGGAAGAAGCCGAGCACGATCACCATCACAAGGATCGCAAACAACAGCTCCCAGCGCGGCAGGTGCATCGCGACGATCGCCTCCGCAGCCGACTGCGAGATGTGCAGATAGCTCATCACGTAGGAGTACAGCAGCGACATGCCGATGATCAGCATCAGCATGGTCGACTCGCGGATGGTCGATTTCAGGATCGGCGACAGGTCGCTCGGTTTCCACACGCTGTAGATCACGGCGATCAGTCCGAGCGCCAGCAGGCCGCCGAGGCCGGCGGTTTCCGACGGCGTGGCGTAGCCGCCATAGAGCGCGATCATCACGCCGGTCAACAGCAGCACGAACGGGATCACGCGCGGCAGCGCGCTGAAGCGCTCGGCCATGGTGAACTCGTCGCGTTGCAGGATCGCGGCATCCTTGCCGGTCGCGTCATAGGCGGCCTTGGCCATCGCGTATTCCTTGCGGAAGCGGAACACGGCGTAGAGGCCGAACAGCGACACCAGCAGCAGTCCGGGGCCGATGCCGGCGAGAAACAGCCGTCCCAGCGATTTCTCGGCGGCGACGGCGAACAGGATCATCGTGATCGAGGGCGGCAGCAGGATGCCGAGCGTGCCGCCGGCGGCGATGATCCCCGCGGCAAAGCCGCCGGAATAACCGCGCTTGCGCATCTCGGGAATGCCGGCCGAGCCGATCGCCGAGCAGGTCGCGGGCGAGGAGCCGGCCATCGCCGCGAACAGCGCGCAGGCGAACACATTGGCGACACCGAGGCCGCCGGGCACGCGGTGCAGCCAGGCGTGCAGCGCCGAGTAGAGATCCTGGCCGGCGCGCGATTTGCCGATCGCCGCGCCCTTCAGGATGAACAGCGGGATCGACAGCAGTGTGATCGAGGCCATCTCCTCGTAGACGTTCTGCGTCACCGTATCGAGCGAGGCCGCGGGCATGTAAATCGCCATGAACACGACCGCGACCGCACCGAGCGCGAATGCGATCGGCATGCCGGAGAACATCGCAAGCAGGGTGGCAAGCCCGTAGGAGATGCCAATACCAAACACGGT
Organism: Bradyrhizobium acaciae; assembly: GCF_020889785.1. GTDB lineage: Bacteria > Pseudomonadota > Alphaproteobacteria > Rhizobiales > Xanthobacteraceae > Bradyrhizobium > Bradyrhizobium acaciae. The sequence goes on from NZ_JACMYK010000032.1 coordinate 4,406, forward strand.
CATCGACGCGCGCCACCAGTCAGCGGAATGAGGATTTGCAACAACAGCTGCACGCAGAGCAGCGTCATGCCCAGCGCCATCAGCCCATAGGGGATGGCAAGCGGCGGCGACCACATCGAGTTCGACACTTGGCCGTCGACATAGGCCTCGTGCGCCAGGGTCCAGGACTTCCAGGCGAAGAAGGTGCAGAACGCAAAGCTCGCGACATCGACCAGCCACAGCCTGATGCTGTTGGCACGCGCCGAGAGCAGTCCGACGAACGCCTCGATGCTGACATGGCCACGCTGGCTCTGGACATAGGCCGAGGTCATGAAGGTGGCGCCGACCAGCAGGAACACGGCGGCCTCGTCCTGCCAATAGTTCGGGCTATGGAACAGGGCGCGGCCGAGCACGCTGTAGCTCAGGATCACGCAGGCTGCGATCAATGCGAGCGCGGCGAACACCACGATGATGTTGTTGCAGACGGACAGCGCGCGTCCAAGCATGGCCACGGGCGTATTGCCCGCCGCCGTGCTTGTGGCTTCAGCCTGATCCGCGACCGGACCATGCATCATGCGGCGACGTCGCTTGCGAGCTTCAGCAGGTTGGCTGCCGTCGCCGTCTTGGCGCCGTAGTCCTTCCAGGCGGTGTCGCGGGCGATGTCGCGCCACTTGCCGACAACGGCAGCATCGAGCGCGCTGACTTTGGCGCCGGCCTTCTCATAGACCTTGGCGACTTCGGCATCGTCGTCCTGCGCGCCCTTGCGGCCGAACGCCTCGAGCTCGGTGCCGACAGCGAGGATGATGTCCTGCTGGTTCTTCGGCAGCTTGTCGAAGATCGCCTTGGACATCATCAACGGCTCCAGCATGAACCAGTAGGAAGCGCCGGCACCCGAGGTCAGCGACTTCGCGACCTCCTCGAGGCGGAACGAGATCAGGCTGGTCGAGGAGGTGATACCGGCGTCGCAGGCACCGGTCTGCATTGCGGCGTAGATCTCGTTGGACGGCACCGACAGCACGGCGGCGCCGGCGGTCTGCAGCACCATGTCCATCTCGCGCGAGCCGCCGCGCACCTTGAGGCCCTTGGCGTCCTCGGGTGCCACGATCGCCTTGGAGCGGCTGGCGACGCCGCCGGCCTGCCAGACCCAGGAGATCAGCAGGATGCCCTTGTCGGCGAGGAAGTCGCTCAATGCCTTGCCGACCGGCTCCTTCTTCCAGCGCAGACCCTGGTCGTAGGTCGTCACCAGGCCCGGCATCAGGCCGATATTGGTCTCGGGCAATTCGCCGCCGGCATAGGGCATCGGATAGAGGCTGAGGTCGAGCGCGCCCTTGCGCATCGCCGAGAACTGCGCGTTGGTCTTGATCAGCGACGAGTTCGGATAGACCTCTGCGGTGAGGTCGCCGCCCGAGCGCTTGGCGACCTCGGCCGCGAACATCCGGCACAACCTGTCGCGGAAGTCGCCCTTGTCGATGGTGCCGCCGGGAAACTGATGCGAGATCTTCAGCGTGGTCGCGGCGTGCGCGGTCCCGACGCCCATCCGCAGGATCGCGGGTGCGGAGAGGGCGGAAGCGAGGACGTGGCGGCGTGTGAGCATGGTTGTTCCCCTGAAGAGCTTCTTGAGCGGCTGTTAGGCCGGCGCGGCGCTTCAGCTTAGCCGGTCTCGGCGTGAATATTCTCTAGTCTGATAGTTCGAGGCGCCCTGATAGTGCGAGCCAATGTGCGTCAGCAAGTCGTGCCGTTGCTGCGGCGCACACTGCCGCGCCATGGCACAGCGCCGCCACTCAACCCTCGCGCGACCAAACGTCCGGGCGTGCAGCGTCGCTTCAAGAAATCGTTATTGGAGGTAACAACGGGCGGTGCAAGTGCGTCGAGCAGAGAGCGGCAAGTCGTCGCGCTCACATTCGATCACACAAGGGATCATCGACATGACCACCAAGACCCGCCTCGGCCTTTCCGCCGCGCTGCTCTCGTTCAGCCTGGCGCTGGCGCCCGCCGCCTTCGCTCAGGACAAGATGGGCAAGGATGACGCGATGAAGAAGGAAGACACGATGTCCAAGGATGCCATGAAGAAGGACGGTGGCATGATGAAGAAGGACGACGCCATGAAGAAGGACGGCGGCGCGATGATGAAGAAAGACGACGGCATGAAGAAGAACTGATTGCCGCCATCGCTCATCGTCTGCAGGCCCGCCGTCGCGGCGGGCCTGGTTGCGCCTCAGCGCTTCTTCTTGCCGCGTTCCTTGCGCGCCGCGTAGCGGGCATCGCGCTTGGCCTTCTGGTCCGCGAGCAGCGCCTCCTCACGGGCGGCTTCCTCTTCCTTCTCGCGTGCGATCCGCGCGGCCTCGGCTGCGGCGGCCTCTTCCTCGCGCCGCTTCTGTTCAGCCTTCTCGGCCTCACGGGCTTCCTTGGCCTTGGCGCGGCGGTCGGCGATCGCCGCGCGCTCTTCGGCGCGGGCCTTCACGGTCGGATCGTCAGCCCCCGGTTGGGAGCGAAATTTGTTGAGGAGGTCTTGCCGCGCCTGCAGGGCCGCCTTTTGGCGGTCGGCAAAACCCGGTTCCTTGAAGCCACTCATAGAGGAAGCCTTGCTGCTTTCTGTTCGGATGATGGATTGGGGTCGGTTCGGCGCTTCAATAAGTGAAAGGCGACGAAAATGCCAGTGGTGAACGGTGGGTTGTGGAGCAATGGAGATATGAGCGGACGGCAAATGGCGGAAGGCAGCATTTGCGCCCACCTGGCCGCCGGCGTGGTGAGTGGTTGGTCACCGAAGCTGCCGGCTGCCTAGCCGCGCTGAAACTGCTCGCGCCGCCCGTTGCCCGAGACCTTGGTGCCCGAGATCTTGGTGCCCAAGACCTTGATATCCAAGACCTTGATGTCCGAGACCTTGGTGCCCAACACCTTGGCGACGGTCTCGGCGGTCATCGCGCTCCGGTCCGAGACGCGCTGGGCTTCCAGCCTGTCGCGGGCCTTTTCGGTGATCAGGAGGCTGATCAGCCGCAGCCTGCTGGTCTCGTCGACAGCTTCCGAAAGCAGCTGCCTGTAACGCTGATAGTCGTAGGTCGCTTCTTGCTCGCTCACCGGCACGCCCCACACACGCGCTCCACTTCAGCGCCTAGTTTTTCGCGAGTCGTGGCACCCCGCAATGGAATTGCGGCGCCGACAGCTAAGTGTGCGCATTTCGTTGGGAGACTGTTGCAGAATTGATCGCACGCAACCGTGCAAACGGTCATGATGCGGGCGTCGGCAATTGGGAACCGAAGCGGGCATGAGCGAATCCGAAGACGGAGGCAATCGCCGCGGGGCGCTGATCGGACTGCTGGTAGCGGTCGTCATGCTCGCGGTCGGACTTTGGCTTGCGCGCAACCTGACGGCGGCGAGCAAGATGCAGGATTGCCTGATGTCGGGCCGGACCAACTGCAATGTGATCGAGCCGGCGCGCTGACCCAGCCTTGCGGCAGTGCAATATCGATCCCACTTCTCCCGTGAAGACTAGGGCTGAACTGTTGGGTCCCGGTTGTGATTCCAGTCACACGCGGACGGGCGGGCTGCCTCATCTATTCCCAGAGATCGGCGGGAACCAAGGCCATGATGTCAAAGCTGTGGTCCGGAAAGGGCGCGGCGCTGGCTGCCGCAGGCGCGGCGGGTGCCGTTTTGGTTGCGTATCTGTCCCTGGCGCTGGCGTCCCCCGAACCGGTGTCGAGCGCGGCGCTCGGGCCCGCGTGGCAATGCAGCCAGGTGGCTTTCGTACTGACCACTTGCACCCGCACCGCAGGGACCGAGCGCGAGGCCGAAGGCGAGCTCAAGGCGGTCCCGGTACGGGCGAAGGACGATTGTCCGCCGGAGCTCTAGGTTTTGGCTTTCTGACGCGTCGTCTTCATGCGAACCGCTGCGCTCTTCGCTCGCGGCAGCCGTGGTGGGCCGGGTGGACGCTGCGGCCGTATTTCGAATTATTTCTTGATGGCGCTACGCGGCTTGATCGAGAGGCCGAGGCGCATCGCCATCTTCTTGATTCGCTCCGGCGAGCGGCCGGTCGCTTTCACGACCTCCTCTAGCGACTTTGAGGAGCGTGCCAGTTCCATCAGTCGTCGGTCCTCCTTGAACGACCACCGCGGCTTTCGGGCCATCTTGTTGGTATCCTTGTGCATTGCTGGGCAACAAAGCCGCCAGGCGGGGTCGCCTGACGGCCTTGCCGGTGTGGGCCCGGACCTTGGGGAAATGTCCGGTGGATAAGCAATACCGCTTCCGGATAGGGCCGCAATTGAAACCGGAATTTAACCTAACCTATCAAGGTTACTTGCAGGGTTACTTGGATTTCGAGCGTGGCAGGAGGCCTTATGCGCAAGGTCGCCATTTTGAGTGCCGCAGCATTTTTACTGTCCGGTTGCTGGCCCGACCCCGAGGTCACGGGATCGACCAACAGTTGTGCGGCCAATCTCTATAGTCAGTTCAATCCCAAGGTCATGGATCAGTGCGTGAACGCCTGCATCAAATGTGACCACGGCAACGTCACGACCTGCACGACCTCCTGCACGCTGAAGGGCGCGCGGTAATCGATCTGCGAATTTGCCCTTGCGAGCGGCAGTGAGGCCACGCGGCGCCACGCCAACGGCCGCCTTGCGCGGCGCAATGAACGCCTTTATCGCGTCTCTTAGCGGCGCCGTCATCGGGCCGGAAACTGAGGGCGTGGAACAGCGCGATGAGCGGTCCTTCCTATGTCGCGGTCGATTGGGGCACCAGCAGCTTCCGGCTCTGGCTAATGAGCGCCGGCGGCCAGGTGCACGGCGAACGCCGCAGCGACCAAGGCATGACCGCGGCCGCCAGGACCGGCTTTGCGGGCGTGCTGCAATCGCATCTCGACGAACTGGGTGTCGCGGCCGATTTGCCCGTCGTGATCTGCGGGATGGCGGGCGCGCGGCAAGGCTGGGTCGAGGTCGGCTATGTCGACACACCCGCGCATCTCTCCGACATCCTCAAAGGCGCCGTCGTGGTCGACGGGCAGCCGCGCGATATCCGCATCCTGCCCGGGATTGCGCAGCGCGATGCCGCGGCACCCGACGTGATGCGTGGCGAGGAGACCCAGCTGCTCGGCGCGCTCGGTCTGGACCCGGCACATGCGGCCGATGTCTGCATGCCGGGAACGCATTCCAAATGGGTGCGGGTGCGTGGCGGCACGGTCGAGCGCTTTGCGACCTTCATGACCGGAGAGCTGTTCAGTGCGGTCGCGCGCGACACCATCCTGTCGCACGCCGTTGCCGGCGCGGAGGAGGCGGTCGATGGGGATGCGTTCCGCGCGGCCGTCGCCGAGGCGTATGCCGCGCCGGCGCACTTAGCCAATCTGCTGTTTCGTGTGCGATCGCGGCAGCTGCTGTTCGGCGGCAGCGCGCAGGCCGCGCGTGAGACGATCTCGGGCACATTGATTGGCGTCGAGCTGGCCGCGGGCCTTGCCGAGCGGGAGCGAGCAGTGCCGGTTACGCTGATTGCGTCAGGCCGGCTGCAGCGGCTCTATCAAATGGCGCTCGAACGCCTTTCGATTCCGCTCAGTGTCGTGGATGCGGAGGAGGCGGTTCGCCGTGGCCTTGCCGGCGCCGCCGCGGCGATCTGGAACAATTGAGGGATCCAATGCATGAGCATTCCATTTCCGCCGATGAAGCGTCCGTTGGTCGCGATCCTGCGCGGCGTCAAGCCCGACGAAGCCAGTGGCATAGTGAGCGCGCTGATCGACGCCGGCATGACGGCGATCGAGATTCCGCTGAACTCGCCCGAGCCGTTCCGTTCGATCGAGATCGCGGCGAAGCGCGCACCCACCGACGTGCTGATCGGTGCGGGCACCGTGCTATCCGCGGCAGATGTCGATCGTCTCCATGACGCCGGCGGCGGGCTCATGGTGTCGCCCAATGTCGATGTCGACGTGCTGGGCCGCGCCCGGGATCACGCGATGGTCACGATGCCGGGCGTGTTCTCGCCGACCGAAGCCCTGCTCGCGGCACGCGCCGGCGCATCGAGCCTGAAATTCTTTCCGGCGAGTGTGCTCGGCGCAGCCGGCATCACTGCGATCCGCGCCGTGCTGCCGCCGGATGTGATGATCGCCGCCGTCGGCGGTGTCTCGGACCAGAATTTCGCAGAGTACGTGAAGGCAGGCATTCGCGCCTTCGGCCTCGGCAGCAGCCTCTACAAGGCGGGCATGACGGTCGCGGATATCGCCGTCAGGGCAAAGGTGACGATCGAGGCATATGACGCGGCCGTGCAGGGCGCAGGCTAGAGTCGGCGTGTAACTTTTGGCGGCGCGCTAGTCGTCTCGCCTGCCGCCGTCGATAACCCTGAACAGCGGGGCTGCCTCGCGGGGATTCTCGAGCAGTTCCTCGACCATGGCGATCGCGGCGGCGACGTATTTTTCGGTCGCGGCGTCCAGCGGCCGTTCGGCTTCGTCTGATAGCGCGAGCTTGGCGCCTTCGAGCAGTTTGCGGGTGCGGACGGCGGACTCGTCGCCGGCGGTGAGGGCGGCGCGGGCGATCGATCGCAACACGAACAGCTCGCCCTCCAGCCGCAACAGGCGATCGTTCAGCTTGCTCAGGACAGTGTTCAGGTTCCGCATGACGTCCTCTCCGCGCGTTGGACCCATCTTCCATACACGGTCAATCCTGACGAAATTCTTGTGGCGGCCACACAGCAGGCGACGGCATCTGACGGAGCCATTTGTGGATCAGGGCGAATGGCCCTAGTAGAATGTCCAGCGCCGAGGCGCCCCAGGCGGGGCGCGATGGGAGCATCCACTTCACGCCATAATGACGAAGGAATGCACATGAGGATTGCCGTCGAAACCACCGTTGCCGCGCCGATTGCGGATGTCTGGCGCGCGTACACCACGCCCGGCGACATCAAGCAGTGGAATGCCGCCTCCGAGGATTGGCACACCACGGCCGCGACCGTCGATCTGCGCGCCGGCGGCGCCTTCTCGTCGCGGATGGAAGCCAAGGACGGCAGCATGGGGTTCGATTTCGCCGGCACCTACACCAAGGTCGAGGAGCCCCGGCTGCTCGAATATGCATTCGGCGATCGCACCGCGCAGGTTGCATTCACGCCGGAGGGCGGCGGCGTCAAGGTGCAGGTCAGCTTCGACGGCGAGGACACCCATTCGGTCGAGCAGCAGCGCGGCGGCTGGCAGGCGATCCTGGATAATTTCAAACGCTACGTCGAAGCAAACCAGCGATCCTGATCCGCGGCGACCGGAGGACGACGTGACGTTGAAGCGACCGCGCGCGACGATGCCGGCGAGCCTGAAGCAGGCGTTGAAGCGGCGATGGTGCATCGGCCGAGCAAGCGGGTGAGGTGACAGGTCGGTCGGCGCGATCGCGATAGTGATCCGGAGCAAATGCGATGCGTTTTGTCTTGGCACCAGGTCTGCTGGTCATCCTGTGCGTGTCTGCGAGCGCCGCACCGCTGCGCCACTCCCACGCACGCCAACCCGGAGCCGTTCGCGCGCCCGCGGCTGTGACGCCGCCGTCGCGCTTCGCCGTTCCCGGCTGGAGCGACGAGGCGACGCGGCAATGGCTTGACCGCGCCTCGTCCTACGTTGGCTTGGGCGGTTAGTCGCGGAGCCGCCGGCGCCGAGCTCAATCGTCGTCCTCGGCTTCGGTGCTCCGTGAGTTCGAGGCCGAGCGGCCGCCGTACTGCCGGGGGACGGCGGCAGCCGTTCGCGCGCTCACACCTTCGCTCTCACGCATTTCCTTCCGTGCACGCCGCGCCGTTCGCATCGCGCGCTTGATGTTTGGATCGTGCGAGTCCTCGTCGAAGAAAAGGACGATCTCACAGCTCGGGCACTGGCGCGAATACCCGTTCTGCAGCCGCTTGGCTCGGTCGCGAAAGACGTTCTTGCAGCGTGTGCAACGGACCTGGACGGAATCTTCCATGGTATTCCTGAAATGCCGACGAGCAGCGCGAACGTTTGCAATCTGCTTGAGGAAGCAATTCCGGATTAAGAAATTACCAAGCGCGTCGTGTGCAATCGGGGCGGAACTTTGTTCACGCACGGAGAACTACGGAAGCGTTTCGTGCGCTGAATGATAAAAACAAGACGCGATTTCAGAGCAGACCGTGAACATCAAAAGAAAGGCCCCAGCGCGTGGGCCGCGCTGAGGCCAAGTTGACACTTTGGTCGTGAGGCACCGTCACCGGCGCCTCGGTGCCTAACCTATCTTCGTTTCGCTCCAGCCAAATAGCCCATATGGGCCATGATCGCTGGCACAAGGTGTGCAGACTTCGGACCATCAGGATGTTGCACCACCTGGGGCTGGAGCCAACGCCGTCCGCAAGCATTTCAAGCGGACGGCGTTGTGTATTCATCTGCGTCTCTCTTTGATTGCGGCACGACGAACCTCATTGCGTTGCGCACAAGCTCGGTTCGTTGACGCTGCCAATCTCGCCATTGCTCGATCTCATGGAAGGCCGAGACGAGACAAGCGCCAAGGCAGCTGGACAGCAGCATAAGGCAGAATGCTTGTTCGGCACCGCTCATGACATCATGGAACGAGAACACCAGGCATCGGCTTTGTCGGGAGCGGAACGAATGCACTGGGCTGGCTCCGCACCATCATCAGCACAGCAAACACGGCTACGGTGACCGTCAAAAGCTTCGTCATGAAATTCGTCAGCAAAGAATGTCCGTAAGAATTCTCGCAGTGTAGCACTCGGCTCGCGAAGCCTTTGTGAACCCTCTCACATGCGCAGAACGCACACGATCCGGCCGCTCCATTGGATGTCGATCAAGCTGCAATTCCGGGCAACCTGACGCCGGATTGTGCTCGCGGTCCGCTTGCGACGAGGTGGTTCGCCACGCTTCATTGTGGGGCCGACGAGTTCCAATGCGGGCAGGCCGCCTCCGTGATAGCCAATTTGGGACATGCGCCGTTGGCACGAAGTGTGCAGACTTGGAACTGTCAGGATTTTGCATCACCTTCCTGGGGCTAGGGCCAACGCCGTCCGCATGTATTTCAAGCGGGCGGCGTTGTGCATTTTGGCGACGGCGGGCTCCCGCCAGGCTGCGCTCAGGTCAGCGATCGACCGGCCGAAGTTCGAGGTTCTCGATTTTCACCGACGGCGAGGGAGCGTCCTGCTCGTTCGGCGGAAGCAACGTGATCGGAGCATTCGATCCGCCGATCAGCACGTTGACGCCGGCGCCGTCGGCGTGGGTGTAACCACCGGCAAGATCGTCGCGTCCGAGCCACGGCACCGCCGCCATCACCTTCCAGGTCACGGAGACGTCTTGATCGCCGATGAAAGCGTCGAGGTTGCGGATGGCCGCGACGTAGCGCCGATCCGGCGCGCTATCGACATGCAACACGCAGTCGAGATTGGTCACCGGGCCTAAAATGAACCCGGTATCGGGGCCACCGCGACACTCAAGCGTCCCGGCCTCCACCTGCTGCGCGTCCGCCGGTCCGACGGGCGTAACAAGAACTGCCGCAACACATGCGGCAGAGGCGATCGAATGGTTCGTTGGACGCATGGTGCTGTACAACGCGAATGGACGCGCAATCGGCCCATGACCTCTGATGCGGCCTTCGCTTGTGGTTAAGAGAGCCTTAGAGATCGGGGGCTGCCGCAGCGGGAAGGAAACGTATGCGAGCGACCCAAGGTCGCGACGTCGAAGCAGCTTGCTCAGGCAAGGTCGATATCGGCGTGGCAGAGGCAGCAGGAAAAAGCGCAACGAGCGGCCCTGGCGCCGACGCCAGACCGTTCGGATACACGCTCAGCCTGTCCTGCGAAACTACGCCGCCGGGCTCGAAATTCAATGTCCCGGCGGCGCCCTGTTCCAATCTGGGCCCGCAATCCCAGTGATTGTCTGTCTGCAAGACTGGCGCCAAGGTTCGAAGCCACCGTAATCATACGGGGCTTCGGATGGCGCCGGCCAAGGTCTGGTCGCTGTCCACGCTCCGCCCGATTTCAGCTGTGGTGCTCGAGCTTCCGCATCTCCTGCAAGCGAGCCAGGCAAAAATCCCGATACAATTCGTTGATGAAATCCCACATGACCGAATCCCCTTGGTCCAATGCTGAGACGCTAGGCCGGGTTTGTTTCCGGCCGGCTTCGCGGCTTGCGGAAAATGGTTTCATCGAGGGGGAGCTGGGTGGCGGTTCTGGCCGGTGATCTCGCGGCACAACATGTCATGCCCGTTGCGGGAAAGGAGGCATGGCAGCCTTCGGCTGCCGGTATCTCATCAAGATGATCGCGATCACGGCGGCGCACATGAACGGACCAACGGGCACGAACACGAACGGGAAGGCATATCCCAAGACGAATATGACACTGACGCCGATCCGGAAGGTGCGTCGGTTCGAAGGCGGCGAGATCTCGTCGTCCATGGTTGCGTTCATGAGAAAGACCAACGCGATCGCCAGGATCGGCATATCGTAGATGGCGAAGTAAGGAGAAATGAGAGGCGTCACCGCAAGCAGGCTTGCGGCCTGGACGGAGAAGCTGACCTTGCGGCGCCATATGATCAGCACCCAAACTGCGGCTGCCAGCGCGGTGGCCACGTGCAACGTCATCGCCAATCCGTAGCCAAACCCGGCATACCGAAGAAGACCATAGACACTCTGCAATTTAGGCCAGGGCAGCGCCCCACTGAGGTGAAATTGCGTCGTCGCGAACGTTGCCGCCGCACGAAACCCCTCGAATGTATCCCAGCCGAAGATAATTCCGCTGATGAGAAGGAGCGCCGGCACCACCAGAGACGCCGTGATGAAGGCACTCCAGCGCTTGGTCGCGATCAACACGAAGGGGAGAAGAACTCCGTATTGAGGCTTGAAGATCAGCAGCCCGAGCAAGAAGCCGCTGAGGAGCGGGCGCCGATTCAGCGTCAGGAGAACTCCGCCGAGCAGCGAAGCCGCCAGCAGAGAGCTTTGACCGGCAATCAAATCGTAGAAGACGGGCGGAGCGGCGAGTGCCAGCAGCAGCGCGGCGGAGCGCGGTCGGATCGCATGCACCACGAGAACCCAACAGAGCAGCTTTGCCGCACTCCAGACCGCGAATGCAATCGGGAACGGCAGCAGCGCCAGGGGGGCTACAGCCAGGAAAAACACCGGCGGATAAAAAAACGGCACGGGAATTTCATCGTAAGGATAGGGCGCGTGACCCATCGGCTGCATCCGCAGAACAAGTTGCTGATGCAGTTGTTGCCAATCGTAGGCGGTCGCCGCATGGCCTTCGAGTGCCATCGTGCCGGCGCCCCAAAAGCATGAAAAGTCGATCCCGGCGTTGCTTCCGCCACTGACAAACATCAGCACCGCCGCAACGATCGTCATGCCGAGCAGGACAGTGCAAGCCAACGCTTGCGCCGGGTCGTCTCCCGCAGAAACGTCCCAGTCCAGCATTTGCTTCATCGGCGCGCGTCCCCGGACTGCCGCGACATCGCCGGTTGCCGGCATTGCGTCCAGATGATCGCGATGATGGTCGCGCACATCAACGGACCAACGGGCGCAAGTGCGATCGGGTAGGCGAACCCCAACAGGACAAGCACGCCGTACCCGATCCGGAGTGCGGCGCGCTTCGAGAGAAGCGAGCCCGGTTCGGCCGCGGGCGCGTCCATGAGAAAGACGAGGGCGACAGTCAGCAGCGCCGTGTCGTAGATCGCGAAGTAGGGAGAGACGAGCAGCGTTGCGGCAAGCAGGCTCGCGGCCTTGATGGCGAAGCTGACGTTGCGGCGCCATATGATCAGCACCCAGATTGCGACTGCGCCGGCAACGGCGATGTGCAATGCCATGGCCAATTCGTAACCAACGCCGGCAAACCGAAGCGTGCCGTAAATGCTCTGCAGCTTGAACCAGGCCAGCCCGCCAGTGAGGTGAAACTGCGTCGTCGCGAAGGTTGCCGCCGCGCGGAATCCCTCAAAGGTGTCCCAGCCGAAGGTCAACCCGGTAAGCAGCATGAGGATCGGTATGGCCAAGCTGGCCGTGATGAAGACGCGCCAGCGCCCAGTGGCTATCAGCACGAGGGGAAGCAGGACGCCATATTGCGGCTTGAAGATCAGTAGCGCGATCAGCAAGCCGCTGATGATTGGGCGCCTGTCCAGCGTCAGCAGGATGATGCCAAGCAGGGATGCCGCGGGCAGTGAGCTTTGGCCGACGATGAAATCGTACAGCACGGGCGGCGTAGCGAATGCCAGCAGCACAGCGGCGAAGCGTGGCCGGATGGCGAAAGTAACGAGCGCCCAGCACAGCAGCTTTACCGAGCTCCAGATCCAGAACGCAGTCGGAAACGGCAGCAACGCCACCAGCGCTGCCACAAAGAAAAACACCGGCGGGTAGAAGAACGGGACAGGATTCTGATCAAGGGGATACGGAGCCTGGTTCAGGATCGGATGAACCCGGAGGATCAGTTGCTGTAGCTGCTGCCAATCGTAGGCGGCGGCCGCGTGGCCATCGAGGGCCATGGTCCCCGCGCTCCAAAAGCACGAAAAGTCGATCCCGGTTGCGCCGCTCCCGTCAACGGTTTTCGGTACAAACAGGAGGAGAGTGAGGCTCAGCACGATCAGGCAGGCAATGGCTAACGCGCGGTCGTATCCGCTGTGCTCCGCGCGGGCGTGCGCCACTGCAATTCCATTCATGAAAATTCTGCCGGAGCTTTAAAATATAAAGCGTTTTAGACTGCAGCCAGCGGTGGCGCAAGCAAGTGACCAGCCGCCTGCTATCGCGATTCAGCTGGCAATTGGTCCGTTGCACGAAGACCCAACGAACATGGAGTTGGTCGAAGATCGAACCATGCCGCCTCGCTGACGACCTTGTGCTGAATTTTTGCTAACCGTCGAATCCGGTGCCGTGTTGTTGCGAGCTGTCACATAGGGGATGCATGTTCATTTGCGTGCTCCGAATGTCTGAGTTCGGTACATCGAGAACAGCCGGCGCCGAACGATTGAAACGCGCATCGCAAATTGCCTGCCAGTAGCGGGTCCGTAAGAATACGGTCGGGGGAGTCTGATGCCGGACTCGCTCCCTGAGACCAGGCAGGTCGAACGGAAGCGAGATCTCTGTCCGCGTCGCACACTGAAATCGATCGCGTCCGACCGCCGTTTTCGATCGACCGCCGGGAACGGCCCCGACTCGGTCGGCACGTCGAACTCTCTCAGCTGGAGCGGGCCGCGTCTCCTGTCTCGGCTTTGCCGGCTGGTCTTGGTGTACGATCCGCGCCAAATCGACTCAGCGGACTAAGCGGGAAGGCCCGAAATCAACGGGATTCCGTCAACCAGCGCCGAGGCGCGGCACTTCGATGGACGGAACAAGTATCGTGTTGAAATGGCTGGCGATCCCGGCAGGATTCGAACCTGCAACCCGCGGAGTAGAAATCCGCTACTCTATCCAGTTGAGCTACGGGACCGTGGCCGCCTTGTAACACCGCCAATATGAAAAATCCGCCATTCCGCCAAGTCCGTCCGAACCGATTTTTGTGGTCGGACGACAAAGGCGAGCAGGGGGCCCGCCCTGTGTTGGCCAGACCAGCCCGCCGAGCCGGCATTGCGCTGCCGCCGGGGCAGGTCGAAGGAATGTCGGCAATGCGATCTGCGACGTTTTCGTCCGTTCATGTCGGTGCCTTCACTCCGTCACGTTTTCGCGCATTTTTTAGCCCCAACGCGGCGGTCGACCGCGGGGCGTTCAGGAGCTCCACCATGATCGGATTGGTTCGTGCCGCCGCAATTTGCGCCACGCTGGCGCTCGGCCTGGTGAGCGCGCAGGCTGCGGACAAGGCCTTCAAACGCGATGATCTCGCCGATTCCGCGATCAAGCTGGAGGCCCAGATCAAGGGCGAGGCGGGCGCGGTCAACAAGTCGGCCGCGACCCTGCGCACCGACGCGGATGCCGCCTTCAAGCGCAACGATTTCCGCGGCGGGCTCACGATTCTCGGCCAGATCGCGGCGACCGCGCCCGAGGATGGCGCCAACTGGCTGCGGCTCGCCAGGACCGTGTTCCAGATCCGTTCGGCGAGCTCAAGCGAACAGACCTTCCTGATGGAGCGCGCCTCGACCGCCGCCTATATCGCCTATCAGCGTGCCGGCAATGCGGGCGAGGAGGCCGACGCGCTGGCGGTGCTCGGCAAGGCGCTTGCCGAGCGCAAACTGTGGCGCCCGGCGCTGGATGCATTGCGGATGTCGCTCGACATGCGCGAGGTGGCCGATGTCCGCGGCCAGTATGAGAAAATGCGCGACGAGCACGGTTTCCGGCTGCTCGATTATACCGTCGATTCCGACGCAGCCTCGCCGCGGGCCTGCTTCCAGTTCTCCGAGGAGTTGGCTAAGCGCGTCGACTTCGCGCCATATCTCGCACTGGCCGGCACCGACAAGCCGGCTCTGTCGGCGGAAGGCCAGCAGCTCTGCGTCGACGGGCTGAAGCATGGCGAGCGCTACAACATCAATCTGCGCGCCGGCTTGCCGTCGACCGTCAAGGAGACCCTACCGAAATCGGCCGAATTCAACATCTACGTGCGCGACCGCAAGCCATTCGTGCGGTTCACTGGGCGCGCCTATGTGCTGCCGCGGACCGGACAGCGCGGTATCCCGGTGGTGAGCGTCAACACGCCGGCGGTTAAGGTCGACGTCTTCCGGATCGGTGACCGCAACCTGATCAACACGGTGATCGACAGCGACTTCCAAAGTACGTTGAGCCGCTACCAGCTTTCCGATCTCGGCGACCAGCGCGGGGTCAAGGTGTGGTCCGGCGAGCTTGCGACCGCCACCACGCTGAACCAGGACGTCGTCACCGCATTTCCGGTCGACCAGGCGCTCGGCGACCTGCAACCGGGCGTCTACGTCATGACCGCTGCGGCCAAGGGGCCGGGCAGCGACGACGACGGCACGCTGGCGACGCAATGGTTCATCGTCTCGGACATGGGCTTGTCGGCGTTCTCCGGCAATGACGGTATCCACGTCTTCGTCAATTCGCTGGCTTCGACCGAGGCGGTCGCCAACGCAGAAGTGAAGCTGGTCGCCCGCAACAACGAGATTCTGGCGACCCGCAAGACGGATGCGGCCGGTCATGTGCTGTTCGAGCAGGGGCTGGCGCGCGGCGAGGGCGGGCTGTCGCCGGCGCTGCTGACGGTGACGGGCGAGAAAGCCGACTACGCCTTCCTGAGCCTCAAGACCAATGCCTTCGACCTGACCGACCGCGGCGTCGCCGGCCGGGCGATCCCGGCCGGTGCGGACGCTTTCGTCTACGCCGAGCGCGGCGTCTACCGCTCCAACGAGACCGTCTATCTGACTGCGCTGCTGCGCGACGGCCAGGGCAATGCTCTGACCGGGACGCCGCTGACCATGGTGATCGAGCGACCCGACGGCGTCGAATTCCGCCGTGCCGTGCTGCCCGACCAGGGTGCCGGCGGCCGGATGCTGGCGGTGGCGCTGAACTCGGCGGTGCCGACCGGGACCTGGCGCGCCCGCGTCTTCACCGATCCCAAGGGCTCGTCGGTCGGCGAAACCACCTTCATGGTCGAGGATTACATCCCCGAGCGGGTCGAATTCGATCTGACTAGCAAGGAGAAGGTGATCAAAGCTGAAATTCCAGTGGAACTTGAGGTCTCCGGCCATTTCCTCTACGGCGCGCCGGCCTCAGGCCTGCAGCTCGAAGGCGACATGCTGGTCGCACCCGCGGCGAACGGCCGGCCCGGCTATGCCGGCTACCAGTTCGGTGTCGACGATGAGCAGACCGCGAGCAACGAGCGGACCCCGATCGAGGACCTGCCGGAGGCCGATGCCAATGGTGCCGCCAGCTTCCCGGTCAAGCTCGACAAGGTGCCGGCTTCGACCCGGCCGCAGGAGGCCCAGATCTTCATCCGCATGGCGGAGACCGGCGGTCGTTCGGTCGAGCGCAAGATCGTGCTGCCGGTGGCGCCTGCGGCCTCGCTGATCGGCGTCAAGCCGCTGTTCGGCGACAAGAGCGTGGCCGAGGGTGACAAGGCCGAGTTCGATGTCGTGTTCGTCGCGCCCGACGGCAAGCAGCTGCAGCGCGACGGGCTGCGCTACGAACTGCTGAAGCTGGAGTCGCGCTACCAGTGGTACCGGCAGAATTCGTCGTGGAACTATGAGCCAGTCAAGTCGACCCGCCGCGTTGCCGATGGCGACGCCAACCTCGCGGCCGACAAGCCGATGCGCCTGACCTTCCAGCCGCAGCCCGGCCGCTACCGGCTCGACGTGAAAGCGACCGACGCCGACGGCCCCGTGACCTCGGTGCAGTTCGACGTCGGCTGGTATTCCGACGGCAGCGCCGACACGCCCGATCTGCTGGAGACCTCGATCGACAAGCCGGAATATGCTTCGGGCGACACCATGACCGTGTCGGTCAACGCGCGCACATCAGGCAAGCTCACGGTCTATGTGCTCGGCGACCGCCTGCTGACGACGCAAAGCGTCGACGTCAAGGAGGGCACCCAGCAGGTCAAGCTCCCGGTCGGCAGCGATTGGGGCACCGGCGCCTATGTGATGACGACGCTGCGCCGTCCGCTCGATGCCGCCGCCGGGCGTATGCCGGGCCGTGCGATCGGGCTGAAATGGTTCGGCATCGACAAGATGACGCGCACGCTTGCCGTCGCGCTGTCGCCGCCTGCATTGGTACGCCCCGGCTCGACGCTGAAGATCCCGGTCAAGCTCGGCGGGCTCAATCCCGGCGAGGACGCCAAGGTGGTGCTGGCCGCGGTCGATGTCGGCATTCTCAATCTGACCAACTACAAGCCGCCGGCGCCGGATGACTATTATCTCGGGCAGCGCCGCCTGACTGCCGAGATCCGCGACCTCTATGGCCAGCTGATCGACGGCATGCAGGGCACGCGCGGCCAGATCCGCAGCGGCGGTGACGCCGCCGGCGCCGAGTTGCAGGGCTCTCCGCCGACGCAGAAGCCGCTCGCGCTCTATTCCGGCATCGTCACGGTTGGCCCTGACGGCACCGCCGAGGTGAACTTCGACATCCCCGACTTCGCCGGCACCGCGCGGGTGATGGCGGTGGCGTGGAGCGCCACCAAGCTCGGCCGCGCCACGACCGATGTGATCGTGCGCGACCCCGTGGTGGTGACCGCGACCCTGCCGCGCTTCCTGCTGACCGGTGACAAGGGCACCATCAGCATGGATATCGACAATGTCGAGGGCGCCGCCGGCGACTACGCCGTCAGCGTCAAGGCGAGTGGCCCGATCAAGGCTTCGGGCAATTCGACCACGACGGTGAAGCTCGCAGCCAAGCAGCGTTCATCGCTGTCGCTCGGCCTCGAGGCCGGCGGTGCCGGACGCGCCGAGTTCGACGTCAATATTTCGGGGCCGAACGGGCTCGCGTTGGCGCGGCACTATGCGCTCGACGTCAAGCCGGCCACTCAGGTGCTGGCGCGCCGCTCGATCCGCACGCTGGCGAAGGGGGAGAGCCTGACGCTGACCTCGGACATGTTCTCCGATCTCGTGCCGGGCACCGGTAGCGTGTCGATCTCGGCGAGCCTGTCGACCGCGCTCGATGCCGCGAGCATCCTGAAGGCGCTCGATCGCTACCCCTATGGCTGCTCCGAGCAGATCACGAGCCGCGCTTTGCCGCTGCTCTATGTCAACGATCTTGCAGCCGGCGCCCACCTCGCGATGGACACCGCGGTTGACCAGCGCATCCGCGATGCGATCGAGCGGCTGCTGGCTCGACAAGGCTCGAACGGCTCGTTCGGCCTGTGGTCGGCGGGCGGCGATGATGCCTGGCTCGATGCCTACGTCACGGACTTCCTGACCCGGGCCCGTGAAAAGGGCTTTGCGGTGCCGGACGTGCTGTTCAAGAACGCGCTCGACCGCGTCAGGAACTCGGTGGTCAATGCCAACGAGCCGGAGAAGGACGGTGGCCGCGATCTGGCCTACGGCCTCTACGTGCTGGCGCGCAATGGCGCCGCGCCGATCGGCGATCTGCGCTATCTCGCCGACACCAAGCTGAGCAATCTGGCGACGCCGATCTCCAAGGCGCAGCTTGCCGCGGCGCTGGCCCTGGTCGGCGACAAGGCCAGGGCCGAGCGGGTCTATGGCGCCGCGCTCGACGCGCTGAACCCGAAACCGGTGATCGAGTTCGGCCGGGTCGATTACGGCTCGGCGCTGCGTGATGCGGCGGCGCTGGTCTCGCTTGCCGGCGAAGGCAATGCGCCGCGCACCACGCTGACGCAGGCCGTGCTCCGCGTCGAAGCGGCGCGGGGGCTGTCGCCCTACACCTCGACGCAGGAGAATGCGTGGATGGTGCTGGCGGCCCGCGCCCTCGCCAAGGAGACGCTGGCGCTCGACATCAACGGCCAGCCGGTCAAGACCGCGGTCTATCGCAGCTACAAGGCCGAGGAGATGACGGGCCAGCCGCTCAAGATCACCAACACCGGCGATGCGCCGGTGCAGGCGGTGGTCTCGGTGTCGGGCTCGCCGGTGACGCCGGAACCCGCGGCTTCCAACGGCTTCAAGGTCGAGCGCAGCTATTTCACGCTCGACGGCAAGCCGGCGGACGTCACCAAGGCGAAACAGAATGACCGCTTCGCGGTTGTCCTGAAGGTGACGGAAGCCAAACCGGAATTCGGGCACATCATGGTGGCCGACTATCTGCCGGCCGGGCTCGAGATCGACAACCCGAACCTGGTGTCATCGGGCGATTCCGGCACGCTCGAGTGGATCGAGGACGGCGTCGAGCCGAAGAACACCGAGTTTCGCGATGACCGCTTCACCGCGGCGATCGACCGCGGCGCCAACGATAAATCGGTGTTCACGGTCGCCTATGTCGTGCGCGCGGTGTCGCCCGGCAAATACGTGCTGCCGCAGGCCTATGTCGAGGACATGTACAATCCCTCGCGCTACGGCCGCAGCGGCACCCGTGCGGTCGAGGTGAAGCCGGCGAAATGAGTGCAACGCTGACGACTGCACCGGTACGCGGATCGCGCTGGCGACGGATCAGGCCAGTGCTGGCGATCTGTGCCGTCGTGGGGCTGGTCGCAGCCGGCGCCTTCGCCGGCTGGGTCGTGTCGCTCGGTCCGTTGCCGCTCACGCAGGCGCAGCAGGTCTCGACATCAGTCATCGATCGCAATGGAAAACTGTTGCGTGCCTATGCGATGGCGGATGGGCGCTGGCGGCTGCCGGTCGACGGAAAGACGTCGGTCGATCCAGGTTATCTGAAGCTGCTGTTCGCTTATGAGGACAAGCGCTTCTATGAGCATCACGGCGTCGATCCGCTGGCGCTGTCGCGTGCCGCGCTCCAGCTTCTCACCCGCGGCCATATCGTGTCGGGCGGCTCGACCATCACGATGCAGCTGGCACGGCTGATCGAGCCGCGGCACCAGCGCTCGGTCTACGCCAAGCTGCGCCAGATGGTGCGTGCGGTTGAACTTGAGCGGCAGCTCTCGAAGGACCAGATACTCGATCTCTATCTCGCGATGGCGCCGTTCGGCGGCAATCTCGAGGGCGTCCGCGCCGCCTCGATCGCGTATTTCGGCAAGGAGCCGAAGCGGCTCTCGCTCGCCGAGGCCGCGCTGCTGGTCGCCTTGCCGCAATCGCCGGAGCGGCGGCGGCTCGATCGTTATCCGGAAGCTGCCCATGCCGCGCGCGATCGCGTGCTCGATCGCATGGTCGAGGATGGCGTGGCGTCGAAGGAGGACGCTGCGCAGGCGAGGGCTGCAGCGGTGCCGAAGCTGCGCAAGCAGATCCCGATCCTGGCGCCGCATTCATCCGATCAGGCGATCGCGACGATCAAGGATGCGCCCGTCATCAGGCTGACGCTGGACGCCACGCTGCAACGGAACCTGGAGGCGCTGGGACGCGACCGCGCCATCGCACTGGGGCCTGACGTCTCGGTTGCGATCGTCGTGGTCGACAATGAAACGGGCGACGTGCTCGCGCGCGTCGGCTCGGCGGATTATTTCGACGATCGGCGGGCCGGGCAGGTCGACATGACGCGCGCGGTCCGATCGCCGGGATCGACGCTGAAGCCGTTCATTTATGGCCTCGCCTTCGAGGACGGCTTTGTCCATCCCGACAGCCTGATCGAGGATCGGCCGATCCGCTTCGGCACCTACGCGCCAGAGAATTTCGACATGACGTTCCAGGGCACTGTGCCGATCCGCAAGGCGCTGCAATTGTCGCTGAACGTGCCGGCCATTGCGCTGCTCGACCGGGTCGGCGCCAGCCGGCTGTCGTCGCGACTGAAGCAGGCCGGCACCAGTCTCGTGCTGCCGAAAGATGAAGCGCCCGGCCTTGCGATGGGGCTCGGCGGCGTCGGCATCACGCTGCAGGATCTCGCCCAGCTCTATTCCGGCCTGGCGCGGCTTGGTGCGACCAAGCCGTTGCGCGAGATCATGCAGACAAGTGACGGCCGCGACACGATGCGGCTGATGGATCAAGCCGCGGCCTGGCAGGTCGGCAACGTCCTGCTCGGCACGCCACCGCCTGAGAACGGCGTGCACAACCGGATCGCGTTCAAGACCGGTACCAGCTACGGCTATCGCGACGCCTGGTCGGTCGGCTTCGACGGCCGCATCACCGTCGGGGTCTGGGTCGGCCGTCCAGACGGCGCACCGGTGCCGGGCCTGGTCGGCCGCACGGCGGCGGCGCCGATCCTGTTCGACGCCTTCGCGCGCACCGGCAAGATCCCGGCGCCGTTGCCGAAGCCGCCGCGCGGCGTGCTGGTCGCGTCCAACGCAAAGCTGCCACCGCCGCTGCGCCGGTTCCGGCCGATCGGCGAACTGGTCCGCAGCGGCAACGACCAGGCGCCGCACATCCAGTTTCCGCTGAACGGCTCGCGTATCGACGTCGAGCAATCCGAGGGCGGCCGTAACGCGACGATGCCGGTCAAGGTCGCCGGCGGCGTCCTGCCGCTGACGGTTCTCGTCAATGGTGTCTCAGCCGGGGACATCGACAGCCGGCGCCAACGCCTGATCGAGCCGCCCGGGCCGGGCTTCGCGCGGCTCACCGTGATCGACGCCACGGGAGCGACGGATACCGTTGTGATCCGCGTGCAATGATCGCACGGGAAAGCGGAACGGCACCGTTGGAAAGCGGAACAGCACGGTTGTTTGCGGTGCGGTTTCATCGTATGCGAAACCCATGGTGGATAGCCTCCAACCCCGGCGCTTCGGAGCAGGGCAACAGTCTGTAAAACCTGCGCATTCCAGCCGCAGGCTGTTCATGGCGTTCGAGTTCGCAACGGCCAGCCAATGGCGTTCGATCCTGTTCCTGACGCTGACCTGTCTCGTCCTGTTCCTGCCGGGCTTCTTCACCATCCCGCCGATCGACCGCGACGAGGTCCGCTTTGCCCAGGCGACCAAACAGATGGTCGAGAGCGGCGACTTCGTCGACATCCGCTTCCAGGACGACGTCCGCTACAAGAAACCGGTCGGCATCTACTGGATGCAGGCGGCGGCGCTGAAGACGATCTCCGCGCTCGGTGTGCCGCGCGCCCAGGTCCGCATCTGGGTCTACCGCCTGCCGTCCCTGATCGGGGCGATCGGCGCGGTGCTACTGACATATTGGACGGCGCTCGCCTTCGTGACACGACAGGGCGCGGTGCTGGCCGCCTTGATGATGGCAAGCTGCGTGCTGCTCGGGGTCGAGGCGCGATTAGCCAAGACCGACGCGATGCTGCTCCTGACGGTCACCGCCGCGATGGGTGCGATGGCGCGAGTCTACATGTCCTGGCAGCGCGGCGAGGATCCGGCGCGCCCATCATGGGGCCCGCCTGCGGTCTTCTGGACGGCGCTTGCGGTCGGCATCCTGCTCAAGGGGCCGCTGATCCTGATGTTCGTCGGCCTCGCGATGGCCGGGCTTGCGATACTCGATCGCTCGGCGGCCTGGTTCTGGCGCATGCGCCCGGTCTGGGGTCTGATGTGGACCCTGGTGCTGGTGCTGCCATGGTTCGTGCTGATCTTCCTCCGCGCGGGCGACGCCTTCTTTGCCGACTCGGTCGGCGGCGACATGCTAAGCAAGCTCGGCGCACAGGAATCCCACGGCGCGCCGCCGGGGCTCTATCTGCTGCTGTTCTGGATCACGTTCTGGCCTGGCGCACCGCTCGCCGGCATGGCGGCACCTGCGATCTGGCGCGCCCGCCGTGAGCCCGGCGCCCAGTTCCTGCTGGCCTGGCTGATTCCATCCTGGATCGTGTTCGAGGCGGTGCTGACCAAGCTGCCGCATTACGTGCTGCCGCTCTATCCGGCGATCGCGATCCTGACCGTGGGCGCGCTGGAGCGGCGGGTGCTGTCGCGCTCACCCTGGTTGTTGCGCGCCGCCGCCTGGTGGTTCGCGATCCCCGCGTTCGGCGCGGTGCTGGTGATCGTCGGCGCGATCAAGGCGATCCATCAGCCGCTGTTTCCGGCCTGGCCGCTGTTCGCCGTGGCGATGGTGTTCGGCCTGATCGCGTGGTGGATGTTCGAGGACAGTCGTGCCGAACGGTCGCTGCTCAATGCGGTGATCGCCGGGGCGTTGATGGCGGGAGCAACCTATGGCGTGGTGCTGCCGCGGCTCACCACGGTGTTTCCGAGCCAGGAGGTGGCGCGCGCCCTGCGCAACGTGACCTGCGTCGGCCCGAAGGCGGCGGCCGCCGGCTTCCATGAACCGAGCCTCGTCTTCATGACCGATACCTCGACGCTGCTCACCGACGGATCGGGTGCCGCGGATTTCCTCGGGCAGGGCTCCTGCCGCTTCGCGCTGGTCGAACAGCGCTCGGAACGCGCCTTCGTGCAGCGCGCCGAGGCCATCGGCCTGCGCTACAACGCGCCGGTGCGGATCGAGGGCTACAACATCTCGCAGGGCAAGGCGGTCTCGATTGCAATCTTCCGTTCTGAAGGAACGGAGTGACATGCCGGCGCCGCCCGCCATCCCGGAATCCGGCAATTATTTCGGACGATTGCTGACGCTGATCTGGCTGTCCTTTGCCCAGCTGGTGCGCGCACCATCGCATTCGCGCCGGGCCGAGGCGGCGCGACGCTCCGCGCGCCACGCATTGTTGCTCGTCGTCATCGTCGGCGGCGTGATCGTCACGCTGATGTATGTGGTCGACGTCGCAGAGATCAGCCTGATGCCACCACGCGGCACGCCGGGTCTCTGGTGGGTGAAAGTGCTCACCGATTTCGGCAAGGACGAGTATGTGCTGAGCGCGCTCGGCCTGCTGCTGATTGCGGTGGCGTTGGCGGCACCTGCACTGCGCGGTGTGCCGCGCGCGACGTTGCTCGGCCTCGGAACGCGGCTGCAATACCTGTTCCTGTCGATCATGTTGTCGGTCGCGGTCGGTGAACTGATCAAGTGGATCGTCGGCCGCGGGCGGCCTTTTGTCGGCGGCAAGGCCAACGCGTTCAACTTCCAGCATTTCGCCGGCACCGAGGCCTATTCGAGCTTTCCGTCGGGACATTCGATCACTGCGTTTGCGCTGGCCTTCGCCGTGTCGGCCGTATGGCCGCGGGCACGGGGCGTGATGCTGGCCTATGCGCTGATCATCATCGCGACACGGTTGGTGCTGCTGGCCCATCACCCGAGCGACGTGGTGGCGGGCGCGCTGGTCGGCGTGATCGGCGCAATGACCATGCGCTACTGGTTTGCGGCCCGCCGCCTTGGTTTCGCCATCGATCGCGATGGGACCGTTGTGGCGCTGCCGGGACCGTCGGAAGGGCGCCTTAAAAGGGTTGCGGGGAGCGCCTTCGCCCCATAAAAGCGGTCGCCCGATGGCCGGATCGGGCGGGTTCCAGCCACTGACAACACCAACCACGAGTGCCGATTTGCCTGCTTCCGACCAGACGCCGGTCGCCGTTTCCATCGTCGTGCCTGTGCGCAACGAGGCGGACAATATCGCGCCGCTGATTACCGAGATCGCGGCTGCGCTCGACGGACGCTGGGCCTACGAGATCGTCTACGTCAATGACGGCTCGACGGATATGACTGGCGAGCGACTGGGCGCGATCATGGCGCAGCGACCCAATCTCCGGCAACTCCGCCACACCGTCTCTTCGGGCCAGTCGGCCGCCGTGCGCAGCGGCGTGCGCGCCGCGCGCGGCGCAATCGTGGCAACGCTCGATGGGGACGGTCAGAACAATCCGGCCTTCCTGCCGGACCTGATCGCGGCGATCGAGAGCGGCAATGGCCGGGTCGGCCTCGCCGCAGGCCAGCGCGTGGGGCGCAAGGACACCGGTTTCAAGAAGCTGCAATCGCGCATCGCCAATACGGTGCGCGGGATTATCCTGCGCGACGGCACCCGCGACACCGGGTGTGGCCTGAAGGCGTTTCCGCGCGAGGTGTTTTTGGCGATGCCCTATTTCGACGGGCTGCATCGCTTCCTTCCGGCGCTGGTCCGCCGCGAGGGGCTCGCGATTGCCTATGTCGATGTCGTCGACCGCCCGCGCCATTCCGGCGTGTCGAACTACGGATTCTTCGACCGGCTCTGGATCGGGATCATGGATCTTGCCGGCGTGTGGTGGCTGATTCGCCGCAAGAAGCCGACGCCGGTCGTCACTGAGGTGACTGATGTCGCCGCAGCGCCGGTCGCTACCGAGGTGAAGTGATGCTGATTCAGTTTGGCCAGGCGCTGAGCGCCTATTTTTACGACACGTTCGTCGCCAAGTTCGATTTCTGGTTGGCGTTCGGCCTCGTCGCGCAACTGTTGTTCACCGCGCGTTTCCTGGTGCAGTGGATTTCCAGCGAGCGCGCCGGCCAGAGCGTGGTGCCGATGGCGTTCTGGTTCTTCTCGATGGGCGGCGGCTTGATGACGCTGATCTACGGGCTCGCCAAGCGTGAGCCGGTCATCATCATCGGGCAGGGCCTCGCGACGCTGATCTACATCCGCAACATCATGCTGATCCTGAAGAACCGCGGACGCGGGTCGAAGACGCTCGAGAACTGATCCCGGCGGTCGCCGCGCGATTGTCCGCGATGGTGGCGTCGATTTTGCCGCGCCCTACGGCTCGCCGATTGCGGCTGCGGGTGCCGGCGTCGTCGAGACCGTACGAACGCGGCTATGGGAAATACATCCGTCACGATCGTGGCTACGAGACGACCTATGCCCATGTTGCGAGCTTCCCGCCCGGACTGAAGATCGGCGACCGTGTTCGTCAGGGCGAGACGATTGCTTATGTCGGATCGACAGGCCTCTCGACCGGCCCGCATCTCTGTTATGAGGTGCGGATCAACGGCCGCAACGTCGCCGACATAATCCTCGAAGGCGCGTTTGATCAAAGCCGCCCGTGCGCCGGAAGCTCTGCTGCGTCGACCGCATTCTCGCGATCGGCGGCGGTCTCGCCGGCGGCATCGAGCACGGGATAGGCGACCGAGCAGATGTGCGAATGGATTCGGCGAAGGTCGCGCAGCACGTCGAGATGCAGCGATGTGGTCTCGATGGTCTCGGGTCGGCCTTCGCGCAGGCGCTCCAGATGGCGCTCGACGGCGGCCAATTCGGCCGTGCGCAGTGCAGCCTTCTCGGCAAGCAGCTTGCGCGCCTCGTTGGCGTCGCCTGACATGAACACGCCGAATGCCATCCGCAGCGAGTCGATCGTGCGCTTGTGGAATGCCGACAATTCCTCGGCGCCTTCGGCAGAGAATTGCAGGCGGTGCTTGATCTTCTTGGTCGCGAGCTCACTCAGATTCTTGTCGACGATGTCGCCGATATGCTCGAGATTGATCGCGAACGAAACGATCTCCATGGCGCGCTGCCCCTCACGCTCGTCGAGGCTGCCGCGGGTGAGTTTGGTGACGTAAAGCTTGATCGCCTCGTTCAGATGGTCGACGGTGTTGTCCATCTTCGAGACCTGGTCGACCACGGCGCGATCATTGGTCATCATCGCCGTCATGACCTTGCGCAGCATCGCCTCGGTGTGGTCGCCCATATGCAGCACCTCGCGGGCCGCATCGGCCAGCGCGAGCGACGGCGTCTCCAGCGCACTCTCGTCGAGATAGCGCGGGCGAGATGGGTCGGTCTCCTGTGCCCGCTTCGGCAACAAACGCTCCAGCAGACGCGCCATGTGGTCGAGCAGGCCGATGAACAGCAGCGCGGTCGCAACGTTGAACGCAATGTGGAACAGCGCGGTCGCCTTGGCGAGATCGGGCTGCCAGGCGTAGATGGTCTCCGTGATCGGGCGCAGGAACGGCGCCACCAGCAGGATGCCGACGACGCGATTGACGAGATTGCCGACCGGCAGCCGGTAGCTTGCCGGATTGTCGCGCCGCGCGCCTTCGATCAATGGATTGATGGCGCTGCCGAGGTTGGCACCGAGCACGAGCGCGAACGCGGCATAGGGCGAGATGAACTGGGAATAGGCCAGCGACATCACCAGCAGCACGCTGGCGACGCTGGAGTGGACCAGCCAGGTGACGACAGCGCCGATCAGGATGCAGAGCACGGGATCGCCGGTGATCGCGCCAAGGAACACGCGCACGCCCGGGGCATTCTCGGCGGGTGCCATCGTATCGAGCAGGATGTGCAGCGCGAGCAGCATCAGGCCGAGGCCGATCGAGACGCGGCCGAGATCCTTGATTCGGGAGCGCGGCCCGCTGCGGAATGCGACGAGTCCTGTGATGAACAGCACCGGCGCTACGGCGGCGATGTTGAACGACAGCACCTGCACGATCAGCGTGGTGCCGATATTGGCGCCGAGCATGATCGCGAGCGCCGGCACCAGGCTCACGAGCTCCTCGGCCGCGAAGGAACCGGTGATCAGGGCGGTCGCGGTCGAGCTCTGGAGCAGGGCCGTCAGACCGAGGCCGGCGCCAAGGGCGGTGAACCGGTTGCTCAGCGCCCTCGCCAGCAACAGCCGCAAATCGGGCCCGAAGGCTCGCAGAATCCCGCTGTGGACCATGTGCAGGCCCCACAGCAGGAGGGCGACGCCCCCCATCAGATCAAGCAGAACTAGACTTCCCATACTTCCTGGATATCCCGGCGAATTCGAGTCGAAGGGATCACGCTATAGAGCCAACTGACCTGATATCAACCCCTTCTTGTTCTCGTTGGAACCGGTTGCAGAAGGCGATCGGAACGATCGGGGCTGCCTCATGAAGCAGCCTGATCGGATCGGAACTCCTTCTATCCTTGGCCAAGCGCCTGGTTCCATACGGGATGGCGACGGGCACGCCGGGTAAATGATTCTCGAACGGGACCGCTAAATTGCGATCGGTTCCGCTAGGCAGTTTCCAATCTTTCGCCGCTATGACGGTAAGAACGAGAAAGCTGTCCAGCCAGGAAGCTGCCCAGAAAGCGTGGGGATCAGAATGTTTATGAATCGCCGCAAGAGCGAACGCCGGCCGTGCCGGAACGTTGCCAAAATTCAGTTGGGCACGGGGTCGTTGCCGCGTGACTGCATGATCACCGACATCTCCTCTGGCGGTGTCAAGGTGATCGCCGAATATCTCGAGATTCCGCCGGAATTCACTATCATTCTCTCGACCGGCAACCCGCGTCAGTGCCGCCTGGCCTGGCAAATCGGGCACGAGTTCGGTGCCCAGTTCGTCGACTGATCCAGCGGCCGGGCTTCCGCCAAGCATCCGGCACCGCTTCTGGGCCGGATGACGGCGAGATGATGGCATCCTTAACCGGAACTTAGGGTTAAACTGTGAGCATCCCGGAACCTTCGCTGTTCCGAGTCTCATTGATGTCCGAGAAACTACCCCGACCTCCAGGCCGCGTGCGCCGTCTCGCCGGCTCGGTACCTGCCGTCATCCTGCTGATCGGCCTATCCGCCTGTCAGACCTCGGGGCCATCAGACATCACCGGGTCATTGGGCGATACGGCGGAGGCCACGCCGGCGCCAGCCGATCCCCGGAGCGACATTGCAACCTATCACGAGCGTGTCCGCGCCAACCCGAAAGACGCCGACGCAGCACTGAAATACGCTCGGGCGCTGCGCGCCACCGGCCAGCGGGCACAGGCGGTCGCGGTCATGGAGCAGGCCGTGCTGGCACAGCCCAGCAACAAGGCGCTGCTCGCGGGCTATGGACGGGCGCTCGCCGACAACGGCAATTTCCAGCAGGCATTCGACGTGCTCGGACGCGCCCACACCCCGGAAGACCCGGACTGGCGCATCCTGTCGGCGCAAGGCGCCGTGCTCGATCAACTCGATCGTCATGACGAGGCCCGCCAGTATTATTCGAGCGCGCTGAAGATCGTGCCCGACGATCCGTCGGTGCTCTCCAATCTCGGCCTGTCCTATCTGCTGTCGAAGGACCTGCCGAAGGCCGAGGAGACGCTGCGCCGCGCCCGGGAGCGCGCACCCGGCGATATGCGGGTGCGGACCAATCTCGCCGTCGTGGTCGGCCTGCAGGGCCGCCAGGCCGAGGCTGAGACCATCATGAAGGCCGATTTGCCGCCGGAGCAGGGCTCAGCGAATGTCGCCGCGCTGAAGCGGCTGTTGGCGCGCAGGGATGCAAGCCGGACCGACTCGGACAAGATCCCGGTCGCGGCCAGCGGCCGCGACTAGAGCGTCTTCACGCGAAATCCGGACGGCTGCTAGCCGGCAGCACGGCGGCCGTCGTTCCGGCGCGACTGCAGCTTCTTGAGGATCGGCGACAGGAACGACTCGCGGGCCTCGGCGAGATCGGGACGGCCGGTGAGGCGCTGCGCGATCCGCAGGAAGGTCTTTGTGGTGCGATGACGCGCAGAGACTTCCGCGATCATCTGGCCGTTGTTGGCGGCTTCGCCGAACAGCCTGCAATCGAACGGAATGGACGCGATCGGCTGGCTCTCGATCGTTTTGGCGAAGTCCTTGACCTCGATCTCGGGGCGCTTCGACATGCCGACCTGGTTCAGGCAGTAGAGCGGCGGCCGGTCATTGGGACGCGCGGTCCGGAGCAGGTTCATCATGTTCTTGGTATTGCGCATGTTGGCGAGGTCGGGCTCGGCGACGATCAGGATATCGTCGGCGCCGACCAGCACGCGCTTGGTCCAGGCGGTCCATTGATGCGGGACGTCGAGCACGATGCAGGACGTGGTCATGCGCATCGTGTCGAAGATGGCATCGAACGCCTCGGCGCCGAAATCATAGACCTGGTCGAGGGTGGCCGGGGCCGCCAGCAGGCTGAGATGGTCGCCGCATTTTGCCAGCAGGCGTTCCATGAAGGCGCTGTCCGGACGCTCGGGTGCGAACACCGCGTTGGCGATGCCCTGTGTCGGATCCTGGTTGTAGTCGAGCCCGGCTGTACCGAAGGCGAGGTCGAGATCGACCACGACCGAATCCAGCCCGAGGTCGCGCGCGATGGTCCAGGCGACATTATGGGCGATGGTCGAGGCGCCGACGCCACCTTTGGCGCCCGCGACCGCGATCAGCCGACCGACCGAGACCGCTTCCGAGGACGAGAACAGGCTGCAGATCGAGCGGACGATGTCGAGCACCTTGACCGGCCCGACGACGTAGTCGTTGACGCCGCGTCGGACCAATTCGCGATACGGCGCAGCTTCGCCCGGCGTGCCGAGCACGACGACGCGGGTGCCGGGATCGCAGACCGTGGCGAGCTCGTCGAGACCGGCGAGGAAATCGTTGTCCGGCTCGGTCTCCAGCATGATGACGTTGGGCGTCGGCGCCTTGTGATAGGTGTCGATCGCCGCTGCGATGCCGCCCATGTGGACGGAGAGGTGAGCCTTGGCCAGCCGCCGGTCTTCGGCGGCGGCGCGCGCGGTCGCGGCCGTCGCGACGCTGGTGCAGAAGGCCTGCACGGAAATCCGCGGTGCCGGCGCGATGTGGTCGTGGGCGTGCTGCGGTTCGTCCTGTTGTTCGGTCATTTCCCGGCGTCGCTCAGTTTCGCTCTATCGGCTTCGGGGTAGGCGGTCGCGGTCGAGTCACCCTTGCGGTATTTCTGGAATGCGATCGACCGGCGCGGCGTGTAGGCGGCGGTCTCGGTCCGCGGCTGTTCGAGGTCGGACGGATTGGCGACCATCGCGGCGAGATTGCGCTGCGTGGCGCAGCCGAAATTCTCGTACTGCTTGTTCTCGCTGTAAGCGGGATTGTAGATCGAGGGACCAAGGTCGCTCGGCCACACGCCGCAGGGGCCGGCGACCGCGGCCATCTTCGGATAGCTGAGGCGAATGGTCGGAAGCGCGCGCGGGTCGTCGGTGTGATAGGAGCGCCGGGTGATGGCGTGCGCAGGCACCCCCATCGACGCCAGCACGCCGCGGATCTCCTGGTACACCGCCTGCGTCGAGCGTGTGTTCGAGGTGTCGGCCGGCACATCGATCGCGATCGCGCCGGTGCCTTCACGGCGCCAGGTGCGGGCCAGCCCCATGACGTCGTCGCGCTGCGTTTCGGTGAGATTGCCGCGGGCATGGCCCACGAACACGACGATCGACTGCTCACCCTCGGTGATCGCGATCGGATGTCGTTGCCGGTAGTCGTCGGGCACGGTGCCGGTGGCAAGATTGTCGCCGGTCAGATTGCAGCCGCCGAGCGCGATCGCCGTGGCGACGAGGGCGCCGCACAGCGAAAGCGACCTCTTATGTCCGGCTTGTGTGTTGCGTATCATCATAGGATCCCCCAACCCTTCAGGTTCGCGCCTCAGTCGATGATGAAGCCGAAATTGACCGGCGTGGCGCCGATCGGCTCGGCACGGGCGGCAACGCCGTAGATGCGATTGACGCGCGCCAGCAGCGCCGACTGTGCGTCGGAGGCCGGAGCAAATCCGTCGTCGGGACGGGACAATTCCTTCTGCGCAACGGCGCGCACCACGTAGGGCGTCACGATCACCATGAGCTCGGTCTCGTTGTTGACGAAGTCCTGGCTCCTGAACAGCTGGCCGAGGACCGGGATCTGATCGACGCCCGGCATTCCGTTAATGGCCTGCTTGGTCTGCTCCTGGATCAATCCGGCCATCGCGATCGAGCCGCCGGAAGGCACCTCCAGCGTGGTGTCGGCGCGGCGGGTCTTGATCGAGGGGATCGTCGTGCCGCCCTGGCCACCGGTCAACGCGTTCTCCATCGAGACTTCGGACACTTCGGTCATCACCTTCAGGCTGATGCGTCCCTCGGACAGCACCACCGGAGTGAAGTTGAGCGAGATACCGAACTTCTTGAAGCTGACGGTCTGGACGCAATTCCCGATCGTGCCTGACGTCGTGGTCTGACAGGTGACGCCGGTCGGAATTGGAAACTCGCCGCCCGAGACGAAGGTCGCGGACTCGCCGGAGATCGCCGTGAGGTTGGGTTCGGCCAGCGTCTTCACGACGCCTGCGTTTTCCATCGCGCGCAGCGTCGCGGTGACGGTCGGCACGCCGAGCTTGTTCAGGGCCGCACCGGCCAGCACGTTGCTGGGCGCGAGCGGTCCGTTGTTGGCGGTGAAGGCGTTGGCGTTGTTGAAGACCACCGCAGCGGTGCCGTAATTCATGTTGGCACTGAGATCGACGCCGAGCTGCTTGACGACATCCCGGCGCACTTCGGCGACGGTGACTTTCAGCATCACCTGGTCGCGGCCGCGCACCACGATGGAATTGACGACCTTGTCGGCGCTGCCGACGAGCTTCGCGGCGATGTCGCCGGCCTGCTGGGCTTCGACCGGGCTCGCCACTGTGCCGGTCAGCACTACGCTGTCGCCGACGCCCTCGATCTGGACGCCGGGCAGCATCTGCTTCAATGCGGCGCGCATGCCGTTGAGGTCGCGCTTGATCGCGATGTCGTAGGACGCGACCTGGTTGCCTTCGGCGTCGAAGAACACCACGTTGGTCTGGCCGACCGCCGCGCCGATGATATAGGCACGCTGCGCCGAGCGGATCACGGCGTTGGCGATCTTGGGATCGGCGACCAGGACGTCCTTGGCCTCGCGCGGCAGGTCGACCACCACCGACTTGCCGACGCCGAGCGAGACGGAACGCATCTTGGCGGAAATGCTGCTCGTCACTGCGACGTCCGCGTTCTTGTCGGGATCGGTCGCGCCGGCGAGAGCCGGGATCAGCATCAGGGCGGTAACCGCCGAGAATGACAGCGAACGGACCAGCGTGGTCCGCGTCGCGAGTTTTTTTGCACCCGTTGTCATATCGAAGCCCCCATCACTTCTGTGTCGTCTGAGCGCTAGGGATGCCGAAGCGCACCACCTTGATGCTCTCGCCCCGCTTCGGGGCCTGGTCTCTGGTCTCGTCGATCGTCTCATTGATGTCGGCGATGCTGCGCAGCGCCAGCGCCAGCGTGCCGCTCTGCCGGGCGCGCGCGAGCGTCTCGGCCTGTTCGGGCTTGAGCTCGAGTGTCACGGTCTTGCCGACGAGGGAGTTGTTGCCGTCCTTCTCTTTCGGCGCCTGGTCGATCGCCAGCACGCGGACGTTGGACAGCAGTATTTCGGTGGTGATGATGTCGCGGTTACCCTGCTGTTGATCGGGGTTCTTGTCGCGTCGCGACAGGATCACATCGACGCGGTCGTTCGGCAGGATGAAGCCGCCGGCGCCGGTCTCCGGCGAGATTTCCGTGGAGATCGCGCGCATGCCGGAGGGCAGGATCGCGGCCATGAAGCCGCTTCCATTGGCCTTGACCAGTTTCTGCTCGCGGATCGGTTCGCCGATGATGAAAGGAGCGCGTGCGATCGAGCCGATCACGTCGCTCATGGCATTGGCATTGGTGTCGTGGCGGATGAACGCCGCGCTTGCGGTTTCAGCGGGCCAGCGCTGCCATTGCACGTCTTCGGCTTTGACCGACTGGCCAAGGCCGATGTCGGACTTCGCCACCAGCACTTCGACGGTCGGGAGTTGTGCGACTGGCGGCGCGACCGGCGCCGGTTTGCGATC
The DNA here is from genome assembly GCF_020889785.1 of Bradyrhizobium acaciae. Classification (GTDB taxonomy): domain Bacteria; phylum Pseudomonadota; class Alphaproteobacteria; order Rhizobiales; family Xanthobacteraceae; genus Bradyrhizobium; species Bradyrhizobium acaciae. The sequence continues at coordinate 37,054 of NZ_JACMYK010000032.1, forward strand.
GCCAACGCTCGCGAGATACATGGCCGCGAGGCCTGCGACGCCGGCGATGCCGAGGACCACGATGCGTGCCGTCTTCATGCGATTGTCTGAATGCCCTTAACTCAGGGCAGTCACGTCCTTGCGGCACCGACAGCCCTTCCGGGAGCATCACTACGGCCGCAAAAGTATAAGGGAACTTGATGGAACGTCCGGACAATTAAGGGATTGGTGGGGATGGTGAACGGCGAGTTTATCGGCGCCGTCACATCTCCGCAGAATCCCGGAGATCGCGCGTACTCGATGCACGGGACGCGGGTCGCAATGCCGCGTCACCGCCGGGCGGTTGTGGTTAATCTCGGCTGACGTGCAGTCCGCGCCGACGGATCAGCGCGCAGCCTTCAACGCCGCAAACCCGCGATCGAGATCGGCCTTGAGATCGTCGAGGCTTTCGAGCCCGATATGCAGCCGCAGCGTCGGTCCGCCCGGCGACCATTTGGTCGCGGTGCGATAGTCGCTGCAATCGAACGGGATGGCGAGGCTCTCGAACCCGCCCCACGAAAAGCCCATGCCAAACAGCTTGAGCGTGTTGAGCATCGCATCGACCGCGGTCTGCGGCACGGGCTTCAGCACGATGCTGAACAGGCCGGAGGCGCCGGTGAAGTCGCGCTTCCAGATCGCGTGCCCGGGATCGGTCTCGAGGGCGGGGTGCAGCACCCGATCGACCTCGGGTCGCGCCGCAAGCCAGCGCGCCATGTCGAGCCCGGAGCGATGGTGCTGTGCAAGTCGAACCGACAGCGTGCGTAGCCCACGCAGCGCGAGGTAGACGTCATCGGGGCCGACGCAGACGCCGAGCACCCCGATCGCCTCCTGGACCAGCGGCCAGGCCTTCGCATTGGCCGCGATGGTGCCGAACATGATGTCGGAGTGGCCGCTGAAATACTTAGTGCCGGCCTGCATGCTGATGTCGATGCCTTGTTCGAGCGAACGGCGATAGAGCGGGGTCGCCCATGTGTTGTCATCGATCATCAGCGCGCCGTGGGCATGCGCCACGGCCGATATCGCGCGCACGTCGGGCATCTCGAACGATTGCGAGCCGGGTGCCTCGACCAGCACGGCGCGGGTGTTCGGCTTGAACAGCGCCGCGATGCCGGCGCCGATCAGCGGATCGAAATAGCTGGTCTCGATGCCGTAGCGCCTCAGGAGCTTTTCGCAGACATTGCGGGTCGGCCGATAGGCATTGTCGCAAACCAGCAGATGGTCGCCGGCCTTCAGCACGGCGAGCAGCGTCGTGCTGATCGCGGACAGTCCCGACGGGGCGAGGCCGACGCCGGCGCATTGCGGGCCTTCCAGCGCCATCAGCACGTCCTGTAGCGCCCGGGTGGTCGGGGTGCCGTGGCGGCCATAGGTAAATTCGGCGCGATGGGCGTGGAGGTCCTCCGCGGTCGGATAGAGCACGGTGGAGCCGTGAAACACCGGCGGGTTGACGAAGCCCTTCTGGGCCTTGGTGTCGCGGCCGGCCGTGACCAGGCGGGTCGTGACGTCTTGCGGGCGGGGGGGCGTGGAGCCGTCAGAGGAGGTCATGGATTGCTGCCGTTGGACTTTAGACTTTTTGCCGCAACCGCACCGCGTCGGGAAGACAGGGCTACGCCGGGAGGTGTTACTAACAAGAGGTAGAAGACATGCGTCAACCCCTTGACCCGGCTCGTCAGTCGCTATGTGATGCGGCGCAACTACCAGTCGCCGCACGTTGAGGGGCCTGCCGCGACCTACGATCCGTTGCCTGATCGGTTTGCACGCCAAGCTGCCGGTTGGATTAGCATTTTTTGCTGCAAGGGATCATTGGGATGGCCCGTGAACGCGAGGCGATCACAAAGCAAACGTCCAACGGACGACCCTGAAAGGCCCTGCCCATGAAATGCGCATCCCTGGCTGTTTTTCTTGCCGTTGCCGCCGCCCTGTCGGGCCAGGCCGCCTCGGCGCAAACCCTCAAGACGATCAAGGACAGGGGCCAGCTGTCCTGCGGCGTCAGCCAGGGCCTGCCGGGCTTCTCCGCGCCGGACGACAAAGGGAACTGGACCGGCATCGACGTCGACGTCTGCCGCGCCATTGCCGCCGTGGTGCTCGACGACCCGACCAAGGTCAAGTTCGTGCCGCTGTCGGCGAAGGATCGCTTCACCGCGCTGCAGTCCGGCGAGATCGACGTGCTGTCGCGCAACACCACCTGGACCGTGTCGCGCGATACCTCGCTCGGCGCCAATTTCACCGGCGTGACCTATTATGACGGGCAGGGCTTCATGGTGAAGAAGTCGCTCAAGGTCAATTCGGCGCTGGAATTGAACAGCGCCTCGGTCTGCGTGCAGACCGGCACCACGACGGAGCAGAACCTCGCCGACTTCTTCAAGGGCAACAACATGAAGTACGAGGTGATCGCGTTCGGCAGCATTGACGAGGCCGTCAAGGCCTATGAATCCGGCCGCTGCGACGTCTTCACCGACGACGCCTCGGGGCTCTATGCCAGCCGCCTGAAACTCGCGAACCCGGCCGATCACATCGTGCTCCCGGAAATCATTTCCAAGGAGCCGTTGGGGCCGATGGTGCGCCACGGCGACGACCAGTGGTTCGACATCGTGAAGTGGACGTTGTTTGCGATGATCAATGCAGAGGAACTCGGCATCACCCAGAAGAACGTCGACACCATGCTCAAATCGGACAAGCCGGAGATGAAGCGGGTGCTCGGCACCGACGGCAATCTCGGCGAACAGCTCGGCCTCACCAAGGACTGGGTGGTGCGGATCGTGAAGGCGGTCGGCAATTACGGCGAAACCTTCGAGCGCAATGTCGGCACCGGCTCGCCGCTTGGCATCGCTCGTGGCGTCAACAATCTCTGGAACAAGGGTGGTATCCAGTACGCGCCGCCGATCCGCTGATCGATCCGGCCAACGGCTGCGGCGATGAGCATCGCGCCCCGCAAACCACCGCTGCAATTTGCCCTCAGGCTGAAGCGCGCGCTTGGCGGCAAGACCGGCTGGAACGGCTTTGCGGCGCAGATTGCCTTCGCCGCGATCCTAGCCTGGATCGCCTACGAGATCGTGGCGAATGCGCGCACGAACCTGGAGACCCAGCACATTGCGTCGGGCTTCGGCTTCCTCAACTACAATGCGGGCTTTGACGTCAATCAGAGCCTGATCGCCTACAACAATTCCGACACCTACTGGCGGGTGTTCTTCGTCGGTCTGTTGAACACGATCCTGGTCTCGGTGATCGGCATCGTCTTCGCCACCGTGATCGGCTTCGTGGTGGCGCTGTGCCGGTTGTCGCCGAACGGGGTGCTGTCACGGATCGGCGGCACCTATGTCGAGATCGTCAGGAACCTGCCGGTCTTGTTCCAGATCCTGTTCTGGTACCTGGCCGTGCTCGCGGCGCTGCCGGCGCCGCGGCAGAGCATCTCGATCTTCAGCACGTTCTTCCTCAACAATCGCGGGCTCATCGTGCCGCTGCCGGTCAGCGAGCCGGGGCTCTATCCGTTCCTCGCCGCGCTCGCGGCCGGTATCGTCGTGGCGTTGGGCTTGCGGCACCACGCGCGGCGTATCCTGTTCGAGCGCGGGCACATGATCCGGATCTGGCCCTACGTGCTGGGTTGCCTGGTCGGACTGCCGCTGGCCTCGATGCTGATCTTCGGTTGGCCGTTCAAGCTCGAGCTGCCGCAGCTGAAAGGCTTCAACTTCGCCGGCGGCGCGCGGATCATCCCCGAATTCGTTGCGCTGACGGTCGCGCTGTCGACCTACACGGGGGCCTTCATTGCCGAGATCGTCCGCGCCGGCGTCATGTCGGTCCACAAGGGACAGATGGAGGCGGGCTCCTCGCTCGGCCTCAGCCGCGCCGCGACGCTGCGGCTGATCGTGGTGCCGCAGGCGATGCGCGTCATCGTGCCGCCGCTGACCAGCCAGTACCTCAATCTCACCAAGAATTCGTCGCTGGCGGTGGCCATCGGCTATCCCGATCTGGTCTCGGTGTTCGCCGGCACCGCGGTGAGCCAGACCGGGCAGGCGATCGAGATCATCGCGATGACGATGGGCGTCTACCTGCTGCTCTCGCTGACGACGAGTGCGCTGATGAGCATCTATGGCTGGCGCATCAACCGGAGCATGGCGGCATGACGGATCTGTCCGCCTCGTCCTTTGTCCGGCAGGATCTGGTTGCCGAGCGTGCGGCGCCGACGAAGACCACCGGCTTCATCGGATTCCTGCGAACGCGGCTGTTGAATTCGCCGGGCAACATCCTGCTCACGATCCTGGGGCTGTTGCTGGCCTGGTACATCGTTGTCCCGGCGGTCAGGTTCCTGCTGGTCGACGCGGTCTGGACCGGCAAGGACCGCACCGCTTGCCTCGCCGAAAAGGCCGGCCACGAGGTCGGCGCCTGCTGGCCCTATATTCAGGCCAAGCTGGCGCAACTGATCTATGGCTTCTATCCGGAAGCCCAGCGCTGGCGTGTCAATCTGACCTATGCGCTCGGCGCCGCGTTGTTGCTGCCGCTGCTGATGCCGCGCCTGCCGGCCAAGGGCCTGAACTCCGGCCTGTTCTTCTTCGCGTTTCCGGTGGTGGCGTTCTTCCTGCTGCATGGCGGCGGCATTTCGGGCTTCGGCGTGAGCTGGATCGCCGGCCTGTTGCAGCTCTTCGAGCAGAGCATCGGCGGCGCCGGCGATCTGCTGGTCAATCTCAGCAAGAGTTCGGCGATTGCCCCGCTGCTGTGGGTGGTTGGCAAGGTGCTCGTCCTGGTCGGCGTTCTGATCCATTGGCTGATCCTTCCGTTGACCTGGCTGCGGGATCAGTTGCAGGCCTCGTCGCTGCCGGTCTGGGGCGATTTCCTCGTTACCGCCGTGATCGTCTCGGCCGTGATGTTTGTGCTCGGAGGTGGCGTGCGCACCGGCCGCGGGGCACTGCTCGGGAGCCTGCTGACGTTTGCCGGGATAGCGGTTGGCATCAAGCTGATGGGGCTCGATCATGGCGGCTTTCCCATCGTCGACACCCGGCTGTGGGGTGGCCTCCTGGTGACGCTGGTGATCGCGATCACCGGCATCGTCGCCTCGATGCCAATCGGGATTGCACTGGCGCTCGGCCGACGCTCGACCATCCCGCTGATCCGGATATTCTCGATCGCCTTCATCGAATTCTGGCGCGGCGTGCCGTTGATCACGGTGTTGTTCTTCGCGACATACATGCTGCCGCTGTTCGTGCCGGGCAATTTCGCCGTCGACGGCCTGCTGCGTGCCCTGATCGGCGTGGCGATCTTTACCGGCGCCTATATGGCCGAGGTGATCAGGGGCGGGTTGGCTGCGGTGGCGCGCGGGCAGGCCGAGGCCGCATCGGCACTCGGCCTGTCCTGGTGGAAGACCACTTCGCTGATCGTGCTGCCGCAGGCGCTGCGCTACGTCATTCCAGGCATCGTCAACAGCTTCATCTCGCTGTTCAAGGACACCTCGCTGGTGTCGATCGTGGCGCTGTTCGATCTGTTGGGTTCCCTGCGGGCGTCGTTCTCGGACCCGGTCTGGACGACGCCGACGACCGCCTTTACCGGCTTCGCTTTTGCCGGAATGATCTACTTCGTGTTCTGCTTTGGAATGTCGCGTTACTCGCTTTTCGTCGAAAACCGGCTCAACGCTTACCGCCGCCACTGAACAGGGTCACCATGTCCACAACCCCGATCGTCAACATTTCCGCGCTCAACAATGGTACGGCGACTTCCACGTGTTGCGCGACATCGACCTCGAGGTCGGAAAGAGCGAGCGCATCGTGATCTGCGGGCCGTCCGGCTCGGGCAAGTCGACCTTGATCCGCTGCATCAACGCATTGGAGGAATTCCAGGAGGGCGAGATCGTGGTTGACGGCATCGAGCTCGGGCCGAATTTGCGCCGCGTCGACGAAGTGCGCCGTGAAGTCGGTATGGTGTTCCAGAGCTTCAACCTGTTCCCGCATCTCACCGTGCTCGAGAACTGCACGCTGGCGCCGATCTGGGTGCGCAACATCCCGAAGAAGGATGCCGAGGCGACTGCGATGAAGTTTCTCGAGCGCGTCAAGATTCCGCATCAGGCCAACAAGTTTCCCGGCCAGATGTCGGGCGGTCAGCAGCAGCGCGTGGCGATCGCCCGCGCACTGACCATGAACCCGAAGGTGATGCTGTTCGACGAGCCAACCTCGGCGCTCGACCCGGAAATGGTCAAGGAGGTGCTCGACACCATGGTCGATCTCGCCAGGGAGGGCATGACCATGCTGGTCGTGACCCATGAAATGGGCTTTGCGCGCGAGGTCGCCAACCGGGTCGTGTTCATGGATGCGGGCCAGATCATCGAATCGAACACGCCGCAGGAATTCTTCGCCAATCCGCAGCACGCGCGGTCGAAGCTGTTCCTGAGCCAGATCTTGCGGTGATTGTTCGAGTCATTCCGGGGCGATGCGTAAGCATCGAACCCCGAATCTCGAGATTCCCCGATGCGCAATTGCGCATCTGAGGTCTGGTGCTGACGCACCATCCCGGAATGACGTGCTTCATTCACACCTCAGACGAACGGCAGCTCGATCTTGGTGCGCTTTTCCAGCCATTCCGGAACCGGCAGGTTCTTCGAACGCATGAAGGCCGGGTTGAACAGCTTGGACTGATAGCGGTTGCCGGAGTCGCAGAGAATGGTGACGATGGTCTTGCCGGGACCGAGCTGCTTGGCGAGCTGGATCGCGCCCGCGATGTTGACGCCGGTCGAGCCGCCGAGGCACAGGCCTTCGTGCTCCAGCAGCTCATAGATGATGGTCACGGCGTCCTCGTCGGAGACCAGGAATGCATCGTCGACATCAGCCGTTTCGATCACCGGTGTCTTGCGTCCGAGGCCGATGCCTTCCGTGATCGAGTCGCCGGGCGTCGATTTGACCTGGCCGTTCTTGAACAGCTCGTACATCGCGAAGCCGTGCGGATCGGCGCAGGCCGTGACGATGCCCTTGTTCTTTTCCTTCAGGTAGCGGCTGATGCCGGCGAGCGTGCCGCCGGTACCGACCGAACAGATGAAGCCATCCACCTTGCCGTCGGTCTGCTGCCAGATTTCCGGCCCCGTGGAGTCGTAATGCGCCTTGGGATTGTCGAGGTTGTTCCACTGGTCGGCGAACAGCACGCCGTTCGGTTCGGTCCTGCGGAGCTGCTCGGCGAGACGCTTGCCGAGATGCTGATAGTTGTTCGGGTTGGAGAAGGGCAGCGCCGGGGCCTCGACCAGCTCGGCCCCGCACAGCCGCAGCATGTCCTTCTTTTCCTGGCTCTGCGTCTCCGGGATGACGATCAGTGTGCGGTAGCCGCGTGCGCTCGCCACGACAGCGAGCCCGATGCCGGTATTGCCCGCGGTCGACTCGACCACCAGGCCGCCGGGCTTCAGATCGCCGCGCTTCTCGGCTTCCAGGATCATCCATTTGCCGGCACGGTCCTTCACCGACTGGCCCGGGTTCATGAATTCGGCCTTGCCCAGAATGGTGCAGCCGGTCAGCTCGGATGCGCGCTTCAGCTTGATGAGCGGCGTGTTGCCGATCGCTTGGACGACGTCTTTGTTGAATGTCATGTCGGGGAATTTCTTTGCCGGTCTGTGTCTTGCTTGCCGCGAACCTAGTGTGCTGATCGAAAAAGGGAAGGGCTTTTGCACTGCGGCAAATGGTGGGCTCCGCACGCTTGACCGCGCGGCCACTGATGTCGCGCGCAAGGGAGCATGACGTTTTGTGGTGGTCGACCCACCTGGCAGAATCACCCTGCGGTCGGCCGTCGTGCGCGGCAGGCGAAGTCAAGGACTGACGGCGCTGGGCGTGGCGCCAACAGATCGGCGCATCCTGCGGATTCGGTGCAACAGGGGCCCAGAAATCCCCATGAAATCTTTGTTAGGATAGTGACTACCGACGCAGGCCAAAATGCGCGGAAATGCCTTAGAAAATAGAGCAAAGCCTGAGTCCAGGGCGGCCATGAATCGCGCGCGGTGCGACGTCGCGCAATCGTGACAGGGCTGTCCGCCCCATCGTCCCAAGGGTAGGATGGGACAGTCAGGTTCCATTGGAAGCATTGCCCCGTGAACGTCACCCAGACCATTGCCGAACGCGTCGTTCCTGCGTCACGGGCGACGTCTGGCCTCGGCGGAGAATGGGTGTGACCCAGCCCACGTCCGTGATGGTGCCCGGAGGCCGGTTCGGCCTCGCTGTCCGCGCGCGACGGCTCGCGGGACGGTCGCTTGTCGCGCTTGGCCTGGTCGCGAGCTCGGCCGGCTGCATTCTGACCCAGGACATCCCCGATCCGGCACTCGACGTACCGCAGGGCTACAAAGCCGCGCGGCTTGGTGGGCCGGCCGATGCGCTGCCGACGCTCGACTGGTGGCGGGGCTTCCGCTCCAAGGAGCTAACGCAGCTGATGGAGGAGGCGCAGACCGTCAACCTCGACATCGCCGCGGCCGTTGCGCGCTTCCGTCAGGCCGACGCGCTGGCACGGCAGGCCGGCGCCGCGCTGCTGCCCACCGTCAACCTCAACGGCTCGGAGACCTACTCGCGCACCTCCGGCTCCAGCGCCAGCGGCCTCACCAATGGCGGGCGCGAGGTGGTGAATTACAGCGCCTCGCTGAGCGCAAGCTATCAGCTCGATTTCTGGGGCCAGAATCGCGACGCCGCGCAGGCCGCGGAGGAGACCGCCGTCGCCAACCGCTTCGACCGCGAGGTGGTGGCGCTCACCACGCTGGCGAGCGTCGCCAACGCCTATTTCACGGTGCTCGCCACCCAGGACCGGCTGCGCACCGCACAGCGCAACATCGCCAGCGCCGAGCGCATCCTCAATGCGATCCGGGATCGCTTCAAGGCCGGCACCGGCTCCGATCTCGATGTCGCCCAGCAGGAGAGCGTGCTCGCCAATCAGCGCGCGCTGGTGCCGCCGCTGCGGCAGACGCTCGACCAGAACGTCAATGCGCTTGCTGTGCTGGTGTCGCGGCCGCCTGAAAGCGTGCGCGTCGCCGGCGGCTCGCTCAACGCGGTTGCGATTCCGCGCGTCACGCCGGGCCTGCCGTCCGAATTGCTCACCCAGCGTCCGGATATCCGCCGGCAGGAAGCGCAGCTTGCATCCGCCACCGCCAATGTCGGCAGCGCGCGGGCGCAGTTCTTTCCGAGTATCCAGCTGACCGGGACGGGCGGTTACCAGAGCCAGGCGCTGGTCTCGCTGTTCCAGCCGCACGCCGCCTTCTTCAACCTGGTCGGCGGCATGACCCAGCCGATCTTCGACGGCGGCAGGATCTTGGGCAATTTCGAGAACGCCAAGGCGCGGCAGGACGAGTTGCTGCAGACCTATCGCAAGACGGTGGTGCAGTCGTTCACCGATGTCGACAACGCGCTGGTCGCAATTCGCGAGACAACGCGACGGCTGCAGCTGCAGCGCGATGTACTGTCGTCTTCGCGGCGCGCCTTCGACCTCGCGGAGCAGCAGCTCAAGGCCGGCACCGCCGACATCGTAACTGTGTTAAATACGCAGCTGACCCTGTTCCAGGCGGAAGATGCTTATTCCCAGGCCCAGCTGGCCCGGCTATTGGCGATCGTGAGCCTGTATCAGGCCTTGGGGGGCGGCTGGGAACCGAAGATGGAAAGACCAGTCGATGCTCTTTAAGCCCGACTCGACGGACGACGAGAATAGCACTGCCCCGCGCAAGCGCAGCCTGGTCTCGCGCGTGCTTGGACGCATGGTGTCGCTGCTCATCACGCTCGTGATCCTTGGCGGGCTCGGCTATCTCGGTTGGCTCGCTTTCCAGCCAAAGCAAAATGGAGGCGGCGGGCGCGGCGCGGGCGCCCGGCCGGACCTGCCGGTGCCGGTGCTGGCGGCCACCCCGCAGGTGCATGACGTGCCTGTTTATCTCGATGGCGTCGGCTCGGTGAGGGCGCTGAACACCGTGATCGTGCGCTCGCAGGTCGACGGCAAGCTGCTCAAGGTGAATTTCGTCGAGGGCCAGGACGTCAAGAAGAACGACGTGCTGGGCGAGATCGATCCGGCGATCTATCAAGCGCAATACGACCAGGCGGTGGCCACGAAGGCCAAGGACGAAGCACTGCTCGCCAATCAGAAGATAGATCTTGCCCGCTATGAGCAGCTCGCTGCCACCAACGCGGGCTCCAAGCAGCAGGCCGACACGCAGCGCGCGCTGGTCGCGCAGCAGGAGGCCATCATCAAGGCCGACCAAGCCCAGATCGACAATGCGCGCACTACGCTCGGCTACACCAAGATCGTCGCGCCGATCGCGGGGCGCGCCGGCCTGCGCCAGGTCGACCAGGGCAATATCATCCACGCCTCCGACACCACGGGGCTCGTGATCCTGACCCAGCTGCAGCCGATCGCGGTGTGGTTCAGCCTGCCGCAGCAGCAGATCATGCGGGTGAACGCCGCGGCCGCGAAGGGCCAGCTGGCCGTCGACGTGTTCGGCAATGACGGCGTTACCGTGATCGATACCGGCAAGTTGACCGGGATCGACAACCAGGTCGATCCGACCACCGGCACGCTGAAGCTGAAGGCGGAGTTGCCGAATGCCAGCTACCAGCTTTGGCCCGGCCAGTTCGTCAATGTCCGCCTCAAGGTCGAGACCCTGCCGCAGGCGATCGTGGTGCCGACCTCGGCGGTGCAGCGCGGTCCGGCCGGGACTTTCAGCTATGTGATCGGTGCCGACAACATCGCCACCGCCAAGCCGGTCACGGTCACGCAGCAGAACGAGCATGAGGCTGTCATCGCCAGCGGCCTGACCACGTCGGACCGTGTCGTGACGACGGGTTTTGCCAATCTCGCGGACGGATCGAGGGTCGTGGTCGGCAAGGACGACGGGCCGCCGGCCGCCGATCTTGCGCCGCGCAAGCGCAGCCGCAATCCCGACGGCAAGAATCCCGACAGCAAGCGTGGGGCGCAAGGCGACGGCTCCAGCAAGGATCAAGGCAAAGACCAAGGCAAAGACCAAGGCAAAGACCTGGGCAAGGACGGCCAGCCGGACGGGCAGGGCAAGAACGGCGGGCATCGCGGCCAGCGCGAGCATAGCGAAGGCGATCAGAAGGGGCAGACCGGCCCGGCGCCCGCGCCGGCCACAGGGGGCGAAGCGTCGGGCGGCGCGCCGAAGGCGCAGCCATGACCGGCATCCTGACCTCGTAATGTCCGACCCAACAGCGAGCACGCAACCATGAGCGTCTCCGAACCGTTCATCCGCCGGCCGATCGCCACTTCGCTGCTGGGCATCGCCCTGATGATCGGTGGCGCGCTGGGCTATTGGGCGTTGCCGGTCTCGGCACTGCCGCAGGTCGACTTCCCGACCGTGCAGGTGACGACGCAGTTGCCCGGCGCAAGCCCCGACGTGGTGGCCTCGCTGATCACGGCGCCGCTGGAGCGGCAGCTCGGGCAGATCCCGTCGCTGTCGTCGATGAACTCGACCAGTTCGTTCGGCGTCAGCCAGATCTCGCTGCAGTTCGACCTCAACCGCGACATCGATGGCGCCACCCAGGACGTCCAGGCCGCGATCAATGCCGCGGCCGGCATCCTGCCGAAGACGCTGCCGTATCCGCCGGTCTACGCCAAGGTGAACCCGGCCGACGCGCCGGTCATGACCCTGGCGCTGACCTCGGACACGATCTCGCTGCGGGCGATGAGCGACCTCGCCGACACCATCCTCGGCCAACGGCTGAGCCAGATTTCCGGCGTCGGCCGGGTCTCGATCCTCGGCGGATTGAAGCCTGCGGTGCGGGTGCAGGCGGATTTGGCCCGGCTCGCGGCCTACGGCATCGCGATGGAGGATTTGCGCAGCGCGATTGCCGGCGCCAACGTGTCGGGGCCGAAGGGATCGCTCGACGGCGCCCAGCAATCCTACACCATCGCCGCCAACGACCAGATCGCCGCCGCCGACGCCTACCGGCCGATCATCATCGCCTATCGCAACGGCTCGCCGGTCACGATCGGCGACGTCGCCCAGATCGTCGACGGGCTCGAGAACGACCGCACCGGCGGCTGGTACCAGGGCACGCCTGCGGTGATCATCGACATCCAGCGCCAGCCCGGCGCCAACGTCATCGACGTCGTCAAGCAGATCCGGGCCGAAATCCCGCGGCTGCAGCGGTCGGTCCCGGCCGGCGTCAAGCTGACCGTGGTCTCCGACCGCACCGTGACGATCCGCGCCTCGGTCCACGACGTGCAGTTCACGCTGATCCTGAGCGTCGTGCTGGTGACGCTGGTGGTGCTCTTGTTCCTGCGGTCGCTGCGCGCGACACTGATCGCCGGCGTCGCGCTGCCGCTGTCGCTGATCACGAGCTTCGGCATCATGTATTTCGCCGGCTTCAGCCTCGACAATCTGTCGCTGATGGCGCTGACCATCGGAACCGGCTTCGTGGTCGACGACGCCATCGTCATGATCGAGAACATCGTCCGCCACATGGAAGGCGGCGAAACGGTCATGGAGGCCTCGCTGAAAGGCGCCAGCGAGATCGGCTTCACCGTGATCTCGCTGACGGTGTCGCTGATCGCGGTGTTCATCCCGCTGCTGTTCATGTCCGGCCTGGTCGGCCGCATGTTCCGCGAGTTCGCGCTGACCTTGACGATCGCGGTCGTGACCTCGGCGATCGTCTCGCTGACGCTGACGCCGATGATGTGTTCGCGGTTGCTCAAGAACATCCACGAGGAGATGACGGTCCCGGGTCTGGCTGCGGTCAGCCGCTTCATCGACGGGATGGTGGAGTTCTATCATCGGACGCTGCTCTGGGTGCTTCGGCGCCAGCGCGCGACGCTGCTGGTGACGTTTGCGACCATCGCGCTGACGGTCGTGATGTATGTGCTGGCGCCGAAGGGCTTTCTGCCGCTGCAGGATACCTCCTCGATCACGGCGGTGACCGAGGCCGGCCCCGACGTCTCGTTCGCCGAGATGCAGCGGCGGCAGGGCGCCGTCTCCGACCTGATCAAGGCCGATCCTGACGTGGTCGGTGTGGTCTCGGTGATCGGCTCGGGCTCGGTCAATCCGACCACCAATGTCGGCCGTCTGGTGATGACGCTGAAGCCGCTCGACCAGCGGCGCGACGGCGTCGTCGAGGTGATCGAGCGGCTCAAGCAGAAGGTCGCGACGGTGCCCGGCATGACTGTCTACTTCCAGCCGGTGCAGGACGTTCAGATATCGACCCAGTCCAGCCGCTCGCAATACCAGTATACGTTGACCGCGACCGATGCCGCCGAGGTCTCGCAATGGGCGCAAAAGCTGGTCGCAGAGATGCGGCGCGATCCGATCTTCCGCGATGTCTCCTCGGAGGCGCAGGACGGGGGCTTGCGCGCCGCGCTCGACGTCAACCGCCAGCGCGCCGGCCAACTCGGCGTCAGTCTGCAGGGCGTCACCGACACGCTGAACGACGCCTTCGCGCAGCGGCAGATCTCGACGATCTACGGCCAGGCCAACCAGTACCGCGTGGTGCTCGAGGCGCTCCCGATGTACCAGCGCGACCCGTCGATCTTGGACAAGCTCTATCTGCCGGGAGCCAACGGCGCGCAGGTGCCGCTGTCGGCGGTGGCGACGCTGGTCCGCACCACGGCGCCGCTCGCGATCTCGCACCAGGCGCAATTCCCGTCGGTTTCGCTCAGCTTCAACCTTGCGCCGGGTGAGGCGCTGGGCGATGCGGTCGAGGCGGTGAAGGCGATCGAGAGCAGGATCGGAATGCCCGGCAGCATCGTCGGCATCTATTCCGGCGATGCCGCCGAATTCGCGCGTTCGCTGGCCGGCCAGCCCTGGCTGATCCTGGCTGCGATCATCACGATCTACATCGTGCTCGGCGTGCTCTACGAGAGCTACATCCATCCGATCACGATCCTGTCGACGCTGCCCTCGGCCGGCGTCGGCGCCATCCTTGCCTTGATGCTGTGTGGGCAGGACCTCTCGGTGATCGGCCTGATCGGCATCATCCTGTTGATGGGCATCGTCAAGAAGAACGCGATCATGATGATCGACTTCGCGCTGGAGGCCGAGCGCCACAAGGGCATGTCATCCTATGACGCCATCGTGCAGGCCTGCTTGTTGCGCTTCCGTCCGATCATGATGACGACGCTGGCGGCGCTGTTCGGCGCGCTGCCGCTCGCGATCGAAAGCGGCACCGGCGCCGAGTTACGTTTTCCGCTCGGCATCTCGATCATCGGCGGCCTGCTGCTCAGCCAGCTGCTGACGCTCTACACCACGCCCGTGATCTATCTCGCACTCGACCGGCTCAATCGCCGGATCGAGCGGGCCGTGCCGGAGCCCGGTCCCAGCGGCCCGCCGATCGCGGGCGCCACCGAGGGCATGCAGTGATCTCGATCTCGGAGCCCTTCATCCGCCGGCCGGTGGGCACCACCTTGCTGGCGATCGGGCTGTTCCTGGTCGGGATCGTCGCCTATGAGTTCCTGCCGGTGTCGTCGGTTCCGAACGTCGACTTCCCGACTATCCGGGTGTCGGCGTCCCGGCCGGGCGCCGATCCCTCTGTCATGGCCGCGACGGTTGCCGCGCCGCTGGAGCGCAAGCTCGGCACCATTTCGGGCGTCGACCAGATCACCTCGACGAGCTCGCTCGGCACGACGAGCATTCAGGTGCAGTTCTCGATCGGCCGCAACATCGATCGCGCCGCGCGCGACGTGCAGGCCGCGATCAACGCCTCGCTCGCCGACCTGCCGAGCGACCTGCCGTCGCTGCCCAAGTTCCGCAAGGCCAACCCGGCTGCGGCGCCGGTGTTCGTGCTGGCGCTGACCTCGAAGACGATCTCGACCAGTGCGATGTACGACGTCGCCGACACCGTATTGGCGCAGCGCATCTCGCAGGTGCCGGGGGTCGGCGAGGTGACCGTCAGCGGTGCCGACCAGCCGGCGGTACGCATCGCGCTCAATCCGGTGTCGCTGGCCAATGCCGGGATCGCGACCGATGACGTCCGGCAGGCGATCATCAATGCCAATCCGCTGGGCCCGGTCGGCATCTTCAATGGCGACCGGCTGGCCGAGACGCTCTCGATCAACAGGCAGATGCGCACTGCGGCCGAGTTCCGCGACATCGTGATCAAGACCTCGAACGGCAGTTTCGTCCGCCTCTCTGACGTCGCCGAGGTCGAGGATTCCGTCCGCAACTCGCGCTCGATCGCCTGGTTCAACAAGCAGCCGGCAGTGCTGATCCAGATCACCAAGCAGGGCGACGCCAACGTCATCGAGACCGTCGACAGCGTCCGCAGGATGCTGCCGGAACTGAGGAAGTGGATCCCGGCCGGCGTCGAGATCTCGACGCTGGTCGATCGCACCGGAACGATCCGCGCCAGCGTCCAGGACATGCAGTTCACGCTGCTGGCGACCGCCATGCTTGTCATGGTCGTGGTGTTCGTATTCCTGCGCAGGATCGTGCCGACGATCGCCGCCGGCGTCTCGGTGCCGCTGGCGCTGGCCGGCACCTGCGCCGGGATGTGGCTCGCCGGCTTCTCGATCGACAATCTGTCGCTGATGGCGCTCGCGATCTCGGTCGGCTTCGTGGTCGACGACGCTATCGTGATGATCGAGAACATGTACCGCAATCTCGAGCAGGGCATGGCGCCGTATCCGGCCGCGGTCGAGGGCGCCAAGCAGATCGGCTTCACGGTGCTGTCGATCTCGCTGTCGTTGATCGCGGCCTTCACGCCGCTGATCTTCATGGACGGGATCGTCGGCCGGCTGCTCCGCGAATTCTCGCTGACCCTGACCTTTGCCATTATCGTGTCGACGCTGGTGTCGGTGACGATCACGCCGATGATCTGCGCGCACTACATCAAGGAGGCGACCTCGGACCACGCCACCTGGTACGACCGTGCCATCGAGGGCGCGCTGTCGCGGGTCGTGGCGTTCTATGCGTCGACCTTGCGGAGTGTGCTCGGATACCCCTGGCTGACGATGGTGGTGTTCACCGCAACCGTCGCGCTGACGGTGGTACTCTACGTCAAGACGCCGAAGGGCTATTTCCCGACCGACGACAGCGGTTTTGTGATCGGCTCGACGCGGGCGTCGCCGGATATCTCGTTCCAGGCGATGCTCCAGTTGCAGCAGCGGCTCGCCGACATCGTGATGGCCGATCCGGCGGTCGCCGGCATCGGCTCGTCGGTCGGCTCCGGCGGCGGCCCGGGCGGCGCCACCTCGAACCGCGGCACCATGTTCATCAGCCTGAAGCCGCCGGAGGAGCGGGGAGGCATGTCGACCGCGCAGGTGATCGACCGGCTGCGCCGCAATTTGTTCATGGTGCCGGGCATCCGCTTGTTCATGTTCGCCGCCCAGGACATCCGCACCGGCGGCCGGCAGAGCGATTCCGACTATCAGTACACGCTCTCTTCGACCGATCTTGATCTGTTGCAGAAATGGGCGCCCCTGGTCGCCAAGCGCATGGAGACGGTGGAGGGCATCACGGATGTCTCGTCCGATCGCGATCCCGGCGGCCTGCAGCTCAACCTCGTGATCGACCGCAAGATCGCCTCCAGCCTCGGCGTCCGCGTCCAGGACATCGACAACGCGCTCAACAACGCGTTCTCGCAGCGGCAGATCTCGTACATCTACACGCAGCGTAACCAGTACGTCGTGGTGCTCGAGATCGATCCGAAATTCCAGAGTGATCCGTCGAACCTCGAGCGCATCTATGTCGCCGGCGCCAATGACGTGCAGGTGCCGCTATCGGCGCTCGTGCACACCCAGCGCGGCCTGTCGGCGCTCGCGGTCTATCACTCCGGCGGTTTCCCCTCGACGACGGTGTCGTTCAACCTGCTGCCGGACGTGCCGCTGGAGGTAGCAACGACAAACATCCAGCAGGCGGTCGACGAGCTGCATATGCCTGAGGGGATTCGCGGCAGCTTCGACGGCAATGCCGGCGACTTCAACAAGACCAGCGGGCGGCAGCCGCTGCTGATCCTTGGCGCACTGATCGCAATGTATATCGTGCTGGGGGTGCTCTACGAGAGCCTGGCGCACCCGATCACGATCATCTCGACACTGCCGTCGGCCGGCCTCGGCGCCTTGCTGGCGCTCCAGGTCACCAACACGCCACTGACGGTGATCGCCTTCGTCGGCATTATCCTGCTGATCGGCATCGTCAAGAAGAACGGCATCATGATGGTCGACTTCGCACTCGACGCGGAGCGGCATCAGGGGCTGTCGTCACGGGATGCAATCTTCGAGGCCTGCCGGGCCCGTTTCCGCCCAATCCTGATGACGACCATGGCCGCGCTGTTCGCCGGCATTCCGCTGGCGATCGCGACCGGCCCGGGCACCGAGCTGCGCCGGCCGCTCGGCATCACCATCATCGGTGGCCTGTTCGTGTCGCAGGTCCTGACGCTCTACACCACGCCGGTGATCTATCTGCTGATCGACCGGCTACGCCGGCGCCGCGAGCCTTCAGGCGTGCACGCGCCTGCGGAATAGGTTGAATTGTACGGCTCCGCGCGCGTATAGCGAAGCGATGTCCGACCCGACCGAAGCAAAGCCAGATATTGCCGACGAGATCGAGGATTGCCCGCATTGCGGCAAGCCACTGCCGCTGTGCATCTGCGACAGCGTCACGCCGATCAAAAGCCGCATCCAGCTCCTGATCCTGATCCATCCGCAGGAGCAGGACAGGGCGCTGGGCACCGCGCGGCTGCTGGCGCGGCATTTCGAGAACGCCGTGGTCCGGATCGGGCTGTCCTGGCCGAGCCTCGCCAAGGCACTCGGCCGGCCGGTGCCCGACCCATCGCGCTGGGCGGTGCTCTATCTCGGCTCGGCCAAGGTCGAAGACCTCGATACCGATGCCGAGATCGTCGCGATCAACCGTAAGGGCGAGCTCGAGCCGCATCAGCGTGCGATCCTGTCCGACATCGAGGGCATCGTCCTGCTCGACGGCACCTGGAGCCAAGCCAAGGCGCTTTGGTGGCGCAATGCGTGGATGCTGAAGTGCCAGCGGGTGATTCTCGGACCGAAACGGCCCTCGCGCTACGGCAAGCTGCGCCGGGAACCGAGGCGCGACGGTCTGTCGACCATCGAGGCGGCCGCGATCCTGCTGGCCGGGCTGCAGAAGCGGCCGGATATTGCCGCAACCTTAACCGATAGTTTCGACCGGATGTTGGCGAGATTCAGCGAAGTGCAGGCCAAAATGCCGGAATTGGCGCCAAAACCCAAAAAGCGGGACTTCCGGAAGCGCCGGCGTTAGTTGCGCGATTGGTTGCCTATCGAAGAGAGGGCGTATATGAAGTCCGCCGCAAGGGGCCACGTGGCGGAGTGGTTACGCAACGGTCTGCAAAACCGTGTACACCAGTTCAATTCTGGTCGTGGCCTCCACTCATCTCATCAATGGCTTGCAGCCAACAAATGAGAAGCCGCATCAGCTCGCGGCGTACCAACCTTCAGGAAACGGAATCAGCGGCCACGGCGCCTGGTTGTCATTGGCAGCACGCGGTGGCGGCTGAATGCGGGGCGAAGGCTGGGCCACGAAATCCTCCTGAGCAACAGGCGCGATCGCCGTTCGCACGGCGTCAAGCAGCAGATCAAATTCGACTTCGCTCATCGCGCTCTCCGAGGTTCGAGAGCGCCATGGTCGCAAAACTGTCTTCGGTCGGGATTGAGCGATTCGTTCGAATTTTATGAAAAGAACGATGGCGCCGGCTTTGGTTAATAAATGACTGATGACCCCTTGGGGAACCTAGGTCGGCATGGCCGCACCTCGTGTGAGACAAATCACATGTTCCGAAAAACTCTTCCCGGCAATATTCATAGCCGTCAAATATCGCAGGAATTTTAGGGAGACGTGACAATGAGGGCTAACATTGCAGAACCGTCGCCAGTCGCATCTCGCATCGATCCTCGGCTCTTGCTGACATGGTTTGCCAGCAGGACAGCGCTGGGCGCCGTGGGCAGCTCCCAAACGGCGTAGGTCGCCTACGCCAGTTGTCTATCGCCTCTGCGCAGCGGAAATTCCCGACGCGCCTTCGCGACCGCGATCATGCCAGCCTGGTGAGGTCGTCCGGCAACATGGTCTTGAATTGGGTCAGCACCTGCCGCGCCTTCTTCGGTGGCAAGGTGATCGCGTGACGGACGGCAGCCGCGATCAGCGTCATCGTCAACCCCGAGAGCGTGGCGAGGGTGGCGGCCGGCATGTTGGGCGCAACCCGCTTGACGGTGTCGGACAACAGACCTGAGAGCACGGCCATGTCGTCTGCATCGAGCTTTTGCAGGGCACGGTCGGCCTGCGTTGCCTGCCAGATGTCGCGCATGACGGGCTCACGCATGAACATCTCGTAGTAGCTGTCGACGATCCGGCAGAGCGCCGGGTGCAGGTCGCGTGCGGCCGCAACTTCGGCCAGATCGCGCCTGACGCAGTCACGCCCGACGGCGTTATGCCGCTCCGCCAGCGTGCCGATGATGGCGGCCTTGTCCGGGAAATATTGATAGAGCGAGCCGAATGCGACTCCGCTGCGTTCGACGATGTCGCTCATGCGGAACGCCTCGCTGCCCTTTTCCGCCATGATCTCGGTCGCGCAGGCGAGGATGCGCTCGAAGCGCTCGCGGCTCCGCTGCTGCGTCGGGGCAAGCCGCGCCAGTCCAGGCGGAGCGGCTTCCGCCGCCGGCGCGGCCTTTCGTCTCGCCATCTCTGTCCTCCGCAAACGGGATTGACGTTCCCAATACGAGAGTTTATCGCATTTTACAAACGCGAGTATCTCTCGCATTAGGGGGTGGAGCGATGCGCAATATCCTGACCTCGGGCTTGCTGTGGTTTTCTGCACTCGGCTGCGGCCTGCTTGCCGGGCTTTATTTCGCGTTCTCGGCTTTCGTCATGACCGCGCTCGGTCGGATCGATCAGGCCGCCGGCATCTCGGCGATGAACGCGATCAGTGTCGACATCGTGCGCTCGCTGTTCATGCCGGTCTTCCTCGGCACCACGCTGTCCTGCGCGGCGCTGGTGGTGCTCGGCGCGCTGCGCTGGCAGGAGCCGGGTGCAATTGCGATGATTTGCGGCGGCGTCCTCTATGTGGTCGGCATGTTCATCGTCACTGTTGTCTTCAACGTGCCGCTGAACGATCAGCTTGCGGCGGTCGATCCCGCGAGCGCTGCGGCTGCGCCGGTCTGGGCGCGCTATCTGACCGACTGGACCATCTGGAACCACGTCCGGACCATCGCCTCGCTTGCGGCGACCACGCTGTTCATTGTCGCCATCGCCGCGCGATAGCTCTCCGAATTCAATCGGAACGGGGTGGGGCGCGCGCTTCGCATTTTGGGGCGGGTGTGCCTTCCGGGAATCACGGCGCGGCGCCAATGCCGCGCCGTTGGGCCATCCGGGCGCCGGCGGTGCGGATGCTGGGACAGCCGGGACAGGCCTGCTTCTCTCTGGGACGCCGGCAAACCCTTGCACCGCAGGGGTTTACCGTCCCGCGCTAAAGTTTCGCCGGAAGCCCATTTGGTTCTTTGCAAGCCCGAAAGGCTTTGTTATACGCTGCCCGCTCGCGAACGTTTTGTTCGCCTATTCCTCGGTAGCTCAGCGGTAGAGCATTCGACTGTTAATCGAATGGTCGCTGGTTCGAATCCAGCCCGGGGAGCCAGTTTGCTGGTCCCATCGACATCCATCACCAGATCACAAGCCTGTGGTTCGCCGCAGACAGACAAAAATCGTCGTCAAATCGACTCAATAGCCGTCGACACTTCCTTTCGCCGGGTCTTGAGAGGTGATTTTGATGGCGATTAACCTGATCGACCTGTCGATGCCGCAGCCGACGCTGGTTCCGAACGATGCCCCCGACATCAGTGATGATGAGTGCGTTCGCCTGCTCGCAAAAGCGGTCGAGGAACACGATTCCGAACATCTCGACGAAGTAGCCCGCCTGATCGGCCGGCTTGCCGTCACGATCGAATAGGCTGCGCGGCGGAGCGCGTTCGGGGAGCATTCTTTGCGCGCGGACGCGTGTTGCGTTTTGGCGGAGCTTGTTCCAAAAGATGGCCCTGTTCTAGCTTCTCCAGCGGCAATGCCGCGACTTGCAGGGTCCCGCCAATGACCGGTTTTTCGACCGCGCGCCAGTACATGGTCGATGGTCAGGTGCGTCCGAGCGACGTGACCGATGATCGTATTCTCGATGCCATGCTGACCGTGCCGCGCGAGGTATTCGTGCCGGCCAGCAAGCAGGCGCTTGCCTATCTGGATCTCGATCTCGATGTGACCGAGGGCGCCGCGGTGCGGCGCTACCTGATTACGCCGGCGCTGCTTGCCAGGATGCTGCAGGCCGCCGAGATCAAGGCCACCGATCGTGTGCTGGTGGTCGGCTGCGCAACGGGCTACGCCGCCGCCATCGTGGCGCGCTTTGCCGCAGAGGTCAGCGCAACCGAGGGCGATCCGGCGCTTGCCGCAAAAGCGACCGCCGCGTTGGCGCAGCTCGGCGTCCAGAATGTGACCGTCAAGACCGCAGCGGCCGCCGACGGCGATGCCGCGGGGGCGCCGTTTGACGTCATCGTTCTCAACGGTGCCACCGCCGTTGTTCCGACCGGGCTGTTCGGCCAGCTCAAGGAGGGTGGCCGGCTGGTCGGGGTGTTCGGCCTGACGCCGCCGCCACGCGCCACCCTCGTTACTCACTCCCACGGGGATTTCGGACATCGCGAGCTGTTCGACGCCACCGCCCCCGTGCTGCCCGGGTTCGAGCAGCTTCCCGCCTTCGTCTTCTGACCGCTACCGCGCTGCGCCAGCTGAAAAAATCCCGTTCTGAATCAGAAGTGTGGCCCGTTTGCCCCATGTGAAGAGTTTCCACCGTGTTCCGTTGCGGGGTAGTTCCGTTGCCCTTAGCTGCGGACTAAGGTGAGGCGGGACTCACTTCGTCTGAAGCGACCGCCGGACTGACTTGCTTGTGGGAGACGGCGACTACAATGATTGGATTACCGGGGATGCGTGGGGTGAAGGTTGTCACCGCGGCTGCGACTGCCGTCCTTCTGTTGGCTGAGCTGGGCCCCGTGCCCGCGCTCGCCGATACTATCGAGGCCGCGCTGGTGCGGTCCTACCAAAACAATCCTCAGCTGAATGCGCAACGCGCGCTGGTGCGGGCGACCGACGAAAATGTTCCGCAGGCGCTATCAGGCTACCGTCCGAGGGCCTCGCTGACGGTAACCGGCGGATATCAATACTCCGATCAGCAGCCCACGGGCATCAAGGACTCGATCCACGGCACCCAGAATCCGGCCAGTGCCGGCCTGACGGTGAGCCAGTCGCTGTTCAACGCGCAGACCCCGCAAAAGGTGCGCGCGGCCGAAAGCCAGGTCTCGTCGGCACGCGAAGGTCTGCGCGTGCTCGAGCAGACCGTCATTCTGAGCGCGGCCACGATCTACATGGACTATCTGCGCGACTCGGCGATCGTCGAGGTCCAGCGCAGCAACACGCGCGTGCTGGAACAGACGCTGAAGCAGACCCAGGACCGCTTCAATGTCGGCGAGGTGACGCGGACCGACGTCGCGCAATCCGAGGCGCAGCTTGCTGCCGGCAGAACCCAGCAGCTCACCGCGGAATCGAACCTGACGACGACGCGATCGAATTTCCGCCGCATCATCGGCAACGAACCGCAGAATCTCGCGCCCGGCGCGCCGGTCGACCGCTTCCTGCCGGCGACGCTTGCGGCCGCCGTCGAGCTTGGCCTGACCCAGAATCCGAACGTCACCTCCGCGATGTTCGGCGTCGACGTCAATTTCCTGCAGACCAAGGTTGCCGAGGGCGCGCTGCTTCCGACGGTTGGTTTGCAGGCGACGGTGACCGAAGGCTACCAGCAGCAATTGTCGGTGAACCGGCTCTTCAATGCCGCGGCCAACGTTCAGATCTCGGTGCCGATCTATCAGGGGGGCACCGAGTACTCGCTGATCCGGCAGTCCAAGGAATCGCTGGCGCAGCAGCGCCTCGTTCTGGAGCAGACCCGCGATCAGGCCCGCGCCAACGTCGTTACCGCATGGGGCCAGCTGGTCGCCGGCAAGTCCCAGGTGGCATCGGCACAGGCGCAGGTGACGGCGTCCGAGATCGCGCTGAACGGCGTGCGCGAAGAAGCCAAGGCTGGTCAGCGCACCACGCTCGACGTGCTCAACGCGCAGCAGGCGCTGGTCAACGCGCGCAACGCGCTGGTCACCGCGCAGCACGACCGCGTCGTCGCGTCGTACAACGTGCTGGCCGCCGTCGGTCGGCTGTCGCCGCAGGTGATGGGCCTTTCGACCAACGTCTATGATCCCAGCGTGCATTACCAGCAGGTGCGCGACAACTGGGCCGGCGTGCGCACGCCCGACGGCCGCTAAACGCACTTAACTTCCAAACACCCTGCACATCATCGTCGCTTGTCGCGCCATGTTTGTGGTTCTGAGTTAATCAGGACCACAAGCAGGCGCGTTTGCTTGCAATCGATAATTGGCCTGACATACCGTTTTATCGGGCAGCAAGGCGATTCGCGGCGTGCCGGCGTAGCGTGATGACAGGTGCGACGCCACCTCTGATCACGCTGCAGTGGGCGACACGAAGCTTGCACAAAGCCTCGGGCGGGCTTGATCTGGGGACAAGTCGGGCGGGAGCAATGAAAATCTCCGCCCGCATCATCGGAACCGGCGAATCCTCTTGGGCTTGATGTAAAATAGTTTCGATGTGGAGTCGGAGATGACGCAACCTGCGAAGGTCCAAGAGCCCTCGATGGAGGAGATCCTGGCGTCGATCCGTCGCATCATTGCCGACGACGAGGCAAAGCCGGCTGCGGCCGAGAAGCCTGCGGCTGCCGCGGCAGCGCCGCCGAAGGTCGAGCCGCCACCAG
>NZ_JACMYK010000033.1 GCF_020889785.1 Bradyrhizobium acaciae
CGCAGCCCCGGCGGCTGGCGAGAGTCCGGGGGAGACGCTTGCCGCGACCCGCGACGGCTTGAACCGGGCGCCCGCAGGCCAGACCCAGACCACCATCGACCGCAGCCGGTTCGACAACCGGCCGTCGTTCTCGGTCGCCGACGTGCTGCGCGACAGTCCGGGCATCTCGATCAAGCAGGGCAACGGCCCGCGCGATTTCGGTATCTCGATCCGCGGGTCTAACGCCCGGAACGGCTTCGGCATCCGTAACCTCGTCATCTTCGACGACGGCTTCCCGGTCACCCAGCCGGACGGCCTGTCGCGCAGCGACCTGATCGATCCGCATGCGTACGGCGCGATCGACGTGGTCCGCGGCCCGTCATCGGCGCTGTATGGCAATTACGCGACCGGCGGTGCGTTGAATTTCCGGACCCGGCCCGGCGGGACCATCGACGGTGTGGAATACGGCGTCGACGGCGGCAGCTTCGGCTATCTCAACAACTATCTCGCCGCAGGCAAGAAGGTCGGCAATTTCGAGGGCTCGCTGTTCGCGAGCGACGCGCGCGGTGACGGCTATATCGGCAACAGCTGGTTCAATACCCAGACCGTCAATTTCCTCGGCACCCTGCAGGTCACGCCGGACGACCGTTTCACGGTGAAGCTGATCAACAACGACCTGACGGCACGCCTGCCGATCCGCTCGTCGCTCAATCAGTTCTATCAGAACCCGTTCCAGCAGGGCTGCGCGACGGGTGCGACCGCCGCACCGGGGTGCGGAACCGTGACCTTGTTCAACAACGGTTTCAATTCCGCGGCGGGGACCGACAAGGAAACCGCGGTCCAGGCCGGCCTCGGTCGCGACGACCGGCGCACCATCGTCGGCGGTCGCTGGGAGCACGACTTCGACAACCAGACCATGTGGCGCAACCAGTTCGTGTTCGACGACCGCAACATCAGCCAGCCGACGGGATCGACGAGCGCGATCGGCGACTTCCCGTCCTACAACTACATGAGCGATGTCGTCAGGCGCGGCGATATCTTCGGGATGGATTCGACGGCCTATTTCGGCGGCTTCTACAACACGCTCACGGCTTCGAGCGATACCCGCAATGTGGTGCCGGGCGGCAATGCGACGCTTGGAAGCCTGTCCAGCAACCTGTTCAGCACGACGACGAATTACGGCCTGCGTGCACGCGAGGAGTTGAAGCTCACGCCCGCGTTGACGGCCATCGCCGGCATCGGCTGGGAGACCACCAATCTCACGGGGCGAAACACCGCCTACAGCTACGCCGGTGCCGCTGGCGCTACGTCCACCGCAATCACGACGGCGGACCGGCAATTCCAGAACACCGCGCCTGAGCTCGCGTTGCTCTACCGAGTGAACAGCGATTGGCAGTTCCGCGGACGGGTGGCAACGGGATACGGCACGCCGCAGGTCAGCAATTTGTTCGTGTTGCCGAGTGGCTTTTCGGGCAACAACACCCAGCTGCGGACGCAGAAGAATCTCGGCTACGACCTCGGGGCCGACTGGACGCCGAACAATGCGCTCAAGGTGAGCGTCACCGGGTTCTACGAATTCTTCAAGGACGAGCTTGTTTCGCAGGCGACCCCGCAATCGGGTATTTCCTACACGTTCAACGCGCCACGATCGGAGCATCGCGGCGTCGAACTGGCCGCCGATTGGACGTTCCTGCCGGGCTGGCGGTTCTCGGCCGCCTACACCTATCTCGACGAGGTCTACACTGAGTACGTCGAGAACATCAGCAACGGCGCGGTGTTCGGCTTCAATCGCGCCGGCAACAAGATCCCCGGCATTTCGCCGAACGAGCTGACCACGCGGTTGGGTTACGACCAGTTGTCGGGTCCGTTGCAGGGGCTCGGCGGGTTTGTCGAAGTCCAGTGGAAGGACAGCTTCTACATGGATAATGCCAATCTCCTGAAGGCGCCCGGCTACGAGCTCGTCAACCTCAATCTGCATTACAAGACCGATCTCGTCTCCGATTCATTCAAGTCGATGAATCTGTATGTCGAGGTCCGGAACGTGTTCGACCGGACCTATGTGGCTTCGGCAAACAACATCGCAAATTCGGTGACCGCGGCCGGCATTCAAAATCCCGCGAGTGTACTGGCGAACTCGACCAACTCGATCTATGCCGGATCGCCGCGCGCCTTCGTGGCGGGCATGAGGATTGCGTTCAGATGAGCAGCGCATCGATGTCATACCGAAAGCCTGCGGCTCTGATGGTGCTGGCAACGGTCATGCTTGCGGCCGTGCCGAACCTCGCGGTCGCGCAGATGAGCCATCAGCACGCCTCCGAGGCGGCCTGCGAGGAGACCGTCCTGCGCTGCGCGACCAAGGTCACTCCCGCCTTTGGGCCGGATGGGACCTTGTGGCTGACGTGGATGGCCGGAGGCCAGATCTCCGTCGCGAGCTCGAAGGACCAGGGCAAGAGCTTTTCCGCTCCGGTGCAGGTCACCCGGGACCGCCTCAACCTGGATTGGGGACCGGACGCGCGGCCGAAGCTTGCGATCGATGCGAAGGGCGAGATCGCCATTGCCTTTTCGACCTTTCGCGATCAGGCCTTCAACGGCCAGGTTCTGACCACGCGGTCGACCGATGGCGGCCGCAGCTTTGATCCGCCGAAACCGATCACCGTAAACAATGAGAGCCAGCGCTTCGAGGTGATCGGCTTCGATCCCGCCGGCACCGTGTTTGCGGCGTGGCTCGACAAGCGCAACCGTGTCCCGGCGCAGCAGCGCGGCGAGAAGTATGACGGGGCCGGATTGTTCTTTGCTTCGTCGAAGGACGGCGGCGCGACCTATTCCGATGCGCAGCTTGCAGCCGACAATACCTGCGAGTGCTGCCGTCTCGCCCTGGCATTCGATGGCGCAGGCCATCCGGTGGTGGTGTTCCGGAACATCTTCGAGGGCGGCGTGCGCGACCATGCGATCGTGACGTTCTCCGGTCTGGCCACACCCGGCGATTTGCATCGGGTGAGCCGGGACGACGGGCAGATCGCGGCATGTCCGCACCACGGTCCCAGCCTGACCATTTCGCCTGAAGGAACCTACCATGTGACCTGGTACACCAACGGCAAGGCGCGCAAGGGGTTGTTCTATGCGCGGTCGCGCGACGGCGGCAAAACGTTCTCCGATCCGCTCGCGGTCGGTCAGCCAAATCGAAGCCCGTCACGGCCGCAGATCGCCGCGGGGCCGCAGGGGCTCGTGATGGTCTGGAAAGAGTTCGACGGGCAGAAGACATCAATCAATCTGATGACATCGCATGACGATGGAGCGACCTGGTCGAAGCCCAGCGTTATCGCCGACACCGCCGACAGCTCCGACCATCCGCTGCTGGTCTCGGATCGCCGGCAGACCTACCTGTCGTGGATGACAAAGGCCGACGGTTACCATCTTCAAGCGATCGAGGGCGAACCATGAAACGTCACTTGCTCGCTGTGCTCATCCTGCTGGCGACGCTGCCGTCAGCACTCGCGGCCGGAGAGGGCGCGCCGAGGCCGTTCGAACGCGGCAGCTGGCAAAAGCTGCTGCATGCGCACGCCGGTCATCCGACCCTGGTGCATTTCTGGGGCGTCACCTGCGGCCCATGCAAGGTGGAGCTGCCGCAGCTCGGCCAGTTCATGAAGGATCATCCCGGTATCGACGTCGTCACGATCAGTGCGGATCTGGTTCCGAACCTGCCGGATGCGACCCGATCGATGCTCGATCGCGCCGGGCTAGGATCGGCCGAGAACTGGATTTTCGACGACGGCTTTGCCGAGCGATTGCGGTTTGAGATCGACCCGGCATGGCAGGGCGATATCCCGCGAACCATGCTGATTGCCCGTGACGGAACGATCACGACGATCGAAGGCTCAGCTGAAATCGCCGATTTGAACAAATGGTCTGACGCCCAGGCTGCAACGATCCGATAACACGACAACTTCAATCTGAAAGGACCCAGCCGCCATGAACACTTTCTCCCGCATCCTCGCTCTCACCGCGCTGACTGCCGCACTGGCGTCGACCTCCGTACGGGCGGAGGACGTCAAGGCTGGCGACCTCGTGATCACGCAGGCGTGGACGCGCGCGACGCCGAACGGCGCCAAGATCGGCGGCGGCTATCTGACCATCGAGAACAAGGGAACGACGGCTGACCGGCTGGTGTCGGGCTCCGCCGACGTCGCCGGCAAGGTGGAAGTCCACGAGATGTCGATGGACAACGGCGTCATGAAGATGCGCGCGCTCGACAAGGGATTGACCATCGAGCCGGGCAAGACCGTGAAGCTCGCGCCCGGCGGCTTCCATCTGATGATGTTCGACCTGAAGAACCCGTTGAAGCAGGGCGACAAGGTGCCGGTCACGCTCGAATTCGAGAAAGCCGGCAAGGTCGCGGTCTCGCTGGACGTGCAGGCCGTCGGCGCGCAATCTCCTGGAGGCGCCGATCATTCCGGCCATGGCGACCATTCCGGTCACATGGACATGAAGAAGATGTGAGGGAGCCATGAGATCACACACGCTCCTCATTGCCGCGGCTGCGCTGCTCGCAGCGCAGCCTGCGCTTGCGCATATCACGCTTGAAGGAAAGCAGGCGCCGGTCGGCTCGTACTACAAGGCGGTGTTCGCCGTGCCGCATGGCTGCGCGGGGTCGGCAACGATCAAGATCCGGGTGCAGATTCCGGAAGGCGTGATCGGTGTGAAGCCGATGCCGAAGCCCGGTTGGACTCTCGATACGGTCACCGGCAAATACGCGGCCCAATATGATTACCACGGTGCCAAGCTCTCCGAGGGCGTCAAGGAAGTCGCCTGGAGTGGTGGCAAGCTCGCGGACCATAACTACGACGAGTTCGTGATGCAGACGTTTCTCACCGACACGTTGAAGCCCAACACCACGCTGTATTTCCCTGTCGTGCAGGAGTGCGAACAAGGCGTCAGCCGCTGGATCGATATTCCGGCCGAAGGGCAGGGCGGCGGGCACGACCATGGCAGCAAGACACCGGCGCCCGGCGTCAAGCTGCTGCCGAAGTCCTAAAGCCGTGCGGCTGGTCGCAATGCTAGCTGCGCTCGTCGTGGCGCTGTGCGTTGCGACCGCCGCCCATGCGCATGCCGTCCTGATTGCGGCCGAGCCGGCCGACGGCAGCGTGGTGGCGGAAGCGCCGAAGACGGTGGTGCTTCGCTTCAACGAAGCGGTGGCGCCGACGGCAGTCAGCCTGCTCGACGCTACAGGCAAACCACGCGACGTCGCGTTCCGCGCCGTGGACCAATCGGTGATGGTGACGCTGCCGGCGGACCTGCCGCAGGGTACGCAGGTGGTGAGCTATCGCGTGGTGTCGCAGGATGGCCATCCCGTCGCGGGCTCGCTGCTGTTCTCGATCGGCGTCGTCACCGGCTCGGCGGCGCCGTCAGGCGACGGCGTGCTCCATGCGTTGATCTGGCTGGCGCGGCTCGGGCTCTATCTCGGGCTGTTTGCCGGCGTCGGCGGAGTGTTCTTTGCCGCCTGGATCGGGCAGGGTCCGGCAGGCGAACGGCTGATCATGTGGTCGCTCGGAATCGGCCTTGTCGGCGCGGTCGCCTCACTTGGCTTGCAGGGCGTCGATCTGCTGAACCTGCCGCTCTCGGGCATTCTGACATGGGCGGCATGGGCCAGTGCCGCCGGCACCAGCCTGTTTCCCGCCCTGCTGCTTGCGATTGCCGCGATGTTGATCGCGGCGATTGCCTGGCGCAGCCCGTCGTTCGGCGCGGCCTTTATCCGCACTGCCGTCGCAATGATCTGTGTCGGGCTGTCGTTTGCGGTCAGCGGCCATGCCGCCACCGCCTCGCCGCAATGGCTGACGCGGACCGCACTGTTCATCCATGGCGTCGGTCTGGCGTTCTGGATGGGGGCTCTTGGGCCGCTGGCTGTGCTCGCCTGGCAGCGCAAGGATTCACTGCTCCGCGTGCTCCGGCGCTTTTCGATGCTCGCGGTGCCGGTCGTCGCGTTGATAGCCTTGTCGGGCCTCGTGCTCGCGGTCATCCAGCTCGAAAGTCTTCGCGCGCTGATCGACACCGGATACGGCAACGTCCTCGTCGCGAAACTCGGGCTGGTGGTGTTGCTGCTCGGGCTCGCTGCGCTGAACCGGTTGGTGTTCACACCGGCCATCGCGCGCGAATTCCACCGCACGCGGCCGCTGCAACGCTCGATCGCGCTCGAGTTCGTGCTGATGATCGGCATCCTCGGCCTGGTTGCGTTATGGCGCTTCACGCCGCCGCCGCGCGTGCTGGCGATGTCGGACGATGTTCCGCTCGCGGTTCACATTCACACCGATGCCGCGATGTTCCAGGTGCTGATCGCACCGGGCAAGGTCGGGCAGAACGACTTCGTCCTGCAATTGATGAACGGCGATGCCAGCCCGTTCGCGGCCAAGGAGGCGACGCTGACGCTGAGCCTGCCCGAGCG
The DNA here is from genome assembly GCF_020889785.1 of Bradyrhizobium acaciae. GTDB lineage: Bacteria > Pseudomonadota > Alphaproteobacteria > Rhizobiales > Xanthobacteraceae > Bradyrhizobium > Bradyrhizobium acaciae. The sequence continues at coordinate 6,416 of NZ_JACMYK010000033.1, forward strand.
TGGCGTCGAACCGATGGAACGCGCCGCCGCGCTTGGTCCCGACGGCTATTGGCACGTGCGCAAGGTGCCGTTGACGGTCCCGGGCCGCTGGCACATGCAGATCGACGCTCTGGTGAGCGATTTCAAGAAAGTGACACTGGAAGACGATTTTGAGGTCAGGTAAAGCCACGGTCAGCGAGCTCAGTACCTCGGCGGGACGCAAATCGCTCAAATGGCCGAAAATCGCCTGATTTGAAGGGTTTTTGTCATTTGGCGGCCTTGTGTTTTCGCACCCGATCCGGTTTCACTGCAGCTCTTCCCACGCTTTCCTGATTCCCGAGTAACGCCATGCGATTGTCGCGGTTTTTCCTGCCTATCCTGAAAGAAAACCCGAAAGAGGCGGAGATCGTCTCGCATCGGCTGATGCTGCGCGCGGGCATGATGCGGCAGGAGGCCGCCGGCATCTATGCCTGGCTGCCGCTTGGCTTCCGGGTGTTGAAGAAGATCGAGCAGATCGTGCGCGAGGAGCAGGACCGCGCCGGTGCGCTCGAGCTGTTGATGCCGACGCTGCAACTCGCCGACCTCTGGCGCGAAAGCGGCCGCTACGACGCCTATGGCCCGGAGATGCTGCGCATCCTCGATCGTCACAAGCGCGAGCTGTTGTACGGGCCGACCAACGAGGAAATGATCACGGAGATCTTCCGCTCCTACGTCAAGTCCTACAAGAGCCTGCCGCTCAATCTCTACCACATCCAGTGGAAGTTCCGCGACGAGCAGCGTCCGCGCTTCGGCGTGATGCGCGGCCGCGAATTCCTGATGAAGGACGCCTATTCGTTCGATCTCGATGAGGCCGGCGCGCGGCGCTCCTACAACAAGATGTTCGTTGCGTATTTGCGCACCTTTGCGCGGATGGGCTTGAAGGCGATCCCGATGCGTGCCGAGACCGGTCCGATCGGCGGCGACCTCAGCCACGAGTTCATCGTGCTCGCGGAGACCGGCGAGTCCGGCGTCTTCATCAACCGCGATGTGCTGGACCTGCCGGTGCCGGGCGAGGATGTCGACTATGACGGCGACCTCACGCCGATCATCAAGCAGTGGACCTCGGTCTATGCTGCGACCGAGGACGTCCACGAAGCCGCGCGCTTCGAACAGGAAGTGCCCGAGGCAAAGCGGCTCAACACTCGCGGTATCGAGGTCGGCCAGATCTTCTATTTCGGCACCAAATATTCCGACACCATGAAGGCGATGGTGGCGGGGCCCGATGGCGTCGACGTGCCGATCCATGGCGGCTCCTACGGTGTCGGCGTGTCGCGCCTGGTCGGCGCGATCATCGAGGCATGTCACGATGAAGCCGGCATCAAATGGCCCGAGGCGGTCGCGCCATTCCGTGTCGCGATCCTCAACCTCAAGCAGGGTGACGCCGCGGTCGATGGCGCCTGCGAGCAGCTCTATCGCGACCTCTCGGCGAAGGGTGTCGACGTGCTGTACGACGACACCGATCAGCGCGCCGGGGCCAAGTTCGCCGCCGCCGATCTGATCGGCATCCCCTGGCAGATTCTGGTCGGACCGAAGGGGCTTGCCGACGGCAAGGTCGAGGTGAAGCGCCGCAGCGACGGTTCGCGCGACAATATGAGCCCCGCCGACGTGGTCGCGAAGCTCGCGGGTTAAAGTTTATTCACGCCGCGCTGTCGGCGGGGTAATCCGGCCACATTTGGCCCGAATCATGGGATTATCGAAAGATGGATGAGACCATGAACGAGCCAGTCCGCACCCCGCCTTTTGCGCCATTCGAATGGCTGCTGTCCGGACGCTATTTGCGCGCGCGCCGCAAGGAAGGGTTCATTTCAGTCATCGCCGGCTTTTCGTTCCTCGGCATCATGCTCGGCGTTGCCACGCTGATCGTGGTGATGGCCGTCATGAACGGCTTCCGCAAGGAGCTGCTCGACAAGATCCTCGGCCTCAACGGGCATCTTCTGGTGCAGCCCTTGGAATCGCCGCTGACCGACTGGAAGGACGTCGCCGACCGCATCAGCCAGGTGCAGGGCATCCGGCTCGCCGCGCCGGTCGTGGACGGGCAGGGGCTCGGATCGTCGCCGTTCAACGCGGCCGGCGTCTTCATCCGCGGCATTCGCGCCGACGATCTCAACAATCTTACCTCGATTGCCAAGAACGTGAAGCAGGGCTCGCTCGAGGGCTTTGACGAGGGGCAGGGGGTTGCGATCGGCCGCCGGCTTGCCGATCAGCTCTCGCTGCATGCGGGCGACATGATCACGCTGGTCTCGCCGAAGGGCGCGGTGACGCCGATGGGCACCACGCCGCGCATCAAGCCCTACAAGATCACCGCGGTGTTCGAGATCGGCATGTCGGAATACGATTCGACCTTCGTGTTCATGCCGTTGGCCGAGGCGCAGGCCTATTTCAACCGCAACAACGACGTGTCCTCGATCGAGGTGTTCACCACCAATCCGGACAAGATCGACACCTACCGCAAGCTGGTGACGGAGGCGGCCGGGAGACCGGTCTTCCTGGTCGACTGGCGACAACGCAATTCGACCTTCTTCAATGCGTTGCAGGTCGAGCGCAACGTGATGTTCCTGATCCTGACCATGATCGTGCTGGTCGCGGCACTCAACATCGTCTCGGGGCTCATCATGCTGGTGAAGGACAAGGGGCAGGACATCGCGATCCTGCGCACCATGGGCGCCTCGCAGGGCTCGATCATGCGGATCTTCCTGATCACCGGCGCCTCGATCGGCGTGGTCGGAACGCTGACCGGCTTCGCGGTCGGCATGCTGATCTGCCTGAACATCGAATCGATCAGGCAGTTCCTGTCGTATCTGACCAACACCGAGCTGTTCTCGCCCGAGCTGTATTTCCTGTCGAAGCTGCCGGCCGAGGTCGATTTCGGCGAGACGCTCGCCGTCTTGATCATGGCGCTGACGCTGTCCTTCCTTGCGACACTCTACCCGTCGTGGCGCGCCGCGCGCCTCGATCCGGTCGATGCGCTCCGGTACGAATAAGGAGCGCACATGGCGGAGGGGGCGGAAGACACACCGGTCATCTATCTTCATGACATCAAGCGGGAATACCGCCAGGGCGAAACGACGCTGACGATCCTGAACGGCGCCAAGCTCGCGCTGTGGCCCGGTCAATCGGTGGCGCTGGTGGCGCCGTCCGGATCGGGCAAGTCGACGCTGCTGCACATCGCGGGCCTGCTGGAGACCCCCGATGAAGGCGAGGTCTATGTCGCGGGTACGCCGACCTCGCAGATGTCCGATATCGACCGCACGCAGATTCGCCGTTCCGATATCGGCTTCGTCTATCAATCGCACCGGCTGTTGCCGGAGTTCTCGGCGCTCGAGAACGTCATGCTGCCGCAGATGATTCGTGGGCTCAAACGCTCCGAGACCGTAAAACGGGCGACCGAGATCCTGTCCTATCTCGGGCTCGGCGACCGCATCACCCATCGTCCGGCCGAACTCTCGGGCGGCGAGCAGCAACGTGTGGCGATCGCACGCGCGGTTGCCAACGCACCGCGGGTGCTGTTTGCGGACGAGCCGACCGGGAACCTCGATCCGGGCACGGCCGATCACGTCTTCAATGCGCTGATGCAGCTCGTGAAGGCGACCCGGGTCGCGATGCTGATCGCGACCCATAATCTGGATCTCGCCGCCCGGATGGATCGCCGGGTGTCGCTTTCGAACGGACAGGTCGTCGAGCTCGAATAGTTTCGAGTGAAGCGGGTCGCGGTTCGTGTGAAGAAAATGCGCTAAAGACAGGAATCTGAAGCCTTTTTCGTTCCGCTTCAATCGGAGCGGAAAGACTCTGGCCGTCAAGAAAGACCCTGGCCGTTAAGAAAGACTTGGGTTCCTCAAAAAAACTTTGGCCTCAAAAAGAGTTGGGCCCTTAAAGCGCGATGAGATGAGGTCGAATCGTCATCGCGCTTTAGCTCTTTGTTTGAGCATGATCTTTTCGGAAAACCGCTTCGAACTATTCCGGATCATGCTTTAGTAGGCCGGGTGGCGCCGTCTGCCGGATTGGCTCGGACGACGGTCGATCGGCGCCCCGGCATAATAGGGGTTGTTGATGCACATGGCCGCCAGGCCCGACGCCGAGGCGCGGCACTGCTCCAGCGACGTGTAGCCGCAGTCGGTATCCTCGCCGCCCCATCGGTAGTTGGTTTTGCAGACCGGCGAGGTCGAATCGTACTTCTGGGCGTTGGCTGGTGCGCTGGCGACGATGCCGAGGGCCGCGACTGCCAGAATCAAGCTGCGCATCAGGATCTCCTGTCGATCAGGTGCCGGCGCGTTCGTGCCGGGCGCGCGTGAATAGGCAGCCTGGCGTGAATGTGCATCAAGTCACATTCCCGTAGCCGTCACCCGAAGCCTGGGCTGTCAGTGGATGAACAGATCGAAGAAGCTGTCACCGCGCTCCCGCGCGCGCGTATGCAGATACGAGCGCGGGTCGTTGTCGCCGGCATAATAGGGATTGGCGACGCAGGTCTGCCCGATGCCCGAAGCGGTGGCCAGGCACGCCTCATAGGACGGATACGAGCAGGCGCTCAGACCGGGATAGCGGTCGCCCTGAATGCAGAACGGGTAGCGCACGCCGACGGCATGGGTGGGCGCGGTACCCAGCGTTGCGAACGCGACCACCGATGCGGCAGCAGCAAGAATCATCGTCCGCATGTGCATTCCTTTTGCTGCGCAGATTCGATTTCGACCACGATCCAAATCGGACAAGCCGGTTCCGGTCAACACGATCTTGCGCGCAGCCGCGCACACAGAATTGAATTGTGAAAATTGTGCGGCGGCTATGTGGCAAAAGTTCCAAGAAGTGCTTGTAATACAGTATTAACTTAAAATTTGAGAGAAGTCGTTTGACCCTGCCTGTTGCAGCGAAGTTACAGCAATTCCGTCGAGGGCTGCTATGAGGATGTCTCGCGGCCTTGGGGGCCTGTAGAAAAAAGTTGGAACGGGAAAATGAAAAAGATTTTGCTTGTCACCGCCAGCATGATTGCGCTCAGCGCGACGGCTGCCTCCGCGGCTGACCTCGCGGCTCGCCCTTACACGAAGGCTCCGCCGCCGATCGTCGCCACTGTTTATGACTGGACCGGGTTCTACATCGGTATCAACGGTGGTTGGGCCCAGAGCCACGACAACCGTTCGGTCGATGGCCTCGGCGGCGTCGGCAGCTACGACGCCAACGGCGGCACCGTCGGTGGCCAGGTCGGCTACCGCTGGCAGACCGGTGGTTGGGTGTTCGGTCTCGAAGCTCAGGGCAACTGGGCTGACCTGACGGGCAGCACCAGCAACCTGGTCGTCCCGGGCGGCGTCGTCCGTTCGAAGACGGATGCGTTCGGCCTGTTCACCGGCCAGATCGGCTACGCCTGGAACAACGTTCTGCTGTACGCCAAGGGCGGTGCTGCGGTCACCGATCGCAACTACCAGTTCCTGGCTCCCGGCGGCGCGCTGGCGTCCCAGACCGGCTACGACACCCGTTGGAGCCCGACGGTTGGTGTTGGCCTCGAATTCGCCTTCGCCCAGAACTGGTCGCTCGGCATCGAGTACAACCACATCTTCGAAGACACCCACGGCGCGACCTTCGTGACCCCGGCTGGTGTTGGCGTGACCGGCTTCCACACCGGTGGCGACACCGACATGGTCCTCGGCCGTCTGAACTACAAGTTCGGTGGCCCGGTCATCGCGCGTTACTGATCGCTCGCTTCATTCAAGCAGCGTCGAAAACCCCGGGCTTCGGCCCGGGGTTTTTTGTTGGCTTGACGGATCGAACCATCGGCCGCGATGGCGGCGCGTCGTTCCTGGTTCGTCGGCGAGGCCGGGACACTCCGCCGCTCGATCCTGGACCTCGCCGGGGCGTTTTCCTCAGCTCACGCCGCGTACTGGCATCGTACGGGTAGGGCTCAATGTCGGGCATCCTCCGGTCGCCGCCGATGGACGTCTGGTTGGGACAGCACGCGTCCGCCGCGGCATCAACTAGGAAGGCAGCCTCACGCGACCAGCAGGCAGACCAAGCCGGCGGTCACTATCGCCACCCAAACCAGCGATAACCGGAAATAAAGCAGATCGCGCGTCATGGGCGCGAATGCTAGGCCGCACGTCTGACGCGGACCTTACGCTGCCAGCTCCCGCCACGGTTAACCACGGGAATTCTTTCGGGGTCAGTTTTCAAACTGACCCAAGACCCTCGCTTGACTCCAGGAACAAAAAAGGAACAATGTTCTGCATACGTTCCAGTTCAGGGAGAGCGGCCATGTTGAAGATTTTCGTGCAGGAAGCTGCAGCGCTGGCATCGATCACGCTGTTCGTCGGGATGATCGCGGTTTGGGCCCAACTGATCACCCAATTCTGAAAATGCGCCCGCAGCGCCAGAGGCATAGCCTGGCCCTGGGGATAAGCGGGAGGACCGGCCGCCACGCCGCGTTGGGCGTGGACTTGGCGGGGGCGAAGCTCCACGATGGGGATGCGAGTCGAGCCTGATGCTTTCGGGTTCCAGCTTTGGTACTCGCGCCGTCCCTGACTCAAAGAGATCCCTCGAGCAGCCATGCCGAACGCCGGATTCGTTCATCTTCACGTTCATTCCGCCTATTCGCTGCTGAAGGGCTCGATCAAGATCGCCAAGCTCGGCGAGCTCGCGAAGGCGGACCGCCAGCCGGCGCTGGCGCTCACCGATACCGACAACATGTTCGGGGCGTTGGAATTCTCCGACAAGATGGCCGGCTACGGCATCCAGCCGATCGTCGGCTGCGAGCTGGCGGTGGACTTTGGCGACGTCGACCCCAATACGCGCAGCATCCTGGCAACGAACGGACCTGCGCGCATCGTGCTGCTGGCGGCGCGCGAACGTGGCTATCAGAACCTGATGCGGCTGAACTCGCGGGCGTTCCTGGAGACCCCGGTCAACCAGACCCCGCACATCAAGATCGATTGGCTGGCCGACCACGCCGAAGACCTGATCGCCCTGACCGGCGGGCCCGACGGGCCGATCGCGCTGGCGCTGCGTGCCGAGCAGGCGGCGTTGGCGACCACCCGCTGTGAACGCCTGGCCGGCCTGTTCGGCGATCGCCTCTACATAGAATTGCAGCGCCATGGCGCCGAGAAGGAGCGCCGCACCGAGGGCGGCCTGATCGATCTGGCCTATGCGAAGGGCCTGCCGCTGGTCGCGACCAACGAGCCGTATTTCGCCAGCAGTGACGACTATGAATCGCACGATGCGCTGCTGTGCATCGCCGGCGGCCACCTGATCGCCGAGACCAACCGCGAGCAGCTGACCCCGGATCACCGCTTCAAGACCCGCGCCGAGATGGCGGTGCTATTCGCCGATATTCCGGAAGCGCTGGCCTCGACGGTGGAGATCGCCGAACGCTGCTCGTTCCGCCCGAAGACCCGCAAGCCGATCCTGCCGTTCTTCACGGTCGGTGGCGCGGCGAGCGCTGACGCCGCTGCCGACGAAGCCGCCGAGCTGAAGCGCCAGGCGGAGGAGGGGCTCGCCAATCGCCTGCGGGTGCACGGGCTCTCGCCGGGAATGACCGAGGAGGACTACAGCAAGCGGCTGGCGTTCGAGCTCGACGTCATCATGCGCATGAAATATGCGGGCTATTTCCTGATCGTCTCCGACTTCATCAAATGGGCGAAGGCGCAGGGCATTCCGGTCGGACCGGGCCGCGGCTCGGGGGCTGGCTCGCTGGTCGCGTGGGTGCTCACCATCACCGACCTCGATCCGATGCGGTTTGCGCTGCTGTTCGAACGCTTCCTCAATCCCGAACGCGTCTCGATGCCGGACTTCGACATCGACTTCTGCCAGGACCGCCGCGGCGAGGTGATCCAGTATGTGCAAGAGCGGTACGGACGCGAGCAGGTGGCGCAGATCATCACCTTCGGTACGCTGCAGGCGCGCGGCGTGCTGCGCGACGTCGGGCGCGTGCTGCAGATGCCGTACGGGCAGGTCGACAAGCTGACCAAGCTGGTGCCGCAGAATCCCGCGGCTCCCGTGACGCTGGCGCAGGCCATCGAAGGCGAGCCGAAGCTGCAGGCGTTCCGCGACGAGGATCCGGTGGTAGCGCGCGCGTTCGATATCGCGCAGCGCCTCGAGGGCCTGACGCGCCACGCCTCGACCCACGCCGCCGGCATCGTGATCGGCGACCGGCCGCTGAGCGAGCTGGTGCCAATGTACCGCGATCCGAAATCGGACATGCCGGTCACCCAGTTCAACATGAAATGGGTCGAGCCGGCGGGCCTCGTGAAGTTCGACTTCCTCGGCTTGAAGACGCTGACGGTGCTCGACGTCGCGGTGAAACTGCTCAAGCAGCGCGACGTCCATGTCGATCTCGCGACGCTGCCGATCGACGACGCGCCGAGCTACCAGATGCTGGCGCGCGGCGATGTCGTCGGCGTGTTCCAGGTGGAAAGCCAGGGCATGCGGCGCGCGCTGATCGACATGCGGCCGGACCGCTTCGAGGACATCATCGCGCTGGTGGCGCTGTATCGCCCGGGCCCGATGGCGAACATCCCGACCTATTGCGCGCGCAAGCACGGCGACGAGGAACCGGAATATCTGCATCCGATCCTGGAGCCGATCCTGAAGGAGACCTTCGGCGTCATCATCTATCAGGAACAGGTGATGCAGATCGCGCAGCAAATGGCCGGCTACTCGCTCGGCCAGGCTGACCTGCTGCGCCGCGCGATGGGCAAGAAGATCCGCGCCGAGATGGACAAGCAGCGCGACGTCTTCGTCGCCGGCGCGATGAAGAACGGCGTGGGCAAGGGCCAAGCCGAGACGATCTTCGAGCTGCTCGCCAAGTTCGCCGACTACGGCTTCAACAAGAGCCACGCGGCGGCCTATGCGCTGGTGTCGTACCATACCGCCTACATGAAGGCGCATTACCCGGTCGAGTTCCTCGCGGCGTCGATGACGCTCGAACTCAACAACACCGACAAGCTGTCCGAATTCCGTTCCGAGGCGCAGCGGCTCGGCATCAAGGTCGAAGCGCCCAACATCAATCGTTCGGGCCCGACCTTCGAGGTCAGCGGCAACACGATCTATTACGCGCTCGCCGCGCTGAAGGGCGTCGGCATCCAGGCCGTCGAGCAGATCATCGAGGAGCGCAACAAGAAGGGCCCCTTCACCTCGCTCGCCGATTTCGCAGCAAGGGTGAGCCCGCGTGCGGTCAACAAGCGGATCATCGAGAGCCTTGCGGCGGCCGGCGCCTTCGACACGCTGGACCCGAACCGTGCCCGCGTCTTCGCCGGCGCCGATTCGATCCTCGCCGCCTGCCAGCGCAGCCACGAGGCGGCGACCTCGGGCCAGAACGACATGTTCGGCAGCGCGCCGGACGCGCCCAGCATCATGCTGCCGCAGGTCGAGCCGTGGCTGCCCGCGGACCGGCTGCGGCGCGAATATGACGCGATCGGCTTCTTCCTGTCGGGCCATCCGCTCGACGATTACGCGACCGCGCTGAAGCGGCTGCGGGTGCAATCCTGGGCGGAGTTCTCGCGCGCGGTGAAGACCGGCGCCACCGCGGGCAAGGTCGCGGCAACCGTGGTGTCGCGGATGGAGCGGCGCACCAAGACCGGCAACAAGATGGGCATCATGGGCCTGTCCGACCCGACCGGCCATTTCGAGGCGGTGCTGTTCTCCGAGGGGCTCGCGCAGTATCGCGATGTGCTGGAGCCTGGGGCTGCCGTGCTGCTGCAACTCGGCGCCGAGCTGCAGGGCGAGGACGTGCGGGCGCGGGTGCTGCACGCCGAGCCGCTGGATCACGCTGCGGCCAAGACGCAGAAGGGCCTGCGCATCTTTGTGCGCGACACCAAGCCGCTGGATTCGATCGCCCGCCGCCTCAACATGCCGGAAGCCGCGCCGGCCACGGGCAGCGCCGCAAAGCTGCCGGCGGTGAAGCCTGCCGCTGCGCCGCCACTCGCGGCGGGGGCCGATGGCGACGTGTCGCTGGTGATCATGCTGGACCTCGAAACCGAGGTCGAGATGAAGCTGCCGGGCCGCTACAAGGTCTCGCCGCAGATCGCCGGCGCGATCAAGGCGGTCGCCGGCGTGGTCGACGTGCAGACGCTGTAGCCGACGGTCCCGGCGACGCTGCGGAAAGCCAACTTCGGCTTAAGCACTATTGCAACCACACCGTGCTTCTTTCTATGGTCGCGCCCGAGGGGAATTTCGGGGGCGGAATGTTTGGACGTTATGCGGCCTTGCTGGCCGGTGTGTTGATGGTGGCGGGCTGCGTGAGCGATGGTGTCGGCACCGACTATGCGGCGACTTCGCAGAAGTTTGGGCCACCGAAGCCGGGACATTCCCGTGTCGTCGTGCTGCAGGAGAAGCGCAAGGGACTGAGCATGGCGATCTGTGCCTGCGACGTGAAGCTCGATGGTGAGACGATCGGCAAGATCGCCATCGGAACCTACGCGTTCGCCGATCGTCCCGCCGGCCGGCATCAACTGGTTGCGAGTGAGGTCATGTTTCCCGGCGAGACCACGCACAACTTCGCAACCGAGCCGGGCCGCACCTATTTCTTTCTGGTGAAATCGAGCGAGCGGCATGATTCCGTCGCGGGAGTGACAATGGTGGGAGGTTTGGTCGGTGCCGTCGTCGCATCGGCCGCGACTGCGAACGCCGGCAATCCCGGGCCGGCCGATTTCGTTGCATTGGATGAGGCGACTGCGCGCACGACGTTGGCGGACCTGCAATTGGCGCAGTAGGGCTGCCCGGCCAGGATCGCGCGTGGCCGGGGCCATACCGGGCCAATTCGGGTCAAAACGGGTCGGTTCCAGGTGCAAAGGGCTCATCCGGCCGCGGTAACCGGCCGTATTTCCTTGCTTCTGGCTCAAATCAGGCTATATAGCGCGCCATCTCACACGGAAACATGGCTCAAAAGGCCGTCCGGTGGCAGCCGGGCCATAAGGCTCGTCTGCTCACACGTTTCCGGAGGAACCAACCGGAGAATTATCACTATGTCGCTACCCGATTTTTCTATGCGTCAGTTGCTTGAAGCTGGCGTTCACTTTGGCCACCAGGCCCACCGCTGGAACCCGAAGATGCAGGATTACATCTTCGGCGCCCGCAACAACATTCACATCATCGACCTCGCGCAGACCGTGCCGATGCTGCACCGTGCCCTGCAGGCGGTCAGCGATACGGTCGCCAAGGGCGGCCGCATCCTGTTCGTCGGCACCAAGCGCTCGGCGCAGGACGGCGTTGCCGATGCTGCCAAGCGTTCGGCGCAGTACTTCGTCAATTCGCGCTGGCTCGGCGGCACGCTGACCAACTGGAAGACGATCTCGGCCTCGATCAAGCGCCTGCGTCATCTCGACGACGTTCTCTCGTCGGGCGAAGCCAACTCCTACACCAAGAAGGAGCGGCTGACGCTGCAGCGCGAGCGCGACAAGCTCGACCGTTCGCTCGGTGGCATCAAGGACATGGGCGGTCTTCCCGACATGATCTTCGTGATCGACACCAACAAGGAAGACATCGCGATCCAGGAAGCCCAGCGGCTCAACATCCCGGTCGCAGCGATCGTCGACACCAACTCGGACCCGAAGGGCATCACCTATGTGGTGCCGGGCAATGACGACGCCGGCCGCGCGATCTCGCTGTATTGCGACCTCGTGGCGCGCGCCGCCATCGACGGCATCTCGCGCGCCCAGGGCGATTCCGGCATCGACATCGGTGCGTCGGCTGCGCCCGTGCAGGAAGACCTTCCGGCGGCTGCGCCGTCCGGCTTCCAGGGGCTGGCTGGCCCGCGCGGCACTGCCGACAACCTCAAGAAGCTCACCGGCGTGTCCGGTGCGATCGAGAAGAAGCTCAACGACCTCGGCGTTTTCCACTACTGGCAGCTTGCCGAGCTCGATCACGACACCGCGCACAAGATCGGCGAAGAAGTCGGTCTGCCGAGCCGTGCCGACGCCTGGGTCGCTCAGGCCAAGACGCTCGCCGAAGCGGAATAAAAGTTACGCGGCATGGCCGGGCCTCGCCCGGCCGCCGCTTCCATTCCACGAACAACGATTTCCCTGTCACTGACAGCGGCGCCATCGGGCGCCGCGGTTCCTGTACAGGCAAGAAGGACATTGAACGATGGCGACGATCACAGCAGCAATGGTCAAGGAGCTCCGCGAGTCGACCGGCGCGGGCATGATGGATTGCAAGGCGGCGCTGACCGAGAACAACGGCGACATGCAGGAGGCGCAGGATTGGCTGCGCAAGAAGGGTATCACCAAGGCCGCCAAGAAGTCCGGCCGCGTGGCGGCTGAAGGCCTGATCGGCGCGCTGACCCAAGGTACCAAGGGCGTGCTCGTCGAGGTCAATTCCGAGACCGACTTCGTTGCGCGCAACGAGCAGTTCCAGGGCCTGGTCAAGATGATCGCCCAGGTCGCGCTGAAGCATGGAGCCGATGTCGAGGCCATCAAGGCGTCCAAGGTCGGTGACGCCACCGTCGAGACCGCGATCTCCGACGCGATTGCGACCATCGGCGAGAACATGACGCTGCGCCGCGCTGCCTCGCTCGAGGTGAGCAAGGGCGTGGTGTCGAGCTACGTCCATAACGCCGTCATCGATGGCGCCGGCAAGATCGGCGTGATCGTGGCGCTGGAGTCTACCGGCAAGACCGACGAACTCGCGGCCCTCGGCCGTCAGCTCGCCATGCACGTCGCGGCGGCGAAGCCGCTCGCGCTCGACCCGACCGGGCTCGATCCGGAGGCCGTCAAACGTGAGAAGGACGTGCTGGCCGACAAGTACCGCCAGCAGGGCAAGCCGGAGAACGTCATCGAGAAGATCGTCGATTCCGGCCTGAAGACCTACTACAAGGAGGTCTGCCTCCTCGATCAGGCTTTCATCCACGACAGCGGCAAGTCGGTTGCCCAGGCGGTGAAAGAAGCTGAGGGTAAGGTCGGCGGGCCGATCAAAATCGCTGGCTTTGTGAACTATGCTCTCGGTGAGGGAATCGAGAAGCAGGAAAGCGACTTCGCCGCCGAAGTCGCGGCCGCCAGCGGCAAGAAGTAACCGCTGACACCGGGCGTCCGGCGTAGCCGCCGGAAGCCTGCCTGCGCGGGATAAGAAAGCGATCGCATCATGGCTGAGCCGATCTATCGTCGCGTGGTGATCAAGCTGTCCGGCGAATTTCTGGCCGGCTCCCACGGCTTCGGTATCGATCAACCGACGGTCGACCGCGTCGCCGACGACCTGATCGCGGCCCGCAATCTTGGGATCGAGGTCGCCGTCGTGATCGGCGGCGGCAACATCGTCCGCGGCGTCGAGGTGTCCTCGCGCGGCGTGTCCCGGCCGACCGGCGATACCATGGGCATGCTTGCGACTATGATGAACTGCCTCGCGCTCGAGGCGGCGATCGAGCGCAAGGGGACCCCGGCGCGGACCTTGTCGGCATTCGTGATGCCGGAGATTTCCGAGCTGTTCACCCGTGGTGCGACGCACAAATATCTCGCCGAGGGACGCATCGTCCTGCTCGGTGGCGGAACCGGCAATCCGTACTTCACCACCGATACCACCGCCGTGCTGCGTGCGGCCGAGATCGGCGCGCAGGCGGTGCTGAAGGCCACCAATGTCGACGGCGTCTACAGCGCCGATCCGAAGAAGGACCCCAAAGCCAAGCGCTTCGACCGCCTGACCCATTCGCAGGCGATCGAGGGCGGCTACAAGGTCATGGACGCGACTGCTTTCGCACTTGCCCGCGAGACGTCGCTGCCTATCATCGTGTTCTCGATCGCGGAGCCCGGCTCGATCGGTGCAATTCTGCGCGGTACCGGACACGGTACGGTCGTCGCCGGCTGATTGCCGCGCCTCCGGGTCCGGACTCTGGACCCGAGGGCGTCGATCGCCGGTTTCTAGTAAAGGGAGAAACGTCATGGCCGCAGCTGGTTTTGACATCAACGACGTGAAGCGCCGCATGCAGGGCGCCACACAATCGCTCAAGCACGAGCTCGGTGGCCTGCGCACCGGCCGCGCCGCGGCGTCCATGCTGGAGCCGGTCCAGGTCGAGGCTTACGGCTCGCATATGCCGCTGAACCAGGTTGCGACCATCAGCGTACCCGAGCCGCGCCTGCTCTCGGTGCAGGTCTGGGACAAGACGATGGTCAAGGCGGTGGAGAAGGCAATCGTCGACTCCAACCTCGGCCTGTCGCCGGCGACCGAAGGACAGGTGCTGCGATTGCGGATCCCCGAGCTCAACGAGGAGCGGCGCAAGGAGCTCGTCAAGGTCGCGCACAAATACGCCGAAGCGGCCAAGGTCGCGGTCCGCCACGTCCGCCGCGACGGCCTCGACGTCATCAAGAAGCTCGAGAAGAATCACGAGATCTCCGAGGACGACCAGGAGCGCCTGTCGAACGAGGTGCAGAAGGCGACCGACGGCGTGATCGCCGAAGTCGATCAGCTGCTTGCCGCCAAGGAAAAGGAAATCCTGACGGTCTGAAGGCCTACGGGAACCAGCCGATGTCGAACGCCGCGGCCCCAGCAACTGACGGACCGGATCGCTCCGGCAGTCCGTTGCATGTGGCTGTTATCATGGACGGCAACGGGCGCTGGGCCGCTTCGCGCGGCCTGCCGCGCGTCGAGGGCCATCGCCGCGGCGTCGAGGCGCTGCGCCGCGTGGTACGTGCGGCCCATGAACTCGGCATCCTCTATCTCACGATCTTTTCCTTCAGCTCGGAAAACTGGTCGCGGCCCGCCACCGAGATCGGCGATCTGTTCGGCCTGCTGCGTCGCTTCATCCGCAACGATCTGGCGACGCTGCATCGTGACGGGGTGAGGGTGCGGGTGATCGGCGAGCGCGACGGGCTCGACCCCGACATCTGCGCGCTGCTCAGCGAGGCCGAGGAGCTGACGCGGAATAACGTCAAGCTCAACCTGGTGGTTGCCTTCAACTACGGCTCGCGGGCGGAGATCGCTGCCGCAGCCCGGCGGCTTGCGCGCGAGGTCGCCGACGGGAAGCGGGACGCCAACTCCATCGATGCCGACACGCTCGGGCAATATCTCGATGCGCCCGATATTCCCGATCCGGATCTGATCATCCGCACCAGCGGCGAGCAGCGGCTGTCGAACTTCCTGATGTGGCAGGCCGCCTACAGCGAGCTGGTGTTCGTGCCGATCCACTGGCCGGATTTCGACAAGGCGGCACTCGAAGGCGCGATTGCGGAATACGGCAAGCGCGAGCGCCGGTTCGGCGGGCTCGCCGCGAAAACCGGCTCGTGACCGAGGGCGAGGCCGCGTCGGCGGCAGCAAGCGAGCAGCCGCCGCCAGCCGGCGAGCAGGGATCGCGCAACCTCGTGATGCGCGTGGCTGCTGCGCTGGTGCTGGCGCCGGTCGCGATCGCACTGGCCTATATCGGCGGCATCGCCTGGTCGCTCCTGGTGACGCTGGTTGCGATCGGCCTGTTCGCGGAATGGCTTGCCGTCACCGGGCTCGGACGCGAGCTCCGCGTCGTGGTGCCCGGCGTTGTTACGTTGCTGCTCGCCGGACTTTGCCTGATGGCGGGCCGTATCGATGCGGCACTGGTCGTGCTCGCGGTCGGTGCGGTCGTTGTGGCGCTGACATCGGGCGCGCGGCGCAACTGGGCGATTGCGGGATTGCTCTATGCGGCAGGGGCCGAGATCGCATCGGTGCTGCTGCGCCATGATCCGGCGAAGGGCTTTGCCGCGCTGATGTTCGTGCTGCTGATCGTATGGGTCACTGATATCGGCGGCTATTTCGCGGGCCGCAGCATCGGCGGGCCGAAGCTGTGGGTGCGGATCAGTCCGAAGAAGACCTGGGCCGGCGCGGTCGGCGGCTTCGTGGCGAGCCTGCTTATTGCGGCCGGCTTTGCCGCCCTCGAGATCGGGACGACCGGTCCGCTGCTGTTGCTCGGAGCCATGTTGTCGGTGGTCTCGCAGCTTGGCGATCTCTTCGAATCCGCTGTGAAGCGGCGGTTCGGAGTGAAGGATTCCAGTCACGTTATTCCCGGCCATGGCGGCCTTCTGGATCGCCTGGACGGATTTGTCGCAGCCGTCATTGTGGCGGCGATTTTCGGCTTTCTCCGCGGTGGTGCCGATGGCGTCGGACGCGGTCTTATGGTTTGGTGATGAGATGAGCGCTGTTCCGTTGCGTAACAACAAGGCCGCGGCGGCATCCGCCGTGCGGACCGTGACCGTCCTTGGTGCCACCGGCTCGATCGGCGACAGCACGATGGATCTGCTGCGTGGCGCGCGCGATCGTTACCAGGTCGAGGCGCTGACCGCGAACAGCAATGTCGAGGGCCTCGCCAAGTTGGCCAAGGAGTTCGGTGCGCGGTTCGCCGCCATTGCCGATCCGGCGAAGCTGTCAGAGCTGAAGGATGCGCTGGCCGGAACCCGGATCGAATGCGGGGCCGGGGAGAGCGCGATCATCGAGGCGGCCGCTCGGCCTGCGGATTGGGTGATGGCGGCGGTCAGCGGCGCTGCCGGACTGAAGCCCGCGCTTGCCGCGGTCGATCGCGGCGCCACGGTTGCACTCGCCAACAAGGAGTGCCTGGTCTGCGCCGGCGACATCTTCATGGAGCGCGCCAAGAAGGCCGGCGCTTGCATCCTGCCGGCGGACTCCGAGCACAACGCGCTGTTCCAGGCGCTGGCCTCCGGCAATCGCGAGGAACTGACGCGGGTGATCATCACCGCGTCCGGTGGACCGTTCCGAACCTGGGCACCCGCCGACATCGAGCAGGCGACGCTGGAGCAGGCGCTGAAGCATCCCAATTGGAGCATGGGGCAGAAGATCACGATCGATTCCGCCTCGATGATGAACAAAGGCCTCGAGGTGATCGAGGCGTCCTATCTGTTCGCGCTGGCGCCGGACGAGATCGACGTGCTGGTGCACCCGCAGTCGATCATCCACGGTATGGTCGAGTTCTCCGATCGCTCGGTGGTCGCCCAGCTCGGCACGCCCGACATGCGGATCCCGATCGCGCACTGCCTCGGCTGGCCCGACCGGGTCGTCGGGCCGTCAGCCAAGCTCGATCTCGCCAAGATCGGTCAGCTCACCTTCGAGGCGCCGGACTTTCAGCGCTTCCCGGGGCTGCGGCTGGCTTACGAGGCGCTGCGCACCGGGCACGGTGCGACGACGGTCTACAATGCCGCGAACGAGATTGCGGTCGCCGCGTTTATCGCCGGCAAGATCAAGTTCGGTGCGATCGCCCGGCTGGTCGAGGCAACGATGAATGATTGGATCAGGTCAGGGAATCAGCCACCACTGCACTCGGCGGATGATGCGATTTCCATTGACCATATCGCGCGAAATAAAGCTGCCGCCCTATTGCCTCAAATTGCCTTAAAGGCAACCTAGAGGGTCGGGGACGGAGCTTAATCGCTCTTGTCGAGGGGAGTCAGATGCCCGAGTATTTTCTTCATAGTATCAATGCGTTGAGCCATGGGCTCCTCGGCTATATCATTCCCTTTCTCTTCGTCCTGACCATCGTCGTCTTCTTTCACGAGCTCGGCCACTTTCTGGTCGCGCGCTGGGCTGGCGTGAAGGTGCTGACGTTCTCGCTGGGCTTCGGGCCGGAGCTTGCCGGCTTCAATGACCGGCACGGCACGCGCTGGAAGATCTCGGCGATACCGCTCGGCGGCTACGTCAAATTCTTCGGCGACGACAGCGAGGCATCGACGCCGTCGACCGAATCGCTCGCCGCGATGACGGCGGAGGAGCGCGAAGGCAGCTTCCATCACAAGTCGGTCGGAAGACGCACTGCCATCGTTGCGGCCGGCCCGGTCGCGAATTTCATTCTCGGCGCCCTGATCTTCGCGGGCATGGCGCTGTATTACGGCAAGCCGAGCACGATCGCCCGGGTCGACGGCCTGGTGGCCGAAAGCGTCGCCGCGAATGCAGGCTTCAAGGTCGGCGACGTCGTCGTGGATATCGACGGCAGCGCGATCCAGAGCTTCGCCGACATGCAGCGGATCGTAGCTTCGAACGCCGGTTCAGAGCTTGGCTTCAAAGTGAAGCGGGATGGCGCGGTCGTCGCGCTCAAGGCGACGCCGGCGCTCAAGGAGGTCAAGGACCCCTTCGGCAATGCGCACCGAATCGGTGTGCTCGGAATCGAGCACAAGGCTCAGGTTGGCGAAGCCTCCAGCGCTCCGGTCGGCGTCTTTGAAGCCCTGAAGATCGGCGTCGAGCAGGTCTGGTACATCATTGCCAGCACCTTCAAGTTCCTGGGTTCGCTGTTCGTTGGGACCGGCAATCCGGGAGAGGTGAGCGGTGTCATCGGAATCGCGAAGCTGTCGGGGCAGGCGGCGAGCGCCGGTTTCCAATTCGTGGTCAACCTTTGCGCCATCCTGTCGGTCTCGATCGGGCTGCTGAACCTGTTTCCGATCCCGCTTTTGGATGGCGGACACCTTCTGTTCTACAGCGCCGAGGCGGTTCGTGGCCGTCCGCTGTCGGAGCGGACGCAAGAGGTGGGTTTCCGAATCGGATTGGGTTTGGTTTTGATGCTGATGGTATTTGCGACATACAACGACATCCTCAGGATCGCCGGGTCCTGAAACGGGCTTTTTTGTGGCGTTGCCGATGGGCAACGTCTTGGAACGAAAATGGAAATGTTCAGCTGTAGGAAGTTTGCCCCCTCGGCAAAGTTGGCTACAAGCTGAGCGGCAGGTTGGGAATCTGTCGGGTCGTTGGGGAACGGTCCGGCATTGCTAAGATAAGGGCGCGTTGCGCATGATGTTTGGAATGCGAGTGAGGGGGGGCTTGTTTGCCGCCTTGGTCATGTTCGCCGCGCCAGTGGCGGCCACCTTGGCGGCCGTAGCTGTGTCTGCGCCTGCGTATGCGCAGACGGTCGATTCGATCACGGTGGAGGGGAACCGCCGCGTCGAAGTCGAAACCATCCGCTCCTATTTCCATCCCGGACCGGGCGGCCGGCTGGGTCAGGCGCAGATCGACGACGGTCTGAAGGCGCTGATCGAGACCGGGCTGTTTCAGGACGTCCACATCGATCAGCGGGGCGGGCGCCTCGTCGTGGTCGTGGTCGAGAATCCCGTGATCGGTCGCGTTGCATTCGAGGGCAACAAGAAGGTCAAGGACGAGCAGCTCACCGCCGAAGTCCAGTCCAAGCCGCGCGGCACCTTTTCGCGCCCGATGGTTCAGTCGGATGCCCTGCGCATCGCCGAAATCTACCGTCGCTCGGGCCGTTACGATGTGCGGGTCAATCCGCAGATCATCGAGCAGCCGAACAACCGCGTCGACCTGATCTTCGAGGTCAATGAAGGCGTGAAGACCGGCGTGCGGTCGATCGAGTTCGTGGGCAACAATGCCTATTCGGCGTCCCGTCTGCGCGACGTCATCAAGACCCGCGAATCGAATCTCCTGAGCTTCCTCGGCGGCAACGACGTCTACGACCCCGACCGGGTCGAGGCCGACCGTGACCTGCTGCGCCGCTTCTACCTCAAGAACGGCTATGCCGACGTCCAGGTCGTGGCCGCGCTGACCGAATACGATCCCGACAAGAAGGGCTTCCTGGTTACCTTCAAGATCGAAGAGGGCCAGCAGTATCGCGTTGCATCCGTCAACTTCACCTCGTCGATCAATACGCTCGATCCGAACGCGCTGCGCACCTATTCGCGCGTCAATGTCGGCTCGCTCTACAACGCCGAGGCGCTGGAGAAGTCGGTCGAGGAAATGCAGATCGAAGCGTCCCGCCGCGGCTACGCGTTCGCGGTGGTCCGCCCGCGCGGCGATCGCAATTTCGACAATCACACGGTGTCGATCACCTTCGCGATCGACGAGGGCCCGCGCACCTATATCGAGCGCATCAACATCCGCGGCAACAGCCGCACCCGCGACTACGTGATCCGTCGCGAATTCGATATCTCTGAAGGCGACGCCTACAATCGTGCGCTGGTCGATCGTGCCGAGCGCCGGCTGAAGAACCTCGACTTTTTCAAGACGGTGAAGATCACCACGGAGCCGGGCTCCTCCAGCGATCGCGTCATCCTGATCGTCGATCTCGAGGAGAAGTCGACCGGTGACTTCTCGGTGTCGGGCGGTTATTCGACCACCGACGGCGCGCTGGCTGAAGTCAGCGTCTCGGAACGCAACCTGCTCGGCCGCGGCCTGTTCGCGAAGGCGTCGGTGACCTACGGCCAGTATGCCCGCGGCTACTCGCTGTCGTTCGTCGAGCCCTATCTGCTCGACTACCGCGTCGCGCTCGGCCTCGACTTCTATCAGCGCCAGCAGCTGTCCAACAGCTACATCGCCTACGGCACCAAGACGCTGGGCTTCAGCCCGCGGCTCGGCTTCAGTCTGCGGGAAGACCTGTCGCTGCAGTTGCGCTACTCGATCTATCAGCAGGAAATCACCCTGCCGTCGGCGCTCAACAACTGTAACAACGTGCCGTTCCTCGCTGACGGTGTGACGCCCAATCCGGCGTTCAATCCGAGCCCGGCCTATGCGAACCTGAACGGGATCAGCCTGGTGTCGACCAATGGTCTCGGCTGCTTCTTCGACGGCGAGGCCTCGCTGCCGGTCCGCAAGGAACTGGCGGGTGGCAAGACGCTGACGTCGGCGCTGGGCTACACGCTCAACTACAACACCCTCGACAACAACAAGAACCCGACCGACGGTCTGATCGTCGACTTCAAGCAGGACTTCGCCGGCGTCGGCGGCGACGTCAGCTACATCAAGTCCGCGATCGACGCGAAGTACTACACTCCGCTGGTCTCCGACATCGTCGGCGTGATCCACGCCCAGGGCGGCATCCTGAACAAGCTCGGGAGCCAGGATCTGCGCATGCTCGATCACTTCCAGATGGGCCCGAACCTGGTCCGCGGCTTCGCGCCGAACGGCATCGGTCCGCGTGACATCAACCCGTACGGCACCATGGACGCCGTCGGCGGCACCAAGTACTGGGGCGTGTCGGCGGAACTGCAGATGCCGTTCTGGTTCCTGCCGAAGGAAGTCGGACTCAAGGGCGCGGTCTATGCCGACGCCGGCGGCCTGTACGACTACAAGGGCCCGACCTCGTGGGCGGCGACGGGCGAAGTCAACCAGCCCGGCTGCATCAAGCCGACGAACAACCCGCCGTCTCCGGGCACCTGCCTTGGTCTGAGCTATGACGACAGCAAGGTTGTCCGTACCTCGGTCGGTGTCGGTCTGATCTGGCAGTCGCCGTTTGGTCCGCTGCGCTTCGACTACGCCGTGCCGCTGACCAAGGGTGCGTATGACCGCGTGCAAGAATTCCGGTTTGGTGGCGGTACGACCTTCTAACACCGCTGCCCGACCGGACTGCGACGGATGGAATGGCGCAGCCGAACTTCTTCAAGAGTCCTCCTTCGTCATCGCTGGCAGAAATAGCCACGTTGACGAAGGCGCAACTGGTCGACCCCGCGAGGGGCGCGCTTGAGATCAGGGGGCTGGCCTCGCTCGACGAGGCCGGTCCGATGCATCTCGCCTTTTTCGACAATCTCAAATATGCCGACCAGCTCGCTGCGACCAAGGCCGGCGCCTGTCTGGTCAGCCCGCGCTTCGAGGCGCAGGTACCGAAGGGCACGGCCGTGCTGCGGGCCGCCAAGCCGTTCCAGGTGTTCGTCGAACTCGCCCGCGAATGGCATGCCGACGCGCTGCGGCCGCAATCCTGGTTCGGGACCGAGGGCATCGCGCCGTCGGCGATCATCGATCCCACCGCGCGTCTCGAGGACGGCGTCGTCGTCGATCCCCTGGTCGTGATCGGCCCGCGGGTCGAGATCGGTGCCGGCACCATCATCGGCGCAGGTGCTGTGATCGGCGCCGACGTCAAGATCGGCCGCGACTGCAATGTCGGCGCCAAGACCACCATCCAGTTCGCCCTGATCGGCAACAACGTGCTGATCCACCCGGCCTGCAATATCGGCCAGGACGGCTACGGCTTCATCTTCTTCGGGCCGAAGGGCCACGTGAAGGTGCCGCAGACCGGCCGCGTGGTGATCCAGAACAATGTCGAGGTCGGCGCCGCCTCGACCATCGACCGCGGTTCCTTGCGCGACACCGTGATCGGCGAGGGCACCAAAATCGACAACCAGGTCCAGATCGGCCACAATGTGACCATCGGCCGGCACTGCCTGCTCGCGGCCCAGATCGGCCTCGCCGGCAGCCTGACGATCGGCGACAATGTTGCGCTTGGCGCCAAGGTGGGCATCAACAACCACCTCAAGATCGGCGACGGCGCCCAGGTGACGGCGATGAGCGCGGTCAAGGACGACATTCCGGCCAACGGTCGCTGGGGCGGGCATTTCGCCAAGCCGACCAAGCAGTGGTTCAGGGAAATTATCGCGGTGGAGCGCCTGGTGCGCGACAACGAAACCAAAGGCAAGGAACAGGAGTGATGGAGGAGGCACCGGTCAAATTCGAGCTCGTGGATATCAACGATATCCTGAAGACGCTCCCGCATCGCTTTCCGATGTTGCTGATCGACCGCGTGATCAAGATCCGCACCGACTACAGCGGCATCGGCATCAAGAACGTCACGTTCAACGAGCCGCCGTTCCAGGGGCATTTCCCGGATCGTCCGGTGTACCCGGGCGTGATGATGATCGAGGCGATGGCGCAGACCGCCGGTGTGATCGGCATCAAGTCGGTCGAAGGCACCGAAAAGCCGCGCGCGGTGTATTTCCTCACCATCGACAAGTGCAAATTCAGGAAGCCGGTGATGCCCGGCGACACCATCGAATACCACATGCGCTCGCTCGGTCGCCGCAAGACGATGTGGTGGTTTCACGGCGATGCCAAGGTCAACGGCCAGGTCGTCGCCGAGGCCGATGTCGGTGCGATGCTGACGGATTAAAGCGCGCTACTCAGGTCACGACGTCGTGCAGGCATATCGGCCGTCCGCGGCTGCGATCCGCAGGACGCGATTGAGGTAGACGCCCATCGAGGATGCGTTCATCAGCGCATCGTGGGTCTCAGTGGGGACGTTGCAATAGTGCTGGTAGCTGCCTCGCACCGCGACCAGCAGCATGCGCTCGCCTGGGCTGTAGCAGACCCGCTGGACGATCGTGCTGCGATTGACGTCGCGGCATTCGAATGTCGACAGATCGACGGTCGTGCTGTCGCCGAGATCGGCCGTCTCCGGACCGATCGGCAGAGATAACAGGCTGAGGATCAGCGCGGCGGCCCGGACCATCTGTCGGTTGCGACCTTCTCGTTTGCAACAGGCCGTCATGATACGTCACTGGACAGGGCGGGCAAAGTCGCGCTAACGACCGCCCAAATCGACAGCATCGCGTCTTGATAGCACCTTGGCACCGTTAACGAATTCCGGATCGAAACTTCATGAGCATGATCGACCCCACTGCGCGGATTGCGGATGGCGCCGTGATCGGGGCCGGCACCGAGATCGGTCCGTACTGCATCATCGGCCCCAATGTCGTGCTCGGCGAGAACTGCAAGCTGATCGCGCATGTCACGATCAGCGGGCATACGAAGATCGGCGCCGGCTGCGTCATCTCGCCATTTGCCGCGCTCGGGGGACCGCCGCAGGATCTGAGCTATCGCGGCGAGCCGACCCGTCTCGAAGTCGGCGAGGCCTGCACGATCCGCGAAGGCGTGACGATGAACGTCGGCACGATCAAGGGCGGCGGGCTTACCCGCGTCGGCGATCGCGGCTTCTTCATGAACAACAGCCATGTCGGCCATGACTGCATGGTCGGCAACGGCGTGATCTTCGCGACGTCGGCGACGCTTGGCGGCCACTGCGAGATCGGCGACTTCGTCTATATCGGCGGCCTGTCGGCGGTGCACCAGTTCACCCGCGTCGGTTCGCAGGTGATGATCGGCGGCGTCTGCGGCGTGCGCGGCGACATCATCCCGTTCGGTTTGGCCAACGGTCAGTACGCGGTGCTCGAAGGACTCAACATCATCGGCATGCGGCGGCGCCAGTTCACCAAGGCGCGGCTGGCTGTGGTGCGTGCGTTCTATCAGAGGCTGTTCCACGGCCCCGGCATCTTCGCCGAGCGGCTGGCCTCGGTGCAGCCGCTGGCGGGCGAGGATCCGGCGATCGCGGAAATCCTCACCTTCATCGAGGGCGGCAAGCTGCGGCCGCTCTGTCTTCCCGCCGATACCAACTGAGCAGGGGATGGCCGCCAGCATGACGTCAGCGGCTCCCTCGCTTTCCTCGCCGGTCGGCGTGATCGCCGGCGGCGGCGCCATGCCGTTCGCGGTTGCCGATCAGCTCGCCGCGCGCGGCATCACGCCGGTGCTGTTCGCGCTGCGCGGCGCCTGCGATCCGGCGCGCGCACAACGTTTTCGTCACCGCTGGATCTCGGTCGGCCAGCTCGGGCGGGCGACCCGGCTGTTCCGCGACGAGGGTTGCCGGGACCTGATCTTCATCGGCACATTGGTTCGCCCGGCGCTGTCGGAGATCCGGCTCGACTGGGGCACGCTGCGCCTGCTCGGTCACGTCGTGCGCGCGTTTCGCGGCGGCGACGATCATCTGCTGTCGAGCGTCGGGCGCATCCTCGAGCAGCAGGGATTTCGCATGGTCGGCATCAAGGATGTCGCGCCCGATCTCCTGATGCCGGAGGGCGCCGTGACGCGCACGACGCCGGATAGCACCGCGCTCGCCGACATCGCGCGCGGACGCGGCGTGCTCGACGCGCTCGGCCCGTTCGACATCGGCCAGGCAGCTGTCGTGATCGACGGCCACGTGGTTGCGGTCGAGGATATCGAGGGCACCGACGGATTGCTGGCGCGCGTGGCGCGGCTGCGCGCCGAGGGCCGCATTCGTGCCAAGGCCGGCCGCGGCGTGCTGGTGAAGGCGCCGAAGAGCAAGCAGGAT
Source organism: Bradyrhizobium acaciae (assembly GCF_020889785.1). GTDB lineage: Bacteria > Pseudomonadota > Alphaproteobacteria > Rhizobiales > Xanthobacteraceae > Bradyrhizobium > Bradyrhizobium acaciae. Next base: position 31,173 of record NZ_JACMYK010000033.1, read on the forward strand.
CTGCGCTTCGATCTGCCGACCATCGGCCCGCGGACGGTCGAGGGCGCGGCGGCGGCGGGTATCGCGGGGATCGCGGTGATCGCCGGCAACACACTGGCTGCCGAGCCGCAGGCCCTGATCGAAGCTGCTGACGCAAAAGGGCTGTTCGTCATCGGGCTGGCCGGCTGATGCAGGCGCACAGTCCCAGCACCGTCCGCAAGATCTTCCTCATCGCAACCGAGGAATCCGGCGACCGCCTCGGTGCAGCGCTGATGAAGGTGCTGCGCCAGCGGCTCGGCGATGCCGTGCAATTTTCCGGTGTTGGTGGCCGGGCGATGACCGCCGAGGGCATCGAGCCGCTGTTTCCGATCGAAGACCTCTCGATCATGGGCTTTGCCGCCGTCGTCAAGCAATTGCCGAAGATCCTGCGATTGATCCGCCGCACGGCCGATGCCGTGCTCGCCGACGCGCCCGATATGCTCGTCATCATCGACAGCCCTGACTTCACGCATCGCGTCGCGCGCCGCGTTCGCGCCCGCAACCCGAACATCCCGATCGTCGACTACGTGTCGCCATCGGTCTGGGCCTGGCGGCCGGGCAGGGCGCGCGCGATGCGACGCTATGTCGATCACGTGCTCGCGCTGCTGCCGTTCGAGCCTGAGGAATATCGCAAGCTGCAGGGACCGCCGTGCAGTTATGTCGGCCATCCCTTGACCGAGCAGTTCGCTTCGCTCCGGCCGAACGAGGAGGAGCAGAGGCGGCGCGATGCTCAGCCGCCGGTCCTGCTGGTTCTGCCGGGAAGCCGGCGCAGCGAGATCAGGCATCATCTGGCGCTGTTCGGTGCGGCGCTCGGCCAGCTCAGCAAGCAAACGCCGTTCGAGCTCGTGCTGCCGACCATGCCGCATCTCGAGGCGATGGTGCGCGAAGGCGTCGCATCGTGGCCGGTGGTGCCGCGCCTTGCGATCGGCGAGACGGAGAAGCGCGCAGCCTTCCGCGTGGCACGCGCCGCGCTCGCAAAGTCAGGTACGGTGACGCTGGAGCTCGCGCTGTCGGGCATTCCGATGGTGACGGCCTATCGCGTCGGCGCTGCCGAGGCATTCATCCTGCGCCGTGCCATTCGCGTGTCGTCCGTGATCCTCGCCAATCTCGTGATCGGCAGCGACATCATCCCCGAATTCCTGCAGGAGGACTGCACGCCGGACAAGCTCGTGCCGGCGCTCGCCGATGTGCTCGCGGACTCGCCCGAGCGATTGCGGCAGCTCGTGGCTTTCGCCACGATGGACGGAAAGATGTCGACCGGCGACCAGCCGCCGAGCGTCCGCGCCGCCGAAATCGTGCTGGCGGAAATGGGCCGGCATTCGACCTAGCCATCGATCATGACCGCGTCAGCGGCGACATACGGCCGCAACTGTTCCGCTTGCCTCGAATATTTAGACCATACTAATATTAGCTACAGCTAATATTAGGTGGAGCCTGCCATGAGGATCGATCCTGTCGCCTATGTCGGAGCCGTCATTCGCGAAGTCGCCGTCCGGGAGCGCGACGGCAAGCCGGCGCGGGTGGTGATCGCGACCCGCAGCTACGACACCGACATCGCGGACCTCTGGGACGCGCTGACCAACCCCGAACGGATTCCGCGCTGGTTCCTGCCGATCTCGGGCGATCTGAAGCCTGGTGGCCGCTACCAGTTCCAGGGGCAGGCGGGTGGCGAAATCACGACGTGCGAGCCGCCGCGCCGGCTTGCCGTAACCTGGGAAGCGATGGGCACCGTCAGCTGGGTTACGGTGACCCTCGCCGGCGATGGCGCCGGCGGCACACGGCTCGAACTGGAGCATCTCTCGCTGATCGAGGGCGACTTCTGGGATCGTTACGGACCCGGCGCGGTCGGTGTCGGCTGGGACCTCGCTTTGATCGGGCTTGCGCTCTACGTCGCCGCGGGCCCTGGCGGGCAGTTCGATCGCGCCGCCGCGGAAGCGTGGCCCGGCTCCGAAGACGGCAGGGATTTCATTCGCCGCAGCAGCGCGGACTGGTGCAGCGCCTCGATCAAATCAGGCACGGACGACGCGGCGGCGCGCAGGGCCGGGGCCAACACGACGGCGTTCTACCTGGGTGAGCCCGAGCCGGGCGGCGGAGGCTAGCCGCCGTGCACGCCTTCGACATTCTCGGCGATCCCGTTCGCCGGCGCATTCTGGAACTGCTGGCGACCGGCGAGCACAGTTCGGGCGATGTCGTAGCCGTCGTGCAGCGCGAATTCGGCATCACCCAATCGGCGGTCTCGCAGCAGCTGCGAATCTTGCGGGACGCCGGTTTCGCGTCGGTGCGCGCCGACGGCACCCGTCGCATCTATGCCGTGGAGCCGGGACGGCTGCGCGAGGTCGACGACTGGCTCGACCGGTTCCGCGCGTTGTGGCTGCCGCGCCTCGACGCGCTGGCGACCGAAGTTGCGCGGGGCAAACGAAAACGGCGCCATCAGAATTGATGGCGCCGTCTCGGATCGTCGTTAGGGACGAAGCCTACTTGCGCTTGTCGATCGTCACATAGTCGCGGCGCGCTACGCCGGTGTAGAGCTGGCGCGGGCGGCCGATCTTCTGCTGCGGATCCTCGATCATCTCGCTCCACTGGCTGATCCAGCCGACGGTGCGGGCGACCGCGAACAGTACGGTGAACATCGAGGTCGGGAAGCCCATCGCCTTCAGCGTGATGCCTGAATAGAAGTCGACGTTCGGGTAGAGCTTTCGGTCGATGAAATAGGGATCGCTGAGTGCGATCTTCTCGAGCTCGAGCGCAACCTTCAGCATCGGGTCATCGCCATGGCCGGTCTCGGCCAGCACCGCGTGACACATCTTCTGCATGATCTTGGCGCGCGGATCGTAGTTCTTGTAGACGCGATGACCGAAGCCCATCAGGCGGACTTCGCTGTTCTTGTCCTTCACCTTGGCGATGAACTCGGGGATCTTGTCGACCGTTCCGATCGAGGACAGCATCGCGAGCGCCGCCTCATTGGCGCCGCCATGGGCCGGGCCCCACAGGCAGGCGATGCCGGCCGCGATGCAGGCGAACGGGTTGGCGCCGGAGGAGCCGGCGATACGCACCGTCGAGGTCGACGCGTTCTGCTCGTGGTCGGCGTGCAGGATGAAGATCTTGTCGAGCGCGTCGGCGAGCACCGGGTTGATCTTGTAGTCCTCGCACGGCACCGCGAAGCACATCTGCAGGAAGTTCTCGGCGAAGGAGAGCGAGTTCTTCGGATACACGAAGGGCTGGCCGATGGTGTATTTATAGGCCATCGCCGCCAGCGTCGGCACCTTCGCGATCATCCGCATCGAGGCGATCATGCGCTGCTTCGGATCGTTGATGTCGGTGGAGTCGTGGTAGAACGCGGCGAGCGCACCGACCGCTGCGACCATGATCGCCATCGGGTGCGCGTCGCGGCGGAAGCCCTGGAAGAAGCGGGCCATCTGCTCGTGCACCATCGTGTGATGGATCACGCGATAGTCGAAATCCTTCTTCTGCGCCGGGGTCGGAAGCTCCCCGTAGAGCAGCAGGTAGCAGGTCTCGAGGAAGTCGCCGTGCTCGGCGAGCTGCTCGATCGGGTAGCCCCGGTATTCGAGGATACCGGCGTCGCCGTCGATGTAGGTGATCTTCGACTGGCAGCTGCCGGTCGAGGTGAAACCGGGGTCGTAGGTGAACACCCCGGCCTGGCCGTAGAGCTTGGCGATGTCGATGACATCAGGCCCAACCGTGCCGCTCAGGATCGGGAAATCGTAGTTCTTGTTGCCGATGGTGAGTGTGGCTGTCTTGCTGGATTTTGCGTCCATCGCGATATCCCCGATGAATTCGTTGCGAAAACCGACCTTGCCCAGTCGCTAAATTGCGGCCCATGGCGGGGCGGAACGGCTTGTTGAGAAGGCGTCCGGGATTGGGTAGCTCATTGCAATGTGCGCTGCAAGATGGACCCTGGAGGGGGTCCATGCAGGATCACGCCGCCTGATCGGCGAGGCGGGCGAGGCACTCCTGGCGTCCCAGGACGGCCAGCACGTCGAATATGCCCGGCGACGTCGTGCGTCCCGTCAGCGCCACCCGCAACGGCTGGGCGACGGCGCCAAGTTTCAGATTGTTCTGCTCGGCCAAATTCCGCATGGCGGTCTCGGTGGTCTCCGCCGTCCAGTCGCTCACGGCTTCCAACGCGGTGCGCAGGCGCCCGATCAACGCGCGTGTTTCCGGCGTGAGTAGCGCTGCCGCTTTCGGATCGAGCTCAAGCGGCCGATCGGCGAAAATGAAGTAAGCGCTCGCGATCAGCTCGATCAGCGTCTTGGCACGCTCCTTCAGGCTCGGCATCGCCCGCAGCAATTGCGCGCGGGTGGTATCGTTGAGCTTGGCCTTCAGCGCGGCACCCTCAGGAACATAATCCAGCACGCTCTCGAACTGGGTCACGAGGGATTGATCGTCGCTCTGCCGGATATAGTGACCGTTGAGGTTCTCCAGCTTGGCGAAGTCGAACCGTGCCGCCGAGCGGCCGATGCCCGAGAGGTCGAACGCGTCGATCATCTCCCGGGTCGAGAAGATCTCCTGGTCGCCATGGCTCCAGCCAAGCCGGACCAGGTAGTTGCGCAACGCCGACGGCAGATAGCCGAGCGCGCGGTAGGCATCGACGCCGAGCGCGCCATGGCGCTTCGACAGCTTCCAGCCGTCGGGCCCGTGGATCAGCGGAATGTGGGACATGCTCGGCAGCTCCCACTCCAGCGCGTCGTAGATCTGCTTCTGCCGCGCGGCGTTGATCAGGTGATCGTCGCCACGGATGATGTGCGTGACGCCCATATCGTGGTCGTCGACCACGACTGCGAGCATGTAGGTCGGGGTGCCGTCACCGCGCAGCAGGACGAGGTCGTCGAGGTTCTCGTTCTGCCAGACCACGCGGCCCTGCACCTGATCCTCGATCACGGTCTCGCCGGTCTGCGGCGCCTTCAGGCGGATGGTCGGCTTGACGCCGGCCGGAGCGGTGGCCGGATCGCGGTCGCGCCACATGCCGTCATAGAGGCGGGTGCGGCCCTCGGCGCGCGCCTTCTCGCGCATCGCCGCCAGCTCCTCCGGCGTGGCGTAGCAGTAGTAGGCCCGGCCGGCGGCGAGCAGGCCCTCGGCGACCTCGCGGTGGCGGGCGGCGCGGCTGAACTGGTAGATGACGTCGCCGTCCCAATCGAGCTCGAGCCATTTCAAGCCGTCCAGGATGGCGTCGATCGCCTCCTTGGTCGAGCGTTCGCGGTCGGTGTCCTCGATCCGGAGCAGCATCTTGCCGCCGAGCTTCCTGGCATAGAGCCAGTTGAACAGCGCGGTACGGGCGCCTCCGATATGGAGGAAGCCGGTCGGTGAGGGGGCGAAGCGGGTAACGACGGAATTGGTCATGATCGCGTGCGACGTATGCTGGAATGGGCGGTGGTGTATAGCAGGAACCGGACATAACTAAAGCCTCGGTTGGCCTTTTGCCCGTCAAACCAGGCTTGAAAGCACACTCGAAACCAGGCTTGGCCGGGCCGCCCGAATTTGGCAGAAGGTTGGGCTTAATCCTCCAGGGAACCCATTGATGACAACTGACACGACGGCAGAGGCAGGGCGCGACTTCATCCGCGACATCGTCCAGGCCGATCTCTCCTCCCACAAGCACAACCGGATCGTGACCCGATTCCCGCCGGAGCCGAACGGCTACCTGCATATCGGCCACGCCAAGTCGATCGCCCTGAATTTCGGCATCGCGCAGGAATTCGGCGGCCAGTGCAATTTGCGCTTCGACGACACCAATCCGACCAAGGAGGAGCAGGAGTACATCGACTCCATCCAGGCCGACGTCCATTGGCTCGGCTACGATTGGGGAACCAATCTCTTCTTCGCGTCGGATTATTTCGAGCGCCTGTATGATTGGGCCGAGGGCCTGATCAAGGCCGGTTATGCCTATGTCGACGACCAGTCGCAGGAGGAGATCCGCACTTCCCGCGGCACGCTGACCGAGCCCGGCAAGAACTCGCCGTTCCGCGACCGTTCGGTCGAGGAGAACCTCGACCTGTTCCGCCGCATGAAGGCCGGGGAGTTCTCGAACGGCGCCCGCGTGCTGCGTGCCAAGATCGACATGGCGTCCGGCAACATCAACCTGCGCGATCCCGTGCTGTACCGCATCCTGCACGCCCACCATCCGCGCACCGGCGATAAATGGTCGATCTATCCGAGCTACGACTACGCGCACGGCCAGTCGGACGCCATTGAAGGCATCACCCATTCGATCTGTACGCTGGAGTTCGAAGATCACCGCCCGCTCTATGAGTGGCTGCTCGACAAGCTGCCGGTGCCCTCGAAGCCGCGCCAGTACGAAATGGCGCGTCTCAATCTGACCTACACGCTGCTGTCCAAGCGTGTGCTGACCCAACTCGTCCGTGACGGGCACGTCTCGGGCTGGGACGATCCGCGGATGCCGACCGTCGCCGGCCTGAAGCGGCGCGGCGTACCGCCGGCTGCGGTGCGCGAATTCATCAAGCGCATCGGCGTCGCCAAGGCCAACAGCGTGGTCGATGTCGGCATGCTCGAATTCTGCATCCGTGAGGAGCTGAACCGCACGGCGCTGCGCCGCATGGCGGTGCTGCGGCCGCTCAAGGTGGTGATCGAGAATTATCCGGAAGGACAGGTCGAGGAGATCGAGGCGATCAACCATCCCGACAATCCGGAAGCCGGCACCCGCAAGATCGCATTCGGCCGCGAGCTCTACATCGAGCGCGACGACTTCATGGAGAACCCGCCGAAGAAGTTCTTCCGTCTCTCGCCCGGCAATGAGGTGCGGCTGCGCTACGCCTACTTCATCAAGTGTACCGGCGTGATCAAGAACGACGCCGGCGAGATCGTCGAGCTCCGCGCGACCTACGATCCCTCAACCAAGGGCGGCAACGCACCCGACGGCCGCAAGGTGAAGGCGACGATGCACTGGCTGCCGGCGGCGCAGTCGAAGCCGGCGGAGATCCGGATCTACAACCAGCTGTTCGCCAACCCGAGCCCGAACGCCGCCGATTTCGCCGCCGACCTCAACCCGCACTCGCTGGAAGTGTTGACCGATGCACGGGTCGAGCCTGCCATCGCCGAGAGCAATTCACCCGACGCGATGCAGTTCGAGCGGCAGGGCTATTTCGTGCGCGACGCGGACTCGACGCCGGACAAGCTCGTGTTCAACCGCACCATCGGCCTGCGCGACACCTTCGCCAAGGAAGTCGGCGGCAAGGCTTAGGCGCTCCAGCGCGGACAACGGACGGAGGCGATCGATGCCTGATGAAGCCGACGAAATCGCCTCCGCCGTCATCACTAGATGGTCTGCGGGTTTCAGCAAGCTCGATGCGGACATGCTGGCCGCGCTCTATTCCAACAGCGCGTTCTTCTTCGGCTCGAATCCGACGCTCTATCGCGGCCGCGACGGCGTCAAAGCCTACTTTGACGGCCTGCCGCGTTGGCAAGCGCCGCGCGTTCAGTTCAGCGAGGTCAGGACCGACCGGGTGAATGCCGATCTCGTCAACATGGTGGGCATCGCATCCTTCTTCCTCAACGGCGATGCGCCCTCTCTCGCCGTCAAGATCACCTGGGTCATGACGCGTGAGGACGGCGACTGGAAGATCGCCTGCCATCACGTCTCGTCACAGACGCCGCTGATCTAGGCGCGCCGGTAGTCCTGATCGGCCCCTGTCGTCGACGAGCGCCGACTATCCTCGCAAGTCACAGCCTTCGGTTGCGTGTTTCGGTTCCGTTCCGCTAGTCGGGTGACTGCGGCATCCGCTAGCCTGCCGCCCGGCAGGGATCGCAAGCGGAATGGCGGAGCAGGGCACGACGCCGGGCGGCAAACGCGGCTACGCGGGGACGTGGCCGCCGCGCGCGGCTGCACCGGTCGGCGGCTATCTCCCGGTGCGCGCCAGCATCTGGCGGCCTTTCGTCGAGACCATGCGGAAATGGGCGCGCGCGGAGGCGGGGGCCGGACGGCTGTTGCCGTGGGTGCCGGTGGCGTTCGGCACCGGTATTGCGTTCTATTTCGCGGCCGAGCACGAGCCGGTGCTATCGGTCGCGGCGGCTGTCGCAATCGTGTTCTGCCTGCTGGCGCTGTTGGTGCGGCGGCGCAGCGTGTTTCCCGCCGTCGTGATGCTGGCCGCGATCGCGGCTGGCTTTGCGATGGCGACATGGAAGACGGCGCGGATCGCTCATGGCGTGCTGGCACGGCCGGTGTTCTCGGTGGCGCTGACCGGTTTCGTAGAGACGCGCGATATCCGGGAGAAGACTGACCGCTTCGTGCTGCGCGTCGTGTCGATGGAGAGCCAGCGCGAGGTTCCAAAACTCGAGCGCGTCAGGCTCTCGGTGAAGAAGGGCACCGCGCCCGAGGTCGGCAGCTTCGTTGAATTGAAGGCGCGGCTGATGCCGCCGCTCGGGCCGCAGCGTCCGGGCTCCTATGATTTCGGCCGCGACCTCTATTTCCAGGGCATCGGCGCCTCCGGCTTCGTGATGGGCGCGGTCAAGACCAGGGAGCCGCCGGCAGCCGGCGGCCTCGCGCTGCGCTATGCCGCCTTCATGCAGTGGCTGCGCGACGCCATCGACGCGCGCATCCGCGCCACGCTCGATGGCGACCAGCGCGCGATCGCGACCGCGCTGCTGACCGGCCGGCGCGACGCGATCACGACGCCGGTCAACGACGCGATGTTCATCTCGGGGCTCGGCCACGTGTTGTCGATCTCCGGCTACCACATGGCCGTGGTCGCCGGCGTCGTGTTCTTCACGATCCGCGCGCTGCTCGCGCTGTTTCCGGCGCTGACCGCGGGACACCCGATCAAGAAATGGGCCGCGGCCGCCGCACTGGTCGCCGCGGCGTTCTATCTGCTGCTGTCGGGAGCCGAGGTCGCGACGCAGCGATCGTTTTTCATGACGGCCGTGGTGCTGATCGCGGTGATCGTCGATCGCCGCGCGATCACCTTCCGCACCTTGGCGGTGGCGGCGCTGATCGTGCTTGCGATCGCGCCGGAGGCGCTGGTGCATCCGAGCTTCCAGATGTCGTTTGCCGCGACGCTCGGCCTCGTGGCGCTGGTGCAGATCGGGCTGCCGAACCTGCTGGCGTCGCCGGATCATTCGGCGACCGCGCGCGTTGCGCTATGGGGCGGGCGTGAGCTCACGATGCTGATGCTGGCCTCGCTGGTGGCGGGGCTCGCGACCACCCCCTACGCTGCATTCCATTTCCACCGCGTGACGCCGTACGGGCTGCTCGCGAACCTCGCGGCGATGCCGGTGGTGTCCGCGATCGTGATGCCGGCCGGCCTGCTCGGGCTCCTCGCCATGCCGTTCGGGTTCGACGGCGTGTTCTGGGCGATCATGGGCTTTGGCATCGACTGGATGATCCTGGTGACGCAATGGGTCGCCGCGCTGCCCGGTGCGGTCGGCCGGATGGCGGCGTTCGGGATCGGGCCTCTGATCGTTGCAAGTGCGGGCCTCGTCCTGCTCGGCCTGTTGCGCACGCCGCTGCGCTGGTCGGGCGCGCTGCTGCTGGTGGTGGCTTCGGTATGGGCGCTGCTTGTGCCGCAGCCGGACGTGCTGGTCTCCGCCGACGGCCGCAACGTTGCGGTGCGGGGCGGCGACGGGCGGCTGCATCTGATGCACAGCGCCAAGGACGCCTTTCTGGTGAAGGAATGGCTGGCGGCGGATGCCGATGCGCGGACCGCGACCGATGCATCGCTCGGTGAGGGCGTCTCCTGTGATCCGAGCGGCTGTGTGACCCAGAGCTCGAACGGCGGCTTCGTCGCGCTGGCCGTGCGCGCTGAGGCGCTGGCTGACGATTGCGAGCGTGCGGCACTGATCGTGACGGCCCGGCCGCCACCGCCGCGGGGCTGCGCGGCCTCGGTGATCGATGCCGAGCGGTTGCGACGCCACGGTGCTCTGGTGCTGCGCAGGACCCGTGACGGCTACGCCATCGATGCGGTCAAGCCCGGCGGGATCGACCGGCCGTGGTCGCCTGCGGCTCCCGGCGACGGTGACAGCGAGACAACGCTGCGTGCGCCTGCCAGCGCACCGCGGCCCGCCGTCGATGCGACCCCGGCCGAGACGGATTTGCAGGGCGAAGATTAGCCGTGGTCCGGCGAGGGGCCGGCCGGCAGTTCGAACAGGCCGAGATGGTACTCGTCGGATTCGGGGCCGGCGTCGGGCTTCTTGACGAGGGTAAAGGAAGCCTCGGGAAACTGCTCCCAGACCTTCAGGTCGTCAGCCGTCACCGTCAGCCAACCGAACCGGAACATGTAGCGGCCCGGTTCCGTGACGCGTCCAGCTTTTTGCCAAGTGACCTTGTCGACCACCGCGCACGTCCTCCGTGCACGATGATGCGCCAAGGCGGCCGCCGACGCAAATCTCCTGTGGCGCCCCGGAACCGGATGTCCGGGGTCGCTCCAAATCGTCTAGGTCATCCGCCGCTGAATGGCGCGTTCCGCGGCGACGATGCGTTCAACCCAAAAACAGCGTTGCGAACGCGGAGGGGCGCCGCTCCACGACCTTCGGCTTCTGCTCGATGGTTGGATGCAGTGCCGGCAGTTGCAGCACGCTAACGCGTTGTCCCTCGACCAACTGGGTCACCAGCACATGGCTGCCGTCGGGGAATTCGACCGCGTCGTGATGACGATCGGGAACGTCGGGTTCGACTTCGTTGAACACACCGACGCGGAAATTCATCGTCTTGGTCCAGATCCAGCGGCTGTCGTAGCGAACGTTCTCGGCGAAAGCGAGTTCGGTGCCCGGCAGCATGCAGACCGCGACGGTGGGGTCGTTCTCCGAAGCAAAGCCGCGGGTCGACGTGCCGCGGAAAGTCGTCGTGATCAGCGTCTCTCCGACAATGGCGGGGCGCGATGCCACGGCGTGCAGACTATAGTCACACATCGGATGGCTCCTCATTTCGAGGTAGCGACCCGTGCCTCTCCTTGAGGCATGGGGCCTCTACCAGAGTGGACGATAGCGAACGAGCGTCTGCTCGTTTCTGGGCGATTGTACGACTGGCCCGAGTTCGCCTCAATCACAAACACGCGACACTGCGTGAGAGGTATCGGAGCGCATCGGGCAGGCCGCATACCGCGCTATCTTCCAAGGAACGATCCGATGTGTCGCTCGTTCCTCGCAGCCCTCAGTATTTGCGATAAAGGCCGATCAGCTTGCCCTGGATGCGGACCCGGTTCGGCGGCAGGATGCGCACTTCATAGGCGGTGTTGGCCGGCTCCAGCGCGATCGACGCGCCGCGGCGGCGGAAGCGCTTCAGGGTGGCTTCCTCCTCGTCGATCAGCGCCACCACGATGTCGCCGGTGTTGGCGACGTCGTTGCGCTGGATCAGCGCCATGTCGCCGTCGAGGATGCCGGCATCGACCATCGAGTCGCCGCGCACTTCCAGCGCATAATGTTCGCCGGAGCCAAGCATGTCGGGCGGCACGCTGATGGTGTGGCTGCGGGTCTGCAGCGCCTCGATCGGCGTACCGGCGGCGATCCGGCCCATCACCGGGACCGCGACCGGCCGGTTGCCGTCGTCCTCGGCGATCGGCGGCGTGCTGGTCCGCTTGCCGAGGGTGCCTTCGATGACGCTCGGCGTGAAGCCGCGACGGCCGTTGCCGGCGCCGGCCGAGAGCTCGGGCAGCTTGATGACTTCGATGGCGCGGGCGCGGTTGGGCAGGCGGCGGATGAAGCCGCGCTCCTCGAGCGCAGTGATCAGGCGGTGGATACCGGACTTCGAGCGCAGGTCGAGCGCATCCTTCATCTCGTCGAAGGAGGGCGGCACGCCGGCCTCTTTCAGACGTTCATTGATGAAACGCAGAAGTTCGTACTGTTTGCGCGTGAGCATCTCGAGTATTCCCCCGGTTGATAGCGTCGTTCGATTCCGAGACTCTTCAGGTGGGGCTGCAGGCCGGGCCTGACCTCAGGAGCATAGCGCTCGTTGCACTGCTCCCTGGCGGCCTCCCGATTGTAGACACCAGTACTCGAAACAAATCATGAACGGACACTATATGTTCGATATGTGTTCCGCAACCACTTAATTTCCGGTGAACGTGCTCTGCAACGCGCAATCGGTTGAGCCGCGAAAGCCTCACTCAGGCAGCGTCAGGATCTCGCATTCGCTGCCTTTGACGGCAGCAGGCGCAAACGGCGGACGCACGAGAAGTGCCCGTGCGGCAGCGAGATTCCCGAGCAGTGAACTATCCTGCTGCGTCACCGGCGTTGCGATCAGCGTGCCGTCCTCGCGCTCTTCGAGACGCGCGCGCAGATAGTCCTCGCGCTGGTCGTTGGCGGCGAGGTCGCGGCCAAGCAGAGCGGTCGCGCGGACATGATGGATCGTCTTTCGGCCGCTCAGCGCCCGAATCAACGGCACCAGAAACAGGAAGCCGCAGACATAGGAGGACACGGGATTGCCGGGCAGGCCGATCACCCGCATCGCGCCGAGACGGCCGTGCATCATCGGCTTGCCGGGCCGCATCGCGATCCGCCAGAACGCCATGTCGACGCCCTCGGCCTCCAGCGACTGCTTGACCAGATCGTGGTCGCCGACCGATGCCCCGCCGGTCGTGATCAGCACATCGGCGCCGCTCTCGCGCGCCCGGCGGATGCCGGCGGTGGTTGCTTCCACGGTGTCGGCGGCAATCCCGAGATCGACGGTCTCGGCGCCTTCGGCGCGGGCCAGCGCCCGCAGCGCATAGCCGTTGGAATAGACGATCTGGCCGGGGCCCGGCTGTGCGCCCGGCATCACCAGCTCATCGCCGGTTGCGAGCACCGCAACCTTCGGACGGCGGCGGACGGCGAGTTCGGGATAGTTCATGGCGGCCGCCAGCGACAGCGCGCGGTCGGAGAGGCGGCTGCCGGCTGCGAGCAGCACGTCACCCTCGCGGAAATCGACGCCGGCCGGGCGGATGTGCCGTCCGGCGGTTGCGACCTCGGTGATCGCGATGTGGTCGCCGTCGATCCTGGTATCTTCCTGGATGATGACGGCGTCGGCCCCTTTGGGGATCACGCCGCCGGTGAAGATCCGCACCGCTTCGCCGGCACCGACCGTCCGCCCGAACGGCCGGCCGGCCGCGACTTCGCCGATCACCTTGAGCCGGGCCGAGAGGTCAGCGGCGTCGGCGGCTCGCACGGCGTAGCCATCCATCGCCGACATGGGCTGCGGCGGCTGGGTGCGCAGCGCCGCGAGGTCGCGCGCCAGGGTGCGGTGGTAGGCGGCATCGAGCGCGACCTTCTCCTCCGGCAGCGGTTCGGCGCCGGCGAGGACGGCGGACAGGGCATCGGCAACCGGCATCAGGGCCACGCTTAGAACTCCCAAAATTCCAATGTTCAAATCCCAAGTGCGGTCAAAGTCCTTGCCACGTCATCCGTCGATGTCACGTGGATGGCATGAAGGCCGCGCGCCCGCGCGCCTTCGATATTGGCAGCCAGGTCGTCGAAGAACAGGATCCGCGACGCCGGCACGCCGATGGCTTCTACCACATGATCGTAGGCCGCGGCGTCGGGTTTCCGATGGCCGATGGTCGAGGACAGAAACACGGTCCGGAAATGGCCGAGCAGCTCGGCATGGATGACCGAGAAATGTGCGACATGGGCCGGATTGGTGTTGGAGAAGGCGTAGAGCGGCATCCGCTTCGCTGCGGCCGCGAGCAGGGGGGCGATGCCCGGCATCTCGCCGGTGAAGATCGCGTTCCAGCCTTCGAGGAACTGCACATCGGTGAGGTCGATGCCGAGCGTCCGGCGCAGGTGATCGAAGAACGCCGCGTCGTCGATCCGGCCGATCTCATGATGCTTGAAGCTGTCGTCGACGACGAAGCGGCCGGCGAGCTCGGTCGGCGCACAGCCGGCATGCTGCGCCCAGTGCGCTATCACCTTGTCGAAGTCGATGTCGAGCACGACGCGGCCGATGTCGAACAGCAGCACGTCGACGGAATCTGGAGAGAGGTGCGAAGTCATTGCGTGAAACGATGTACGAAAATTGCGGGCGGGCGGCAACGTCCTCGATTTCGGTAAGGGGCAATTGCAGTTGGCGTTCCATTCGTCGCGAGACCGATCCCGCGTACACTGCCGTCGTCCCGGCCTTCGCCGGGACGACAGCGAGTGTGTGGCGCCGCTGGTTGGGCATACGTCCGCATTCTCGCGACATGAATCGTCCGAGTCTTGCTCTTCGTTTCGCCGCTCACCCTACGACGCACGCCTCAGCGGGCAGCCGTCAGGCCACCCTTTTTCTCCCAGGCGCCGCAGGAAGCCGACGTCGACGATGGCGCGTTCGTGGAAACCCTCGGAGATGATCTCGACCTCATCGCGGCAAATTGCTTCGAAGCGTGGGCCGGCCATAATGTCTTCTTTTTAAGGCAATTCGCTCGGAGGCGAGATGGTCGATCAGTGGCCCCCAGATGCAAAGTTTCAAATGGGTGACTATGCCGCAAAGAAGCGGCGCGCATCATGGCGCGGTAGAATCGTTGGTTGGTATCGTACGGATTTGACCAAGGATATGCGACAGAGAGCTATTTCGAGCCTGGCACGGTGCAGATTTATCCAGAGACGGCGTCCGACGCATGGAAGCCGCCGGTCCTGGAACATGAGTGACCGATTCTCGCCCTCCTGCGACCTTCGGAATCTCTGCTATTGGGCAAGGGCGCGGCTCACATCCGGGAGAGCGCCAGGCCGAGATAGCCGATGAGCGCGCCGGTGCTGAGAATGATGACGACGAGCGCCTGCTCTGAACGTGCCTGCAAGGTTTTCCGGGTCACGGCGTTGGACGCTCCGTCTCGAGAAATCATTCTATCCAACTAACGTGGGTCAGTGTCCGTTCCGGTTCCTCCTCGGGGAACTTTAGAGGATGTCGGCTATGCGAGCACATCGGCACCTCGCTTCATTCCAGCCCGGAAACCAACAACGCCGCCCGCATCGAAATACGGCGGGCGGCGTTGGTTCTAACCCCAGGAGGAATGGCAAAATCCTGACCTGTACGGATACGGACGAGCGCGGAAAGGGGTTCATGCCTTCGGCTCCGTATGATTCCGGTACTCCGGAGGAGCAGATGAAAGTAGCGGGGCGGGGTCTAGGATTGGGTGACTAAGTTGCTCTGGCCTCAGCGTGTGTACCCCCTCGCTGGGGCCTTTCTTTGTGCCACCGATCTCGCTGAGCGCGGGCTTGCATCGTGAGCCGGCGCCGCCGCGGGCTCACTGCTCGCCCAGATCGATCTGCGTCAGGATGCCCTGCCGCAGCGCGAGGCGGACCAGCTCGATATCCGTGCCGATACCGAGCTTGTCCTTGATCAGGGAATGCAGGTTCGCGACCGTCTTGGGGCTCAAGTACAGCGCCTCGGCGATTTCGTCGGTGGTCTTTTCCGCGAGCAGCATACGCAGCACCTCGAATTCCCGCGCGGTCAGCGGGTCGGCGGCGGCGGTCTCGCCGGCGAGGTGGCTGAGCGCGAGCTCGTGGTCGATATGCGGACTGATTGCGGTCTTGCCCGACAGCGCACGGCCATCGTCGATCGCAAGCGCGATTTCGCTAACGTTGCCGCCAGACGCCGATGCCGCCAAACTCGCCGACGTGACCCGGGGCGTGCGCGACCAGCTTGCGCAGTCGGGCCGGTACCGCCTGGTCGATACCGCCGGCGCGCCTGCGGAACCCATCAAGGCGCGCGCGCTGCGCGACTGCGGCGGCCCGCGAAGCTGCGACTGCGCGACAGCTCGGCGCGGATCAATCGCTGATCGGCGTCATCAGGCGGTCCGCCGGACCGAATACACGGTCGGCTTCCAACTGCGCGATGCCCGCAGTGGCGCGGTCGTTTCGCGCGACGACAGCGACCTGCGGATGGGCGCCGATTATTCCTGGACCCCCGGCGCGGTTCGCCTGATCGGCGACCGCCTGCTCGAGGGCGGAGCGCAGCGGTCGGTCTGAGGGCGCGGGCGGACCATCGCAAAGTGCGATAGCTGTTAGACACGCCGTCATCTGGCTCCATGCTTATCTATGCGCTATCACCGCGCTCCGATCCCTGCACAGGAGCTGCCGATGCGTTTGCCCGCCGTCCTTTTCGTTCTCACGCTCGCCGCGAGCCCCGTGGCAGCGCAGGAGCTGTCGGGCACGCTGCAGAAGATCAAGGAGACGAAGAAAGTCACGCTCGGCTTCCAGGAAGCCTCCGTTCCCTTCAGCTATCTCGACGACAACGCGCGGCCGATCGGCTTTGCGCTCGATATCTGCCTCAAGATCGTCGATGCGGTGAAGAAGGAGCTGGGCATGCCCGACATCGCCGTCGACTACCTCCCGGTGACCTCTTCGAACCGGATTCCGCTGATGGTCAACGGCACGATCGATCTGCATTGCTCGGCGACCACGAACAGCGCGGACCGCCAGAAGCAGGTGACCTTCACCAACACGCACTTCCTGAGCGCGACGCGCTTTGCCGCCAAGAAATCCGCCGGCATTAACTCGATCGACGACCTCAAGGGCAAGTCGGTCACCGCGGTGGCGGGATCGGTGAACCTCGCGCAGCTCATCAAGGTCAATGCCGATCGCAAGCTTGGTGCCAATGTGCTGCCGGCCAAGGACCAGGCCGAGGCATTCCTGATGCTGGAGACCGATCGCGCCCAGGCCTACGCACTCGACGACGTCCAGCTTGCGGTCGCGATTGCGCGGTCGAAAGAACCTTCGCTCTACATGATCAGCGAGGAGGCTTTCTCGAAGGCCGAGCCGTTCGGCATCATGCTGCGCCGGGAGGACGCGCCGTTCAAGGCGCTCGCCGACCGCGCCACCGCGGAGCTCTACCAGAGCCCGGAGATCGAGGTGATGTACAGGAAGTGGCTGGAGCAGCCGACCCCGCCGAAGGGCATCAACTACAACGTCCCGATCTCGCCCGCGCTGCGCAACGCATTCGCCCATCCGAGCTCGAGCTTCGATCCGGATGTGTACGAGGTTGCGAAGTAGCGGACGATAGGCTGACCGGAAAACGGTTCACCGCGCCAAGCCGTCGATCCTTGGAACGGCTTTTCTCGCGCGCGGCGAAAAACGAAATAGCGTCTCATATACATCGCCGGCTTTTCACCTAAGCTTGCGGCAGTTGTGACTGCCGATCAGGAGCTGCCGGTGACTGCGTCATCCCTTCTTTCTCGACGTTCCGCGCTAGGTGTGCTCGGAGGCAGCCTGATTGCGGGTGGTGCGCGCGCGGAAACCGGAGCGGGCGGGGGTGCCGATCTCGGTGGCGTCACGTTACGGGTGGCGTACTACAAGGGCGGCTGGCGTCCGCTGCTGGAGGCGGCGGGCGAGGACAAGACGCCGTACCGGATCGAATGGAAGGAGCTCAACAACGGCGTGCTCCATATCGAGGCATTGAACGGCGATGCGCTCGACATCGGATCGGGCAGTGAGATTCCGGCGATGTTCGCCGCGCGCCAGAACGCCAAGGTGCGCTTCATTGCCGTCACCCATGAGGATCTCAACATCCAGGTCACGGTGGCGGCGAAGGACGCGCCGATCCATTCGATTGCCGATCTCAAGGGAAAGCGCGTCGGCTATGTGCGCGCGACGACTGCTCATTATTTCCTGGCCAAGCAGCTCGAGGAAGCCGGGCTTGGGTTCGGCGATATCGAGGCCATCAATCTGACGCCGTCGGACGGCTACTCGGCGTTCGCCTCCGGCAAGCTCGATGCCTGGGCGATCTACGGCTACAACGGACAACTCGCCATCGCCAAGCAGGGTGCGCGCCTGCTCAAGACCGGCGTCGGCTATCTCTCGGGCAACTTCCCGATCTACGCCAATCCGAAGGCGGTCGACGATCCGCAGCGCCACGCGGCGGTGAGCGATCTGCTGCTGCGGATCCAGCGCGCCTATGCGTTCGCCAACAAGAACTTTCCCATCTAGGCCGCCGTGCAGGTGGCCGAAACCCATCTGCCGTTGCAGGACATTCTCGACCAGTTCGCCCGTCGCAGCGACGACTTCTCGCTCGCCGGCGTGACGCCCGACGTGCCGGAAACCCACCAGAAGGTCGCCGACACCTTCCTCAAGCTCGGAGTGCTCGACGCGCGCACGGAGGTTGGCAAATTCTGGGACACGAGCTTCAACGAAGCGATCGCCGCGGGCGCTGCCAAGCTCGCTCGGATATGACGGCCGCCATGAGGACGTAGCCCATATGGGCTAAGCGAACTCCGTCAATCAATTCCGCTGTACGTGGAACTTCGAGGTTTTGCGGCCCCAGCGTGACGGCTGGGGCCGCAGGAGGTGTTGTGACTCTGGGGCAATGGTCAGAGCACAGCCACCGAACGGCACACAGGTGCGGATGTTCCAACGCGTTGCGGCCGGCGATGCCGTGCTGCCATGCGGACCGGGAAGGTTGCAGGCCGCGTCAAGACCGTATCATGATGACGTCAACCAACTCGTATCGTATGCGAGTCGGATAGACGGTTTCGGCACCGGCCTTCAGGCCCGCAAGGGTGCTGGAGCCACATCATGTTTGCAGCGGGTTTCTTTCCTTGATGCCGATTGTTGTTCGGAGCCGACATTGAATCACGACGCATTGGCCAAGCTCACCGTCACCGTCGTTGTTCTGGTCGCGTTGCTGGTGTGGCGCGTTACCGATCAGAGGAAGTCGGTCGATTGCGGAGCCGGCTGTCCGACCGATGTCTCCGCAATCCGCAAGACCGCTCCATAGCAAGACTGCTCAATAGCAAGTCCGCTCGATAGTCAGACCAGCGTCGCGCACGTGGTGTTTCGCGTGGCGCCGCTTCGGTTGACGTCAACGTCACTGGGCTTAGCGTTTAGCCGGCGGACCGCTCTTGTTGCCGGGCAATCCCTTGACGTTTGACGGATCCTGCTCCTGGACATGCAGGTTTTGCGAGCCTGAGCCAACCGTGCTCTGGCCCGGGGGCGGTCCGTTCTTGTTGCCCGGCGCCCCGCTGATGCCGGTCCCGGAATTCTGGGCGCTCGGAGATGTCGCGGCGTCCGTGGAACCGGTCGCGGCATCGGGGCGCCCCGGAGGCGTGGCAGCTGCACCGGAACGCTGCTGATCGCCGACATAGCCGGATTCACCGGAGTTGCGGGTCTTGGCGCCCTTGTCGGCTTCGTTTTGCAGATTCTGCGCGGCCGCGATCGGCGCGGTTGCCGTGATCGCTGCGATGAGCAGCGCGATCGTGCTGGTCCTCATGAGAGTTCTCCTTGGGTTACCTAGGACAACTCGCTTCGCGGCCATCATTTCCTGCGCGCGCAGGAATTTGTCGCTATGGAACACACGACCAGCTTGATCACGGCGCAACACGCGACGGCAAAGCCTGCGGGTAACGAAGCGGTGTGAGGCTTCTTCCGCGTGCTTCGCCGTGCCCCTATCGGCCACAGCACGGTGCGTATATCGTCGGCAGCAACGACAAAATCGACCCGGCGCACCGGGTCGCGACGTCAGATGAGGAAGCGATGTCCGAGAAGCTGCTGTTTTCGCCGATGACCATCCGCGGCGTCACGCTGAAGAACCGCATCGTGGTGCCGCCGATGCACCAGTATTCCGCCGAGAAGGGCTTTCCGACCGACTGGCATCTGATGAACGCCGGCAAGTTTGCGGCCGGCGGCGCCGGTCTCGTGATCGTCGAATCGACCAAGGTGGAGCGCCGCGGCTGCGGCACGATCGGCGATCTCGGCATCTGGGACGACAAGTTCATCGCGCCGCTCGGCCGCATCGCGGGCTTCATCAAGGAGCAGAGAGCGGTTGCCGGCATCCAGCTCGGCCATTCCGGCCGCAAGGCGCGTGCGAGCCGCCCCTGGGAGGGCGACCGTCCGCTGGAGCGCAGCGCCGCAATCGAGGATTGGGACGCCTGGACGCCGGTGGCTCCGAGCGCGATCGCCCATAGTGAGCGCTGGCCGGTGCCGCGCGCGCTCGAGACGCATGAGGTGAAGGACCTCGTCGCGGCCTGGGGGCAGGCGGCGCGGCGCGCGCATCAAGCCGGGTTCGAGGTGCTCGAACTGCACGGTGCCCACGGCTATCTCGTGCACGAATTTCTCTCGGAGCGTTCGAACCAGCGCAATGACGAGTATGGCGGGTCGGAATCGAACCGGATGCGCTTCCTGATCGAGGTGACGGAGGCGGTGCGAGCCCATTGGCCGGATCACAAGCCGCTGTTCGTGCGGCTGTCGGTCGAGGACAATGCCGGCTGGGGCCCGGAGCAGAGCGCCCGGCTGGCCAGGATCCTGAAGGCGAAGGGCGTCGATGTGATCGACTGCTCGTCGGGCGGAATCAGCGAGATGGCACCGATTTTGGGCAAGGAGATCAAATACAACTATCAGGTGCCGCTTGCGGAATATGTCCGCAGCCATGCCGATATCATGACCATGGCGGTCGGGTTGATTATTCACGGCGACCAGGCCGAGCAGATCCTGCACGATAAACAAGCAGATTTGATCGCGGTCGGGCGGGAAATCCTCAATAACCCCAACTGGCCGATGGATGCGGCATTGAAACTCGGGGTTGAAGGGCCATTTCGCAATGTTCCTCCGCAGTTTGGCTATTGGCTGGGCACGCGGGCCAAGCGCGGATTCGGGACCCAGCCTTCGACTTGGCAGAACGGGTTGCGGGAAGGTGGTCCAGAGGCCGACTTTGGGCTGACACGGAGCTGACTTGAGGGGCCGATTTGGGCGGACCAGGGCATCGTGACAGGACCGTAATGGTCCGGCGACGAGGCGGCCTTGATCCGACCAAAAAGCCGTTGTGTGGTGCCCCGCGTCGGGGTGAGGCAGGCCGCATATTGCGAAACGTTGCCGGCCGTTAGCGAAGGGATCACGGATAATGCGCAAACATGTTGGCTTCTTCCTCGGAACGGTTGCGGGCGCGTGTCTCACCCTGCTCGTGGCCTCGCCGCAGGGGGCGCATCTGTTCGCCGTCGCCAATGCCGCCGCGCATTCCGACAACACCTATTCGCAGCTCAATCTGTTCGGCGAGGTGTTCGAGAAGGTCAAGACCGACTACGTCGAGAAGCCCGAGGACTCCAAACTCGTCGAAGGGGCGATCAACGGCATGATCTCCTCGCTCGATCCGCACTCCCGCTACATGAACGAGAAGGGCTGGGCGGAGATGCAGGAGACCACGCATGGCGAGTTCGGCGGGCTCGGCATCGAGGTCACGATGGAAGACGGTTTCGTCAAGGTGGTGGCGCCGATCGACGACACGCCGGCCTCGCGCGCCGGCATCATGTCGGGCGACGTAATCACCTCGATCGACGATGACCAGATCCAGGGCATGACGCTCGACCAGGCCGTCAACAAGATGAAGGGCGCGCCGAACAGCTCGATCCGGCTGAAGATCGTCCGCAAGGACGCCGACAAGCCGATCGAGCTCTCGATCACCCGCGAGATCATCCGCGTCCGCCCGGTGAAGTATCACGTCGAGGGCGGTGACATCGGCTATATCCGGATCACCTCGTTCAACGAGCAGACCACCGAAGGCCTGCACAAGGCGATCGCGGAGATCCAGAAGGAGATCCCGCAGGACAAGCTCGCCGGCTATGTCGTCGACCTCCGCAACAATCCGGGCGGCCTGCTCGACCAGGCGGTTTCCGTGACCTCGACCTTGATGCAGCGGGGCGAGGTGGTCTCGACCCGAGGCCGCAATCCGGAAGAGACCCAGCGCTTCACCGCCCATGGCGGCGACATGACCAAGGGCAAGCCGCTGGTCGTCCTGATCAACGGCGGCTCTGCTTCGGCGTCCGAGATCGTCGCCGGCGCGCTGCACGACCACAAGCGCGCGACCTTGATCGGGACCCGCTCGTTCGGCAAGGGCTCGGTGCAGACGATCATTCCGCTCGGCGCCGGCAACGGCGCGCTGGCTCTGACCACGGCGCGCTATTTCACCCCGTCAGGCCATTCGATCCAGGCGCTCGGCATCAAGCCCGACATCGAAGTGCTGCAGGACGTGCCGGACGAGTTCAAGACCCGCTCGGAGTTGAAGGGCGAGGCCTCGATGCGCGGCCATCTCGCCGCCGAGGGCGCAGAGCAGACCGGCTCGCAGTCGTACGTCCCGCCGGATGAGAAGAACGACAAGGCGCTGGCCGCGGCGTTCAACCAGCTGCGCGGCGTCACCGTCAACGCCGACGCAAAGAACGCCGACACCAAGGCTGCGCAGAAGCGGCCGGTGCCGAACTAGAACCTGACGGACGTAGCCCGGATAGAGCCCATCGGGCGCGTGTTCGCGCGACCCGTTGGGCTCCATCCGGGCTGCGCAGCTGCCAAAATATCGAAAACAACCCCATGCAAAGGAGCAGGCGGCGGCCGGCGCTGGACCAGTCAATTTGACACGTCGGGCAATTTCAGGGTATATTTCTAATATTCCGAAATAGTGCGGGGCGTCCCTTGGAGCTCGCCCCGTCCGAGAGGCCTTACGCCGCCCCGGCGACAGGCTTGCGCCGGCGTGTGATGGCGGGACCCGCGGCGGGGCCATGGCGATGCCCGGCCAGCAGCTCGCGGATCTGGGCGGCCGGCTTCGGCGGGCTGAACAGATAGCCCTGCATTTCCGAGCAGCCGAGCTCGCGGAGCATTTGCTGCTGCTGCGCGGTCTCGACGCCTTCCGCCGTCGTGGTCATGCTGCGCTCGGCGGCGATGTTGACGACCGCCTCGACGATGCCAGCCGAACCCTGCGGATCGGCGATGTCGGTGACGAAGCAGCGGTCGATCTTGATCTTGTCGAACGGGAAGCGCTTCAGATAGCTCAGCGACGAATAGCCGGTGCCGAAATCGTCGAGCGCGATCCGGATGCCGATGGCGCGGAGCTGGTGCAGCGCGGCGAGCGCGGTCTCGTCGTCACGGATCAGCACGGCCTCGGTGATCTCGAGCTCCAGCCGGCTCGCTGACAGGCCCGACGCCGCCAGCGCCGCGATCACCTTGAGCGCCAGCGTGCCGCTGCGGAACTGGACCGGTGAGACGTTGACCGCGAGCCTGATGTGATCGGGCCAGTTGACGGCTTCCTTGCAGGCCGTCATCAGCACCCATTCCCCGAGCTGGTTGATCAGGCCGGTCTCCTCGGCGATCGGCACGAAATCGGCCGGCGAGATCATGCCGCGCACCGGATGCCGCCAGCGCACCAGCGCCTCGCAGCCGGTGATCTCGTTGCTGCGCAGGTCGACGCAGGGCTGGTAAAACACTTCGAGCCCGCTGCCCGCGGCGATGGTCTGCCGCAGCTCCATCTCGAGCTCGCGGCGGGCGCGGGCGTCGGCATCCATCGCCGGCTCGAAGAAGCGCGCGACGCGACGGCCGGCCGACTTCGCCGCATACATCGCAAGGTCGGCGTTCTTCATGATCTGGTCGAGATCGGTGCCGTCCTTCGGCGCCAACGCGATGCCGATGCTCGCATCGGTCGTGACCTGGTGGCCGAGGCATTGATAGGGCGAGCGGATCACCTCGTAGATGCGGGCGACGAGGTCAGTGACCTCGACCTTGCTCTTCACGCCGGTCTGCACGATCGCGAATTCGTCGCCGCCGAGCCGGGCGACGAAATCGCCGTCGCCGATCACGCCGCTCAGCGTCCTCGCCACGGACTTGAGCAGCTCGTCGCCGACCATGTGGCCGAGCGAGTCGTTGACGCCCTTGAATTCGTCGATGTCGATATAGAGCACCGCCAGTTGGCTGTCGGGCGTGACATGCGGCAGCTCGCGCTTGATCTCCTCGTGGAACAGCGCGCGGTTCGGCAGGTCGGTGAGCGCATCGTAGTGGGCAAGATGCGTGATGCGCTCCTCGGCGCGGCGGCGCTCGGTGACGTCCTCGTGGGTCGCAAGCCAGCCGCCATCGGCCAGGGGCTCGTTGACGACCTGGATCGAGCGCCCGTCGGGCGTCGCGATCACCATGGTGTTGCGGATGCCGACGTCGCGCAGCACGAGGTTGACGTAACGCTCGACGTCGCCCTGGAACGAACCGGTCAGGTGGCGGTGCACGATGACGTCACGGAAGCTGCAGCCCGGCCGGATGACGTCGACGGACAATCCGTACATCTCGATATAGCGCTTGTTGCAGATCACCAGCCGCTGCGCGGCATCGAACAGCAGCAGCCCCTGCGTCATGTTGTTGACGGCGGTGTCGAGCCGGAGCTTCTCCAAGGTCAGGCGCTGCTGCTGGGCGCGATGCTGCTGCAACAGCTTGCGTACCACGAGCGTCAGCAGGATCGCGATCGCGAGCACGGATGCGGCGGTGACCGCGATCAGGATGCCGATCTGCTCGCGCCAATTGGCGAGTGCCGCTTCGGTCGTGGTCGTCGCGACGACCACGATCGGGAACTTGGTGAGCGCGCGCGACGACATCAGGCGGTCCTTGCCGTCCACCGGGCTGGTCAGCCGCGAGGTGCTCGCTGGCTGCTCGAACACCTGCTGCTGGTTGGCCGGGCCGGTGCGGAAGTTCTTCCCGATCATCTCCTCGACATGGGGATAGCGCGCCAGCAGCGTGCCGTCCCGATGGTGCATCGAGATCGCGGCGCCGTCGCCGAGCGCAACGGTCGAGAAGAATTTCTCGAAGGTCGCCGGCTCGATGCCGCGCCCGA
Organism: Bradyrhizobium acaciae; assembly: GCF_020889785.1. Lineage (GTDB taxonomy): Bacteria > Pseudomonadota > Alphaproteobacteria > Rhizobiales > Xanthobacteraceae > Bradyrhizobium > Bradyrhizobium acaciae. Next base: position 55,666 of record NZ_JACMYK010000033.1, read on the forward strand.
CCACACCGAGGAACTCGCGATGCGGGCCCGTGACCTTGCGGACGATAGCGGTGGTCCAATTTCCGCTGACGCGGCTGACCACCGGCGCGACCATCATGTCGGGCGAGTAGGGGCTGGACCTGAAGATGTTGAAGTAGTCGCGATCGGCGATCGAGGCCTGCGGCAGCGGCCAGGCGCCCGAGCTGTTGATCAGGACACCATCGGCGTCGAACACGTTGAGGCTGCCGACATTAGACAGTGCGTCCATCTTGGACTTGAGCATCGCATGGATGTCGGCGGAGGACATCCGGCGCTTATAGTTCTCCGGTGTCGCAATCCCGTTGACGTGCATGAACGCGATCAGGTCACGCTGGACCACCTCGAGGTCGTCGAGCTGCTGGTCGAAATGCCGCGCCAGCAGCAGCACGGTGTTCTCGAGCTCGCGCTCGCTGTTGTGCAGGGCGCGCTCGCGGAAGTTCTCGGCCATCAGGGTGGCGCCGATCGCAATCGCAGCCATCAGCACGGCGCCGCCGAGGATCAGCCAGCGGATCGGACCGCTGCCGATCACAGAGGCGACGTTGAACGAGGCACTGCTGTTTTGATTCATCTGACGCTATCGCTTCCAGGCGTTTCGCCCGGAAGTAACTTTTGCGCACCTCCGGCCCGCGAAAGTCGTATCCAAACGAGATGGAGCGCCGGTTAGCGAGATTGGTTAATGAATGGTTGCTTGAAGCTGGTGCGCGCGCTCGCCCGCGATTCGACTAACCGGCCGATACGGCAAGCTGCCGGTTGACAAGGCGGAGACCCGATTCCGGATCATGTGTCGGCAGATAGATCGTCGGACGGCTTCGCGCAAAAGCCTTGATGGCATCAAGTGTGGCTTTGGCGATATCGACGCCGGCGCTGACCCCGTCGACCGTGCCCGAAAGCATGAGCGCTTGATTGTAGGAGGTGTCGCCGGCGAGGAAGATTGCGGTGTCGCCATCCTGAACGATGACAGACATGTGGTTGGGTGTGTGTCCAGGGGTTGCCACCGCAACGATGTCACCTGCCCTTGTTAGCCGCTGGCTGCGCTTGAAGGAGCCAAATTGTTCCGCCGGCAGCTCGACCGGTGTTGGGTCGAACCATGTGGGCCAACGATGGGGAAGGTACCCCCGGATACGCCCGAGCAATCCGCGAGCCTGCGCCAGCTCGCCGGCGGGGACAATGATTTCGCTGTTGGGGAAGTGCGCAAGGCCGCCGTCGTGATCCATGTGAAGATGGGTGAGCACGACTTTCTTTACGTCGCGGGGACCAATCCCCAGGGCCCGGAGCTGCGGCCCGATTTCCTGCCCGCGCTCGATCTGGAAGCCGACTTCCCATCTCACATAGGGATTGAGCTCGTGCGAATGCTCCAAGAGATGTGTCCCTTGGCCACTGTCGACGACAATAACGCCTTCAGGATGCTCGATCGCCCATGCGAATGTCGGCACCCAGTCGGTCCAGTTCGGATCGAGGAATATGTCGATGAGGCCGTGGCCCCGGCCTTTGACCTGGGCGGTTTTGATTTTGACGGTTCCTGTCTGGATCGGATGGATGCGCATCTGGGTGTCTCATGAGAGCGTTGGTGGCCCCAAAATGCGCACTCCTCCCAGTGAACGGAATTGTCGAAGGTTCTTGAGTTGGTATACAAAAATGCATGGACAGGTATCCGGGCTGGGAACTGTACAGGTCATTTCTGGCGGTCCTGCGCGAGGGAGCCTCTCGGGTGCGGCGCGCTCCCTCAAGCTCACCCAGCCGACCGTCGGCCGGCACATCCGTGAGCTGGAGGCCACTCTCGGTATGCCGCTGTTCACGCGCGCCCGGGATGGCCTGAGGCCGACCGCGGCAGCCGTCGTTGCGCAGCCGCACGCCTTGGCCATGGCCGCCGCCGCCGAAACGTTGCTGAGAACGATCTCGAGCAAGGCGGGCCAGCCCCGCACCGTCGTCCGCCTCGCGGCCTCCGAGATCGTTGCGACGGAGATTCTTCCGCCAATTCTTGCTGAATTGGAGCGCAGCCAGCCGGGCTTGGTCGTCGAGATCTCCGCTTCGGACCGGCTGGAAGACCTGTTGCGGCGGGATTGCGATATCGCCATTCGCATGGTGAGACCGACCCAGGCGGATCTCGTCGCGCGCAAGGTGGGCCAGGCTCGGCTGGGATTCCATGCTCACACGAACTACCTGGAAAAGAACGGAAGACCCGCCAGTTTGCGCGAGCTGAAGCGGCATTGCCTCGTGGGCTTTGATCACGAGACCCCCGCTGTCCAGGCGCTGTATCGGCTCGGTCTACAATTGAGGCGGGACGACTTTGCACTGCGGTCCGACAACACTCTTCTTCAGTTGGCGGCCATCAGGGCAGGATTCGGAATTGGAATATGCCAACGCGCGGTTGTGCGCGAGGACGCCCAACTCGTGCATCTCTTGCCTAAAGAGTTTTCACCGAGCCTCGACGTCTGGGTCACGATGCATCAGGACTTGCGCAAGAGTCCGCCGATGAGATCGATGTTCGACCATTTGGCCGAAGCGCTGAAACTTGTTTATCAGTCGTCCGCGCGATAGTGCCCGGACTTGCCGCCGATCTTCTCGACGAGATGAATGCCCTCGATGCGCACGCCGCGCTCGACCGCCTTGATCATGTCGTAGATCGTCAGGCAGGCGACCGAAACCGCGGTCAGCGCCTCCATCTCGACGCCGGTCGGGCCCGTCACCTTGACGCTCGCGCGGACGATGCAGCCGGGCAGCTTGGCGTCGGTTGCGATATCGATCGTGACCTTGGCCAGCGCCAGCGGGTGGCAGAGCGGGATCAATTCCGAGGTCCGCTTCGCCGCCATGATGCCGGCGATCCGCGCGGTCGCCAGCACATCGCCCTTCTTGGCCTGGCCGGTTTCGATCAGCGCGAGCGTTGCCTTGCTCATCAGCACGCGGCCTTCGGCAACCGCGGTCCGCTCGGTCGCCGGCTTGGCCGAGACGTCGACCATGCGCGCGTCGCCCTTGGCGTCGATATGGGTGAGGGCGGTACCAGAGCCCGACGGCTCGACCTTGCTCTTGACCCTGCTCTTGGCCTTGGTTGTCCCCGCCATCGCGTCAGCGCGTGCCGGTGGCGCGCGGTGCGCTCTGCCGCGTCAGCAGGGTGCGGGTCGCCGCGGTGACGTCCTGCTGGCGCATCAGGCTCTCGCCGACCAGGAAGGTCGACATCCCGACGCGTTCGAGGCGGGCGAGGTCGTCAGGCGTGAAGATGCCGCTTTCGCCGACCATCATGCGGTCGCGCGGGATCAGCGGCGCCAGCGCCTCGCTGGTCGCGAGCGTGGTCTCGAAGGTACGCAGATTGCGGTTGTTGACGCCGATCATCGGCGATCGCAGCTTCAGGGCACGATCGAGCTCGGCGCCGTCGTGGATCTCGATCAGCACATCCATCCCATAGGACAGCGCGGCGTCCTCGAGCTCCCGGGCCACGACGTCGTCGAGCGCGGCCATGATGATCAGGATGCAGTCGGCGCCATGGGCGCGCGCCTCCGCCACCTGATAGGTGTCGAACATGAAATCCTTACGCAGCACCGGCAGATTGGTCGCCGCACGGGCCGCCACCATGAAGTCGAGATGGCCCTGGAACGAGGGCGCATCGGTCAGCACCGACAGGCACGCCGCGCCGCCGGCCTCATAGGCCTTCGCGAGAACGGGCGGATGGAAGTCGGCGCGGATCAGCCCCTTCGAGGGCGAGGCCTTCTTCACTTCCGCGATCAGGGCATACTCGCCGCCTGCATGCTTGTCCCTGAGGGCGCGGACGAAGCCGCGCGGGGCGGGGGCCGATTTCGCCTGCGCCTCGACCTCGGCGAGCGGACGCGCGCGCTTCGCAGCGGCGATCTCCTCGCGCTTGTAAGCCTCGATCTTGGTCAGGATGTCCGACATCTCTGTACTCTCAACCGTTGGAAACCGCGACCAGATGCTTCAGCCGTGCCGCGGCCGCGCCGCTGTCGAGCGACTGGGTACCGATCGCAACGCCTTCCTTCAGATCCTTGGCGCGGCCGGCAACGATGAGCGCGGCGGCCGCATTCAGCAAAGCGACGTCGCGATAGGCGCTCGGCTTGCCGTTCAGCACGCTGGACAGCGCGACCGCGTTGGCATCGGCATCGCCGCCCTTCAGCGCCTCGCCGCCGACGCGGCGGAGGCCGGCATCTTCCGGCGTGACCTCTGATGTCGTGATCTCGCCGTTCTCCAGCCTGGCAACGAAGGTCGGGCCGGTGAGGGTGATCTCGTCGAGGCCATCGGAGCCGTGCACGACCCAGACCTTGTCGGAGCCGAGGTTCTTCAGCACCTGCGCCAGCGGTTGCACCCACTGCCGCGAGAACACGCCGACCATCTGCCGCTTGACGCCGGCCGGGTTCGACAGCGGTCCGAGCAGGTTGAAGATGGTGCGAGTGGCGAGCTCGACCCGGGTCGGGCCGACGTTCTTCATGGCCGGATGATGCGAAGGCGCGAACATGAAGCCGATGCCAGCTTCCTTGACGCAGCGCCCGACGCGCTCCGGCGTCAGGTCGAGTTTGACGCCGAGCGAGGCCAGCACGTCGGCGGCGCCCGAGCGCGACGACAGCGCGCGGTTGCCGTGCTTGGCAACGGGCACGCCGGCGCCGGCCACGATGAAGG
>NZ_JACMYK010000034.1 GCF_020889785.1 Bradyrhizobium acaciae
CTGAGCTGCCTGGCGCTGATCATCGCGTTCCTGATCTGCCGCGCGATCGTGAGCTCGAAGCTCGGCAAGGTGCTGATCGCGGTACGCGACGCCGAGAGCCGGACCCGCTTCCTCGGCTATCGCGTCGAATCCTACAAGCTGTTCGTGTTCACGCTGTCGGCCTGCATGGCCGGCGTCGCCGGGGCGCTCTATGTGCCGCAGGTCGGCATCATCAATCCGAGCGAGTTCGCGCCGGCCAACTCGATCGAGGCGGTGATCTGGGTGGCGGTCGGCGGCCGCGGCACCCTGATCGGTGCCGCGCTCGGCGCCGTCGTCGTCAACTACGCCAAGACGTTCTTTACCTCCGGGCCGCTCGCGCCGTACTGGCTGTTCATGCTGGGCGCGCTGTTCATCCTGGTCACGCTGCTGTTGCCCAAGGGCATCGTCGGCACCTTCAACAGCTGGTGGGAGCCGCGGCGCAGCACGGGCATCGCAGCCGACGAGGCAAGTGCCGCGCGCGAAGACGGTATCAGCGCTGCGAAGATGGCGGAGTAGGCAGATGAACGTCATGGATACCCGCGCCACCTCGGCCATGCTCTATCTCGACGGCGTCCACGTCTCGTTCGACGGCTTCCACGCCATCAACAATCTGTCGCTGACGCTCGCGCCCGGCGAGATGCGCGCCATCATCGGCCCGAACGGCGCCGGCAAGACCACGATGATGGACATCATCACCGGCAAGACCAAACCGGACGAGGGCACCGTGCTGTTCGACGGCACCGTCGACCTGACCCGGCTCGACGAGACCCGCATCGCCGAGCTCGGCATCGGCCGCAAATTCCAGAAGCCGACCGTGTTCGAGAGCCAGACCGTGCAGGACAACCTGCTGCTCGCGCTCAACGTCGATCATTCCGTGCGCGGCACGCTGTTCTGGCGCGGCAGCAAGGCCGAGTCCGAGCGGATCGACAAGGTGCTGGAGACCATCCGCCTGACCGATGCGCGCCACCGCCTTGCCGGCAGCCTGTCGCACGGCCAGAAGCAGTGGCTCGAGATCGGCATGCTGCTGGCGCAGGATCCGAAGGTGCTGCTGGTCGACGAGCCGGTCGCGGGGATGACCGATGTCGAGACCCATCTGACGGCGGAGCTGCTGAAGGAGATCAACAGGAACCACACCATCATGGTGGTCGAGCACGACATGACCTTCGTGCGCGAGCTCGGCGTCAAGGTGACATGTCTGCACGAGGGGTCGGTGCTTGCCGAAGGCTCGATCGACCAGGTGTCGTCGAACGAGCGGGTGGTTGAAGTGTATCTGGGGCGCTAGCGCGATGCTGAAGGTCGACAACATCAATCTCTATTACGGCGCGGCGCAGGCGCTGCGCGGCGTGTCGCTGACTGCCGAGCCGGGCAAGGTCACCTGCGTGCTCGGCCGCAACGGCGTCGGCAAGACCTCGCTGCTGCGCGCCATGGTCGGCCAGTATCCGATCGCCTCCGGCGCGATCAATTTCGACGGCAAGGACATCACCGCGCTGAAACCCTATGAGCGGGCGCGGCGCGGCATCGGCTTCGTGCCGCAGGGCCGCGAGATCTTCCCGCTGCTGACGGTGGAAGAGAATTTGAAGACCGGCTTCGGTCCGCTGAAGCGCGAGGACCGCAACATTCCCAATGACGTGTTCTCGCTGTTTCCGGTGCTGGAAACCATGCTGGGCCGCCGCGGCGGCGACCTCTCCGGCGGCCAGCAGCAACAGCTTGCGATCGGCCGCGCGCTGGTGATGCGTCCGAAGCTCCTGCTGCTCGACGAGCCGACCGAGGGCATCCAGCCCTCGATCATCAAGGATATCGGCCGCGCCATTTCCTATCTGCGCAACCTCGGCAACATCGCCATCGTGCTGGTCGAACAATATCTCGACTTTGCCTGCGAACTCGGCGACAGTTTTGCCGTGATGGACCGGGGTGCGGTGAAATATGCCTGCGACCGCGCGAACCTCGATCCCGCCGAGATCAGCCGCCAGATGGCGCTGTAAACAGGAAGTGACGCCGCCTCTCGCGGCGTGCGCAAGGGAGCGTCGGGGGAATGCGGACCGGGATCGCAGGCGCGGCGGCGGCGACGTTTGCGGCGAACCGCGCCCAGGGTGCTGCGAGGTTCGAGGTGCATCGCAAAGACGGCGCCACCCGCCGCGGCGACCTGCATGAGTCGGGCTCCTTGCGTGTCCGCTTCCCGTCACCGGAGGATGACGGGCTCTCGGCCATGTTCGTCAACACCGCCGGCGGCATTGCCGGGGGCGACCGCTTCGAGGTCGCGATCACGGCCGGTGAGGGCGCCCGCCTGACGCTGACCACGGCGGCCGCCGAGAAGGTCTATCGCGCCCCTGGCGCCGCGGCGCGGCTTGATATCTCGCTGAACGTTGCCGCGGGCGCGCATCTCTCCTGGCTGCCGCAGGAAACCATCCTGTTCGACCGCGCGCGCATCCACCGCACTTTCGACATCGACCTTGCCGAGGGCGCCTCACTGCTACTCTGCGAAATCGTGGTGTTCGGCCGCGCCGCGATGGGCGAGACCATGCGCCATGGCGAATTCGTCGACCGCTGGCGGATGCGGCGCGGCGGCAGGCTGGTGTTTGCCGAAACGATCAGGCTCGACGGCGAGATCGGCGAGAAGCTCGCGAGACCCGCGATTGCAAATGGCGGCTGCGCGATCGGCACGGCGCTGATCGTGCCGGGCGACGAAGCCTTGGTCGAGCGCATCCGCGAGGCGTCGGAAAGCTTCGGCGGCGAGGTCGGCATCTCAGCATGGAATGGCTTTGCAATAGCGCGCTTCTGTGCCCAAGATGCGGCCCGGCTGCGCGCCGACATGATGACGGTGCTCGGCCGCGCCTCCATCGTCCCGCTGCCGCGGCTGTGGCTCAACTAAAGGCCTGTGGCTCAACTAATCCTTTTAGAACGATCAGAGTGCTCGCATGAATTTGTCTCCCCGCGAAAAGGACAAGCTCTTGGTTTCGATGGCCGCCATGGTGGCGCGCCGCCGGCTCGAGCGTGGCGTCAAGCTGAACCATCCCGAGGCCATTGCGCTGATCACCGACTTCATCGTCGAGGGCGCGCGCGACGGCCGCACGGTAGCCGAGCTGATGCAGGCCGGCGCCAAGGTCCTGACCCGCGCGCAGGTGATGGATGGCATCCCGGAGATGATCCACGACATCCAGGTTGAGGCGACATTCCCCGACGGCACCAAGCTCGTTACCGTCCACGAGCCGATCCGATAGGAGCGCGACATGATCCCCGGCGAACTCTTCATCAAGGACGGCGAGATCGAGCTCAATGCCGGCCGCAAGACCGTGACGCTGTCGGTCGCCAACACCGGCGACCGGCCGATCCAGGTCGGCTCGCACTACCATTTCTTCGAGACCAACCCGGCGCTGAAATTCGACCGCAGACGCGCCCGCGGCATGCGCCTCGACATCGCCGCCGGCACCGCCGTCCGCTTCGAGCCCGGCCAGACCCGCGACGTCCAGCTCGTCGCACTCGCCGGCAAACGCGTGATCTACGGTTTTCGCGCCGAGGTGAAGGGGAAGCTGTGACGGATCGTGAGGTGAGCACTACGGAGGGGCTCCCTCCCCCCTTGCGGGGGAGGGTTGGAGAGAGGGGTAAGCCCCGAACTCCGTCGCTGGATATTGCACTCGGGAGAGGGGTATGCCGCACACTCAAGTGAGCGACATCCAGCGCGATCGCGCCAAGCAACTCCGCCGCACCATGACGCGCGCGGAGACCTTGCTGTGGCGTCATTTGAAAGCCGATCGTCTCGCCGGTCTCAACTTTCGTCGGCAGGCGCCGATTGGCAGCTACATCGCCGATTTCATCGCTCATTCCTGCAAGCTCATCGTTGAGGTCGACGGCGAGAGCCATGATTTCGAGGAGCGTATCCGTCACGATGAACGACGGGATGCCTGGCTGAAGTCACGCGGTTATCGTGTTCTCCGTTTCACCAACGACGACGTGCTGAAGGATCTTGAAGGAGTCGCTCTGAGCATCGCGGAAGCTGCGGAGCAAGCGACACCCCTCTCCCTAACCCTCCCCCGCAAGGGGGGAGGGAACCCGGCCACCAGTGCTTCCCTCACGTCTGACGTCGATGGAGCGGAGAAGCTGTAATGCTGTGTGGTAGAGCTTTAAGGCAAAGTGAGGTGAGCACGTCAGTCAGGCTCCCTCCCCCCTTGCGGGGGAGGGTTGGGGAGAGGGGTAAGCCCCGGGCGCTAATCGAAGTCGTTTTTCGATTCCGCGCCGATTGCGGTTGCGGTCAAGAGGAGGCCTCGTAGTCGATGCTCCCCGCGCTCCGCCTTGTCTCCGAAGCCGCCGAGCTTGCTGCGCGCCGTCACAATGGGATGGCGCGCAAGGGGCGGGGGAGTGAGCCCTATATCAACCATCTAGCCGAGGTCGCGAACCTGCTCGCGCAGGTGACTGATGGCGCCGATGCCGAGCTGATTGCTGCCGGGTGGCTCCACGACACCATCGAGGACACCGAGACCACGCGCGAAGAGCTCGCGCAAAAATTCAGCGAACGCGTTGCCTCGCTGGTGGTCGAATGCACCGACGACATGAGCCTGCCGAAAGCCGTCCGCCGGCAGAGGCAGATCGAGGACGCTCCGCACAAATCGCCCGACGCAAGACTGATCAAGACCGCCGACAAGGTCAGCAATATCGGTGCCCGGATCGTGCCGCATCCAAGCAAGGATGAGCGCGACGATCTCGCCGACTATGCGGCCTGGGCGGAGAAGGTCGTTGCCGGTTGCCGGGGAATCAATCCGCGGCTTGACCGTATTTTCGATGACACCATTGCGCGCGCCAGGGCCGCGCTGGCTGAAACTGGGGGCTGATATGTCTGTGAAGATCAAGCGTTCCGTCTATGCCGACATGTTCGGTCCGACCACAGGCGACAAGGTGCGGCTCGCCGACACCGATTTGATCATCGAGGTCGAGAAGGATCTCACCACCTATGGCGAGGAAGTGAAGTTCGGCGGCGGCAAGGTGATCCGCGACGGCATGGGGCAGTCGCAGGTGACGAACGCGCAGGGCGCGGCCGATACCGTGATCACCAATGCGCTGATCGTCGATCACTGGGGTATCGTGAAGGCTGACGTCGCGATCAAGGAGGGCATGATCGTTGCGATCGGCAAGGCCGGCAATCCCGACATCCAGCCCAACGTCACCATCATCATTGGCCCCGGTACCGATGTGATCGCGGGCGAGGGCAAGATCCTTACCGCGGGCGGCTTCGACAGCCACATCCATTTCATCTGCCCGCAGCAGATCGAGCACGCGCTGATGGCGGGCGTCACGTCGATGCTGGGCGGCGGCACAGGGCCCTCGCACGGCACCTTCGCCACCACCTGCACGCCCGGCCCCTGGCACATGGGGCGAATGATCCAGTCGTTCGACGCCTTCCCGGTCAATCTCGGCATTTCCGGCAAGGGCAATGCGTCGCGTCCGGCGGCGCTGGTCGAGATGATCAAGGCCGGCGCCTGCGCGCTGAAGCTGCATGAGGATTGGGGCACCACGCCGTCTGCGATCGACACCTGCCTGTCGGTGGCCGACGACTACGACGTCCAGGTGATGCTGCATTCGGATACGCTGAACGAGTCCGGCTTCGTCGAGGACACCGTGAAGGCGTTCAAGGGCCGCACCATCCATGCCTTCCACACCGAAGGCGCCGGCGGCGGCCACGCGCCTGATATCATCAAGATTGCCGGGCTCAAGAACGTGCTGCCGTCCTCCACCAACCCGACCCGGCCGTTCACCCGCAACACCATCGACGAGCATCTCGACATGCTGATGGTGTGCCATCATCTCGATCCCTCGATCGCCGAAGACCTCGCCTTCGCCGAAAGCCGGATCCGCAAGGAGACCATCGCGGCCGAGGATATCCTGCATGATCTCGGCGCGCTCTCGATGATGTCGTCGGATTCGCAGGCGATGGGCCGGCTCGGCGAGGTGATCATCCGCACCTGGCAGACCGCCGACAAGATGAAGAAGCAGCGCGGCGCGCTGCCGCAGGACAAGGGCAACGCCAACGACAATTTCCGCGTCAAGCGCTACATCGCCAAATACACCATCAACCCCGCGATCGCGCATGGCGTGTCGAAGCTGATCGGCTCGGTCGAGAAGGGCAAGATGGCCGACCTCGTGCTGTGGTCGCCGGCGTTCTTCGGCGTCAAGCCGGACTGCATCATCAAGGGCGGCTCGATCGTGGCGGCGCCGATGGGCGATCCGAACGCCTCGATCCCGACGCCGCAGCCGGTGCATTACCAACCGATGTTCGCCGCTTTCGGCAAGTCGCTGACGGCATCCTCCGTGGTGTTCACCTCGAAGGCTGCGGTCACCGGCGGCCTCGCCCGCAAGCTCGGGATCAGCAAGAAGCTCTATGCGGTGCAGAACACCCGTGGAAAAATCTCCAAGAAGAGCATGATCCACAACGATGCGACGCCAGAGATCGAGGTCGATCCCGAGACCTATGAGGTCCGCGCAGACGGCGAGCTCCTGACCTGCGCGCCGGCCGAGGTGCTGCCCATGGCACAGCGCTATTTTATGTTCTAAAACCCGTCCCGGTAACCAGAGCGTTTTCGAGCGAAGTGGATTTCCGGTTCGCAGAAAGAAAACGCGTCAAAACAAGACTTGAGCCAAAAGAGAAAACCGGGAGGAATTTCCGTGATTTACGTCGTTGCCACGCTGACCATCAAGCCCGAGACCCGTGCCGAATTCATCGCTGCGGCGACGGCCTGCATCAAGGAAACCCGGAAGGAGCCCGGCAACATCGCCTACGACCTGCATGAGAGTGTCACCGATCAGGCCAAGATGGTGTTCGTCGAGCAGTGGGAAAATGCCGACGCGCTGGTGCCGCATCGCACCGCCGAGCACATGAAGACGTTCGGCCGGGTCGCGGTGAAGTGCATGGCGGCGCCGCCGAAGATCGAGGTGATCACGCCCGAGAAGGTCGACGTCCGCTAAAACAACAACAAGAATGGGAGAAACATCATGATCTATGTCATCGCCACCACGCCGATGAAGCCGGAAAACAAGGACGCCTTCATCAAGGGACACAAGGCGTGCATCGTCGAGACCCACAAGGAGAAGGGCTGCCTCTCCTATGAGGGGCATGTCAGCGTCAACGATCCCAATCTGTACGTGGTGGTCGAACGCTGGGAAACCCGCGACGACCTGACCGCGCACAGCAAGGCGCCGCACATGAAGGTGTGGCGCGAATATTCCGCCGACATGAAGACGGGCCCGACGATGATCGAGATCATCAGCGACGCCAAGGTTCAGAAGCTCTGAGGCAATCGATGATCCGCGCAACCAAGGTTCTGGGGCAGCATCGCTGGACGGAAGCGGCAGCCGACACCGTCGTGCTCGATTTCGACGACCGGCACCGGCGGCGGATGGCGATGACCGGGACGCGCGGGCTCGAGTTCCTGCTCGATCTCGAGAACGCCGTCGCATTGCGCGGCGGCGATGCGCTGGTGCTGGAGGACGGCCGCCTCGTCGAGGTGGTCGCAGCGCCCGAACCGCTCGCGGAGATCCGCGGCAGCGATCCGCATCATCTGATCCGGGTCGCCTGGCATCTCGGTAACCGCCATCTGCCGACGCAGATCATGCCTAAGGGCCTGCGCATCCGCAGGGATCACGTGATCGAGGCGATGGTGAAGGGGCTAGGGGCCCGTGTCATCGAGATCGAGGCTCCGTTCGATCCCGAGGGCGGTGCCTATGCCGAGCATGCGCATGCCGACGCACCCGCGCATGGTCACACCGGGCACGATCGTGCCCATGGCCATGCGCACGATCATGGTCACCACCACGGTGATGGACATCACCACGGTGATGGTCACCATCATGATCACGGGCATGACCACGACCATCATCATGATGAGCACTGCGACCACGCTCATCATCACCACGACCACTCCCATGCTCATGACCACAAATGAGCCCGATCCCGCTGCAGTGCGCGGCGGGATGGAGGAGGACGAGGCGGCCGCGCTGTACCGGTTGATGACGTGGCTGTCGCCGTCCTTTCCGGTCGGCGCGTTCGCCTATTCCAGCGGAATCGAATGGGCGGTCGAGGCCGGTGACATCACCGATGCCGCATCGTTGCGCGGCTGGCTCGCCGCGATGCTCACCGACGGCAGCGGATTTTGCGACGCCGTGTTTCTCGCGCAGAGTTTTCGCGCGGCGTCTGATCCTGCTGGGTTGAAGGAGATCACCGAGCTTGCAGCCGCCTTCGTGCCGTCGCGCGAGCGGCAGCTCGAGACCACGACGCAGGGGCGCGCCTTCATCGAGATTGCTCGTGCCGCCTGGAATTCACCCGGCCTCGACGCGATGGTCGCGGCCTGCGACGGACCGATCGTCTATCCAGTCGCGGTCGGCATCGTCAGCGCCGCGCATGGCATTCGGCTCGCGCCGTCGCTGCATGCCTTCCTGCATGCCGTGCTCTCGAACTGGATTTCGGCAGGCGCCCGGCTGATCCCGCTCGGGCAAACCGACAGCCAGCGCGTGCTGGCCGATCTCGAGCCGGTCGTTGCCGCGACCGCAGGGCGGGCCAACGCGGCCTCGCTCGACCAGCTCGGCAGCGCGACCTTTCGGGCGGATCTCGCGAGCCTGCGTCACGAGACGCAATATACGAGGTTGTTTAGGTCATGATGCGCGACACTCTCCACCCGTCGTCCCTGCGTCCTCAACCGTCGTCCCGGCGAAGGCCGGGACCCATAACCACAAGTCTCTGTGATTGTGCAACGCTGGGGCTCCAGCCTCTCGCAAGAATTCAATTCGGTGGTAATGGGTCCCGGCCCCCGTGCGCAATTGCGCACTAGGCCGGGACGACGATAACATAGAGAGCACATCACATGCCCACTTCTCATGGCCCACTCCGTGTCGGCGTCGGCGGTCCGGTCGGCTCCGGCAAGACCGCGCTGATGGACCTGCTCTGCAAGTCGATGCGCGAGCGCTACGACATCGCGGCGATCACCAACGACATCTACACCAAATGGGATGCGGAGTTTCTGGTGCGCTCGGGCTCGCTGACGCCGGACCGCATCGCGGGTGTCGAGACCGGCGGCTGTCCGCACACCGCGATCCGCGAGGATGCCTCGATGAACCTCGCGGCGGTCGCCGACATGCGGGCGAAATTCCCCGATCTCGATCTGGTCCTGATCGAATCCGGCGGCGACAATCTGGCGGCGACGTTCTCGCCGGAGCTGGCGGATCTCACGATCTACGTCATCGACGTTGCTGCCGGCGACAAGATTCCCTCCAAGGGCGGCCCCGGCATCACGCGATCCGACCTTCTGGTGATCAACAAGATCGACCTCGCGCCCCATGTCGGTGCGTCGCTTGAGAAGATGGACACCGACGCCAGAAGGATGCGCGGCGAGCGGCCCTTCGTGATGACCAACCTGAAGAAGAGCGACGGCCTCGACCGCATCATCAGCTTCATCGAGACCAAGGGCGGCCTTCGGCCGCAGGCCGCCGGCAAGGCAGGCTGACGGCGCGGGCCAGTCGTTAATCATTGTGGCGGAGCTGCCAGCGCCAGCAGCCCGTCCCGTCACCCTGAGGAGCGCGTAGCGCGTCTCGAAGGGGCGACGGCCCGATTGTGGCCGTGCATCCTTCGAGGCTCGCAAGTGCTCGCACCTCCAGCGACAAAGGCGAAGCCTTTGCGCGGGGATGACGGGGCGGCAGTACCCCGCCGCAAAAAGCTGCCCAATGGCCGGAACAATTTCCAACTTTGACGATTAGCAACCTTTGGCGCCGCCAAAGACCGCCGGGTGGCGTCGTCGTTAATGTTGCCGACCGGCTCCTGTTGCGTACCGATGATCGCTATTCCATATTCCTGTGCGGCTGGCGTTCTTCGCACCCTGATCTATCGCCGCCCCCGCAGAAGCCAGATGCCTTCAGTCCCCTTTCGCCACCCCCTGATTGCCGAGTAAGCGTGTGGTTCGACTGGGCTTCATCGTTGCCTTGATTGCGCTGATCGGAGTCCTGCTCTCCGGTCTTGCCGCCTATCGGGTGCACGATCAGGAGCTCGCCATCGACGGTATCGCGCTGGCGCGGGCGATCGACGTCCATGCCAGCCTGGTGCAGGACCGCCTGACCGAGCGCGAGCTGCTGGCGCGGGTGGCCTCGGGCCTGTTTCGGACGCCGTCGATGGTGAAGGCCAACATGCTGCAGCCGCTGCGCTCGGCGATCTATGCCTTCAAGACCGATTTCGTCGTCGCCGCCTGGATCGCGCGGCTCAAGCCGAACGAGCTGACGGCGGCGGAGGCGGAGCTGAAAGCCGCCGGCTTCACCAATCCCTCGATCCGCGATTTCGACGACCAGGCGCTCGACATCAAGGCGCTCGACAAGCCGATCAACGTGCTGATGGACGTCGAGCCGCGCAATCCGGAGACCCTGAGCATCCCGGGCCGCGCCTTCGACCGCCACTCGGTGGTCGGCCCGATGCTGGCGAAGGCGATGGCCAACGCCAAGCCGGTGGCCTCGGACCCGGTACCGCTGCTGCGGCAGAACGGCCCGGTCGGCGTCGTGCTCGCCGCGCCGGTGTTCCAGGAAGGGGCCTCCGAGCCGGCCGGCTTCATCACGTTCTCCTATGAGCTGTCGTCGCTGATGCTGACCAACGACGATTCCTCGCTGTTTGCGGTGGCGCTGAAGGATCCGCGCGATTCCAACGACGAGTTCACCTCCAACGAACAGGGCATCGTCACCTCACGTGCGGTGCGCCAGGACGGACCGCTGCCGTCGATGGTTCGCACCGTGACGTTCGGCGGCCGCGACTGGTCGCTCGACTATTACGCCAAGAGCAACGCCACAGTACGTGCGCAGCAGACCGCAACCATCGTCGCGGCGATCGGCCTCGCGCTGACCGGCATCGTCTGCGGCCTGTTCGGCTATGTCGCCTACAACAATTTGCGTCTCAGCCGCGAGATCGAGGTCCGGATCGGTTTCGAGCGTCGGCTGACCGCGGTGATCGACGAGCTCAACCATCGGGTCAAGAACATCCTCGCGGTGATCCAGTCGATCGTGACCCGCACGCTGAGGCATGGCGCCGATATCGACGGCGCGCGCGAGCTCCTGATCGGGCGCATCCACGCGATGTCGAACGTCGTCACGCTGCTCAGCGAGAGCCAGTGGCAGGGCGTCAAGCTGAAGGGCCTGTTCGAATCGCGCGCGATCCCGCATGCCGACCGGATCGCGGTGAACGGCCCTGATATCACCGTCAGTGCCCGTGCCGCGCAATCGCTGTCGCTGCTGTTCTTCGAGCTCGCCTCGCACTCCGACGAAGGGTTGTCGCTGGTAGGCAAGCATCCGCACATCGTCGCGAACTGGGAGGTCGTCGGCGAGGATGCGGACGCGGTCTTCAATTTCCGCTGGGAGGAGTTCAACACCAGCCAGGCGACGCGGCGGGCCGACAGCGACTTCGGCCTGATCCTGCTCGACCGTGTCGCGCCCGAGGCGCTGGGCGGCGCTGCGAAGCGCTACTTCACCGACGTCTCCTATGTCTACGAGTTGACCGCGCCGATGGACACCGTGGTCGACATGACCGAGCGCGATCGCACCGAGCAGTTCTCCGCGCCGCTGCGTCCGGTGAAGAAGTAGCCGCGCGCGACCGCCACAGATTGTGCGGCTCCACCGCTGCACGGATTGATCGTATTCACGCTGATGGGAATACGCCGGCAACGTTCCGGGACCGACACCCGGCATCCGTAATATCCCGCAACCGAGCGTTAAAACTTCGTTGAACATGCTTCGGCATATACCGAGCAGGATACCGCTTGAGGACCCCGATGAGGCTTTGGGTCAGCCTGACCTTGCTCGCGGCAGTTTTGCCGGTAGGGCTGTCGCTTGCCCTGACTCCGGCGACGGAGCCGCGCGACCCTGCGGCTATTCGTGCAAGCTATCGCAGGCTCGACATCGTTCCCTTCCCGAGCAGCAATCCCTATTCGGAGGCGAAATCCGCGCTTGGTCGGATGCTGTTCTTCGAACCGCTGCTGTCGCGGTCGAAGACGCATTCCTGCGCGAGCTGCCACAAGCCGAGCCTGTCCTGGGCCGACGGCCTTCCGCGCGCCATCGGTGAGGATCCGAAGGGCTTGCCGATCCGCTCGCCGACCCTGATCGACGTGGCTTTCTTCGAGCCGCTGGGGTGGGACGGCAAGTTCAGGGATCTGGAATCCGTTGCGTTCGGGCCGATCCTCAGCCCGATGAACCTGAACATGACCGAGCCGGAATTGATCGCGCGACTTGCGGCGATCCCCGGCTATGTCGACGCGTTCTCCCACGCCTTCGGAGACGGCGCGATCACGCGGCCGAGGATCGAACAGTCGCTGGCGACCTTCGAGCGCTCCATCGTTGCCGGCGAAGCGCCGTTCGACCGCTGGATCAAGGGCGACGAAAGCGCCATCAGCGCTTCAGCCCAGCACGGCTTTGAACTTTTCAACGGCAAGGGACGCTGTTCGTCCTGCCACAGTGGTCCGTCCTTCTCCGACGGATCCTTTCAGGATATCGGCACCGCCAAGGGCCACGACATCGGGCGCGGTCGTTTCTTTCCGACCTCGGCGAAGCTGAAATATGCGTTCAAGACCCCGACATTGCGCGACGTCGCGCGCCGTGCGCCCTACATGCACGACGGATCGGTCGCAACGCTGGAAGATGTCATCGAGCTGTACAACAAGGGCGGGATCGAGCGGCCGAGCCGGTCGCCCGACATCAAGCCGTTGTCGCTGACCGCGGGCGAGAAGAAGGATCTGATCGCCTTCCTGCAAACCTTGACCGCGACGGCGCCGCCGGTGGCGGGGGTCCCCAAGCTGCCGCGCTGACCGCGGCGCAGGGCTATTCGAAACAAGGCTGTTCGAAACAAGGCTATTTGAAACAAGGCTATCCGAAACAAGGACCGCTAGGGGCAGGGGCCTTCAGGCGAGGTGCGGCAGCGCGGCGCCCAGCAGGCCAAGCCCGACGAGCAGGAGCGCACCCGCGCAGGTCTCGAGGGCCGCCGTGCGCGACGGCGACGATTTTGTCACATAGGCGAGGGCCGACCCCACCCCGATACTGACGACGCTCAACACTCCGAACATTTAACCGGCCTCCCGATCCGATTTGTCCGGATTTCACTACGACAGTTGAATTGAGCCCCCGTGCCGGAATTAGCTAAAATTCGACGGAACCGGCCGGAAACGACCGCACTGAGGGACGGGCTGGGGCCTGCCTGCCGCAATTAACCACAATGCAACCAGCGGGTGTCCGAGGCAGGCGCAAAGCCTAAAATTTGATATAAGTTAAACAAGTCCTTAAGTGTGTGTGGGCGGTTGGTTCAATGTTTAATGGGCAGGAGCGCGATGCCCGATCGGCTGTGCGCTCCTTTTTTGCCACGTGCCTTGCAGCGGTTTTGTTTTGCGTCGTAGCCGCGCGCAGTGCCGAGGCACATGTCAAATGGTTTTGTGCGTACGATGTCGCCGGTCAGCCCCGCGGACTCGAGAACGTCCTTTGCCTCGATTTTGAACTGCTGCTCGGCGTTGCCGTCTTCTGGCTGTTTGCGGGCTGCCTGGTCGAGCCCACGTCGCTGGGCGATGCGACGATCCGGGTGATGGACCGCATCACCGCGGGGGTGCGGTCGCACACCGAACTGATGATGCGCGCGGTTGCCGGGTTCTTCTTCATCTCGATCTGGGCGGTCGGTGGAATCCTGCTGACGCCGGAGTTGAAGACGACGTCGCCGCTCGTCGGCGCATTGCAGCTCGCGATCGCGGCCGGGATGCTGTCGCGGCGCACGCTGCCGCTGTCGGCCGTGGGCATGGCGATCCTGTTCGGGATCGGCGTCCGCGACTACGGTGTCTTCCATCTCGCGGATTACCCGATTTTCCTCGGCGTTGCCGCCTATTTTGCGTTGATCGGCCTGAACAGGGATCTGTTCGGAATCCGGCCGATCGACGTGATGCGCTACGCGGCTGCCGTGACGTTGATGTGGGCCTCGATCGAAAAATGGGCCTATCCGGAGTGGAGCTTCCCGCTCCTGATCGAGCATGCCGGAATGACCCTCGGCTTCGACAATGAGTTCTACATGCGCGCCGCCGGCATGGTGGAATTCGTGCTCGCCTTCGCCTTGATCTGGACGCCGCTGATCCGGCGTTGCGCGGCTGCCGTGCTGACCGGGATGTTCATCAGCGCGTGCTTCGAATTCGGCAGGATCGACACGATAGGACACTCGGCGATCATCGCCGTGCTGATTGCGATTGTCGCCGACGACAAGGTGCTGCCGCGCGACCGTCGTGCCCCGTGGCTTGCTCCGGTCGCGCTCTGTGCCGCGCTGTCGCTGACGTTGTTCGTCTACTATGTCGGCCACGCCGCGATCTTCAAGACGTCGGTCCTGTAGATCGTCGTTGCCTCAAGGAGCTATTTGGCGACGTGGACGGCGAGCTTCATCTTCGGATGAATGCCGCACAACACGGTGAAGTCGCCGGGCACGGAAAATGTGACGTCGAACTTGCTGCCCGGCTGCTGGTCGCCCGAGTCGAAACTGAACGTATCGCTGCTCAAATAAGCGTGATGCAGCAGTTCGCCGTCATCGTTAATGAACCGTAAAACCTCACCGCGCTTGATCGAGATTTCTGCGGGCTTGAATTCACGGTCCTTCTGCGAAATGACATAGGGAGCCGCACCCAGAGCGGCTCCGGCAAGCGCTCCCATGACAATCGCGGCCACAAACGGCACGCGACCGAACTGGCCGAGGCGCACTGCGCGCAACAAGCCTGACTGCATGGGACCCCCGGTTGAACCTCGAACACCCGACATCGGCTACCCAGGGCGCAAGTCGTGCCTCCCGGATTACCTGTAGTGGCGATTATCGCCAGCTGATCTTAACGATTTCAGCATGAGTTGCAGTCACTACTAAACCAATTTTGAGCAGACAGTCATTTTTCCGCAGCGCTGCGCGTTTCTGCGTAGCTTGAACATCGAGCACTACGGCGAAACGCGGGCATGGATAGCCTATTGGGCAACCTCAAGGTAAAGGGCGGTGCGGCCTTCCGGTTCGCAACCGGCGGCCTGTCGCGTCTTGCCCTGACCAAGGGTTCGATCCGCACCCAGATTCTGATTTTTTGCCTTGCGATGAGCGCGGTTGCCGTCGCCCTCGGCGGATACTCCATCCTTGGCATCAGCCATGCCGGCGACCTGGTGGCCAAGACGTTCGACGAATCCCTGATGTCGATCAATTACGCCCGTGCGGCCGGCGCAGACTTCGCCTCGATGCGGGTCGCCTCGTCGCAGCGGCTGCTGACCACGGATCCGGAGATCCGCGCCGGCCTCGACAGCCAGATTGAAAAGCTCGCGAAGACGCTCTCGGAAGATCTGACGATCGCAGCCGACCGGTCGCAGTCCGCGCGGGCGGCACAGGCCGCCGCCAAGGTTCAGGAAGCCGCCGACGCCTGGATGACGCTGCATCGCCGTGCGGTCGGATTGTCGCTCGAGGGAAATCCGGCGACCGATCCGCGTGCATCGGGTGCGACGGTCGGCGACGTCGATCGCTACTCCAAGATCGTCAGCCAGCAGGTCGAACTGCTGGTCAATTATACCGCCGGCGACGGCTTTCTGTTCCGGCAAAAGGCGCTCTCGACGATCAAGCGGGACCTGCAGCTCAACGTGGCCGGACTGACCGTCGCGCTGTTCCTGTCGGCCCTGTTTTCGTGGCTGTTGGCGCGCCGCATCATCGGACCCGTCGCCATCGCATCCCGGGCTGCGCGCAGCATCGCCGGCGGCGACCTCGATGCGACCGTCCCCAAGGGCGGCACCGACGAATTGGGGACGCTCCTGACCGCCATGGAAACCATGCGCGACAACATCAGGCGGATGGTCGATCAGGAGGTCTCGCAACGTCGCTCCGCGCAGGCGCGGCTTTCCGATGCACTCGAAACGTCGCGCGAGGGTGTCGTGCTGCTCGATGCGGACGGCCAGATTGCCCTGGCCAATTCGCGCGCCGGTGAGTTCATCCGCCTTTCGCCGCAGCTTCTG
The DNA here is from genome assembly GCF_020889785.1 of Bradyrhizobium acaciae. Classification (GTDB taxonomy): domain Bacteria; phylum Pseudomonadota; class Alphaproteobacteria; order Rhizobiales; family Xanthobacteraceae; genus Bradyrhizobium; species Bradyrhizobium acaciae. The sequence goes on from NZ_JACMYK010000034.1 coordinate 16,009, forward strand.
CAGTCGGATCGGCTCGATGCCGCCCGGCTGGCGCCGGCCGACGGTGACATCGACGGCTTCGCGAGCGAAGCGCAGCTTTCGGACGGGCGCTGGCTGCGGGTCAGCCGGAGCGAGACGCAGGAGGGCGGCGTCGTCCTCGTCTACAGCGACATCTCCGCGCTGAAGCAGCAGAAGGCGGAGCTGCACGAGACCAATCTGCGGCTCGATGCTGCGCTCACGCACATGTCGCAAGGCTTGTGCCTCTACAACAGCGAGGCGCGTCTCCAGGTCGCCAACCGCCGGTTCTGCGAGATCTTCGATATCTCGCCGGAGCTCGTGGTTCCCGGCATGACCATGGAGGACGTGCTCGGCCTCAGCGTCGCCGCCGGCAACCATGGCGAGCGGACCGTCGCCGACCTGCTGGCGGAGCGCGAGCGGTCGATGGCGCTGAACGAGGGCGGCACCTATCTGCAGCATCTCAGCGATGGCCGGATCATTGCCATCGCGCAGCGGCCGACGACCGACGGCGGCTGGCTCGTGACCTGCGAGGACGTCACCGAACAGCAGCGGGCGGAGTCGCAGATCGCGTTCATGGCCCGGCATGATGCCTTGACCAGGCTGCCGAACCGGACGTTGCTGGCCGAACGGATCGAGCTCGCGGTCGCTCAGGTCGGCCGCGGATCCGGCTTTGCGGTGTTCTGCCTCGATCTCGATAATTTCAAGCAGGTCAACGATACGCTTGGCCATCCGGTCGGCGACGAGCTGCTTTGCGCGGTCGCGGATCGACTCAACGCCTGCGTTCGTGAGGTCGACACCGTCGCGCGTCTGGGCGGCGACGAGTTCGCGGTCATCCAGTGTGGCGTCCAGGGCGGAGACGAGGCCGAACGCCTCGCGCGCCGCATCGTGGAATGCGTCGGCGCTCCGTATGAATTGAGTGGGCATCGCGTGGTCGTCGGATGCAGCGTCGGCATTTCGATGTCGCCGGGCGACGGCACCACCGGCGAGAAGCTCCTGAAGAACGCCGACGTCGCTCTGTACCGCGCCAAGATGGAGGGCCGGGGCACCTGGCGCTTCTTCGAGCCTGCGATGGATGCCAGCCTGCAGCGGCGCCGGGCGATCGAGCTCGACCTTCGCGAGGCGATGTCCAAGGACGAGTTCTCGTTGTTCTACCAACCGCTTTACGATCTCCATCTCGATCGCATCTGCGGGTTCGAGGCGTTGCTGCGCTGGCACCACCCCAAGCGCGGGCTGGTGCCGCCGGACCAGTTCATCCCGATCGCCGAAGAGATCGGCCTGATCGGCCCGCTGGGCGAATGGGTGCTCCATCGCGCCTGCGAGCAGGCCGTCGGCTGGCCAAGCGAGATGAAGCTCGCGGTCAACGTCTCCGCGGTCCAGTTTCGCGATCCCGACTTCATCGACGTCGTCGTCAACGCGCTCGAGGCCTCGAAGCTGTCGCCGCGCCGGCTGGAGCTCGAAATCACCGAGTCCGTCTTCCTCGCGAACAGCAACGAGACCCTTGCAACGTTGCACAAGCTGAAGGCGCAGGGACTGCGCATCGCGCTGGACGATTTCGGTACCGGCTATTCCTCGCTGAGCTATCTGCGGAGCTTCCCGTTCGACAAGCTCAAGATCGACAAGTCCTTCGTGCGCGACGCGACCGCGACCAATGGATCGAAATCGATCGTCCGCGCCGTCATCAGTCTCGGCAGAAGCCTTGGCATGACGACGATCGCGGAGGGTATCGAGACCGTCGAGCAGCTCGATCACATGCGCGCCGAAGGCTGCAACGAGGCCCAGGGCTTCCTGTTCAGTCATCCGGTCCCGGTGACCGAAGTCGCAGCCAAGATTCTCGAACTGAGAAACGGCTTCAAGCCGCCCGCCGTCAAGAAGGCGATGGCGGGTTAGAGCGTTTTGATTGAATCGCCTTGGCGGTCTCGGTTCACCTCTCCCCAGCGGGGAGAGGTCGGATTGCGCCTGACGATGCGAAGCATCGTCCAGTGCAATCCGGGTGAGGGCTCTTGCTCTCTCGATGGACCGTAACCCCTCACCCGATTTGCTGCGCAAATCGACCTCTCCCAAGGGAGAGGTGAAGCTTCGATGCCGCTCCAGCTCAATCTAATCTCATTAGGCTCCAGCTGCGCAAAGACAGCGCGTCTGGCGATCGTGTCAATGTGATCTGCTCTCCCAATCAAAAAGGCGGCCCGATCGGGGCCGCCTTCTTCCTTGTTCATCGCGCGTCTGGCTTATCCGCCATTGCCGCCGATCACGGCGCGCACGGTGTTGTCGGGGCCGAAATCCTCGGCGCTGTCGACATAGAGCAGCGCGGACAGCTTCGATCGCGCACGGTTGACGCGGCTCTTGATGGTGCCAACCGCGCAGCCGCAGATCGCCGCGGCATCCTCGTATGAGAAGCCGGAGGCGCCAACCAGGATCAGCGCCTCGCGCTGGTCCTGCGGCAGCTTTTCGAGCGCCGCGCGGAATTCCTCGAACTCCAGATGCGCTGCCTGCGACGGCTGGCTCTTCAGCGTCTTGGCATAATTGCCCTCGGCGTCCTCTACCTCGCGCCGCCGCTTCCGGTAGTCGGAGCGAAACAGGTTGCGCAGGATGGTGAACAGCCACGCGGGGAGGTTCGAGCCGGGCTGGAACGAATCGATATTGGCGATCGCGCGCAGCAGGGTCTCCTGCACCAGATCGTCGGCGCGGTCACCATTACCGGACAGCGAGATCGCGAACGCGCGCAGGCTCGGGACCGACGCCAGGATATCGTCGCGGAGTTCATTCGTGAGAGGCATTAGTCCCCTCCATTGTTCTTGTCGGTATCGCCCCCGGCCACAGCCGCGGCGGCAGCCTCGGGCCCGTCGAGTTTGCGGATCAGCTCCGCAAAGCGGTCGGGCACCCCCTGCCGCACCACGTCGTCGTACATGGCGCGCAGCTGGTGGCCGATTCTCGACTGAATCTCGGCGTTGAGACCGCCCTGCTTCTTTACTTCCTTCATGATCTGATCCACGCTTCCCCGGGAGTTAAGTCTCTGATTTCCAAGATGTTTCCTCGAAAAAAGAGGCTGGCCGCGTTGCCTCGTCGGTCAGGAGCTAATGCGAAGTTGCGGATAAAGTTCCGGAAGCTTGGAACTATTTCGTGGAACTTTTCCGGCTTTCGCGCGTAGTCGGGCATGCAGGGGAACCGGGGGCGCCCCAAATTGGTACGCCGCCCCAGGATACGGGTTTCAGGCCGCAGGCCTCACGAACAAGGATGGAGTGGGAATGTCCCGATCGCAGATCGTTGCCGAACACCTTCCGCTGTTGCGGCGTTATGCGCGCGCACTGACCGGAAACCAGGCGTCGGGGGACGCCTATGTCGGAGCCATGCTTGAGGCCCTGTTGCAGGATGGATCATTGCTGGACCAGACGCATGGCCCGCGCGCCGGCCTGTTCCGGCTGTTCACCCAAATCTGGAATTCGGTGTCGGTGAACAACAACGACAATGACGACGTGGCGACGCTGTCGCTGCCGCCGGAGCGCCGGCTCTCCAACATCACGCCGCTGCCCCGCCAGGCCTTCCTGCTGCTTTCGCTGGAAGGTTTTTCGGAGGAGGAGGTCGGCTACATTCTCGGCACCGACATCGCCGAGACGCGCAAGCTGACCGATGCCGCCGGCCGCGAGATGGCCGCCGAGATCGCCACCGACGTCCTCATCATCGAGGACGAGACTTTCATCGCGATGGACCTCGAGAGCCTGGTGAAGAACCTCGGCCACAACGTGATCGGCGTCGCGCGCACGCATTCCGATGCGGTGGCGCTTGCCAAGAACAAGAAGCCCGGCCTGATCCTCGCCGACATCCAGCTCGCCGACGGCTCGTCGGGCCTCGATGCGGTGAACGAGCTGCTGCGGACCTTCGAGGTGCCGGTGGTGTTCATCACCGCCTATCCCGAGCGCTTCCTGACCGGCGAGCGGCCGGAGCCGGCGTTCCTGATCTCAAAGCCGTTCCAGCCGGCGATGGTGTCGGCGGTGGCGAGCCAGGCGCTGTTCTTCCAGCGCAACTCGCGCAACCGCACGCCACGTGCCGCGTCGGCATGACCTGAGTTTACGCAAGAGGGCAAAATCCGGCCGGCGTACCGAGAGGTACGCCGGTTTTTCTTGGAGTATTTCGAAACTACTTCAGTGTGACGCGGACCGGCATCGTGCTGAGTGCCCGCAGCCCCGAGCTGTCGCGGAAGGCTGTAGGGCCCGCAATGTCGAATTGCTTCACGCGGCCAGCCAGCGCGGCGATCACCGCCTCCGCCTCCAGCCGCGCCACCATCTGCCCGACGCAGCCGTGGATGCCGACGCCGAAGCCCATGTGTCCGGACAGCCGCCGCCTGACGTCGAACCGGTCGGGATGCTCCCAGCGCGTCTCGTCGCGGTTGGCGGAAGCGAGCAGCAGCAGCACCTTCTCGTGCTTGCCGATCCTGACGCCGGCGATCTCGGTGTCATGCGGCGTGGTGCGGAACACGAACGGCGCCGGTGAATCGAAGCGCAGCGTCTCGTCGAACGCCGCGCGTGCCAGCGACGGGTCGGCGGCAAGCAATGCCCATTGCTCGGGATGGCGCGCCAGCGTGTACAGCGCCATGCCGATCGCGCTGATCGTGGTGTCGAGCCCGGCCGAGAGCAGCGAGCGCACCAGCAGCTGAGCTTCCTCCGCGCTGATCTCGCCGGTGTCGGCCGCCTCGTAGACCTGCGCGCCGAAGCTGCCCGGGCGCAGCGCCTCGCGCTGACAACGCGCCGCGACCCAGGGCAGCACGCGCGGCGCCTCTTTCATCAACGCGCGGAAATAGTCGTTCTCGGGCCCGAAGCCGGCGAACACCATCGCGCCATAGGTCAGAAAGTTCTCGCGGCCTTCCTGGTCGATGCCGAGCGCGTCGGGAAACACGCTGACTGGAAACACCTCAGCGATGTCCTTGATGGCGTCGAACGATCCGCGTTCGATCAGCCCGTCGACGAGCGTTGCAGCCTTCGCCTTGAAGTCATCGGCAAGCTTGCGCATCGCGCCGGGCGACAGCACCCGCGCCAGAACCGCGCGGGTCCGTGTGTGCAGCGGCGGATCGGCTTCCAGCACGATGCTCGGCGGCCGCCACGGCTTCTCCTTGAAGTGGTTCGCAAGCCCCGCACCGCCGGCGTTACTGAAATTGACGTGGTCGCCGAAGATCGTCTTGACCTCGGCAAAGCGCGGCACCGCCCAGATGTCGTACCCGGTCAGCCGAATGGCCGGCCCCGCGGCGCGCAGCTCCGCATAGATGCCGTAGGGATCGGCTCGCGTCGCCGGACTGAACGGATCGAAATCGCTGCGGATAGCCTCGCCGGCCATCGTGCTCATTGGGACCCTCCGGTTCTATGATTAGTTAATTGACCATAGTCAATTAAATCCGGGATGGCAAGGGGCTCAGGTTGCCATCCTTGCGAACAAGCGGCATGGAGGCGCCAGGGAGATGGCAATGTCGATCGAGGAGCGAGCCAAGGGCACGCGGCGGTTTCAGCGCAGGGCGCGCCAGGAGGCCGACAAGGAGGTGCTGAAGGCGCTGATCCTCGAGACCGCGCGCAAGGAGTTCGCTGCCGGCACCCTCGAGACGGTTTCGATCCAGAAGATCGCCGACGCGATCGGCTACTCGAAAGGCACCGTCCTCAAATATTATCCGACCAAGCTGCTGCTGCTGCTCGCGGTGAAGCAGCAGAACCTCGAGGTGGTTGCCGCGCAGCTCGAGCGGGTCCGCGCGCAGACAGCCGACAGCGATCAGCGGCTGCGGCGGGTGATGGAAACCTATCTCGACTACTGGGCCGACAATCCCGATCACTTCCGTTCGCTGTTCTCGATGTCCGGTACGGTCGAGGACCGGCGTTTTCCCGACGGCGTCTATTTCGGCGAGACCGAGATCGCGCGCCGCAGCTACGAGCTGTTCGTGATCTCGGTGCGGGAATATCTCGCGGCACATGGCGCCGAGCCGGCGCCGGGCCTGCCGCAACGGCTTGCGACCGCATTGCTTGCAGCAATCCATGGCGTGGTCGCCCTGACGCTCGGAACGCCCACCATGAAGCTGCCCGACATGCGCGGCACCGGCCGACTCCTGATCGCAAGCCTGATCGATGCCTGGGCGAGCAGGCTTGCCGTCGCACGGAAAAGCGAGGGCTGGCCAAAGATCACGACCGGTACCTTTGCCTGACAGGGCGATGCGGCATGCGCGATGCGCTGTGGAATCGCGTGCCGCCGCCTGCTAAGCGCGGCCGATGGATACGACGCAGCGCGATCGAACAATCGGCTTTCTCTGCCTGGTGGTGACGGCCTTCGGCTGGGCCCTGAACTGGCCGCTGATGAAGCTGTTGCTGCAGCAATGGCCGCCGCTGTTCGCCCGCGGCCTGGCGGGGACCTGCGCGGCGGTGATCCTGGGCACGCTGGCGCTGGCCCGCGGCCAATCGCTGGCCGTGCCGCGCGAGGCGATGCCGCGGCTGTTGTTCGCCTCCTTCACCAATGTCTTTGCCTGGATGGGTTTTGGCACCATCGCGATGAAATTCGTCACGGTCGGCGAGGGTGCGCTGCTCGCCTACACGATGCCGATCTGGGCGATGCTGTTTGCCTGGCCGGTGCTGCACAGCCGCCCGACGCTGCGGGATCTGGCGGCGCTGGTGCTCGGCGTCGCCGGCGTCGCGCTGCTGCTCGGCGGTAACGGCTTTGCGTTCAGCGCCGACAAGCTCACCGGCATTGCGCTCGCGCTCGCCTGCGCCATCCTGTTTGCGCTCGGCAATGTGCTGAACCGCAAGCCGCTGCCGATGCCGCCCCTCGCGGTGGTCGCCTGGCAGGTCGGCATCGGCTGTCTGGTGATGCTGCTGCTCGGCATTCTGTTCGAACATCCGAACTATGCCGCAATCACGCCGTTCGGCCTCGGCTGCTTCGCCTACATGACGCTGATGCCGATGGGCATCTGCTATCTCACCTGGTTCGAGACGCTGCGCCGCCTGCCGCCGACATCGGCGTCGACGGGGATGCTGCTGGTGCCGGTGATCGGCGTGGTGTCGGCCGCGATCATCCTCGGCGAGCCCCTGGGGCTGCGCGAGATCGGTGCCATGGCGCTGACGCTCGGCGGCGTGACGCTGGCGCTGCAGCGGGCCTGAGCAGGCGACCGACGGAACCGAGGTTCGCGAGACGCGTTCTCCTGGAAAGGGAGCTTGGCCATGCGCAAGGCGATCGCGCGGCTCGATGCGGAGCAAAAGGCGCAGCTGCTTTATCTCGCAGATCTCGGCACGGCTATGTTCGCGTCGGCGCTCGTGGTTTGCACCTTGAAGGCGGTCGTGGACCTCTTCGTCGGCGGCTGAGCGCTACGTCTGCGCCAACGCGCCGCTACTTGCCGTCCGCGTCTTCCATCTGGGTGTGCCCTTCGGGCCCCCGATTGAATACCCCGTAATCGCTGGATTTCACTCCGGCCGCAGCATCGGTGCCGATGCCGGCCAGGCCGAGCTTGAGCAGTTCGCGGACTGCCGCGGCGCGGGTGGGCATCCGGTGCTTGAAACGGAAATCATCGAGGGCAGCCAATTCCTCAAGCGACAACATCACTTGCAATCGTTCGGCACGCAACTCTTTCATCTTCAAATGCCCGGACTTAGCGAATTGAGTAATTTGCTAAACCGCCAAACTCGTATTCGGTTCCCTAGACCGAGGTAAAGTTGCCGATTGAGTATAATTATCAAGTAAAATCAATAGCTTAATCAAAAAATCGGGAACGGCCGGCCGCCTGCTTCGTTATGTTGGGGGAGAAATGCCATGGCTAACCAAGTCAAGCTGCCCCGCAAACTATCCGAGGAGCCGAAAGCGCCGGAACCGCGGCGCCCGAGCCACGCCCGGGTCATCGATGAACTGGACCGCTGGGCCAATAGTCCCGGTCTGCAACCACCGAAGGTGCATGATGCAGAAGACGATTCAGAAGCGGAAACGGTCTGAGCCCCATACGTTCGTGCAGCGGCTTGAGGAACATCGCGTGCGGCTCGAGGGCCAGCTCGCGCAACTGCCGCGCGGCGTCGAGCGCGAACAGATCGCGGCGCGGATCGAGCAACTGAAGACAGCCGTCGAATTGAACGCGATGCTGTCGATGAGCGAATGAACCGACACCAGAGCGGCGGGAGGCCACTTGCTCCCGCCGCTTGGCTCCCCTACCATTCCCAGGTCGATGGGGATGGAGTCCCCCGATAACCGCCGCAAGGCTGATGACTCCTACCGGGCGCGACAGCGTCGGTAGGAGCATGCGCCACTGCCGATCCGCCGCCGCGCCCCGCGAACGAGAAGGGGCAGAGCATGACGGGTCTTCCTGGTTCACTCTCAATCGCATTGTCGCTGGTCGGGTCGATCTGGCTCGTCGGTGTCGTCGCCCTGCTGGTCGGCGCGCCCGGCGAGCTCGTGGCCGCGACTTTCGTTGTTGGGATGCTGGTCGGCATCGCCGAGTGGCGTGCAGGAAGGGTGAGACTTTGAACGTACAATTGTTGGCGGCGGTCGCGATCGGCGGTTCGCTGGGATCGGTCGCGCGCTATCTGGTGGCGATCGGCGCGGGGCGTCTGGTCGGCACGGAGTTTCCCTGGGGCACGCTGGTGATCAATATCGTGGGCTCGTTCCTGATCGGCGTCTTCGCGGAGTCGTTCGCGCTGAGCTGGAATGTCAGCCAGACGGTGAGGGTGTTTCTCACGGTCGGCATCTGCGGCGGCTTCACCACCTTCTCGACCTTCTCGCTCGATGCGATCGTGCTGATGCAGCGGGGCGAGCTGTGGTCGGCCGGTGCCTATATGGCGGCCTCCGTTGCGCTCTCGATCCTGGCGCTGTTCGGCGGCCTGCTGATGGTGCAGGCGCTCGCGGCTTGATGGTCCCTGCACAATTTCGGAATATTAGAAGAATGCCTCTGAGTTGCCCGACGTGTCAAGTTGCTTGGTTCGAACGCCGGCCGCCGCCGGCTCCTTTGCATGGGGTTGTTTTCGATATTTTGGCAACGCCCCATGCGACGGTCCCAAACTGGATAATGCTCTAGCTAGTCGGTGGGGCGGCGGCCGGTGCGCGGATTGAGTGGCGCGGTCGGCTGCCGCCGCAGTGCCTCGGGAAGGAACGCCTCGCCATGCTTGGGCGAGGCGTCGGCGCGCACATCGGCGGCCCATTGCGCGCGTTCGTGCGGCGTCTGGTTGTCGTCGAAGGTCCGCTTCACATCGACCCCGTCGATGGGGTCGTTGACGCCGTTCCGGCTCGCGGGATGGTCGACGCCGTTGTGGATGTCACTCGAGTTCCCCATCGTAGCCTCCGCGTCTGGTTGCTGCGGACCAACGTGGGCTGCGCGAGCGCCGTTCCAAAAAGTGAAGGGCCACAGGTATCGTTTGCCGCCGGAATCCTTGGCGCGTGCGGGGCCAGCCGGTAGGATGGAACCCGGATGGTGGTCAGGGACCAAGGAAAGAGCGGGGAATGAAGCATGTCGACGTCGCGGTGATCGCTGCCACGCTGTGGCTGCTGGCGTCGATGGTGCTGGACATCCTGACGCCGAAGTCGATCACCGTGTTCATGATCGCTGCCGCGCTTGCCCCGCCGTTCCTGATCGGGATCGGCATCCATTTCGCGCGCGAATATTTCAAGGCGAAGCGGCGCAGCTACCGGCCGCCGCAACTCGACGAACACTTCGAGAACTAGAGCGTTTTCAAGCGAAGTGGGCACCGGTTCGCGTCAAGACGACGCGTCAAAACCCAGACATGGGGGCAGGGCTGCAGCAAGCGCTGGACGAGCTGCATTGATCTGATCCCGTTGCTTGCTAAGCTCGCGCCATGACCGAGCAACTCACTGACACGATCAGCCGCCTCTACACCGACCCCGGCGACTATGTCGACAGCGACCATCCCGCCGTCGAGGCGTTCGCCCGCGCCGCCGTCCTACCCGGCACCGGCGCGCGCGAGATAGCGAGCCGGCTCTACACCGCGGTGCGCGACGGCATCCGCTACAACCCCTATGTCAGCATGCGCTCGCCCGAGACCTACCGGGCCTCCAGCGTGCTCGCCGCCGGCAACGGCTATTGCGTCGGCAAGGCGGCGCTCTACGCGGCGGCCTGCCGGGTGCACGGCATTCCGGCGCGCGTCGGCTTCGCCGACGTGCGCAACCACCTCACCACCGAGAAGCTGCGCCAGAGCATGGGTTCGGACCTGTTCACCTGGCACGGCTTCACCGAAGTGTTCGTCGACGGCGCCTGGCGCAAGGCGACGCCAACCTTCAACGACACGCTGTGCGCCAAGCTCGGTGTTGCGCCGCTCGATTTCGACGGTCATTCGGATGCGCTGCTGCATCCCTTCGACGGCGATGGGCGTGCCTACATGCAGTATGTCAACGACCACGGCACCTATCACGACGTGCCCGCCAAATTCCTGATGCGCGAGATGGCGCGCGAATACGCCAACATGCAGGGCGACGACATGTCCGGCCGCGACATGGAGCGGGAGGCGGCGGAGCAGTAGCGCGCGCCGCGGCGCACCGGCTGAGGGGGCGGTGTCATGGATGCGGAGCAGCCGAAGGCGCCGTTCGGCCGTCCGGCCACGGGCTGGGAGGACGCGGTCGCGCTGACCGGCTTCATCCTGGTCGCGGTCGGGCAGGCCTCCAACCAAGTGCTGGCGCGCGGCCTTGCCGGCTCGGTGCCGCCGTTCTCGCTGGCCTTCTTCCGCTGGAGCATCATCGCCATCGGCCTGGCACCGTTTGCGATCGCGGCGATCCGCGACGGCAAAATTCCGCTGGCGCAGAATTTCTGGCCGATCCTCGCCGCGGGCTTCCTCGGCATGTTCCTGTGCGGCGGCCCGGTCTACATCGCCGGTATCACCACCACCGCGATCCATATCGCGCTGATCTTCGCGCTGTCGCCGATCATGGTGCTGCTGATCTCGGCGGCGCTCGGCATCGAGCATATCGGTCCGCTGCAATGGCTCGGGACGGCGCTGGCGCTCGCCGGTGCGCTGCTGATCGTCTCCGGCGGCCACCTGGAAACGCTGACGCAGTCGAGCGGGGCCTGGGGCGATCTATTGGTGGTGGGCGCGATGCTCGGCTGGTCCGGCTACACGCTGGTGCAATCGCGGGTCGCGCCGCGCGCCTCGCTGCTGGCCCGCGTCAGCCTGTTCTCGGCGGCCGGCGCGCTGTGCTCGCTGCCGCCTGCGCTCCAGGAGATGTGGGCGACGCCGGCCGCGGTCTTCAATGCCAGGGCGTTCGAGGCCTATGTCTTCGCCGGCCTCGTGCCCGGCCTGATGGCCTATGCCGGCTTCGCCTGGCTCGGCGCACGGTTCGGCTCGGTGCGGACGTCGCTGGTGCTCTATGTCGCGCCGATCGCGAGCGCGCTGCTGTCCTGGATCATCCTCGGCGAGCCGCCGAAGCTGATCCATCTGATCGGAGGCCTGCTGATCCTCGGCGGCGTCTGGGCCAGCCTGCGCAAATAGGCCGGGCAAGCTTTCCCGCCGCCGGAAACCCCGATGCAACTTTTTGCCCGGATGCGCGTTGAATCCATCGTCGATTCAATAGTTTATCGGAGCGCCGAATGAATTTGACTCCCCAGCAGCGCAAGGATCGTGATGCGCAGCGTCAGCAAGAGGCGTCGCAGGCGATGAAAGAGCATCGCGCCAACGAGAAGGCCTTCTACGACAATTTCCAGCGCCTCAAGGCCGAACGGCATGCGCGCGAAGCCGCCGAGCATCGGCCGCAGGCACAGTCCGTTTCAAAATAGCAGCCGGCAACGCAACTCCCACCATCCGGATCTGACAGGGCGAGAAGGAGCAGAAACCCAAGGGGCGAGCGCGGCGCATGCGAGCCCGCCCCAATGACGCGATGAATCTCCGGGCTTATGGAGGACGTCAGATGTATTTTGCCGATAGGAAAACCGTCACCTGCAAATGCGGTGAGCCCCTGAGCGAATTGATGCTCGTCGACGACCAGACGACGGGAATCAAGTTTCATGTCGGTCGTTGCCCGTCATGCCGTGAAGTGACGGTTGTTCGATCTCAGGACATGCAATCGAGCGACGATGCCTGAAACAAGAGGTCCTCCCGCTTGGCGAGGGGACCGCTTCCCCCGATGCCTGACGTCCAATGTGACGGGTGCGTGCGCATCGTCTGCAGGGCAGCCGAAAAAGAGCAGGGCGCGACCGGCATCACCACGGTCGCGCCCTACGTCGCCGGTCAATGGGGCAGGGGGAATAACCGGCTCTTCCAATGACTCGCAGACCCCCGGACTCGTTCCGCGCGATTCGAAATTTTTTCGTACACGGTTAAGTGATGGTCGGACGCGAGAACCCCACAGGTTTCGTTCGCGTTGTGTCCGTGATCGCCAAGGGATTGTTAAGCGAATTTCCATGGGGCGCACCATGTCAAAGATTCAAAAGGGAATTTTCGCTGCGTTGGCGGTCGGACTGACGCTTGGCGCCGTCCAGCTGGCATCCGGTCACGATCTGATTGGCGGCCAGCAGGTTACCATCGCATTGGCGCCCGAGAGCGCCGTCAATCGCGCCGCCAAGACCGATCGTGCGGCGGTTCCATCAAGCGGCCTGCCGAGCCGGACGGTGGCGCTGAAACTCGATCGGCTTCCCGAGACGTCGGTTCTGGTCCGCGTCCCCGTGGCGCGGGAAGAGGCGCGCAATCACCCCGCCGCGCCGGCGCGGGTCCGGCCCGGTGAGACCCGCAAGGTGGCCTGCGAGCCCGTGGTCAGCGTCCTGACCGAAGTGGCCAAGCTGCTGCAGCCCGGCCGCTGCGTGACTTGAGAACGTCAGTTATCTCACCGTCATTCCCGGCTCGCTTTGCGAGCTCCGGAATGACGGTGGAGGACGTTACTCTTCTTCCGCCTCGCCGCTGCTGGCTGCACCGCGGCTTGCCATCAGGCCTAATGCGAGGCCGCCGACCACGAGGATCGGGATCAGCCGCTTCACGCCGACGGCGCGAACGATCTGCAGGCCGGTGGCGATCAAGGCGGGGTCGGCGAGCATCGATGCCGCGGCAGACTTCGCGGCCTTGGCCGCCCTCTCGGCGCGGCGGCGCATCTCGCGCTTGCGCGCGGTGTAAACGCCGATCGCGATCAGTGTGACGACGAGGAAAACGCCGGCGCCGGACAGGCACGCTTCTACCGGTCCGTAGTGCTGCAGCACATAGACGAAGGCGGCCGCACACAGGAAGGCGATGGTGATGAACAGCGCGATCGCGGCAGCGGCCGCGAGCGATGTCAGCCGCAGCGCGCTGCCGGTGGACTCCTTGAGGTCATCGATCAGCCGCTGAAGCATTGACCAGCCTTGCTTTGAATCTTGTCTTGATTCTTGCCTTGAACAGCGCATCGACAAACGAGGCGGCGGCGCGCCAGCGCTGCCATCTGGCCCAGAACGGTGGTTTGCGCATGATCGCCACCATGATCTCAGGGATGGATTGGTTGCCTAGCGGCGCCAGGTGAGGCCGATCAGGAAGCCGAGACCGAGCGCAAGGCCGACGGTCGCCAGCGGCCGCTGTGTGATCACCTCTTCCAGCGATTCCTCGATCGAGGATGCCGCCTCCTGCGCCGCGCCCATCATCGCGCTGCCACGCTCCGACACGTCGTCGAAGGTCGATTCCGCGTTGGCACGCGCATCCTTGTAGTGGCGGCGCGCCTGCTTGCCTGCGTTGCTCGCAAACGAGTTGAGCGCGTCGGTGATTTGTTCGGTCAGAGCTGCGATATCGTTCTTCACGGCGATGACATCCTTTTCGAGGCGTTCGTAGGTCGCTTTGTCCGTCATGTTCTTGATCCCAAATGCGCTGTCCGTGCTCGACATCGAAGGCTCCCGGAGGACGTGTGTGTTCGGAGAAAAACGCTTCGCACCAAGCAAAGGTTCCAGGTACGAAACCGAGGTTAGCACTAGGGCAGCTGCGGCGAATTGTCCGGCATCAAATGCTCCTTCACGATCAGGCCGACGATCAACAGCGGTGACGACAGGAAGGCGCCCATCGGGCCCCACAGCCAGGTCCAGAATGCGAGCGCGAGAAAGACTGCGAGCGCGTTCAGCGACAGCCGCCGGCCGACGATCGTCGGCGTCACGAAATGTCCTTCCATGAAGGTCACGACCGCAAAGCAGGCCGGCGCGATCAGCCCTGCGCCGATGGTCGGCGAAGAGATGATGCCGACCGCGACCAGCACTACGAACATCGCGACCGGGCCGATGATCGGAATGAAATTAAGCGTCGCCGCGAGCGCGCCGAGCCCCGCCGGATTGGGCATGCCCGTCGCCGCGCAGATCGCGCCGGTGACGATGCCGACGCCGACATTGATCATCGTCACCGTCAGGAGATAATTGCCGAGATGGGTTTCGATCTCGTTGAGAATGCGCAGCGTGCGTAGCCGCGCCTCGCGCTCGCTGAAGGTCATCACCAGCGCGCGGCGCAGATCCTTCCAGCTCGCGATGAACAGGATCAGGGTCGCGATGAACAGCAGGAATTCCGCGAACGTCGGTGACAGGAATTCCAGCGTCGGCTGCACCCATTCGAATTTCGGCAGCTGGAAACTGGCCAGCGTGCCGGAGCCGCCGACCATGCTCTGCAGCTCCTGCCACAGGGCGAGCGGCCGGTCGAACACGTGCAGCTTATCCCTCAGGATCGCGCCGAGCTCTGGCAGCCGCGAACTCCATTCCATGGCCGGCGAAGCGATCAGCCCGACCATGAAGGTCACGGCAGCGCCGACCGCGATCACGATCAGCACGGCGCCGAGCGCGCGCGGAATCCGGTAGCGCTCGAGCAGGTTCGCCGCCGGCGACAGCATGGTGCCGACAATGAAAGCCATGGTGATCGGGAGAAAGAAGGCGCGGGCCAGATAGAGCACGGCGACGATGACAATGACCAGCAGCGCGACCAGCGCAGAGGCGACGACCTCGGCACGGCCGACGACCGGTGGCGTTTCGGCCTTGCTGTCGGGGACGGGCGTGCCTTCGAGCGCATTGCCAAGCAGAATTTCACTCGGAAAAGCGCGCACCAGACTCCTCCCGCACGAGGACAACAAATGAATTTCGCGCAGCAAAACCGTCCCGCGCCTCAATAGCGCCTGACAACGGACCGCCCGGGCAAAGGTTCCATCGCGGGTTCGTGAGATGGGGCGGGTTGACAATCGCGGCTTCGGGACGATTCGCACCGGAACTCTCCGGCGGTCACGCGCGTTGGTCTGGCATCGCATCACCACGATGCGCATCCCGTCCAGGGGCAGCACATGACAAATCAGTCTCTCTCCAGCCGCCGGCTTGCGTCGCGCGCCGCGCGTACCCATGCCCGGACTCTTGCCCGTAGCCTTGCCTTCGCCGGCGTCCTGTTGGTGACGCCATTCATCGTCACCAATTCGGCTCACGCCCAAGCCAGATCTTCTGTGCTCGGCTATGCGTCGACCCAGCCGGGCGCTTTCCCGTCCGACGAGGCGATGATCGATCCCTCGACCGGGGCCGCCGAGGACGGCGCACTGCCGGAGCGACTGCGCCGGACGACCGTCGCGCTCAACACGTCAGAGGCGCCCGGCACCATCATCATCGATACCGGCAACACTGCGCTGTATTACGTGCTCGGCGGCGGCCGCGCGATCCGCTACGGCGTCGGCGTCGGCCGCGAGGGCTTCACCTGGGCCGGTACCCAGACCATCAGCCGCAAGGCCGAGTGGCCGGATTGGCATCCGCCGGCCGAGATGATCAAGCGCCAGCCCTATCTGCCGCGCTTCATGGCCGGCGGTCCGGGCAACCCGCTCGGCGCCCGCGCGATGTATCTCGGCTCGAGCGAATACCGCATCCACGGCACCAACGATCCCACAACGATCGGCAAGTTCGTGTCGTCGGGCTGCATCCGCCTGACCAATGAAGACGTCTCCGACCTGTTCAGCCGGGTCGATGTCGGCACCAAGGTCGTGGTGCTGCCGAAGAACGCGCCGCATCTCGCCGCGCGTGAGCTCGGCCCGGCGACGACGCAGATCTCGGTCCGGCCGGCGCCGGTGCAGCCGCGTCCCGCGGTCATGACGCTGCCTTCCGGCCGTCAGGCGATGAACATCCCTGCGACTTCCACGTTGTACTGAGGAATGCGTCGTACTGAGGGTCGGTAATGGCAAAGCTGCACGTGAGGCGGTGGGCGTTCGGGACGGCGGCATTGCTCGGCCTGTCCCTGGCGCCCGCGGCGCAAGCCCAGGATTTCTTCCAGCAACTGTTCGGCGGCTTCATGCAGGGCCGCGCACCGGTGATCCGCATGCCGTTCGACGACGGCCCGGCACAGGTCATGCCGCGGGCCGAGCGTCGCGCGCGCTATGACGGCGGCCAGGCCTATTGCGTGCGCACCTGCGACGGCCGCTATTTCCCGCTGGCTGCGACCGGCAATCAGAGCAAGGCGGAGAGCTGCAACAGCTTCTGCCCGGCGAGTGCGACCGAAGTGGTCTATGGCGGGAATATCGACAATGCCGCGACGGATGACGGCAGGCCGTATTCCGAGCTGCCGAACGCGTTCCGCTATCGCGACGAACTCGTCTCAGGCTGCACCTGCAACGGCAGGGATCCCGTCGGGCTCGCCGCGGTGAAGATCGAGGACGACCCGACCTTGCGCAAGGGCGACATTGTCGCCGGCAAGGATGGGCTGATGTCGGTCAGCCGTCCGGACCGGCGTGGTGCATCTCTCAATTTCACACCGGCGCCGGATCGCATCCGCGCGAAGTACCAGCGCGCGCCGGTGCTGGCGCGCGAATAGCGTCGCTCACGCAAGGCAGGCCATTTCGGTTCCGAATTCTGGAACCGGCCTCCCGCTCGCACGTTAGCAACATGCGAACAGCACATTCACCGATGCCATCAGGGGGCCCCGCATGCTCGTCGGCGTACTCGTCACTTTCCTTGTCATTATTCTCGTTCTTTATCTCATCAACATGCTGCCGCTCGACGGCCGCGCCAAGCAGATCGCGCGCGTCGTCGTCATCATCATCGGCATCGTCTCGCTGCTGAAATATCTGGCGGTGTTTTAGCTTCGTCATTGCGAGCGAAGCGAAGCAATCCATCTCACCGCGCGAGGCGAGCAATGGATTGCTTCGTCGCTTCGCTCCTCGCAATGACGTGGATGCAGCAGTGCATCTCCAATAAAAAAAGCCCCGGCTCGTCGCCGGGGCTTTTGCTTGTCGTTGGGACATCGTGGATCAGCCCGCGGCCTTGGCCTCGCGGCGGCGCGCGGTGAGGATGTATTCGGTGTAGCCGTTCGGCTGCGTACGGCCCTCGAACACGAGGTCGCAGGCCGCCTTGAAGGCGACGCCGTCGAACGACGGCGCCATCGGCTTGTAGAGGCTGTCGCCGGCGTTCTGCTTGTCGACGACGACGGCCATGCGCTTCAGCGATTCCATCACCTGATCCCTGGTGATGACGCCCTGATGCAGCCAGTTCGCCAGATGCTGGCTCGAGATGCGCAAGGTGGCGCGATCTTCCATCAGGCCGACATCGTGGATGTCGGGCACCTTGGAGCAGCCGACGCCCTGGTCGATCCAGCGCACGACGTAGCCCAAAATGCCCTGGCAGTTGTTGTCGATCTCCTGCTTGACGTCGTCGGGCGCCCAGTTCGACTGCGACACCGGAATGGTGAGGATGTCGGAGAGTTTTGCGCGCGGGCCGCCCTTGGTGAGCTCCTGCTGGCGGGCTGTTACGTTGACCTGGTGATAGTGCAGCGCGTGCAGCGTGGCCGCGGTCGGCGACGGCACCCACGCGGTGGTGGCGCCGGCCTGCGGATGGCCGATCTTCTGCGCCAGCATGTCGGCCATCTTGTCGGGCGCGGCCCACATGCCCTTGCCGATCTGGGCATGGCCGGGAAGGCCGTCGATCAGGCCGTTGTCGACGTTCCAGTCCTCATAGGCCTTGATCCACGGCTGCGCCTTCATGTCGTTCTTGCGGATCATCGGACCCGCTTCCATCGAGGTGTGGATCTCGTCGCCGGTGCGGTCAAGGAAGCCGGTGTTGATGAACATGATGCGCTTGGAGGCGCGCTGGATGCAGGCCTTGAGGTTGACCGTGGTGCGGCGCTCCTCGTCCATGATGCCGACCTTCAGCGTGTTCTCCGGCAGCGAGAGCATCTTCTCGACCTCGGCGAACAGGTCGCAGGTCAGCGTCACCTCGTCGGGACCATGCATCTTCGGCTTGACGATGTAGGCCGAGCCGGTGCGGCTGTTCTTGACCTTGGAATTGCCCTTGAGGTCGTGGATCGCGAGCAGGCCGGCGACCGCAGCGTCGAGAAGACCTTCGGGGATTTCCTCGCCCTTGGCGTCGAGCACGGCGTCGGTGAACATGTGGTGGCCGACATTGCGCATCAGGAGCAGGCTGCGGCCGTGCAGCTTCAGCTCGCTGCCGTCGGGCTTCTTGTAGACGCGGTCGGCATTGAGCGAGCGCGTCAGCGTCTTGCCGCCCTTCTCGAAATCGGCCGACAGCGTGCCGTTCATCAGGCCGAGCGTGTTGCGATAGACCAGCACCTTGTCCTCGGCGTCGACCGCGGCAACCGAGTCTTCCATGTCGAGAATGGTGGAGACCGCCGATTCCAGGATCATGTCGGCGACGCCGGCCGGATCATCCTTGCCGATGACGTTGCTGCGGTCGATCTTGACCTCGACATGCATGCCGTTGTTGACGAGCAGGATCGCGGTGGGCTGGGCGGCATCGCCCAGATAGCCGGCGAACTGGGCGCCGTTCTTCAGCGCGGTCGAATTGCCGCTCTTCAGCTTGACCGAGAGCTGGCCCGCGATCACGGCGTAGGACGTCACGTCGGTGTGGCTTCCGGTCGCGAGCGGCACGGCGGCGTCGAGGAACGCCTTCGCCTTCGCGATCACCTTGTCACCGCGGGCCTTGTTGTAGCCCTTTCCGCTCTCGCTCGGATCATGCGGGATCGCGTCGGTGCCGTAGAAGGCGTCGTACAGCGAACCCCAGCGCGCGTTGGCGGCGTTCAAGGCGTAGCGGGCGTTGGTCAGCGGCACCACGAGTTGCGGGCCGCAGATCTTGCCGATCTCCTCGTCGACATTTGCGGTCTCGACCTTGTGGGTCGCGGGCTCCGGCAGCAGATAGCCGATGTCCTTGAGGAACGCGGTGTAGGCGTTGATGTCGAACGCCTTGCCCTTGTTGGCGCGATGCCAGTCGTCGATCTTGGCCTGCAGCGCGTCGCGGACCGCGAGCAGCTCACGGTTTCTCGGGCCGAGCTTCTGGATGATGGCGGCAAGTCCTGCCCAGAACGCGTCGGGCGCGATCCCGGTTTTCGGCGTCGCCTCCTTGGCGATGAAATCGAACAGGACAGGGGCGATCTTCAATCCATGGGCATCGACACGAGTCATGATGGGCTTTCTCAAAAAATGGGGCGTTTAGGCGCTGTTTTCGAAAGAAATCAGCAAAAAACGCGCCAAAGGGCCGCGTTCACGGCCCTTTTAGCCCTAAAGCCACGGCTCTGAGAAGGCCCCTGCTGGCACCCTCACGCCAAGTGGTCACGGCACCCTGGTCCGCACCTTGGCGGCGATCAGCAGGGCGGCGAGCACCAGGGGGACGGCGCCTGCCACAAACACCGCCGCAGCGCCCATCAAATCGAGCACAAGTCCGCCGCCGGCCGCGCCCATGGTGATGCCGAGGAAGATCGAGGCCACGGTCAATCCGGTCCCGCTTTCGGTTTCATCGGGCACCATGCGGGTGATCCAGGTCGTCGTCGCAACCGGCACACCGCTGAAGGCGAATCCCCACAGCGCGACCAGAACCAGGGCGGGGATGACGTCTTGTCCAAGGAGCGAGAGCAACAGACCGATCACGCTGATCGCCAAGGGCATCGCGATCAGCGTGAGCTTGAGTCTGCGCTCAGCCATCACTCCGCTCGCGAAGGAGCCGATGTAGTTGGCAACACCGAAAGCAAGCAACGTCGCCGCCACGCCGGCGGCGCCAAGCCCGGTCACGCTTTCAAGGAATGGACGGATGTAGCCGAAATAGCCGAAGTGTCCGGTGAAGACCAACGTCGCCGCCAGGATGCCGGCGCCGATACCCGGCCGCGTCAGGATGTCGATCAGGGTGCCGAGCCCGGCTTCGCCCTTTGGGGCCAGACGCGGCAAAGCCAGTGCCTGGATCACGAACACCGCTGCGCCCAGCGCCGTCGCCAGCAGGAACACGGACTGCCAGCTCGCCACTTCGCTCAGATAGCTGCCGAGCGGAACGGCAATGATCATCGCGGCGGGAATGCCGCTCATCACGATCGATAGGGCTCGCGGCACGAGGGCCGGCGGCACCAGCCTGATCGTCGTCGCTGCCGCCATCGCCCAGAAGCCGCCGATGGCGAGGCCAAGCACGATGCGCGCTGCCAGCAGGAACGTGATGTTCGGCGCCAGCGCCACCAGCAGATTGGAGATCACCAGCAGGATTGAAAAGCTCAGCAGCACCGGCTTTCGGTTGAAGCTGCGTGTCAGCCTCGGTGTGAACAATGCGCCGATCAGTCCGGCCAGCGAGGTCGCCGTCACCGCCTGGCCGGCCAGGCCCGGACTCACACCGAGGTCCCTCGCCATCGGCGTCAGCAAACCGGACGGCAGGAACTCCGCCGTCAGAAGCGCGGTGACGCCCAGCATCATTGCGACGACCGCGCCCCAGGCAGGCTCTTCCGAGGGGAGCGACTTTAGCGCGACGTCGCGCGGTACCAGCGCGACCACATCGGTGTGCGCCAGAGCCGGGTCCATTTCTTGATCCATCGACCAAAACTTCCATTTCTATGCTGCGTTGCCGCAGACATAGGCTGGAGGTTTTGGACAATCTATGCCATAGACGCTCGAATGTTTGATCGATCGTCCAAATCGCCTGCCGCTGGTCCGACGGACACCGCCGTCGATCTGGTGAGCGAATTGTTGCTCGGCATGAGGCTTGAGGGCGTTCACTACCGTCGGCTCCAGACTAGGGCGCCGTTCGGCTTGCGCTTTGAAACGCCATACGGACGCGCGCAATTCCACTTCGTCGCCCATGGCACGGCGCTGCTGCGCTACGCCGATGCGACGCTGCTTCCGCTTGGATGCGGTGACGCGATTTTCCTGCCGCGCGGCGGTGCGCATGATCTCGTCTCGGCCGCGGACGAGCCGAGTTGCGACGTCGAGCGTTTCGAGACCGAGACGCTCTGCGGCAATGTCGATGTGACGTCGGCCTGTCCTGCGGGATGCCCGCAGGACGAGTCGGTCCTGGTCTTCAGCGCCTGCATGAATTTCGATCTTGGCGGCATGCGTCCGCTCATTGCCCTGATGCCGGAGGTGATGCGGGCCGACACGTTGCTTGTGCGCCAGCCGGAAATCGAACCGATGCTGAAGGCGATGGAGCGGGAGACCTGCACGCCGCGGGCCGGCTCCGTCGGTGTCACCGCGCGGCTCGCCGATGTGCTCGCCGCGTCGATCGTGCGAGGCTGGGTCGAATGCGGTAGCGACAACGCCGTCGGTTGGTTCGAAGCGCTGCGTGATCCGCGTCTCGGCCGCGCCATCGGCGCGCTGCACCGCGCGCCCGGCCGCAACTGGACGGTGGCCGAATTGGCCGCGGAGGCAGGTTGCTCGCGCTCGCTGTTCGCCGAGCGCTTCCAGTCGATGACCGGGCAATCGCCGCTGCGCTATCTTGCCGAACTCCGCATGCGCCTTGCGACACAGTGGATCGAGCATGAACGCCAGCCGATCGACATCATCGCTCAACGGCTGGGCTATGCGTCACAGGCGGCCTTCAGCCGCGCGTTCAAGCGTGTCACCGGGCGATCGCCGGGAATGGTGCGGCACGGGTCCGGAAGCCAACGCGCGGCGGAATAGGCGTCGACCGAAGCCCGCTTTTTGACACTGGTGTCATGCCCCGCTTCAAGCGGGGCATCCAGCACGCCGCGGCCCATCGCCTTGGTAACTGCTGTCTCTGGAATAATGGATCGCCCGGTCGCGCCGGGCGACGACAGGTGAGCAAGATCAGATATTCGCCGCGAGGTCGGTCAGCTCGTCGAACAGGATGCCGGTCGTGGCCAGCATCCGCTCGATCTCGTCGGTGGCTTCAGTGACCGAGCGGTTCGAGGTGTCGATAGTCAGCTCGTTGCCGGTCGGCGGCTGGTAGTCGTTGGTAATGCCGGTGAAGGACGGCAGTCCGCCGGAGCGCGCCTTGGCATAGTGGCCCTTGGGATCGCGGGTCTCGCAGACCTCGGCCGGGGTCGCGACATAGATTTCGCGGAACGCGCTGTCGGCGATGCGGCGTGCTGCCGCACGGTCGGTCGCCGACGGCGACACCGCGGCGACGATGGCGATATGGCCGTTGCGCGCCAGATGGGTCGCGACCTCGGCGAGGCGGCGGATGTTTTCAGCGCGATCCTGCGGCGAGAAGCCGAGATCGCTGTTCAGCCCGGCGCGGAAGGTGTCGCCGTCGAGCAGGATCGGCGAGCCGCCATTGCCGAACAGGCGCCGTTCCAGCGCCCGCGCCAAGGTCGACTTGCCCGAGCCGGGCAGCCCGGTCAGCCAGATCACCGCGCCATTATGGTGATAGCGCGCCGAACGCTCGTCCGGCCGCAGTGCTGATTCCACCGGCACGATATCGACCGGCACTGCAGGCCGGCCGGCGTCGACCGACAGCACGAGGCCGCCGCCGGCGATGCGGCCGTTGACCTCGATCACCAGGCGGCCGGTGCGCGGATTGTCGGTGTAGGGATCGGTCGCAACCGGCTGCGCCAGCGAGACGTCGATCTCACCGACGTGGTTGCGCGCGATCGCGGTGTTCTCTTCGTTGGACAGCGCGCCGGGATCGACCGCCTTTTCGATCGCCACCACGGTGGCGCGGCTTTCCTTGGTGCCGAGCCGGATCAGGATCTGCTCGCCCTTGGTCAGCGGCTTGTCGTGCAGCCAGAAGATCCGGGCCCGGATGCGGCGGGTGTCGCGCGGGCTCTGTCCGGCATGGCCGATGATGTCGCCGCGCTCGAGGAACAGTTCGCGGTCGAGCGTAATGCCGACCGAGCGCCCGGCGCCTTGCGGGCCGTTGACCGGCGTCACCGGCCAGCTCTCGACGGTCTTGATCTTCGCAATCTTGCCGGTCGGCATGATGACGATCTCGTCGCCGGCCTTCAGGCTGCCCGACTCGACGCGGCCCGCCACGATGCGGCGGTCGTCGAATTTGTAGATCGCCTGCACCGGCAGCCGCAGCGGCAATTCGGCGAGCGGCCGCGCCGGCTCGAGCGCATCGAGCGCCTCGACCACGGTCGGACCCTTGTACCATTCGATCCGCGGCGTGTGCTCGGCGACACCGTCGCCGTCGCGCGCCGAGATCGGGACCACCGCAGTCGGCGTCACGCCGAGGCCGATCAGATGCGCCGTAATCTCCTCGCTGATTTCCTTGAAACGGTCGGCACTGAAATCGACCCGGTCCATCTTGTTGACGACGACCGCGACCTGCTTCACGCCGAGCAGGTGCAGGAGATAGCCGTGCCGCCGCGTCTGCGAGCGGACGCCTTCGAGCGCGTCGATGATCAGGACCGCGCCGTCGGCCTGCGAGGCGCCGGTGATCATGTTGCGCAGGAACTCGGCGTGGCCGGGCGCATCGATCAGCACGACGTCGCGCGAGCGGGTGCGGAAGCGGATCTGGGTGGTATCGATGGTGATGCCCTGGTCGCGCTCGGTCTGCAACGCGTCGAGCAGGAACGACCATTCGAACGGCATGCCGCGCCGCGCGCTGACCGCCTTCAACATCTCCAGCTTGCCGTCCGGCAGGCTGCCGGTCTCATGCAGCAGG
Organism: Bradyrhizobium acaciae; assembly: GCF_020889785.1. Classification (GTDB taxonomy): domain Bacteria; phylum Pseudomonadota; class Alphaproteobacteria; order Rhizobiales; family Xanthobacteraceae; genus Bradyrhizobium; species Bradyrhizobium acaciae. The sequence continues at coordinate 39,719 of NZ_JACMYK010000034.1, forward strand.
CGTCCGACCAGCGTCGACTTGCCGTGGTCGACATGGCCGACGATGACGATGCGCACCTGCGGACGGGTGGTGCCGTTGGGGGTCGCCGAGATCGAAGCGGTGGGGAGGATCATGTTCATCAAAGCACTCACGGCAAAACTTGGATCAGAGATAGCCGGCGACACGCAGCCGCTCGAACGCATCCTCGGTCTCGTGGTCGAGCGCGCGACCGGCGCGCTCCGGGATCTTGGTGGCGTCGAGTTCGGCGAGGATCTCGTCGATGTTGGAGGCGGTGGAGGCGACCGGGTTGGTGATGTCCTGATCCCCCAGCGAGCGATAACGCTTGCCGTCCTTGGCGAGATAGAGCGGGATGATCGGAATGCCTTCGCGCTTGGTATAGGCCCAGATGTCGGCCTCGGTCCAATGCAGGATCGGATGAATTCGCAGATGCGCGCCCTGCGGCGGCGAGGCATTGAAGTGGTCCCAGAATTCCGGCGGCTGGTCGCGCACGTCCCATTCGCCTTCGGTGCCGCGCGGCGAGAACACGCGCTCCTTGGCGCGGGTTGCCTCTTCGTCGCGGCGGATGCCGGCGATCAGTCCGTCGAAGCCATACTTGTTGAGTGCGAGCTTCAGGCCCTCGGTCTTGCGCGCGGCGGAACGCGCGGCCGGCGGCAGGGTGGGGTCGACGCTGTCGATCGGCGGGCAGGGCTCGACGCGTAGGTCGAGATCCCACTCCTTTCCGAAGCGATCGCGGAACGCATACATCTCCGGAAACTTCTTGCCCGTATCGACATGCAGCGCCGGGAACGGGACGCGGCCAAAGAACGCCTTGCGCGCCAGCCAGATCATCACGTTGGAATCCTTGCCGAGCGACCACAGCAGCGCGAGCTTCTTCAACCGGGCGAACGCCTCGCGCAGGATGTAGATGCTCTGCGCCTCGAGCTCGTCGAGATGGTCCATCGACGGCGGCTGAGCGGCCGAAATTCCCGGCACGGAAGACGCTTTACCAAGGGCTGCGGAACGCGTTCCGGCAGCGGCGGATTCATTGTCGAGAAGATGCATCTCTTGGCCTTGGCCTGTGGAGTTGAAAATTCTAAAGTTGCGCTGCAATAGAGAAGAAATAATTTTCTCTTTGCTGGGCTTGATCGAGAGATAAATAGAAAATAATTTCAGTCAACCCCCAAATTGGGGAAGCGAGTGTCTAATGCGATATCTGCCGGTGTTTCTGGATCTGCAAAGCGGCAAGGTGCTGCTCGTTGGAGCGGGCGAGCTCGTGCGCGCCAAGCTGCGGCTGCTCGCAGCCGCTGGCGCCGCAGTGCGCTGGTACGCGACCGACGGCGATCATGAGCTTGCCGGCATCGCAGCCGAGGACGCCGCGCGCATCGAGCGTGCCGACGGCGATCCGCTCGCAGCCGATCTCTCTGACGTCATCGCGGTGCTCTGTGCCGGCGCAGGCGACATTGGAGTAGCGATGTCGGTGCGCGCCAAGGCGATTGGCCTGCCGGTCAACGTGATGGACGACCTGGTGCATTCCACCTTCATCATGCCGGCGATCGTCGATCGCGGCGATGTCGTGGTCGCGGTCGGCACCGGCGGCACGTCGCCGGTGGTGGCGCGCCGCATCCGCGAGAAGATCGAGGCGGTGCTGCCGGCGCGGATCGGCGATCTCGCCGGCTTCATCGGCCGCTTCCGCAAATCGATGCATGCCCGCATCGACGAGTTTCCGCTGCGTCGCCGCTTCTGGGAGCGCATCGTCGACGGCCCGATCGGCGCGCAGGTGCTGGCCGGCCGCAACGACGAGGCGGAGCGGGCGTTGAAAGCGATCACCGATCCCGCCGCCTTCGCCGGCGCAAGCGCGGAAGGCAAGGCCGTCGGTCATGTGACGCTGGTCGGCGCCGGTCCCGGCGATCCTGATTTGCTCACGGTGAAGGCGCTGCGCGCGCTGCAGGACGCCGACGTCGTGTTCTATGACGAACTGGTCTCACCTGAAATTCTCGACCGCATCCGCCGCGATGCTGCGCGGATCCCGGTCGGCCGCCGTGTCGGCAAGCCCGGCATCGGCCAGGATGCCATCAACCGCCTGATGATCGAGGCCGGGCAGGCGGGCCAGCGCGCGGTGCGGCTCAAGGGCGGCGATCCCTTCATCTTCGGCCGCGGCGGCGAGGAAATCGAAGCGCTGCGCGACGCTGGCGTCGCGTACTCCATTATTCCCGGCGTCTCCGCCGGGCTTGGCGCGGCCGCGCAATTCGAAGTGCCGCTGACCTTCCGGCACGAGGCGCTGCGCATCACCTTCCTCACCGCGCACAAGGCGCGCGATGCCGAGGTCGTCGACTGGTCGGTGCTGACGGACAAGAAGATGACCGTCGTCGTCTACATGGGCATGACGGCGGCGCCCGCGATCCGCGAGGGCATGCTTGCGGCGGGCCGCTCGCCGGAGACGCCGGTCGGCGTGTTCGCGCGCGTCACGCGGCTGGATGCCAAGGCCGCGGTCGGTACGCTGTCGCGGCTGCCTGAGCTCGTCAAACAGGTCGATGGCGGTCCCGTCGTCCTCATCATTGGCGACGTCGTCGCGCATTCCGCGCCGTGGAGCCAATCCAACGTCACCCAACTTTTCTCCAACCAGATGTTCTCCGAACTGCTGAAAGCTGCCGAATGACCTCTCCGCTTGAACAGAAGAAAATCAGGATCACGGGCCCCTCGGTGGTGACCGCCAACCGCACCTGGGACGGCGCCGTCGTGTACCGAACCGCCAAGCAAGGCTGGTCCACCGAACTCGCCGATTCCGCCATCGTCAGCACCTCTGACGATGCCCGCGCGCTTTTGGCCGAAGCGACCGCCGACGATGTCGGCGCGGTCGGCCCCTATATCGCGCCGGTCGAGCTCAAGGACGGCGGCAAGGTCAAGCCCGGCAATCTCCGCGAACACATCCGCGCCAAGGGCGTCACCATCGATCTCCAGGTCCCCGCGTAAGGCGCGCCGGCGTAAGGCTCATCGAACATGTATGCTTATGACGAACTCGACCGCACGCTGATCAACGAGCGTGTTTCGGAATTCCGCGACCAGGTGAAGCGCCGCCTCTCCGGCGAGCTCACCGAGGACGAATTCAAGATCCTGCGCTTGCAGAACGGCGTGTATTTGCAGCTGCACGCCTACATGTTCCGCGTCGCGATCCCCTACGGCACGCTGTCGTCGAAGCAGCTGCGCCGGCTCGCCCATGTCGCGCGCCGCTACGATCGCGGCTACGGCCATTTCACCACGCGGCAGAACATCCAGTTCAACTGGATCAAGCTCGCCGAGCTGCCCGACGCGCTGGCCGATCTCGCCGAGGTCGGCATCCACGCGATGCAGACCTCCGGCAACAACATGCGCAACGTCACCTCGGACCAGTGGGCTGGCGTCGCGCCCGGCGAGATCGAGGATCCGCGGATCTGGTCGGAGATCATCCGCCAGCACACCACGCTGCATCCGGAATTCTCGTTCCTGCCGCGCAAGTTCAAGATCGCGATCACCGCCGCCGAGCACGACCGCGCCGCGATCAAGATCCACGACATCGGGCTGCGGCTGCACAAGAATGCCGACGGCGAGACCGGCTTCGAGGTGCTGGTCGGCGGCGGCCTCGGCCGCACGCCCTTCATCGCCAAGACCATCAAGCCGTTCGTCTCCGGCCGCGATATCCTGAGCTATATCGAGGCGATCCTGCGGGTCTACAATCAGTACGGCCGCCGCGACAACATCTACAAGGCGCGCATCAAGATCCTGGTGCACGAGCTCGGCATCGAGAAGTTCGCCAAGGAAGTCGACGAGGAGTGGAAGGCGATGGGCGATGTCGGGCTGACGCTCGATCACACCGCCATCGAGGAGGTCCGCTCGCGCTTCTCCTACCCGGCCTACGAAAAGCTGCCGCACATGCCGGACGAGCTGAAGCAGGCCGCGCATGACAAGCTGTTCGAGCGCTGGCGCAAGAACTCGGTGTCGGCGCACAAGGTGCAGGGCTATTCGATCGTGACGCTGTCGCTGAAGCCGGTCGGTGGTCCACCCGGCGACGCCAGCGCCGAGCAGATGGACGCGGTCGCCGACCTCGCCGACAAATATTCGTTCGGCGAGATCCGCGTCGGCCACGAGCAGAACCTGGCGCTGCCGCATGTCGCCAAGCGCGATCTGCCGGTCTTGTTCAAGGCGCTCGACCGCCTCGGCCTCGCGACGCCGAACGTCAATCTGGTGACCGACATCATCGCCTGCCCGGGGCTGGATTACTGCTCGCTGGCGAATGCGCGCTCGATCCCGATCGCGCAGGAGCTGACGCGCCGCTTCGCCAACCACGACACCGCCGATCTGATCGGCCGGCTGCACATCAACATCTCCGGCTGCATCAATGCCTGCGGCCATCACCATGTCGGCCACATCGGCATTCTCGGCGTCGAGAAGAACGGTGAGGAATTCTACCAGATCACGATCGGCGGCCGCGCCGACGAGAACGCGCAATTGGGCACCTTGATCGGCCCGGCCGTTCCCTATGCGGAAGTCGCCGACGTGATCGAAGACATTGTCGAAGCCTATCTCGCGCTGCGCGACCGTCCCGAGGAATTGTTCGTCGACACGGTGAAGCGTCTGGGCGTCGAGCCTATCAGGGAGCGGGTCTATGCCACTCGTTAAGCAGGGAAGACTGACCACCGATCTGTTCGTGCATGTCGCCGACGGCGCCGAGCTGCCCGGCGACGGTGCGGTGCTGGTCACGGCCGAGCGCTTTCTCACCGATCCGGAGGCGCTGCTGCGCCGCGCCGGCAAGGTGGGCGTGATCTGGCCGAACAACCGCAACCTCGACGATCTTGTGCCGCATCTCGGTCGGCTGGCCTCGGTCGCGCTGGTGTTTCCGACCTTCCGCGACGGCCGCGCCTACAGCCAGGCCCGCCTGCTGCGCGAACGCTACGGCTATGACGGCGAGCTGCGCGCCACCGGGCAGATCCTGCGCGACCAGTTCGTGTTCATGACCCGCGCCGGCTTCGACGCCTTCGAGGTCAAGAAGGATGCCGACGCCGACGCGTTCGCCCAGACCATGAAGCGCTATTCGGTGTTCTACCAGCCGACCGGCGACGGCCGCGTCACCGCCCTCAACCGCCGCATGCAGCTGCGTCACTCGGAGAGCGCGGGCCAGTGAGCATGCTTGCACCAGAGCTCGCGGCAGCATCGGCCGCATTGTCCGCGGCCGATGCGCTCGATCGCGCGTTGCGCACGGCATCGCCCGCCGAGGTGATCGCGGCCGCGCTGAAGACGGTCGGCCGCGACAGGCTGGCGCTGGTGTCGTCGTTCGGCACCGAGTCCGCCGCGCTGCTCAAGGTGATGGCGGATGTCGATCCGGCGATCCCGGTGGTCTTCCTCGACACCGGCTGGCTGTTCGAGGAGACGCTGGCCTATCGCGACACGCTGATCAAGACGCTCGGTCTCACTGATGTGCGCTCGATCAAGCCCGACGAGCAGGCGCTGTCGCGCCAGGATCCGGACCGCGAATTGTGGTTCACCGATCCCGATGCCTGCTGCCGCATCCGCAAGGTCGAGCCGCTGGCGCGCGCGCTGAAGCCGTTCGCCGGCTGGATCAACGGTCGCAAGCGTTTTCAGGGCAACGCCCGGGCCGACATCCCCGTCGTCGAGCACGATGGGATCAGGCTGAAATTCAATCCGTTCGCCCATGTCTCCCGCGAGGAGATCGAGGCGATCTACGCCCTCGGCAAACTGCCGCCGCATCCACTTGTCGCATCGGGATATCAGTCGGTCGGGTGTATGCCTTGCTCGAGCCGGGCTGCTTCCGGCGAGGACGCACGCGACGGCCGCTGGCGTGGCCGGGCCAAGACGGAATGCGGCATCCACACAACCAAGATGTCGTAGGGTACTGCGCTTGATCGCGATGATGCTTAATCGCGATTTGGTGACGTGACAAAGCCTTCGCAATGCGGCGCCTTCGTAGCACAGGCGCGCTGCACGGCCGCAAACAAAGAAAACCGGTTTCGTTGACTTAAAGCCGCTTCACCGTGAGTTATGTCTGAGGTGTTTCCTGGCATTCTCAGGTTGAATGGAGACTGAAATGATCCGTCGTTTGCTGCCGCTGGTCGCGGGGTTGTTGTGGGCGAGCTCGGCCTTTGCGGCCGACTATTCGCTGCTCAACGTATCCTACGATCCGACGCGCGAGCTCTATGTGGATTTCAACAAGGCGTTCGCCGCGGCCTATCAGAAGGAAACCGGCAAGAGCGTCGAGATCAAGCAGTCGCATAACGGATCCGGCGCTTCCTCGCGTAGCGTGATCGACGGTCTGCAGGCCGATGTCGTCACCCTGGCGCTGGCCTACGACATCGATGCGATCGCAGCCAAGGGCCTGATCGCGCCGGACTGGCAGAAGCGGTTGCCGCTGAACGCCTCGCCCTACACCTCGACAATCGTCTTCCTGGTCCGCAAGGGCAATCCCAAGGGCATCAAGGATTGGGACGATCTGATCAAGCCCGGAGTTGCCGTGATCACGCCGAACCCGAAGACCTCGGGCGGCGCGCGCTGGAACTATCTGGCCGCCTGGGGCTACGCGCAGAAGAAGTTCGGCTCTGCCGACAAGGCGAAGAAATTCGTCGCCGACCTCTACCAGAACGTGCCGGTGCTCGACACCGGCGCGCGCGGCTCGACCGTGACCTTCGTCGAGCGCGGCGTCGGCGACGTGCTGCTCGCCTGGGAGAACGAAGCCTTTCTGGCGCAGCGCGAATTCGGCGCGGACAAGTTCGAGATCGTGGCGCCGCCGCAGTCGATCCTCGCCGAGCCGCCGGTCGCGATCGTCGATACGGTCGCCGACAAGAAGGGCACCCGCGCGGTCGCCGAGGCCTATCTGAAGTACTGGTACACCAGGGAAGGCCAGGAGATCGCCGCGCGCAACTCCTACCGGCCGCGCGATCCCGAGATCGCCAAGGAGTACGAAAAATCCTTCGCCAAGGTCGAACTTTTCACCATCGACGACGTTTTTGGTGGTTGGACCAAGGCGCAGAAGGATCACTTCGCCGAGGGCGGCATCTTCGATCAGATCTACAAGAACTGATCAACAGGGGGACTGGTGAGCACAGCGGTCGCAAGGCGCAGTACCCTGCCGGGGTTCGGTCTCACCATGGGACTGACCCTGACATGGCTCTCCGTGATCATCCTGATCCCGCTGGCCGCGCTGTTCCTCAAGACGTTCGAGCTCAGCCTCGATCAGTTCTGGGGCATCGTCACCAGCCGCCGCACCCTGAATGCCCTGAAGATTTCGTTCGGGCTTTCGTTTGCGGCCGCCTGCGTCAATCTGGTGATGGGCACCATCATCGTCTGGGCGCTGGTGCGCTATCGGTTTCCGGGCCGGCGGCTGTTCGATGCCATCGTCGATATTCCCTTCGCCTTGCCGACGGCGGTCGCCGGCGTCGCGCTGACGCAGCTGTTTGCGCAAAAGGGCTGGCTCGGCGCGCCGCTGGCCGAACTCGGCATCAAGGTCGCATTCACGCCGATCGGCATCTTCATCGCGATGATCTTCATCGGCATTCCCTTCGTGGTGCGCACGGTGCAGCCGGTGCTGATCGATCTCGATCCCGAGATCGAGGAGGCGGCCGCGAGCCTGGGGGCCAATCGCTGGCACACCGTGTTTCGCGTCATCTTGCCGAGCCTGATCCCGGCGCTGCTCACCGGCTTCGCGCTGGCCTTTGCCCGCGCCATCGGTGAGTACGGTTCTGTGATCTTCATCGCCGGCAATTTGCCCAACGTCTCCGAAATTGCGCCGCTGTTGATCGTGATCCGGCTGTCCGAGTTCCGCTATGCCGACGCCACCGCGATCGCGGTGGTGATGCTGGTGGCCTCGTTCCTGATCATCTTCCTGATCAACCGGCTGCAGCGCTGGGCGCAAGCCCGCATTCCCGTGCATTGAGGTCCCAAAGATGTCGATGCAGACGGGATTGGCGACCTCGACCACGCAGCTGCGGACCTACGCACCCGCGACCGATGTCAGCGTTGCCGCGCCGGCGCCGCGGCTTGAGATCGCGCGCGCAACGCCGGTCACGGCCCACCGTAACCCGCGCACCGAGCCGGGTCCGATCCGCCTTGTCATCATCGCGCTCGCCATCGCTTTCCTCAGCATCTTCGTCGTGCTTCCGCTGGTCGTCGTGTTCGCGTCGGCGTTCTCGAAGGGCGTCGTCGCCTATTTCGCGGCGCTGGCCGAGCCTGAGGCGCTAGCCGCGATCAAGCTGACGCTGCTGGTCGCCGCGATCTCGGTCACGCTCAACCTCGTGTTCGGCGTGGTCGCGGCCTGGGCGATCTCGAAATTCGAGTTCACCGGCAAGACCTTCCTGATCACGCTGATCGACCTGCCGTTCTCGGTCTCGCCGGTGATCTCGGGCCTGGTGTTCGTGCTGTTGTTCGGCGCGCAGGGCTATTTCGGACCCTGGCTGCAGGCGCACAACGTCCATATCCTGTTCGCGGTGCCCGGCATCGCGCTGGCGACGATCTTCGTCACCTTCCCGTTCGTGGCGCGCGCGCTGATCCCGCTGATGCAGGAGCAGGGCACCCAGGAAGAGGAGGCGGCGATCTCGCTCGGCGCCTCCGGCCTGCAGACCTTCTTCCGCGTCACGCTGCCCAATATCAAATGGGGTCTGCTCTACGGCGTCCTGCTCTGCAACGCGCGCGCGATGGGGGAGTTCGGTGCGGTGTCGGTGGTCTCCGGCCACATTCGCGGCGAGACCAACACGATGCCGCTGCTGGTCGAGATTCTCTACAACGAATACCAGTTCGTCGCGTCGTTCGCGATCGCATCGCTGCTTGCGATGCTGGCACTGATCACGCTGGTGGCGAAAACCATTCTCGAGCGGCGGCTCGACGAGGCAGAGGTGCCCGATGGCGATTGAAGTCAAGAATATCGTAAAGCGGTTCGGCAGCTTTGCCGCGCTCGACAATGTCGATCTCAAGGTCGCCGACGGCGAGCTGTTGGCGCTGCTCGGTCCGTCCGGGTCCGGCAAGACGACGCTGCTGCGGATCATCGCTGGGCTCGATTGGCCCGACTCGGGCGAGGTCGCGATCGACGGCGAGAATGCGCTCTCGCGCGGCGCCAGCGAGCGCCAGGTCGGCTTCGTGTTCCAGCACTACGCGCTGTTCCGCCACATGACGGTGTTCGAGAACGTCGCGTTCGGCCTGCGCGTGCAGCCGCGCGCGATCCGCAAGGACGAGGCGACGATCCGCGCCCGCGTCAAGAACCTGCTTGATCTGGTGCAGCTCGACTGGCTCGCCAACCGCTATCCCAGCCAATTGTCCGGCGGCCAGCGTCAGCGCATTGCGCTGGCGCGTGCGCTCGCCATCGAGCCGCGCATCCTGCTGCTCGACGAGCCGTTCGGCGCGCTCGATGCCAAGGTGCGCAAGGAGCTCAGGCAGTGGCTGCGCTCGCTGCACAACGAGATCCACGTCACCTCGATCTTCGTCACCCACGACCAGGAGGAGGCGCTCGAAGTCGCCAACCGCGTCGTGGTTATGGACAAGGGCAAGATCGAGCAGATCGGCTCGCCCGGCGATGTCTATGACAATCCGGCGACCGCCTTCGTGCACGGCTTCATCGGCGAGTCCATCGTGCTGCCGGTCGACGTGGCCGGCGATGCGGTGCGGCTCGACGGCCGTCCGCTGAACATTCCGGCGCTGGGCGCCGCCTCCGGCGCGGCAAAACTGTTCGTCCGCCGCCACGACATGGCGGTCGGTCCGGCCGGAACCGGCGCCTTGGAAGGCGCCATCCGGCATGTCCGTTCGTTCGGTCCGATCCAGCGCGCCGAGGTGGCGCTGTCGGGCAGCGAGGGCAAGACCGTGATCGAGATCGACGCCCCCCGCGACCGCGAGCTCCAGGCCGGCGAAATCGTCTCGCTGCAGCCCCGCCGCTACCGGATCTTTGCCGCGCAGTAGGGCCGCTCAAACCTCCCCTTGAAAAGGGGAGCGGCGCTTTGCTCGTCATAGCAAAGCGGGTGGGGTTCTTGTCTCCGCACACAGCGTCGCCCACGGCTGACCCCCATCCCGGCCTTCCCCCTTTCAGGGGGAAAGGGAAAACCGGTGTTCCCGGCAAGAACCGGGCGCATGCGGAATGACGGCCTTGCTCGCCAAAAGTTAGTCCCTGTTCACCATTCAGCCACGGTTGGTATGCAACAACGGCGCGCCAACCTTGGGGGTTTTCACCTGTGAAACGGACGACGGTCGCCCTGTTCGGGCTTCTGGTGCTTGCCGGCTGCGGCACGGACACCAAAATCCCGGAAGAACCGGCCATGTATCTCAACATGGCGCAGCCCGGCGCCGTGCTGGACAGCCAGGCGGCCGCGATCATGTTTTCGCAGTACCGCCAGAATAATGGCCTCGGCACCGTCGTGGTCGATCCGGACCTGACGAGGCTCGCCGAGCAGCAATCGCAGGCGATGGCGGCCCGCAACAAGATGGACCATGACGTCAAGGCCCCGCTCGGCAAGCGGCTCGAGGCCGGCGGCTATCCCGCGACCGTCGCGGTCGAGAACATCTCGGCCGGCTATCACACGCTGGCGGAGGCCTTTTCGGGCTGGCGCGATTCACCGCCGCACAAGGCCAACATGCTGAAGAGCGGTGTCACAAAAATGGGCATCGCGGCCGTCTATGCTCCGAATACCAAATACAAGGTGTTCTGGACGCTCATTCTGGCGGCAACCTGACCTTCGATAAATTCCGCGTGATCCAACCCCTTGATCTCGCTGATTGACGCCGCGGCGAACAGCCGCCACGGTGCGGCTCACGTCATTTCTGACCGAACGGTTGCGAATGGATACTTCTGAGACCGCGCCGGCCTCGACGCCCGCGCAAGCGCAGCGTGTGCTGGTACTTCAGGGCGGCGGCGCGCTCGGCTCCTACCAGGCCGGCGCCTTTCAGGCGCTCTGTCATGCAGGCTTCGAGCCGGAATGGATCGCCGGCATCTCGATCGGCGCCATCAATGCCGCGATCATCGCCGGCAACGAGCCGGACAAGCGTGTGCCGCGGCTGAAGGAATTCTGGGAGATGGTGTCGGCGCCGGTGCCGTGGAATCCGGTCTCGAAACATGAGCGCGCCCGCTCGCTGTTCAACGAGACTTCTGCCGCCATCATCGCGACCTTCGGCGTACCCGGCTTCTTCACGCCGCGGATTCCGCCGGCGCCGATGTGGCCGCCCGGCAGCTCGCAATCGCTGAGCTATTACGACACCGCGCCGCTGAAGAAGACGCTGGAGCGCCTCGTTGACTTCGATCGCATCAACGATCTGAAGACGCGGCTGTCGGTCGGCGCGGTCGGCGTCACCTCGGGCAATTTCCGCTATTTCGACAATTACGAGTTCAAGAAGCTCGGCAAGAAAATCGGTCCCGAGCACATCATGGCCTCCGGTGCCCTGCCGCCGGGCTTTCCCGCCGTCGTGATCGAGGGCGAGCATTACTGGGACGGCGGCATCGCCTCCAACACCCCGCTCGACTTCGTGCTCGATGAGGAGACCAGCCGCGATCTCCTGATCTTCCAGGTCGATTTGTTCAGCGCGCGCGGCCCGCTGCCGGAGACGCTGCTGGAGGCCGCCGAGCGCGAAAAGGACATCCGCTATTCCAGCCGGACGCGGATGAACACCGACAAGAACAAGCAGGTCCACAACGCCCGCATGGCGGTGCGTGACCTGATCGGCAAGCTGCCGGATTACCTTAAGAACGATCCGTCGGTCGAGCTGCTGCGCAAGGCGTCCAAGGAGAACACCGTGACGGTGGTTCACCTGATCTACAAGAGCAAGAATTACGAGAGCTCGTCGAAGGACTACGACTTCTCCCATGTTGCGATGGTCGAGCACTGGGGCGCCGGCGTGCGCGACGTGCATTTGTCGATGCGTCACAAAGAATGGCTAGAACGGCCGCAGTCCGGGGAAACCATGGTGACTTACGACCTCACGGGGGACGAACCCACACCCCCTGCAAGCAAATAGGAGCGAAGAACAATGGGTACGTTGACAGGCAAGACCGCCGTTGTGACCGGCTCGACCAGTGGCATCGGATTGGCTTATGCGCGCGCTTTCGCCGGCGCCGGCGCCAACATCGTCCTCAACGGCATGGGCGTGCCGGCCGACATCGAGAAGGAGCGTTCCGGCATCGAGACCGACTTCAAGGTCAAGGCGGCCTATTCGCCGGCTGACATGACCAAGCCGGCCGAGATCGCCGACATGATCGCGCTCGGCGAAAAGACCTTCGGCTCAGTCGACATCCTCGTCAACAATGCCGGCATCCAGTTCGTGTCGCCGATCGAGGAATTCCCGCCGGAGAAGTGGGAAGCGATCATCGCGATCAATCTGTCGTCGGCATTCTACGGCATCCGTGCCGCGGTGCCCGGCATGAAGAAGCGCGGCTGGGGCCGCATCATCAACACGGCTTCCGCGCACTCTCTGGTCGCCTCGCCGTTCAAGTCGGCCTACGTCTCGGCCAAGCACGGCATCGCCGGCCTCACCAAGACCGCGGCACTCGAGCTCGCGCAGTTCAAGATCACCTGCAACTGCATTTCGCCGGGCTATGTCTGGACCCCGCTGGTCGAGCACCAGATTCCGGAAACCATGAAGGCGCGCAACATGACCAAGGAGCAGGTCATCAAGGACGTGCTGCTCGCCGCCCAGCCGACCAAGGAGTTCGTGACCTCGGAGCAGGTCGCAGCGCTGGCGCTGTTCCTGTGCGGCGACGATGCCGCGCAGATCACCGGTGCCAACCTCTCGATCGACGGCGGCTGGACCGCGGAGTAATCGTTTCGTTGCTCACGACAGAGCCGGTTCTGATTCAGATCAGGGCCGGCTTTTGTCTTTTGATCGGAACGGAACTGGCTTAACTGAAATTGGAATTTGAGGGCGAGAGCGGCGCACGAGAGGCCGCGTTCGGCGGAAAGCTATGCCGCCGGCCGCCGCTTCCCGAATGCCAGCACGTGCAGGCCGAGGCGCGAGCGCACCACGACGAACAGCAGGATGGTCTCGAAGATCAGCGACAGCGAGGTTGAGGCGGCGGCGCCCATGCCGCCATAGCGCGGCACCAGCGCAGTGCAGAGCCCGACATTCATGAAGAACGCCACCGCATAGGCGGTGGCGCAGATGCTCTGGTGGCCGAGCATGTTCAACAGCCGCTCCACCGGCCCGATCGCCGAGCGCACCACGAGCCCGATCGCGGCCACGAACATGATGCTGTAGCCGCCGACGAATTTCGGGCCGAACAGCCACAGCAGCGGCTTGCCGAAGGCGAGCAGGGCGATGGTCGCGAGCAGCGAGGGCCAGAACGTCCAGCTGATGGCGTGCGCGACATAGGCCGACAGCCGGTCCTTGTCGCCGAGCGCGTTGTACTCGGCGAAGCGATGCGCCGTCGTCGCCGACATCGCGTAGTGCACGAACGACACCAGCGCCAGCGTCTTCACCACGGCGAAATAGATGCCGACCTCCTCGGAGGAGCGGAACTGCTGCAGCATCAGCACGTCGGTATAGCCGAGCAGGAGATAGAAGCTCTCGACCAGCATGATCGGCAGCGAGATCGCGAACCAGCCCTTGACGTCGTAGGTCTTCTCGCCCGGCCCGAGATGGGCTTTGAGGCGGCGGTTCAGTACGATCATCTGGCCGATCGCCGCGATGTACACCGCCGCGGCGCTCGCGATCATCGCAGCCGTCGCGCCGAGATTGAGGCCGAGCGCCAGCGCGCCGGCGGTCAGCGCGATGATCAGCCCCTGCCGTACGATGAACTGCGGCATCAGGCCGAGCTGCATCCAGTCATGCGCGCGCGAGATGCCGTCCTGGGTGTTGGCGACCACGAAGGGCGGCAAGGTCAGGCAGCCGATATAGAGCGGCACCACCGCGTTGGGGTCGATCCAGGGCGTGGCGAGGTGGATCACGCCGGCAAGCAGCAGCGCCACCGTGCTCGACGCCGTAAGCACCACCCAGCGGCCGCCGGAGAGGAAGCCGCGCAGCGCGGCGAGGTCGCCGCGCGTGCGATATTCCGGAATGATCTTCTGCGAGGACGGCGCGATGCCGAAATCCATGGTGCTGCCGAGCAGCAGCACCCAGGTCCAGACATAGACGTAGATGCCGTAATCCGAGCCGCTCATCCAGCGCGCCAGCAGGATCTGCGCCAGATAGGCAATGGCGGCGCTGACGACGCGGATGACGAAGATCATCCCGGCGAGGCGCTTGGTGACCGATGCCTCCTTGGTGCCGCCGAGCAGGAGCGCAACGAGGCCGCGCAGGCGTGCGACCGGGCCCGATGGCGCAGAGCTTGCGGCAGAGGTTGCGGCAGACGTTGCGGATCGTGTCTCCATCACAGCCAAAGCGGAAAATTCCCAAAGCGCCGCAAGGCGGCAATGGCCCCGATCTATCAACGAAACGTTAAGATTGGGTTGGGTGAGGGGGTGTTCCCGTCTTGCGTCATCCCGGCGAAAGCCGGGATCCATAGCCACAGGAAACAGTTGGTACGCGCTGCTTGGCCCCAGCGCGCCTCAAACTGACGCTGCGGCGTATAGGTGCCGGCTTTCGCCCGGGACGACGCTGTGGCGTCAGTTCAAATTGACGTTGAATTCGTAGCTTTTGTCGCCGCCGACCAGCGTCAGCTTCAACGCTGCGCCTTCCGCCTTGGCGCCCGGCGGCAACCCGTCGAGCTCGAACGAGAAGCGCTTCACGCCCGGCGGCGCGTGCTCGACGGGCTTGGGCACCGGCAGCGCCCAATCGGGCGTCGGCCCCTCGACGTACAGGCTGAGCTCCTTGTTGTCGGGCGCGGTGACATCGACCAGCACGTTGTTCTTGTCGTCGCGCTTGACGTCGCGGATCGTGAACGGGGTTGGATCGCCGATATTGGCGGGCTTCGGCACCGCGTTGAGCGCTTCCGACAGCGCGGCATCTTCGGTCGAGGCGACGCTTGCGAACGCGAGCTCGGCCTTCGCTTCGACCGGCACGCAGAGCTTCTCGCACACCGCGTAGCTGATGTCGGCGCGCAGCACCAACGGCTTGTCGGGATTCTTCGCGACGATGCGCAGCGGCAGCACCACCTGGTGCTTGTAGCCGAGCGAAGTGCCGCCGGCGCCGTCGTCGAACTGGCGCGGTGCAGGCCACATCACCGTGACCGCATCGACGTTATCCGACTTGGAGAAATCGAACCGCGGCGGCACGCCGGAATCGCCCGGCGTCCGCCAGTAGGTTTTCCAGCCGTCCTGCAACTGGAAGGCGATGCCGCCAAGCAGCACCGCGCCGCTGCGCGATCCCGCAAGCAGCCGCACCGCGGAATGCGTGTCCTGCTGCCACGGCGAGGCGTCGTCGGCGCGAACCTCCGTTGCCACAAATGCGGCGGATAACAAGGCGGCAACAGCCAAGGCGGCCCGCAGGGGAACTGTGACGATCATGAGACGTCTTTACCTGCAACTTTCGGTGCAAACCATTGAATTGCTTGTGATGCATCGCCGCACCGCGGCCGATGGTTGATTGACAGAACCGCCACCCAATATCAGGATGCCAAATCAGCAGGAAAGGCCTTTGCGGATGCGCCCTGAAGGCAAAACAGGCAAGACTCGCAAGACCGCCGCCGGCAGAAGCCCGGCCGTCGGTCCCCATGCGACCGAAGGTGGCTATCTCGATGGCCAGATGCTGATCGCGATGCCTGTCATGAACGACCCGCGGTTCGAGCGCTCCGTGATCTACATGTGCGCCCATTCGTCCGAGGGTGCGATGGGCATCATCGTCAACCGCCCGGCCGGCAGCATCGATTTCCCCGGGCTTCTGGTGCAGCTCGACATCATCGAGAAATCGGACCGGATCATGCTGCCCGAGAATGCCGAGATGATGAAAGTGATGAAGGGCGGCCCGGTCGATACCGGCCGCGGCTTCGTGCTGCATTCCAGCGACTTCTACATCCAGGACGCAACGCTGAACATCGACGACGGCATCTCGCTCACCGCAACCGTCGATATCCTGAAGGCGATCGCCAAGGGCGCCGGCCCCAAGCACGCGATCCTCGCGCTCGGTTATGCCGGCTGGGCGCCGGGCCAGCTCGAGAACGAGATCCAGCACAATGGCTGGCTGCACTGCGATGCCGATCCGGAGCTGATCTTCGGCACTGACGTCGACGAGAAATACGCGCGCGCTTTGCGCAAGATCGGCATCGAGGCGGGCATGCTGTCGAACGACGCCGGGCACGCCTGACGCGTTGTCATTGTTGCGGTTGCCACATCCTCAGTGTCGTCCCTGCGAAAGCAGGGACCCATAACCACCGCATGCAGTTGTAACGCCGCGCTGGGGCCACAGCCTCGCGCAACAACGGCGCCCGGTTATGGGTCCTAGGTCGCGCTTCGCTTGCCCGGGACGACTGCCGTGGGTTTGGCTACGCGAGCGTAGGTTTGGCTATGACAGCGGTGGGTGTGGCTTACTCCGCCGCTTCCTGCGCGACCGTCGGTTGGGTGCCGGCTACCGTCGCGCGACGCATGTCGCGGGGCTGCGACTGGTCGTAGCGGCGCACGCGGTGCACGGTCTGGCGGTTGTCCCACATCACGAGGTCATGCACCGTCCATTTATGCACATAGACGAACTCGGGCTGCGTGGCGTGCTCGGTGAGATCGCGCAGCAACAGCCGCGCCTCCGGCATGCTCATGCCCCTGATGGCGCCGGCGTGCGACGACAGATACAGCGACTTGCGGCCGTGCACCGGATGCGTGCGCACCAGGCGCTGCAGCACCGGCTTGAACATCTGCTTCTCCTCGTCGGTGTAGTCGAGGAAGCCGAGCGAGCCGCGCGAATACATCAGCGAGTGCTCGCAGATCATGTCGTCGATCTCGGCCTTGGTCTCGTCGTCGAGCGCATCATAGGCGGCGCGCATGTCGGCGAATTCGGTGTTGCCGCCCTTCGGGTTCACCACGCGCGCCGACAGCAGCGAGAATTTTGCCGGGATCGGCCGGAACGAGCTGTCGGAATGCCACAGGCAGTTGCCGAGATTGAACAGATGGGTGCGATGATCCTTCGGCAGCGGCTGGCCGTCCTTGCCGAGATTTCCGACATCGTTGAGCCCGGAGGAGAGGCGATAGTCTTCCTTCTTCGTCACCGTGCCGCCGCGCGATGATTCGCGCTCGCCGAAGTTCAGCGCGAACGCCATCTGCTGTTCGTCTGATATGTCCTGGCCGTGGAAGACGAGCACGGCGTATTTGTCCATGCCGGCCTCGATGTCGATCGCTTCCTGCTGCGTCAGCGGCCTGCGCAGATCGACGCCGGAGACCTCGCCGACGAAATGCTTGTGAAGCTGCCGGATCAGGACGGTCATTGGCGCATCTCCCCGTATCGTGCGGGCGGTTGTCCCGCTTCGTTTGACGCGAAGGCTACTCCCGACGCGCGTCCTGTCAACGCTTCGCGGCGATGCGCGGGTCAGGCATTCCGCGCCATCAACCCGCCGTCGACCGGAATCACCGCGCCGGTCAGGAACGATGCCGCGGGCAGGCACAGGCTCAGCGTCATGTGCGCGACCTCTTCCGGATCGCCGTAACGCGCCAGCGCGGTGCGGCGCTTGGCGTAGATCGTCTTGTGCTCCTCGGAGATGCGGTCGGTGATTCCGGTGCGGATCGGCCCCGGGCAGATGCAGTTCACGGTGATGCCTTCGCGCCCCAGCTCCACCGCGAGCGAGCGGGTCAGGCTGGTCACGCCGCCCTTGGCCGCGGAGTAGGGGCTGTGCAGGCCCGTTGCACCCAGAGCCTCTGTTGAGGCGATGTTGACGATGCGCGGCGAACGCGATTTGCGCAGGTATGGCAGTGCGGCGCGGATGATGCGCGGATGGGCCGTCAGCATCACGGCGATACCCTTGGCCCAGGCGTCCTCGTAGCCGGGATCGTCGATTGGCATCCGCACCGAGATGCCGGCATTGTTGACGATGATGTCGAGCCCGCCGAAATGCGCGGCGACATCGTTGACGACCCTGGTGATCGCGTCGCGATCGCCGACGTCGAGCGTCCAGGCCTTGGCCGAGCCGCCACTCGCCGAGATTTCCTTCGCCACGACCTGCGTGCCGTCTTCGGTCAGGTCGGTGACCGCGACATTGGCGCCTTCGTCGGCGAACACGCGCGCCGTGGCGCGGCCCATGCCGCTCGCGGCACCGGTGATGAGAACGGTGAGGCCCTTCACCGAACGGCTGAGCTGCTTGTATTCGGACATAACGGACCTCCCGGCGATTTTCTTGCGCGTTGTGCGATCAACAACGCTGGCACCGATCCGCAGATAGGTCAAACCGGCGATCCCTTATTCGCCACGTACGCAGCGCGTTAACGCAAGTTTCCCGGTTGGCTTTCCGCAAAGGATCATGCTCAATCAAGAAGCAGTACGAGAGAGGAAACGCGATGAACGAGCTCGATTTCGGCGGCAAGCAGATATTGGTGGTCGGCGGCTCCAGCGGCATCGGCAACGGCATCGCGCAGGCCTTCCGCGCCAAGGGCGCGCGCGTTGCCGTGTACGGCACCCGTGCACAGGCGAGTGATTATTCCGCCGAGGAAGGCTCGCATCTCGAAGGCCTGGCCTACGCGCAACTGGATGTCTCTGATCCGCAGGCGATCGAAAGCCTCACGCCGTCGTTCGATCGGCTCGATGTGCTGGTGCTGGCGCAAGGCGCGGTGATTTACCGCCGTGGGGAATTCGAGATGGAGGGTTTCCGCAAGGTGCTCGAAGTCAATCTGATGAGCCTGATGGCCTGCGCCACCAAATTCCACGCGAGGCTGAGCGCCGCGAAGGGCTCGCTGATCATCGTGAGCTCGACCGCGGCGTATCATTCCACCATGGGCAACCCCGCCTACAACGCTTCGAAGACCGGCGCCGTCGGGCTGACGCGGACGCTCGGCGAGGCCTGGGCCGAGAACGGCATCCGCGTCAACGGCATCGCGCCTGGCCTCGTCGACACCAAGATGACCAAGGCGACCACGGCCAATCCAAAGCGGCTCGAAGGCGCGCTCGAGCGCATTCCGTTGAAGCGCCTCGGCACGCCCGCCGACATGGCCGGCGCCGCATTGTTCCTGGCCTCGCCGCTCGCCTCCTACATCGTCGGCCAGACCATCGTGGTCGATGGCGGGCTCATTCTGTAGCTCCAGGAACCTGGACGTGGTTCCGCGGTTGGCTTCCTGACAATTCCAGGGAGCAGTCGTAATGGACAAGGATCGGATTTTCGGAACGGCAAAGGAATTTGCAGGCAAGGCCGAGGGCGCCGTCGGCGACGCGACCGGCGATACCCAAACACAAGCCTCCGGACGCGCGCGCGAAGCCGCGGGCTCAGTGCAGGATCTTTACGGCCAAGCCAAGGATGCGGCGCGCGATGCCGCCGACACCGCGGTCAACTATGCGAAGGATGCCTATGAACATCGCGGCGAGACTGTTCGCAGCGGACAGAAGGCGGTGGCGCAAACGGTGCAGGACAATCCGCTCGGCGCGCTCCTGATCGCCGGCGGCATCGGCTTTGCGCTCGCGCTCCTGATGACGCGCCAGCCGCGCCGTCCGCCGCCGTCGCGCTGGCGGTACTACGGGTAGTCGGCCGCCCTACCCAACGCCGTCATTGCGAGGAGCGAAGCGACCAAGCAGTCCATCCGTCCGCGCGCGGATCGATGGATTACTTCGCGGAGCCTGTCATGGGGTGCGCATTCGCGCGACCATTGGCTCGCAATGACGGCAATAGCTTCAATTCTTTGAGAACACGCGCCGCCTACTGCCAGGGATTGCCCGGCCCTGCGGCCCGCTGTCCGACGCTGCGCGGCGGACGCGGCGGCGGGGCGACCAGCGGGCGCTGCTGCGGCGCGCCGAAGCCGAAGAAGTCACGCAGCCAGGGCTGGGTCTGCGGCTGTTGTTGCGGCTGGGCCTGGGCCGGTCGGAACGCCCGTCGTTGCGGCTTCGGTGCGGTGATGATCGAGCCGTCGGGCGCAATCGCCGTGGTCGAGGGCGGCGGATTCGCAGGTCCACCCGCCGCCGGTGCGGCTGGCGTGGCTGCGGCAACCGGCACGTCACCCTTGGCCTGCTCGCGCCCCATCTCGCGGCGCGGCCAGACGAAATCATCGGCGCGGCC
>NZ_JACMYK010000035.1 GCF_020889785.1 Bradyrhizobium acaciae
CTCCCTCCCCCCTTGCGGGGGAGGGTTGGGGAGAGGGGTGAGCCACGAGTCGCGACGGAGAGATTCCGCGCGCTCGCGCCCAACGGCTTTTGGCGCCCGCCTTTGGCCCGATTGCGGGCCCGGGGCCGCGTGTGCTTGATATCGGGCAGGATCAGTCACGCGGACCACGATGCGGCTTGCACTCTTTGCCGATATTCATGCCAACCGGCAGGCCTTCGCCGCCTGCCTGGATGCCGCGCGGGCGCGCCGGGCCGAGCGGCTGATCTGCCTCGGCGATATCGTCGGCTACGGCGCCGATCCCGAATGGGCCGTCGACACGGTGACGGACATGGTCGCGAAGGGCGCAATTGCAGTACGCGGCAATCATGACAATGCGATCGGCGTTCCCAGCGACAGCATGAATGCCGACGCGCAGGCTGCCATCGACTGGACCCGCAGCCGGCTCAGCGGCGAACAGAAGGCGTTCCTCGCGGGCCTGCCGATCATGCGCGAGGAGGACAATCGCCTCTACGTGCATTCCGAGGCCTCTGATCCCGCGAAGTGGCGCTATGTCCGCGACACGTCAGATGCCGCGCGCAGCCTGATGGCGACCGAATTGCAGATCACGTTCTGCGGCCACATCCATCGTCCCGGTCTCTACTCGATGTCTTCGACCGCGAAGATGACGAGCTTCGTCCCGACCTCGGGCGTCGCCGTGCAATTGCTGACGGGCCGGCGCTGGCTTGCGGTGCTCGGCTCGGTCGGTCAGCCGCGCGACGGCGATCCCGCCGCGTCATTTGCGATGTTCGACACCGCGAGCCGCGAGATCACCTATCACCGCGTGCCCTACGACGTTGCGACCGCGGCGGCGCGGATCAAGGCGGGCGGCCTGCCGGTCTGGCTCGCCGACCGTCTGTCGCTCGGCAGGTGACGCCGGTGGCGGCGCTGACGATGCAGGCCGGCGCCGAGCTCGATGGCTTCACCATCGGCGAGCGGGTGCACCGCGGCGGCATGGCCACGCTGTGGACCGTCACCCATCCCGGCATCAGCGTGCCGCTGCTGATGAAGGTGCCGTTGACCTCGGAGGGCGAGGATCCGGCCGCGATCGTCAGCTTCGAGATGGAGCAGATGATCCTGCCGCGGCTGTCGGGGCCGCACGTGCCGGCCTGTTTCGGCACCGGCGATTTCGAGCGCCAGGCCTACGTGGTGATGGAGCGCGTCCCCGGCCAGACGCTCTACAAGCGGCTCGACGCCCTGCCGTTGCCATATGAGGAGGTAAGGGTGATCGGCGGCAAGGTCGCGACCGCGCTCGCCAGCCTGCACCGGCAGAATGTCATCCATCACGACATCAAGCCGAGCAGCGTCATGTTCCGCGAGCGCGGCGAGGCTGTGCTGATCGACTACGGCCTCTCGCACCACCAGCATCTGCCCGATTTGTTGCAGGAGGAGTTTCGCCTGCCTTACGGCACCGCGCCCTACATGGCGCCGGAGCGCCTGCTCGGCGTGCGCGACGATCCGCGCAGCGATCTGTTTTCGCTCGGCGTGCTGCTGTATTTCTTCACCACCGGCGTCCGCCCGTTCGGCGAGACCGAAACCCTGCGCGGCATGCGCCGTCGGCTGTGGCGCGATCCGTATCCGCCGCGCGAGCTCAGGCCGGACTATCCGCCCTGGCTGCAGGAAATCGTGCTGCGCTGTCTGGAGATCGACCCCGCGGCGCGTTATCCGACGGCGGCGCAGCTTGCCTTCGATCTCGGCCATCCCGAGCAGGTGAAGCTCACCGCGCGGGCGCAGCGGCTCAAACGCGATCCGCTGCTTGCGGTCTGGCGTCGCCGGTTCAATCTCGGCGCGGCGCCGCCGCAGCCGAAGTCCAATGTCGCAGCGCAGCTCGCATCGAGCCCGATCGTTGCCGTCGCGCTCGATCTTGGCGAAGAGGCCGAGGCACTGAACGATACCATCCGCGTCACTGCCGAGCAGGTGTTGTCGACGTCGCCGTCGGCGCGGCTCGCCTGCGTCAATGTGCTGAAGCTCAATCGCCTCGCGATCGATCGCACCCTCGACGAGCAGGGCCAGAACAAGCATGTCGACCGTCTGGTGGCGCTGCAGCACTGGGCTCGGCCATTCAAGCTGGATGAGAACAGGCTGACCGTGCATGTGCTGGAGGCGATCGATCCCGCCTCCGCCATCCTGGAATTCGCTGCCGTCAATCTGGTCGACCACATCGTCATCGGCGCGCGGCAGAACTCGATGCGGCGCGCGCTGCTCGGCAGCGTATCCTCGAAAGTCGCTGCGGAGGCGCCATGCACGGTGACCGTGGTGCGGCCGTCGCGGCTGACGCCGCAAGCAGACGGCGATGAGGCGGCGGACGCGGTCACGCCGCCCGCAGTATTTTAGCTTCGCCGGATAATCAGATCGCTTCGCCGCGCGCCTCGGCCGCCGCATGGCGGATCGCGGCGATGTTGGTCTTGTAGGCCTCGACCGTGCCGCCCTTGAACACGGCAGAGCCCGCGACAAAGGCGTTGGCGCCGGCGGCGGCGAGCTGGCCCGCGACGTCGGGCGCAACGCCGCCATCGACCTCGATGTCGATCGGACGGCCCGCGACCATCGCCCTGACGTCGGAGATCTTGCCGATCGCCGAGCGGATGAAGGCCTGGCCGCCGAAGCCGGGATTGACCGACATGACAAGCACGAGGTCGATCAGGTCGAGCACATATTCGATTGCGCTCGCCGGCGTGGCCGGATTGAGCGAGACGCCGGCTTTCTTGCCCAGCGCGCGGATCGCCTGCAACGAGCGATGCAGATGCGGGCCGGCTTCGGCATGCACCGTGATGTGGTCGCAGCCCGCCTTGGCAAAGGCCTCGAGATAGGGGTCGCAGGGCGAGATCATCAGATGGGCGTCGAAGATCTTCTTGGTGTGCGGCCGCATCGCCTTGATGACGTCGGGGCCGTAGGAAATGTTCGGCACAAAATGTCCGTCCATCACGTCGAGATGGATCCAGTCGGCGCCGGCCTGGTCGACGGCGCGGACCTCCTCGCCGAGCTTTGAGAAATCCGACGCCAGGATCGACGGAGCGATAACGAGGGGACGCGGGGTGAATGACTGAGTCATAGCGCAGTTCCGAAAGACTTCAGGGGGCGACGGGTGATCCCGCCTAACATGCACAGGCGCGGCGGGCAATGCGAGCCGACGGCGTCTCCGAGCGGGAAAATTCTGCCGTCGGCGGCAGCTCTTGCCGGGTGTGCAGAGCCCGTATCGATACGCCAAGGCCTGGTTTTATTGGGTTTTTGCCATGGCACACCCTTTGCTCAGCCACTGATCAGCGTCTGAGCCGCCAGGCGCGGCCTTGTTGGAGTATTGCCATGTTATTTGCCATTGGCGCTGCGTCATCCGCCATCGATCTTTTGAGCTCGCTGATGTCGTCGAAGTCGACGACCCAGACCGGCAGTTCCAGTCAGGGCAGCCAGTCGACCGGGCTGTTCGCCCCCTCGGCCACGACGTCGACCAGCAGCAGCACCAGCGCCGGATCGGGCTCTACCACCCAGCAGATTTCGCCGCAGACCATGAGTGCGCTGCTCGACGCGCAAAGCCAGACGCAGGCCACGGCGTCGACCAGCACGGCTTCGACCGGCGCGACGTCGACCAGCCGGTCGGCTGCGCTGAAGGACCTGTTCTCGCTGATCGACGCCGACGGCAACGGCCAGATCACCAAGACGGAATTCGAGAAGGCGCTCGGCGCCGGCGGCACCAACGTCGCGCAGGCCGACGACGTGTTCTCCAAGCTCGATAAGAACGGCGACGGCAGCGTCAGCCTCGACGAGATGTCGCAGGCGTTGCAGGGCCACAAGGGCGGCGGCCATCACCGCCACCACATGGAAACCGGCTCGAGCGATGGATCCGGCTCCAGCAGCGGCTCGGGCGGATCGAGCTCCGATCCCTTGATGCAGGCGCTGAACGGCGCCACCTCGACGTCGGTGACCAACAGCGACGGCTCGACCACGACGACGACGACCTATGCCGACGGCTCCAAGGTGTCGATGACGACGCCGGCCACGGCGTCCACCACCAGCAGCACGAATTCGTCCTCCGCCGGCAACAAGGCGACCTCGTCGTACAACTTCATCGAGCAGCTGATCCAGCGCCAGTCGCAGGCGATCTCGGCGCAGGCTTCGTCGTCGCTGTCAGTCAGCGCCTGAGGCGAGACTGGCAATTTCCGTCATTGCGAGGAGCGGAGCGACGAAGCAATCCATCTGTCCACGATGGATTGCTTCGCTTCGCTCGCAATGACGTCAGCGCGATGATCTAACCGAATCGATCCTGCCAGCTCGGCAGTGCGCCGGGGAAGGGCAGCGCGGTCGCTGAATGGACGCCGCGTGCGATCGCGCGCGCCACCGTATTGGCCGCGATCGCTCCGAGCTTGGTCAGGCCGAACAGCGGATCGACCGGCTTGGCGCCGGTCGCCGCGGCAAACACCACATCGCCATCGAGCGGGGCGTGCACCGGATAGATCGCGCGCGCCATGCCGGTCTGCGCGATCATCGCAAGCCGCCGCGCCTGCGGTTTTGTCAATTGCGCGTCGGTCACGACCACGACCAGCGTCGTGTTCTCGGCCGCCGTTGCGTCAGCGCCGCCCTTCAGTCGCGGCTTCAGCATGTCCGGCGTGAACGCCGGCGGCAGGCCACGTCCGCCGAACTCGCCGCCGATCTCGAACGGCGCCGCCCAGAACCACGGACCGTTGCCGACCGTGACGGTGCCGACCGCGTTGACCACCGCAAGCGCTGCGACCTTGACGCCGTCGTCGGTCGTGGCCGACGCCGACCCGAGCCCGCCCTTCAGATTGACAGTGGTCGCGCCCATGCCGGCGCCGACGCTGCCGAGCGCGAAGTCATCGGCGGCCGCGTTCGCCGCGGCATAGCCGAGATCGCGATAGGGCGGGAAGCGCCCCCATGCCTTGCTGCCGCCGTTGAGCAGATCGAAGCAGATCGCGCCCGGCACGATCGGGATCACCGCGTCGCGGATGCGGAAGCCGCGGCCGCGCTCGGCAAGCCAGGCCTGCACGCCGCCGGCCGCATCGAGCCCGAGCGCGGAGCCGCCGGACAGCGTAATGGCGTCGACCGCCTCGACGACATTATGCGGGGCAAGCAGTGCGTCCTCGCGGGTGCCGGGACCGCCGCCGCGGACATCGATCGAGGCGACCGCCGGCCGCTCGAACAGGATGGCGGTGACCCCGGAGGCGATCACGGTGTCGTCGGCGTGGCCGACGCTGACGCCGGCAATATCGGTGAGAAGGTTTTTCACGATGCGTCCATCCGCCTGCCGTCCGATCGATCCGGTATAGCAGCCGCGGCGGATGCATCAACCGTCGCTCGCGCGTGAGCCGCGACTTGCGGTATGACTTGCAGGCATCAGCTCAAAAAAACGCCCCGGCGAACCGGGGCGTTTCGTTTCTCTGATCGCATCAGGCGCGAGAGGCTCAGGAGCCCTTCGGATTGATCTCGGTGTAGTTGCCCTTGGCGTCCCACTTGTAGACGACATAGTCGATCGCCTTGATGTCGCCCTTGGCATCGAAGGCCATCTTGCCGAGCACGGTGTCCCACTCGCCGGCCTTGATGGTGTCCATCACCTTCTTGGCGTCGGTGGTGCCGGCCTTGGCGACGGCCTGCGTCCACACCTGCATCGCAGCGTAGGTGTAGAGCGTGTAGCCCTCGGGATCGATGTTCTTGCTCTTGAACTTCTCGACGATCGCCTTCGCGGTCGGCTTGTTGCGCGGATCGGGACCGAAGGTGAACAGGGTGCCTTCGGCGGCCGGGCCGGTGATCGAGGCGAACTCCTTGTCGTTCATGGCGTCGCCCGCCATCAGCACGGTCTGCAGGCCCTGGTCGCGCATCTGGCGCAGGATCAGGCCGGCTTCCTGATGGTAGCCGCCGACATAGACCAGATCGATGTTGTCGCGCTTCAGGCGCGAGACGATCGAGTTGAAGTCCTTGTCGCCCTTGTTGTAGGACTCGAACATCTTCTCCTGGAAGCCGGCCTTGTTCAGCGCCTTCTTGGTCTCGTCGGCGAGGCCTTTGCCGTAGGTGGTCTTGTCGTTCAGGATCGCGACGTTCTTGCCCTTGTAGTTCTTCATGATGTAGTCGGCGGCGACCAGACCCTGCTGGTCGTCACGGCCGCAGACACGCGCCACGTTCCAGAGCTTGCGTTCGGTGAACAGCGGGTTTGTCGAGGCCGGGGTGATCTGCAGCACGTTGGCATCGGCATAGGCCTCGGAGGCCGGGATCGACGACGACGAGCAGAAATGGCCGGCCACGAACGGGATCTTCGACGAGCCGATCTTTTCCGCGATCGAGCGCGCCTGCTTCGGGTCGCAGGCGTCGTCGTCGGCTTCCAGCGCGAGCTTCTTGCCGAGCACGCCGCCGGCGGCGTTGATGTCGGCGACCGCCTGTTCGGCGCCGTTCTTCATCTGCCGGCCGAAAGCGGATTCGGAGCCCGTCATCGGGCCCGCGACTGCGACGGTGATGTCTTGCGCGAATGCGCTCGCCGATAATGCGAACGAAGCGCCCAATGCCAGGCCGATCAGCTTCAGTGATTTCATGAGACGTCCCTCGTGGTCGTTGCCTCTTGCGGAAGGGCCCGGCACGCCGGGCCCCAAAACCGCCGGCATTCTCGGCTGATTTTGCAGCGAAGTCACCGGCAATTTTCAGGCAAATCGACGCTGCATTAGCCGCGGCGGCCGCCTTCCAGATAGGCGGCGCGGATTTCCGGGCGCTGCAGCAATTCGGCGCCGGTTCCTGCCAGCGTGATCAGGCCGTTGACCATGACATAGCCGCGATGGGCGAGCTTCAGCGCGTGGTTGGCGTTCTGCTCGACGATCAGCACGGTGAGGCCGTCCTGCCGGTTCAGTGTGCGGATGGCATCGAAGATCTGCCGCGCGATCAGCGGCGCGAGGCCGAGCGACGGCTCGTCCAGCATCAAGAGCCGCGGCCGGCTCATCAGGGCGCGGCCGATCGCCAGCATCTGCTGCTCGCCGCCCGACAGCGTGCCGCCGCGTTGTGCGACGCGCTCCTTCAGGCGCGGAAACAACGCAAACACGCGGTCCAGCCCAGCTTCGCGCTCGGCTTCCGTGCATTCGGTGGCGTCGGCGCCCATCTGCAGGTTTTCCGCGACGCTCATGCGCGGAAAGATCCGGCGGCCCTCGGGCGATTGCGCGATGCGCAGCCGCGCGATCTCGTGGGTCGGCACGCCGGTGATGTCGTGGCCATCATATTCGATGGTGCCGGCGCGGGCGCGCGGCCGGCCGAAGATCGTCATCATCAGCGTCGACTTGCCGGCGCCGTTGGCGCCGATCAGCGCGACGATCTCGCCGGCATTGATCTCGACGTCGACGCCCTTCAGCGCCTCGATCTTGCCATACGCCGCGCGCACGCCGCGCACCGCGAGCAGGGGTGTGGTTGCCTGCGCCGCGCTCACGTGCCGCTCTCCATCACGGCGATCGCCTCTTCCTCGTCGGCGCCGAGATAGGCGGCGATCACCTTGGGATCGTCGCGCACGGCCTGGGGTGTGCCCTCGGCGATCTTGACGCCGTAGTCCATGACCACGACGTGATCGGAGATCTCCATTACGACGGACATGTCATGCTCGATCAGCAGGATCGAGGTGCCCTGTTCGTTGCGGATCGACAGCAGCAGCTCGTTGAGCCCGCCGCTCTCGCGCGCGTTCAGTCCGGCTGCCGGCTCGTCGAGGCAGAGCAGGGCGGGCTCGGTGCACATCGCACGCGCGATCTCGAGCCTGCGCTGGTCGCCGTAGGGCAGATTGCCCGCGGCATCGTCGGCGCGGTCGAGCAGCCCGACGCGGTCGAGCCAGGCCCGCGCCAGATCGATCGCGCGGCGTTCCGCCTCGCGCCATGACGGCAGGCCGAGCAGGCCTAGCACGGTCAGGCCCGAGGCGCGCATCAGCGCGTTGTGCTGGGCCACCATCAGATTCTCCAGCGCGGTCATGCCGGGAAACAGCCGGATGTTCTGGAAGGTGCGCGCCACCTTGGCCTGCTTGGCGATGCGGAAATCGTTCAGCCGCTCGAGCTGGATGGTGCGGCCGTCGTCATGGGCGAGACGGATCGCGCCGCCGCTCGGCCGGTAGAAGCCGGTGATGCAGTTGAAGACCGTGGTCTTGCCGGCGCCATTCGGCCCGATCAGCGCGGTGATCTTGCGCCGCTCGGCGGTGAAGGAGAGCTCGTTGACCGCGATGATCCCGCCGAAGCGCATCATCAGGCGGTCGACGGTGAGAATGGGATCGCCGCTCATCCGTGGCCCTCCTTGACGAGGTCGGACGAGATCGCCTGGTTGCGCTCCAGGAACACGGTCGGCGCGCGATGGCCGATCAGCCCGCGCGGCCGCCAGATCATCAGCAGCACCATCGCGATGCCGAACACCAGCATGCGGTATTGATCGAGGCCGCGGAATAGCTCGAATCCGCCGATCATGGTCAGCGCTGCCAGCGCGACGCCAAGCTGCGAGCCCATGCCGCCGAGCACGACGATCGCCAGCACCAGCGCCGATTCCTGGAAGGTGAAGGATTCCGGGCTGATGAAGCCCTGCCGTGTGGCGAAGAACGCGCCGGCGAAGCCGCCGAACATCGCACCGGTCGCGAACGCCGTCAGCTTGGTGGTCGTGGTGTTGATGCCGAGCGCGCGGCAGGCGACCTCGTCCTCGCGCAGCGCCTCCCAGGCGCGGCCGATCGGCAGCCGCCGCAGCCGGATCGTCACCCAGTTGGTGAGCAGCGCCATCGCCAGGATCAGGTAGAACAGGAACACGAGGCGATGGGTCGGCGAGAACTCGATGCCGAGCCTGGCGGCGAGTCCGCTGTCGCTGTTGTCGAGCGGAATGCCGAACATGGTCGGGCGGGGAATTCCCGAGACCCCATTGGGACCGCCGGTCAGGCTCTGCCAGTTGATGATGACGAGGCGGATGATCTCGCCGAAGGCGAGCGTCACGATCGCGAGATAATCCCCGCGCAGCCGCAGCACCGGAAAGCCGAGCAGCACGCCCCAGAACGCCGCCAGGATGCCGGCGAGCGGCAGGCAGACCCAGAACGACAATCCGAAATTGGTCGCAAGCAGCGCGTAGGAATAGGCGCCGACCGCATAGAAGGCGACATAGCCGAGATCGAGCAGGCCGGCGAGGCCGACCACGACGTTCAATCCCCATCCCAGCATCACATAGGTCAGGACCAGGATCGAGAGGTCGAGAATGTAGCGCTGGTCATAGAAGATCACCGGCACCAGGAAAGCGAACACCAGCAGCGCCGGCGCCAGCCAGCGGCCGGCGAACGACATCGCTGACTGCACCGGCTTCGGAACGAGGCTGTCCTTGTCGATCGGCCCCCACCATTGCCGCAGCAGCTCGACGATGATGCTGCCGCCGAACACCGTGGCGACGAGGGCTGCGAGGTCGCCGAACCGCGTCCAGTAGATCAGGCCGCCTTGCGGTCCGGCCTCGGTGCGCACGCCGATCATCAGCGAGAACAGCACCAGCGCGACGAGCGCGCTGATCAGGGCTTTCTTGAGAATGAAGGCGCCGCCCGAGGGCTGCGCGGCATGCGAGGGGCGGGCTGAGGTCGCGCTCACGAAGTGCCTGTCAGACTTTTTCGACTTCGGGACGGCCAAGCAGGCCGGTCGGCATGAAGATCAGCACCACGATCAGGATCGAGAACGCGGCGACGTCCTTGTACTCCACCGAGAAATAGGCCGACCAGAATGTCTCGATCAGGCCGATCGCAAGCCCGCCGAGCATGGCGCCCGGCAGCGAGCCGATGCCGCCGAGCACGGCGGCGGTGAACGCCTTGATGCCGGCGACGAAGCCCATGAAGAAATCGACCAGGCCGTAATACAGCAGGTACATCATGCCGGCGACGGCGGCGAGCGCGGCGCCGATCACGAAGGTCATCGAGATAGTGCGGTCGACGTCGACGCCGAGCAGCGCGGCCATGGTCTGGTCCTGCTCGCAGGCGCGCATGTCGCGTCCGAGCCGCGTGCGCGAGACCAGCCAGGTGAACAACGCAAGCACCACGATGGTGGCGAGCACGACCATGATCTGGATGTTGGAGAGCTGAACGGCGAAGCCCTGCGAGCCCTCATGCAGCGTGTAGCCGCCGGTGATGATCGGCGGCACCGGTTTGACGCGCGCGCCCTGCGACACCTGCGAGAAGTTGGTCAGCACGAACGACATGCCGATCGCCGACAGCATCGGCGCCAGCCGGAACGAATGCCTCAGGGGTCGGTAGGCGATGCGCTCGATGGTCCAGCCATAGAGCGCTGTGATCGCCATCGAGACCAGCAGCACGATCAAGAGGATCAGGGGGATCGCGGTGAGGCCCAGCGACACCAGCACCAGGAACGAGATCAGCGCGATGAAGCCGCCGATCATGAAGATGTCGCCATGGGCGAAGTTGATCATGCCGACGATGCCGTAGACCATCGTGTAGCCGATGGCGATCAAGCCGTAGATCGAACCGAGCACGAGGCCGTTGATCAATTGCTGGGCGAAATAATCCATGCGCTGCCGTTAGTCCCCACTTCGCTCGAAAACGCTACGTCGCGAGTGACGCGGCGAGGGCCCCCGGCAGCCTGATCCGTCGCGTCGTGTCATTTTCTAACAGCGGAACCCCGGCGGCGGCAACAGCGTGGCAGCAGCAGAAAGGGCTTGTACATAACTACTTTGGCGGGTGCGGTTCCGATGTCACAGAGGCGACACGTGGCTGCCTTGCAATGATCACGCCGGAACCCATGTTCCCCAAGCAACTGCGCTCCTGGCGCGCGCGTTGTCCCCAGCTTCATGAAAGCAAAGGGAGTACCCGCATGAGCAATCAGAACCAGAAGCCGGGCCAGCAAGGCCAGAAGCCTGGTCAGAAGCCGGGCCAGCAACAGCAGGGTGGCGGGCAGAAGCCCGGCCAGCAGCAGCAGGATCCGGGCCGGCAGGGCCAGACCCCTGATCCGGAGCGCTAGTCCCGAGACGTAGAGCAAGCAACGTCAGCAAGCGACGTCAGCAGGAGCAGTTCCAGAAGGGTCTCGCCGCAAGGCGGGACCCTTCTTTCTTGCGCCGTTTTGGCACGGCGCCGACCGTTCCCCCGACCATCCCCAAGCCGGCTAATCCCCAGCTCGATTAAGGTAAACAAAGGGTTTAAATTGCTGCCGGCAATCGATCGGCGTTACCTCGCAGGCTGAACCGTCGCCGACCTGAATGGCGCCGGAGAGAGACGGGAAGCGGCAATGTCGAACAACTGGCGGATCAGCTCCTTCAACGGCGCGCTGCTTGCGGCCTATTTCATTCCGGTCTGGACCATCATCGCCTTCAGCATCATGGTATCGCCGATCCACGGCCTCTATGAGCGGCCGAGCGTGTCGATCGCGCTGTATGCGAGCGACTATCTGCACCTCTCGAAGATTGCGACGGTACGGCTCGCATGGCTCCTGGCGCTGGCGCGGATCACCGTGGTTGCGTTCTTCGCGGTCTTCCTCGCGATGACGGCCTTTTCGCCGCTGCGCAAGAACAGCGACGGCAGCGACGAGGCGCTTGCGGTCGCGCTCTGCCTCGGCAGCGTGCTGAGCTTCGCCAGCATGATGATGGCCTCCAGGGTCGGCGAGATCGAAGCGCTGCGCATGCATGCAGCCGAGCTTCTGATGCTGCTCGGCACCGCGATCGTGATGCTGTTCGAGACGTCGCCGAAGCGGGCCCCCGAGGCACCCGTTGCCGAGGCGGGCGCGCCGACCGGCGAGCTATCCCTTCAGCAGCCCTAGTTCGGCAATGATCGCGCCGGCTTCCTTGACGGCGTGATTGGCGGCGGGCACGCCGCAATAGATCGCCTGCTGCAGCAGGATCTCCTTGATGTCGTCGGGCGTGAATCCGCCTTCGGCGAGCGCCGCGCGCACATGCAGGCGGAATTCGTCCCACTGGCCGAGCGCGACCATGGTGCCGATCACAAGCACGCGGCGGGTGCGATGATCGAAATGCGGCCGGGTCCAGATGTCGCCCCACGCATAGCGCGTGATCAGGTCCTGGAAGTCGGTGTTGAACGCGTTGCGGTTCTTGATCGATTTGTCGACCCATTCATTGCCGAGCACCTTCCGGCGCTGGGTCATGCCGTCGTCGCGGCGCTGATTGTCGTCCATGGATGTCTCCTCTCGTCATTGCGAGGAGCGAAGCGACGAAGCAATCCATGTCTCGGCAGGCGGTGACATGGATTGCTTCGCTCCGCTCGCAATGACGTCCATTGCTGCTTGCGTTTAACGTTGCGTCAGGAAACCGACCACGGCCTCGGTGAAGGCGTGCGACTGCTCGACATTGGAAATATGTGCGGCATCGAGCAGCGTCATGCTCGCGCCGGGAATGCCGCTGCGGATCATCTCGCCCGCCGACACCGGCGTCGCCATGTCCTGCTTTCCAGCGATCACCAGGGTCGGGCTCTTGATTTTGGGCAGCAGCGCGCGCTGGTCGAGCGTCGACAGCGCCTCGCAGCAGGCGAGATAGCCCTCGACAGGAGAGGCGATCAGCATCGCCTTCATGCGCGCCGTGATCTGCGGCTCGCGCTCGCGGAAGTCGGCGGTCAGCCAGCCCGCGATCACGGTGTCGGCGACGGCGGCGATGCCACCTTCCTTCACCGCCTTGATCCGATTCAGCCAGTTGGTCGGATCGGGATAGTAGCAGGCGGTGTTGGCGAGGATCAGCTTGCCGAACCGCTCAGGCGCATTGGCGCCGAGCCATTGCCCGACCATGCCGCCCATCGACAGGCCGCACCAATGCACCTTCTCGATGTTGAGGTCGTCGAGGATCGCGAGCACGTCGCGGCCGAAGCGCTCCATCGAGTAGGGGCCCGCCGGCACGCCAGACTTGCCGTGACCGCGGCGGTCGTAACGGATGACGCGGAACATCTGCGTCAGCGCCGGCATCTGCGGCTCCCACATCTGCAAGGTGCAGCCGAGCGAGTTCGACAGCATCAGGGTCGGTCCGCCGTCGCGGCCGTCCACCTGGACGTTGAGCAGGCACCCGTCGGCGTTGATCATCGGCATCGTCTTGTCCCTCTCGTCATCCCGCTATTTGTCCAGTGAAGCCAGCAGGCGGTCGATCAGGGCCTGCGAGGCGCCCTGATAGGCCATCGGCTCGAACAGTTCCGCGATTCGCTTGGCGTCAAGATGCGCGGTGACCTTCGCATCCGCCGACAGCACGTCGCGCAAGTGCTTCTTGTCCGCGATCGCCTGCTTGCTCGCGGCTTCGATCAGATGATGGGCGTCGCTCTTGCCGATCTTGTCGGCGAGCGCAAAGGTGACGGCTTCTGCCATGATCAACCCATGGGTCGCATCGAGATTGGCGCGCATCCGCGCCTTATCGACCTCGAGCCCTTCGGCGAGATCGACTGTCACGGCGAGCGCGCCAGAGGTCACCAGCATCAGGCTCGGCAAGGTCGGCCATTCCGCATGCCACGGGCCGGCGCTGCGCTCATGGTCCTGGACCTGTGCGGCAAGGATCGTTGCGGCGAGGTTCGGCGCCATGGTCGCAACTCCCAGCGCGCTCGCGGCGGCGACCGGATTGCGCTTGTGCGGCATGGTGGACGAGCCGCCGCGGCCGGCGCCTGCGGGCTCGAAGGCCTCGCCGACATCGGTCTGCATCATCAGCGAAACGTCCCGCGCTATCTTGCCGCAGCTGCCGGCGAGAATCGCGAACACCGACGCCGCTTCCGCGATGCGGTCGCGGTGGGTGTGCCAGGGCGCATCGGGCAAGGGCAGGTCGAGCTCTTTCGCCAGCGCTGCGGCGACCGGAAGTCCCTTGTCGCCGAGTGCGGCGAGCGTGCCGGCGGCACCGCCGAATTGCAGCGCCAGCGTTGCGCGACGCAACCGTTGCAGTCGCTTGCGCGAGCGATGCAGGGCTGCGGCATATTCGGCGAGCTTCAGTCCGAACGGCATCGGCAGCGCATGCTGCAACCAGGTCCGCGCCACCATTGCGGTGTTGCGATGGGCGCGGGCGAGGCCGGCAAAACCCGCAACGGCACGGTCGAGGTCGGCGAGTAGTGCATCGATGCCGGCGCGCAGCGACAGCATGGTCGCGGTGTCGATGACGTCCTGGCTGGTTGCGCCCCAGTGCACGTAGCGCGCGGCCTCGACATCC
Organism: Bradyrhizobium acaciae; assembly: GCF_020889785.1. GTDB lineage: Bacteria > Pseudomonadota > Alphaproteobacteria > Rhizobiales > Xanthobacteraceae > Bradyrhizobium > Bradyrhizobium acaciae. Next base: position 14,125 of record NZ_JACMYK010000035.1, read on the forward strand.
GCCTTGGCGACATCAGCGGTCAGGGCCTTCACCAGCGGGATCGCCAGATTGCCGGATCGCGTCGCGGCATCGGCCAGCGCGGCGAGGTCGAATGATTCGGCTTTGCAGGCCGCGGCAATCGGTCCTGCGCTCGCCGCGGGAATCACGCCGCAGGCCACCTCGGCGCGGGCCAGCGCGGCCTCGAAATCCAGCATGTTCTGCAGCGTGGCGCTATCGTCGCACACCGCGCGCATCGCGGCGCTCGACAGCATCGGCGCAAGCAGGGGAGAAATGGCTGTGCTCATGGCGCGCGACCTAACCACTCCCGGGCGTCGCTGCCAATGCCCCGGCGCTGCCGTCATTTTCGGCAGTGTGGATCGCGCGATTTCGTGAACTGCGAGCTAGGCTTGCTGCGGTTGCGAATATGCATCGCTCATCCTCCGAAGGTGCCCTTTCCTTTGCGCCTCGGCTGCTTTACTTGGGGGAAAAGGTTCTTAGCGATCGAGGAGGTCCCCCATGGCCATGACAATGACCGGCGAAGTCCAGCTTGCAGCGCCGCGCCAGGCTGTCTGGGACAAGCTCAACGATCCGGAAGTGCTGAAGGCCTGCATTCCCGGCTGCGAAGAGCTGGAGAAGACCGATGAAGGCGGCTTCCGCGCCACTGCCAAGATGAAGGTCGGCCCGGTCTCGGCCCGCTTCAAGGGCAAGGTTACCTTGAGCGATCTCGATCCGCCGAACGGCTACAAGATTTCGGGTGAAGGCGAGGGCGGGGTCGCCGGCTTCGCCAAGGGCGGCGCCACCGTGGGCCTGGCCGACAAGGATGGCGGTACGCTTCTGAGCTACAACGTGGAAGCGCAGATCGGCGGCAAGCTCGCCCAACTCGGCCAGCGCCTGATCAACGGCGCCGCCAAGAAGCTGGCCGATGAATTCTTTGCAAATTTTGCAAAGGCGGTGCAGGGTTAGCCTGCTTTCCGGCTGGACTACCTGAGTCCGGCCAAGTCTTCCCGCTATGTCCTGGATGGGTGGCTCGAAAGGTTGCCCATCGCGGGGCGCGCCCATATTATGCCGTCTGGAATGATTTTAAACCGCCTGCTTCGCCGATATGCGGCGAGGCAGATAAGAGAGTGCTGATGGCCAAGATTTCAATGATCGTGAACGGCAACCCCGTTAACGCCAACGTCGACCCCCGTACCCTTCTGGTCCAGTTTCTGCGCGAAAATCTGCGGCTGACCGGTACGCATGTCGGCTGCGACACCTCGCAGTGCGGCGCCTGCGTCGTGCACCTGGACGGCAAGGCGGTGAAGTCCTGCACGACGCTTGCGGTGATGGCCGACGGTCATGAGGTCAAGACCATCGAGGGGCTGGCTGCCGACGGTGCGCCGCTGCACCCGATGCAGGAGGCCTTCCGCGAGCATCACGGCCTGCAATGCGGCTTCTGCACGCCGGGCATGATCATGACCGCGGTCGACCTGGTCCATCGCAAGGGCCACGAGCTCTCCGACGAGGTGATCCGCGAGGAGCTGGAAGGCAATCTCTGCCGCTGCACCGGCTACCAGAACATCGTGGCTTCGATCGCCGCCGGCGCCAAGGCGATGGCGAAGTCGGATCTAGCTTAATCAGCCATTCGTCGCGATTTGCGATCAGGACATTCCAATGTACGAATTCAAATATCATCGTCCCGGCACCGTGCGGCAGGCCGCCAATCTGCTGGTGAAGAACGAGGACGCCAAGCTGATTGCCGGCGGTCACACGCTGGTGCCGGTCATGAAGCAGCGGCTGGCAAGCCCGCCGCATCTGGTCGACCTCTCCCACATCGAAGGTCTCGACACGATCGAGATGAAGGGCCGCTCGCTGGTGATCGGCGCCACCGCCAAGCACGCCGAGGTCGCGAACTCTGCGATCGTGGGCGAGGCGATCCCGGCGCTGGCCGAACTTGCCGGCCTGATCGGCGATCCCGCCGTGCGTCACCGCGGCACCATCGGCGGCTCGCTCGCCAACAACGACCCGACCGCCGACTATCCGGCCGCGGTGCTGGCGCTGGGCGCCACCATCGTCACCAACAAGCGCCGCCTCAAGGCCGAGGAGTATTTCCAGGGCCTGTTCTCGACTGCGCTCGAGGCCGACGAGATCATCACCAAGGTGATGTTCCCGCTGCCGAAGAAGGCGGCCTACGTCAAGTTCCGCAACCAGGCCTCGCGCTATGCGTTGGTTGGTGTGTTCGTGGCCAAGCGTCCGTCCGACGTGCGCGTCGCGGTCACCGGTGCGGGCTCCGACGGCGTGTTCCGCGTCTCCGCGTTCGAGGAGGCCCTGAAGAAGCGCTTCTCGCACAAGGTGCTCGACGGCATCGCGGTTCCCCCCGAAGGGCTGAACAGCGACCTGCACGGCAGTGCCGAATACCGCGCGCATCTGATCGGCGTTCTGACGCGCCGGGCGGTGGAAGCCGCCAACGCCAAGGACTAGATCCAGGGACTAGATCCAAGGGACTAGATACGACCTAGGGCCCAAGGATTAGATCCAAGGCGTGATGTTGCTAACCCCTGTTCGAAGACTGGCTGTTCCATGAGTGCATCGGCGTTACCTACCTCCGTCGATGCGCTCGAGGAGCTATTGACGTCGCGCGGCTATCTCGCCGAACGGTCGCTCGCGACCGTGACCTATCTGGCGCTGCGCATGGGCCGGCCGCTGTTCCTCGAAGGCGAGGCCGGCGTCGGCAAGACCGAGATCGCCAAGGTGCTGTCGGCGGCACTGGGTCGCAAGCTGATCCGCCTGCAATGCTATGAGGGCCTCGACGTCGCCTCCGCCGTCTATGAGTGGAGCAGCGCGGCGCAGATGATCGCGATCCGCCTTGCGGAAGCCTCCGGCGATACCGATCGCGACCAGCTCGCGAGCGACATCTTCGCCGAGCGCTTCCTGATCAAGCGGCCGCTGCTGCAGGCGCTCGAGCCCGACGTCGCGGGGCCCCCGGTGCTGCTGATCGACGAACTCGACCGCGCCGACGAGGCATTCGAGGCGTATCTTTTGGAAATCCTCAGCGACTTCCAGGTCACCATCCCCGAGCTCGGCACCGTGAAGGCGCCGGCGCCGCCGATCGTGATCATCACCTCGAACCGCACCCGCGAGATCCACGACGCGTTGAAGCGGCGCTGCCTCTATCACTGGGTGGACTATCCCACGGCCGACCGCGAGCTTGCGATCGTCAAGTCGCGGGTGCCGAACATCTCCGCAAAGCTGTCGCAGCAGGTCGTCCGCTTCGTGCAGGCGCTGCGCAACCAGGATTTCTACAAGTCGCCGGGAGTCGCCGAGACCATCGACTGGGCCACCGCGCTGTCCGAGCTCGATGCCCGCTCGCTGACGCCGCAGGTTGTCGGCGACACGCTGGGCGCACTGCTCAAGTATCAGGACGACATCGCGCGCATGCAGGGCGATGCGTTGCAGAAGACATTGAAGGAAGCGACGAGCGAGACGTAAGTCGCGCCCGTCGTAACAGCATTCGTCATTCCGGGGCGATGCATAGCATCGAACCCGGAATCTCGAGGTTCCGGGTTCACGCTTCGCGTGCCCCGGAACGACAGGGTACAAGCGATGCCGATCAACCACCTCGCGCCTCCGACCGGCCACATGGCCGACAACGTGATCGGCTTTGCCCGCGCGCTGCGGGCGGCCGGGCTGCCCGTCGGGCCGGGCTCGGTGATCGATGCGCTCGACGCGTTGCAGCTGATCGAGGTCGGCAACCGGCTCGACTTCTACGCCACGCTGGAGGCGATCTTCGTCAAGCGCCATGAGCATGCGCTGATCTTCCGCCAGGCCTTCATGCTGTTCTTCCGCGCCGCCGAGGAGTGGAAGAGCATGCTGGATTCGGTGCCGCTGCCCGACCACGCCAGGAAGAAGCCGCCGCCAGCCTCGCGTCGGGTCCAGGAGGCGATGGCGCAGCCGGCGAAGACCGAGGAGCGGCCGCAGGCCCAGGAGCAGGAGCTGAAGCTCTCGGTCTCCGACAAGGAGATTTTGCAGAAGAAGGATTTTGCGCAGATGACCGCGGCCGAGATCGCCGAGGTGACGCGCGAGATCGCCAGGATGCGGCTGCCGCAGGCCGAGCTCGTCACCCGCCGCTACCAGCCGGACGCGCGGGGACTGCGGCTCGACATGCGCCGCACCGTGCGCAACTCGCTGCGCACCGGCGGCGAGATCATCGATATCAGGAAGCTCGGCCGGATCGAGAAGCCGGCGCCGATCGTGGCGCTGCTCGATATCTCCGGCTCGATGAGCGAGTACACCCGTCTGTTCCTGCACTTCCTGCATGCCATCACCGACGCCCGCAAGCGGGTCTCGGTATTCCTGTTCGGCACCCGCCTGACCAATGTGACGCGCGCGTTACGGGCGCGTGACCCTGACGAGGCGCTGGCGAGCTGCACGTCCTCGGTCGAGGACTGGGCCGGCGGGACCCGGATCGCGACCTCGCTGCACAGCTTCAACCAGCTCTGGGCCCGCCGGGTGCTCGGGCAGGGCGCCATCGTCCTCCTTATATCCGATGGACTAGAACGGGAGGCGGATGCCAAACTGGCCTTCGAGATGGACCGTTTGCACCGCTCCTGCCGCCGCCTGATCTGGCTCAATCCGCTGCTGCGCTATTCGGGCTTCGAGGCTAAGGCGCAGGGCATCAAAATGATGTTGCCCCACGTTGACGAATTTCGCCCGGTGCATAACTTGACGTCCATCAAGGGCTTGATCGGGGCGCTGTCGTCTCCGCCGCCGGCGCACCACCGCAGCCTGATCCGTTCCGTAGCCTAAGAAGCCTGACCCGATAGCAGGAGGCCACCATGCTGAACCGCGACGAAGACATCCTGCAGGCCGCCGAGACCTGGCAGAAGCAGGGCCATGGCGTCGCCCTCGCCACCGTGGTCGAGACCTGGGGCTCGGCGCCGCGCCCGGCCGGCTCGAGCCTCGTCATCAATGACGATGGCACGTTCCTAGGCTCGGTCTCCGGCGGCTGCGTCGAGGGCGCAGTGGTCACTGAGGCGCTCGACGTGATCGCGAGCGGCCAGCCCAAAATGCTCGAATTCGGCGTCGCCGACGAGACCGCCTGGAATGTCGGCCTGTCCTGCGGCGGCACCATCCGCGTGTTCGTCGAGAAGGTCGGCTAGCCGTGAAACTCGAGATCCTGAAAGAGTTGAACGTCGAGCGTGCCGCGCGCCGTCCGGTCATCATCGTCACCGACACCGCCAATGGCGATCAGCGCCTGGTCAAGGCCGCCGACATCGCCGCCGATCCGCTGCGCGCCGAACTTTCAAAGCAGCTGCGGATGGGTAAGAGCGGCAATGTCGAGGTCGGGGATAAGAAGCTGTTCCTCAACGTCTACGCGCCGACCGCAAAGCTCGTGATCATCGGCGCGGTCCATATCAGCCAGGCGCTGGCGCCGCTGGCGCGCTCGCTCGACTATGACGTCACGGTGGTCGATCCGCGCACCGCGTTTGCGAGCCCCGAGCGTTTCCCCGACGTGCCGCTGGTCGCCGAGTGGCCCGACGTCGCGCTGCCGCCGCTCAACGTCGATCGCTACACCGCGTTTGTCGCGGTGACGCATGATCCGAAGATCGATGATCCGGCGCTGCTGCACGCCTTCGACCGCGACTGCTTCTATATCGGCGCACTCGGTTCGCGAAAGACCCATGCCAAGCGTGCCGAGCGGCTGCGCGCGCAGGGCGCAAAAGACAGCGACATCGCGCGCATCCACGCCCCGATCGGGCTCGACATCGGCGCGGTGTCGCCGTCGGAGATCGCGGTTGCGATCATGGCCGAGATCACCGCGCAGCTGCGTCTGCCTCCCAAAGAAAAAGAAGAAGCGGCATGAAGTTCGGTCCCGCCAGTCCGGCCGACGCGATTGGCGGCGTCACCGTGCATACGCTCCGCCAGGGCACGCTGGTGCTCAAGAAAGGCACCACGATCGGCCCGGATGAGGTTGAGGCGCTGACCAAGGCCGGCGTCAAGGAGGTCGTCGTGGTGCGGCTGGAGGAGGGCGACGTCTCCGAGGACGTTGCGGCCGCAAGCATCGCGCAGGCGGTGGCGGGCGAGGGCGTCAATGTCGAGCGCGCCTTCACCGGCCGCGCCAATCTGTTCGCGGCACGCCCCGGCGTGCTGGTGGTCGACCGCGCCGCGGTCGATCGCATCAACGGCGTCGACGAGGCCATCACCTTCGCCACCCTCGCGGCATACAAGCCGGTGGTCGAAGGCGAGATGATCGCAACCGTCAAGCTGATCCCGTTCGGCGTCGAGGGGCGCTTGCGCGATGCCGCCGTCGCAGTCGCCGGCAAGGACACGCTGCGGATCGCGCCTTACGTGATCAAGAAGGTCGGCGTGGTCTCGACGCTGTTGCCGGGCCTCGCACCGAAGGTGATCGACAAGACGCTGCGCGTCACCGCCGAGCGTCTGGCGCCGGCCGGTGCGACAATCATTGCCGAGCGCCGCGTGCCGCATGACGAAACCGTGCTCGCAGGTGCGATCAAGGAATTGCTCGGCTTGGGAGCCGAACTCGTCATCGTCTTCGGCGCCTCGGCGATCGCCGACCGGCGCGACGTGATCCCCGCGGCGATCACCGAGATCGGTGGCGCGATCGAGCATTTCGGCATGCCGGTCGATCCCGGCAATCTGCTCTTGATCGGCAGCGCCGGCGGCGTGCCGGTCCTGGGCGCGCCGGGCTGCGCGCGCTCGCCGGTCGAGAACGGCTTTGACTGGGTGCTGATGCGGCTGCTCGCCGGCATCAAGGTGACGCGGTCGGATCTCACCGGCATGGGCGTCGGCGGCCTGCTGATGGAGATCGTGACGCGGCCGCAGCCGCGCACCGTGCCCGACACCGAAGGCAACCGCAATGTCGCGGCGATCGTGCTCGCCGCCGGCCGCTCGACCCGGATGGGCGGCCCCAACAAGCTGCTTGCCGAGCTCGACGGCAAGAAGCTCGCGCGTATCGTCGCCGAGCAGGCGCTGGCCTCGAAAGCCTCGGAGGTGATCGTGGTCACCGGGCATCAGGCCGATCTGGTCGAACAGGCGCTCGATGGCCTCAAGGTCAGGTTCGTCCGCAACCCGGATTTCGCCGGCGGCATTGCCAGCTCGGTGAAGGCAGGCATCTCGGCGGTCTCCGACGGTGCCGACGGCGCGGTCGTCTGTCTCGGCGACATGCCGCTGATCGATGCCGGGCTGATCGACCGTCTGATCGAGACTTTCGCGCCCGATCGCGGCCACCTGATCGCGGTCCCCGTCAGCGAGGGCCGCCGCGGCAATCCGGTCTTGTGGTCGCGGCGCTTCTTCAGGGAATTGATGACGCTCGACGGCGACATCGGCGCACGCCATCTGATCGCCAAGCACGCGGAGGTGGTCGCGGAGGTCCCGGTCGAAGGCAACAGCGCCTTCCTCGACATCGATACGCCGCAGGCGCTGGAAGCCGCGCGGCGCAACTAGCTCTATCCGCCGTCGTCCCGGCGAAGGCCGGGACCCATTACCACCGAAGGTGGTTGTTGCGCGACGTGGGGCCACAGCTTCTTTCAACAACTCTATCCTGTGGTTATGGGTCCCTGCTTCCGCAGGGACGACGGGTGGATAGAACTCGTCTCAACCCGTCATTCACCATCTAGCAACGACCCCTGCGTACAGTCCGCGCCGGACTTTGGGGGATTTCCGCTTGATCATTTCGACCGCCGCCGCGCAGCGTCGCGCGCTGACGATTCTCGTCCTGACATTGCTGCTCGGCGCCACGCGTTTCTCGGTGGAAACCTTCGTCCCCAAGGCGCACGCGGCCGGCGCGTTCGCGGTCGGCAAGTGCGGGGCGTATGGCCAGGCCTACGACTATACGGCGGAAGGTGCGGCGCGTGCCGCGGCGCTGAAACAGTGCAAGGGCGACTGCACGACGGTCACCATGAAACGCGCCTGTGCCGCGCTCTCGATCGACATGAAGAATCCCTGCGGCGCGCATGGCTATGCGGTGGCGCCAAAGATCTCTGGCTCGCTCAATGCCGCCACCCGCAAATGCTACGAATATGGCGGCAAGGAGTGCGTGATCCGCGCCTGGGCCTGCGACGCCAAGGGGTAGGCGCGGGCGGCGTGCCAGCGACCAAGGCGTGTAGTGCGCGCTGGTACAGGCTACGCTGCTTGCGCTTGCGGGAAACGAACGTCAGGGTTTGACGGGCAGATGAGGGATGCTTCGCCGGCACTGGCGGTTGCCCTCATCCCGCGGATACACTGTACCCATGCAGTTCGACACCAAGATCGCGGTCGTGATCCGCACCGACCTGGAAGTCTGGCAGAAGCTCAACGTGGCGTCCTTTCTTGCCGGTGGCATCGCAGCTAGCTTTCCCGAATGCATCGGCGAGAATTACGAGGACGGGTCAGGGACGAAGTATCTCTCCCTGATCGGCCAACCGATCCTGATCTACGGCGCCGACGGGCCTGCGCTTTCGCGGGCGCTGGAGCGCGCGCTGGCGCGCGACGTGCGACCCGCGCTCTACACCGAGGATATGTTCAAGACCACGCATGATGCCGCCAACCGCGAGGTGGTGAGGGCGGTCGCGCGCACCGACCTCAATCTGGTCGGCCTCGCCTTTCGCGCAGAGCGCAAGGTGGTCGACAAGGTCCTCGACGGGTTGAAGTTTCATACATAGCGCGCTCTCTCTCGTCATTCCGGGGCTCGCGCTACGCGCGCCCGGAATGACGAAGGGGCGCGGGGCAACGAAGCCGCAAGACCACGCCCGCATGCCTGGTGACGGGCATCATCCGGAAATGGGACGCGGTGATTTGATCGCGCTCAAGCCAGCGAACAGCAACCTTTCGTAAGGGAATGCGCTGCTCGTATTCGAATTGACAATGACTGACCAGTCAGTCATAATTTGGCATGACCAAGCGCACTCAAAAGACGACCCGCACCCAGCCCGCCAAACGCCGGACCACGATCCGCGCTGCGGCGGCGAGGATCCCGAAGGTGACCTCGGCGGAGCTGGCCGAGCCGAAGCCGCCGGCGAACCGCGCCGGTAAATCGGCGGAGCGGCGCGCGGCGATTATCGAGGCGGCGATGGATGAGTTCATCGCGCGCGGCTATGCCGCGGCGCGGCTCGACGACGTCGCCAAGCGCGCAGGCGTCGCCAAGGGAACGCTCTATCTCTACTTCAAGGACAAGGAGACGATGTTCGAGGAGCTGATCCGCACCGCGCTGGTGCCGCTGATCAGCCGCATGACCGCGCTGCCCGCCATCACCGGTCCGGTGCGCGACGCGGTGGAGGGATTTGCCGAGACCTTCATCCGCGAGGTCGTCTCCACCCGGCGCGGCGACATTATTCGTTTGATCGTGTCGGAAGGGCCGCGCTTTCCGGCGATCGCCGATTTCTATTTCCGCGAGGTGGTGTCGAAGGGCCTGACCGGCATGAAGGCGCTGGTCCAGCTCGCGATCACGCGCGGCGAGATCAAGCATCGCGAGCTCGGAGACTTTCCGCAGCTGGTCGTCGCACCGGCCATCGTCGCGGTGATCTGGCAGAGCCTGTTTGCCCGGCACGCGCCGCTCGATGGGCTCGCGATGTTCAAGGTTCATCTCGATCTGATCTTCGGCGAACGGAGGAAGACATGACCGCGTCGCGCCTGATGAAGCTCGTGACAGCCGTTGCGCTGGCGGCGGCGCTGGCGGGTTGCAAGGAGAAGCGCGATCCAGGCTTCCAGGGCTGGGTCGAGGCCGACATGATCTTTGTCAGCCCCGACGAATCCGGCCGCGTCATCAAGCTCAACGTGCGCGAGGGCGACGAGGTCAAGCCCGGCGATCTGCTCTATTCGGTCGACGACGATCTGCAACGCGCCGATCTCAACCAGAACAACGCGACGCTCGCGAATGCCCAGCAGAGCTATGACCGCGCGGCCTCGCTGCGCGGCACCGGCGCCGGCACCCAGGCCAACCTCGATTCCGCGGTCTCCGCGCTGCGCGTCGCGGAGGCACGCGTCGTCACCTCGCAGACAAGGCTCGACCGCCGCAAGGGCTTTGCGCCGATCGCGGGCTCGATCCAGCAGATCTATTTCCGCGAGGGTGAGATGGTGCAGGCGCAGCGGCCGGTGCTGTCGATCATGCCGCCCGGCAACATGAAGCTGCGCTTCTTCGTGCCGGAGACCGAATTGCCGAAGCTCGCGCTCGGCGACGAGGTCAAGGTGACCTGCGACAATTGCGCGGCCGATCTCACCGCCAAGATCTATTTCATCGCCACCACGGCGGAGTACACGCCGCCGGTCATCTACAGCCTCGATGAGCGCAACAAGCTGGTCTATCTGATCCAGGCGCGGCCGAGCCGGCCCGATGTGCTGCGGGTCGGCCAGCCGATCAGCATCTACCTCAATCCCAAGACGCCGGTGGCGGATCGCAGATGAACGACTCCCCGACCAGCGCGCGGTCCGACGCACCCTCCATTGCGATCGATGTGAAGGGTCTGACCAAATCGTTCAGCGGACGTGAGGTGGTCCATGACCTGTCGATGCAGGTCAAGCGCGGCGAAATCTACGGCTTCCTCGGCCCCAACGGCAGCGGCAAGACCACGACCATTCGCATTCTCTGCGGCCTGCTGACACCAGACAGCGGCGAGGGCAGCTGCCTCGGCTACGACATCCGGCGCGACGCCGACAAGATCAAGCGCAAGGTCGGCTATATGACCCAGCGCTTCAGCCTCTACCAAGACCTGTCGGTGCGCGAGAATCTGGAATTCGTGGCGCGGCTCTACGGGATGCCCGATGCGCGCGGCGCTGCGCGCGACACGATCGCACGCATCGGGCTGAAGGGCCGCGAGGAGCAACTCGCCGGTGAACTGTCCGGCGGCTGGAAGCAGCGGCTCGCGCTCGGCGCCTGCACGCTGCCCAATCCGCAATTGCTGCTGCTCGACGAGCCGACCGCCGGCGTCGATCCCAAGGCGCGCCGCGATTTCTGGAACGAGATCCACGCGCTCGCCGCCGAGGGCCTGACCGTGCTGGTCTCGACCCACTACATGGACGAGGCCGAGCGCTGCCATGAGATTGCTTACATCGCCTATGGCCATCTCCTGGCGCATGGCACTGTCGACGAGGTGATCGCGAAGTCCGAGCTGTCGACCTGGTTGGTCACGGGCGAGGATTTCAACGGGCTGATGGCCGAGCTCAACGGCAAGCCGGGCGTCGACATGGTGGCGCCGTTCGGCACCAGCCTGCACGTCTCCGGCCGCGACAAGGCGGCGCTGGAGACCGCGATTGCGCCCTACCGCGGTGATTCGAAGTGGCACTGGCAGGCGGGCGAGCCGTCGCTCGAAGACGTCTTCATCGATCTGATGGGGCGCTCCAGAGATAATTTCCAGGGATGACTTCCGATGAGCGCAACGGAAACGATCCAGAACGGTGAGGAGAGGGAGCCGGCGTTCGGCTTCTGGCGGCGCAGCTATGCGATGCTGGTCAAGGAATTCATCCAGCTTCGCCGCGACCGCGTCTCCTTCGCCATGATTATCATCATCCCGGTGATGCAGCTCCTGTTGTTCGGCTTCGCCATCAACACCACGCCGCGTCATCTTCCGACCGCCGTGCTGTTGCAGGAGGATTCCGACCTCGGGCGCTCGATCCTGAAGGCGATGGAGAACACCTCCTATTTCCGCTTCACGCGCGAGGTGCATACGGTCGAGCAGCTCGATGAGCTGCTGCAATCCGGCAAGGTGCTGTTCGGCGTCGAGATCCCGCGCGGTTTCGAGCGCGCGGTACGGCGCGGCGACAAGCCGGCGCTGCTGGTTGCGGCCGATGCCACCGACCCCGTGGCGTCGGGGACCGCGCTCGGTACGCTCGGGACGCTGGTGCAGTCGGCGCTGGCGCACGACCTGCATATCGGTGCTCCCCCGGAGATGCCATTCGAGATCCGCGCCCATGCCCGCTACAACCCGGCGGCGGAATCGCGGCTCAACATCGTGCCCGGCCTGGTCGGGACCATTCTCACCATGACCATGCTGATCTTCACCGCGCTGTCGGTCACGCGCGAGATCGAGCGCGGCACCATGGAAAGCCTGCTGTCGATGCCGATCAAGCCGGTCGAGGTGATGTTCGGCAAGATCATCCCGTATGTGATGGTCGGCTTCATCCAGGCCGGGCTGATCATCGGGATCGGCGTGTTGCTGTTCGGCGTACCGGTGCTCGGCAGCCTCACATTGCTGGGGCTGCTGACCACCCTGTTCATCACCACCAACCTGTCGATCGGCTATACGTTCTCGACCATCGTGCAGAACCAGCTGCAGGCCATGCAGCTCTCGATGATGTTCTTCCTGCCGAGCATCCTACTCTCCGGCTTCATGTTTCCGTTCGCGGGCATGCCGGTCTGGGCGCAATATATCGGCGAGGGCCTGCCGCTGACCCATTTCATTCGCATCGTCCGCGCCATCATGCTGAAGGGCGCGGCGATGCCGAACCTGCGATACGACACCATCGCACTGGTCGCCCTGATGCTGTTCGCCATGACCATCGCCGTGACGCGCTTCCGCCGCACGCTCGATTGAGGCTAGTATCGATGCGACGACTGAACGCCATTCCGGGGCGATGCGAAGCATCGAACCCAGAATCTCGAGATTCCGGGTTCGCTTCGCGCCCTGGAATGACAGGGGTTAGCTATTGACGGAATTTTCAGACAAGGAAAACGCCGCGGCTGACACGACCGTGTCCGCCGATTTCCACCATGCGCTGATGCGCGAGGTGATGACCACCGAGCTGCTGCGCGTCAAGGTGTTGATCGGCACCGCCGTCATGCTCGGCGCCATCAGCCTGCTGGTGTATCTGTTCGCGCCGGAGGCGGTCAGCCGGGTCTGGCACGGCAACCTCAGCCCGGTCTACATATTCTACGTGACCGGTCCGCTGATCCTGTTCGAGATCTGGGTGCACGGCGCGATCACCTGGTACATGCGCAAGGACCGCGACCTGCCGGTGATCCGGCGCTACATCGGCGTGCTGGTCGAGACCTCGCTACCGACCGTGGTGCTGGCGCTGCATATCGACAGCATGGGACGCCAGGAGGCGCTCGGCTTCGTGGCGCCGCTGATCTATTTCGTCTTCATCATTCTCTCGACGCTGCGGCTCGACTTCTGGCTCTCGACCTTCACCGGCTTCGTCGCGGCGACCGAGCTGTTCTACATGGCGGTGTTCTTTCACGCGGCCGATGGCGTCGCGGCCGATCAGGGCATCTACTATCACGCCGCGCGCAGCACGATCATCCTGATCTGCGGCGTGCTGGCCGGGGCGGTCGGCCTGCAGTTGCGACGGCAGTTCGCCGCCAGCATTGCCGCTGCCACCGCGCGCGATCGCATCACCAATCTGTTCGGCCAGCACGTCTCGCCGCAGGTGGTCGAACGCCTGATGACGGAGGGCGCGAGCACCGGGAGCGACATTCGTCGCGTCGCGGTGATGTTCGTCGATTTCCGCAGCTTCACCGCCGGCGCGCGCACGCGTTCGCCGCAGGAGGTGGTGGATCGGCTCGACGGCGCCTTCGCGGTGCTGGTCGATATCCTCGACCGCCACGGCGGCATCGTGAACAAGTTTCTGGGCGACGGCTTTCTCGCGCTGTTCGGCGCGCCGTTCGAGGCGGGCGATGCGGCGCATCAGGCGGTCGCTGCCGCCCGCGAGATGCTGGCGGCCAACGAACGCACCAACGCGGCGTCGAGCTGGCCGCTGCGCATCGGCATCGGCGTCCATGTCGGCGAGGTCGTCGCCGGCAATATCGGCTCGCCGCGGCGCAAGGAATACACCGTGATCGGCGACACCGTGAACTTCGCCGCGCGGCTCGAGGCGCTCAACAAGGAGCTCGGCTCGCAATTCCTGATCTCGGCTGCCGTGCGCGATGCGCTCGGCGACGACTGCAAGGACGCCGTTTCGCGCGGCGAGATCCCGGTGCGGGGTTACGAGCACCCGGTGCCGGTCTGGCAATTGGGATAGGCCGTAACATCATGAGGTGTAAGGTATCTAGGTAGCTATTGACGCGCTGTCATCTACTCATATAGATGACTATATGAATTCGGCTCTCGACGACCGCCTGCCGCGCTACCAGCGTCTCCGCGACGATCTCGCGGCGCGCATCAACCGCAATGAATGGCGTCCGGGGGATCCGATCCCGTCGGAGGCCGAGCTCGGGGCGCATTACGGCGTCGCGATCGGCACCGTGCGCAAGGCGATCGATCAGCTCGTCAGCGACGGCGTGCTGGAGCGCCAGCAGGGCCGCGGCACCTTCGTGCGGCGCGCGCGGTTCAATTCCTCGCTGTTCCGCTTCTTCCGCTTCCAGTCCGAGAGCGGCGAGCGCCGCGTTCCGCAAAGCCGCATCCTGCGGCGGAAGACGATGCCGGCGACAACAGCGGTGGCGTCTGCGCTGCGTATCGGCGTCGGCGAGCCCGTCATCAGCCTGTCGCGCTTGCGTTTGATCGACGACGTGCCGCTGCTCGCGGAGGAGATCTGGCTCGAGAGGTCGCGCTTCGAGGCGATCCTTGCGCTCGCGACCTCCGAGTTCGGCGACTTGCTGTATCCGCTCTACGAGGATCGCTGCGGCCAGGTCGTGGTCTCCGCCGATGAAATCCTCACCGTCGAGATCGCGAACGAGATGCAATCGCGCCTGCTGCGGCTGGAAGCCAACGCGCCGCTGATCATGATCGAGCGCCTTGCCTTCGATCTGGAGCGGCGGCCGATCGAATGGCGCCGCTCACGCGGGCCGGCGGATCGCTTCCGCTACCACGCCGAGATCAGGTGAGCGCGGCAATCAAATAAAACAACACAAGACATTTCAGGGAGGAATGATGGCAAACTGGTACAGCGAATGCTCGCCGCTCGAACGGCGCACCTTCTGGGCAAGTTTTGGCGGCTGGGGCCTCGATGCGCTCGACGTCCAGATGTTCAGCCTCGCGATTCCGGCGCTGATCGCAGCGTTCGGGATCAGCAAGGCCGATGCCGGTCTGCTCGGTTCGGTCACGCTGTTCTTCGGTGCGTTCGGCGGCTGGCTCGGCGGCGCACTCGGTGATCGCTTCGGGCGAGTGAAAGCGTTGCAGATCACGGTCGCGACCTTTGCGCTTGCGACCTTCGCTTGCGCGTTCGCGATGAGCTACACCCAGCTCCTGGTCCTGAAAGCGATCCAGGGCGTCGGCTTCGGCGCCGAATGGGCCTGCGGCGCGGTGCTGATGGCCGAGATCATTCGCGCCGAGCATCGCGGCAAGGCGCTCGGCGCGGTGCAGAGCGCCTGGGCAGTCGGCTGGGGCGCGGCGGTGCTGCTCTCGGCGTTGGTCTTCACCTATGCGCCGGCCGAGATCGCCTGGCGTATCCTGTTCGCGGTCGGTTTGATCCCGGCGCTCTTGATCCTGTACATACGCCGCGGATTGAAGGAGCCGCCGCGCGCCGCATCGCGTGCGGGCGAGCCGCCGTTCTTCGCGACACTCGCCGGCATCTTTCACCGCGACGTGCTGCGGTCGACTTTGATCGGCGGCCTGTTCGGCATCGGCGCCCATGGCGGCTACGCGGCGCTGACGACATTCCTCCCGACTTATCTCCGCGAAGTGCGGCATCTTTCGGTGCTCGGCTCCAGCGCCTATCTCGCCGTGATCATCGTCGCCTTCTTCTGCGGCTGCGTGGTCTCAGGGATCATCAGCGACCGGATCGGACGGCGGGCGAACGTGACGCTGTTCGCCGCCGCCTGCGTCGTGACGGTGCTGGTCTACATCTTCGCGCCGCTCTCCAATTCGCAGATGCTGGTGCTTGGCTTTCCGCTCGGCTTCTTCTCGGCGGGCATTCCCGCCAGCATGGCGGCGCTGTTCAGCGAGCTCTACCCGGCGGGCGTGCGCGGCACCGGCGTCGGCTTTTGCTACAATTTCGGCCGCATCGTCTCCGCGGCATTTCCGTTCCTGGTCGGCTACCTCAGCGATCACATCGGCCTTGGTGCGGCGATCGGGATCGACGCGGCGTTTGCCTATTCGCTGGTTCTGGTCGCGGTGCTGATGCTGCCGGAAACTCGCGGCAAGGTTTTCGAGCAGGCCGCCGCCACAAGCGCGTGATGATGAGGAACGATCATGACATCGAAACAAGGGTTGACGCGGCGCCAGTTTGCCGCGGGCGTAGCCGCCGCGTTGTCGCCATGCGGATTGGCGAGCAGAGTGAGGGCTGAGGTGCCGCAACTGGCGATCGATACCCACGCCCACGTTTTCCATCGCGGGCTGAAGCTCGCGCCGGGCCGCCGCTACGCGCCGGACTACGACGCGCCGCTCGCGCTCTATCTGCAGCAGCTCGATCAGAACGGCATCACCAATGGCGTCCTCGTGCAACCGAGCTTTCTCGGCACCGACAATTCCTATCTGGTGGAATGCCTGAAGGCGACCAATGGTCGTCTGCGCGGCATCGCCGTGGTCGATGCCGCCGTCACAGCAGATGAGCTGCGCGCGTTCGATCGCGCCGGCGTGGCCGGTATCCGCCTCAATCTGGTCGGCCAGACGCTGCCCGATCTGACGTCGGGTGAGTGGACGGCGCTGCTGGCGCAGATCAGGGCGCTCGACTGGCAAGTCGAGATCCAGCGCAACGCCAGCGATCTTGCTGTGCTCGCGCCAAGATTGCTCGACCAGGGCGTGAAGGTCGTGCTCGATCATTTCGCCTTGCCCGATCCAAAGCTCGGCATCGACGATCCCGGATTCCGGTCGGTCCTCAAGCTTGGCACGACGCGAAATGTCTGGGTCAAGATCTCGGCGCCGTATCGCAACGGCGCCGTCGGCGAGGCATTCGCCAAGCAGGCCTATCCGTTACTGCGCAATGCCTATGGCGTCGATCGGCTGCTGTGGGGCAGCGACTGGCCGCATACCCAATTCGAATCGACGCAGGGTTACGCCAAGAACCGCCAATTCCTCGACGAGCTCGTCACCGATGCCGGTGAGCGCGCGCGTGTGCTCGCATCACCGCGCGAGGTGTTTCGGTTCTAGCTCGCGGGCGATTGTACCGAGTGCTCTGATGGGCGTCATTGCAGCTGTGTTACGATGATGCCATCGGTCGCGGATGACCGGAGCACAAGGACACGCAAGATGCAGCGGCGCTATATCACTGTCGACGTTTTCACCGACCGCGCCTTCGGCGGCAACCCGCTCGCCGTGGTGCTCGACGCCGAGGGGCTGTCGACGGCGCAGATGCAAGCGATCGCGACCGAGTTCAACTATTCCGAGACGACCTTCGTGCTGCCGCCGCAGGACAAGGCCAACGACGCCCAGGTTCGCATCTTCACGCCGGTCAGAGAACTGCCGTTTGCCGGACACCCCAATGTCGGCACCGCCTTCGTACTGGCGCAGCTTGCGAAGGAGCCGAAGCCGCGTCTGGTGTTCGAGGAGAAGGCGGGGCTGGTGCCGGTCGATATCGCGCGAGACGGCGGCAGGGTCGTCGCCACCGAACTGACCGCGCCGCAGCCGCTGTCTCGGCTGGCGCAATTCTCCGCCGAGGAGGTCGCGAGCCTGATCTCGCTCACGGCAGACGATGTCAGGACGGAGCGTCAAGCCCCGCAGGTGGTCGGCGTGGGAACGCCGTTCCTGGTCTTCGAGGTTGCATCGCGAGATGCGGTGCGGCGGGCAAAACCCGATGCGGCGGCGTTCGGCCGCTTCTTCCCGCGCGACGGCGCATTCTCTGCATACTTCTACACGCGCGATGTCCCCGCCGCGGAGCAGCCTTGCGACATACAGGCGCGGATGTTCTTTCCGGGATCAAGCGGCCTGATCGAGGACCCCGCCACCGGCAGCGCCACGGTCGCCGCAGCCGCGCTGCTTGCCGCGCTCGATCCACTGCACGACGGCACCCTGAAGCTGACGGTCGGCCAGGGCTTTGACATGGGCCGGCCGAGCCTGTTGCTGACACGGGTGCAGAAGCAGGGCGGCGCAATCACATCCGCGCATGTCGGCGGCGCCTGCGTGCAGATGATGCAGGGAATGCTGAACCTGCGGGGCGCGGAGAGCTAGGGCGTTAAATTCGCGACGTCTGTTATCCCCCTACAGCGAAGGCGCGAGCATTGCACGTGGCCTGAAAAGGGCCATGAGCCGACGTGTCGGCGAGCCTACCTTTTCCTTGGCCTTGGCGCTCGTCGTGGCCCTGAACGGGCGTTTCTCGGAACGCGCGAACCAATCGACGAATTGCTCCGATGTCCGACAGCTCTCCCGGCAGGGCTATCATTGACGTCGGCGCTCGCCTGTCGACCACACGGCGATGTGAACGGCCCACGCCCGGTACCGAAACAAACGGCTTGACTTAAGAGCATATGCACCTATTTTCGCTCCTATAAGAGCATATGCTCTCATATCAACGAAGGAGCGCTGCCATGAGCGAAGCAACTATTCTGGTCAGCGGGGCGACCGGACGAACCGGAGGTGCAGCCGTCGACGAACTGCTCAAGATGGGCAAGACGGTGCGCGCCTACGTGCGTTCCGACGGTGAGCGGGCAGCGGCTCTGAGGCAGCGTGGGGTCGACATAGCTCTCGGCGATTTTACTGATATCGACGCCATTCGCGCGGCCATGGAAGGCATCCAGTCCGCATATTTTCTCCATCCGATCGCGCCGGGAATCATCGGAGCGGCCGCCTATTTCGCGCAGGCCGCGAAGGAGGCCGGCGTCACCGCGATCGTTAATATGTCTCAGATTTCGGCGCGCCGGGAATCGGCAAGCCATGCGGCGCAGGATCACTGGGTTTCGGAGCGCGTGTTCGACTGGTCGGGCGTGGCGACGACGCATCTGCGCCCGACGTTCTTCGCCGATTGGCTGGTCTACCCGCATTTCGGCAAGGAGATCTGGGCAAAGAAGAAGATCGAATTTCCGTTCGAGAACGGGCGCCACGCGCCCATCGCCAGCGACGACCAAGGCCGTGTCATCGCCCACCTCCTGGCCAAGCCAGGAGGTCACGAAGGCAAGATTTATCCGCTGCACGGCCCGATGGAGATGAACCACACCGAAATCGCCGCCGAGATGAGCGAGGTGCTCGGCAGCAAGATCGAATACGCGCCGACGTCGATCGCGGTGTTCAAGGAGAAGATGGAAAAGCTCTACAAGTTTCCTCCGTTCCTGGTGCAGCACCTGGTTGAAGTCGCCCAGAATTATCGCGAGGGCATCTTCTCGGGCACCAACGATGCCGTCGAGAAGATCACGGGAACAGCGCCCCTCACGGTCCGCCAGTTCATCGCGCAGAACCGCGCCGTGTTCGCCTGAGCACGATCGAAGCCAACATCGGGTTTGAAAATGTCCCACCCACAAGCCGAGCGACACCCGTTCCTGGACGACCTGACCGCCGATGCAGAGCTCGTCAGCTCCGTGCTGCGCGGTCCTGTCGCCGGACGCGATGGCATCCGCCGTGTCGTCGACGCCGTCGGAACCTTTTACGCATCACAAACGCCCACCTTTGTGCAGAACGTCGGCTCCCGGCTATTTCTTGAATACGAGGCCGTTCTCAACAGCGGAGAGAAGCTGAGCGCGGCCGTCATCGTCGACCATAACCCGGACGGATCAGTCCCGCGCGTCAGCGTGCGAATGAGCCCGCTTGGCGCAGTGCTCGCACTTGCCACCGGTCTGCGCGAGCGGCTTTCGCAACAGCTACGGCAAGATCTTTTTCTCTGAGTTGAACACAGGCCGGCAGCGCGAATGAGCCGCACTGGCATCCAAATCTGGAAAGGTAGAATGTCATGGATATCAAGAATGCAACCGTCTTCATCACTGGTGCCAATCGCGGCCTGGGTCTCGCCTTTGCACGCGAGGCACGCCGCCGCGGAGCCGCCAAGGTCTATGCGGGCATGCGCAAGACCGATGGATTCAATGAACCCGGCGTCATCCCCGTGAAGATCGACGTCACCGACCCGGCATCGATCGCAGCTGCCGCTGCGTTGGCGGCCGATACGACGATACTGATCAACAATGCCGGCATCGCCGCTCTGATCGACGGGCCTCTGTCGGCCGATGTCGCGGCGCAATCGGCCCGCATGTTCGATACCAACTATTACGGCGTCGTGCGCGTCACGCAGGCCTTCGAACCGATCCTGTCGACGAAGCCGAACGCCGCCATCATCAACGTGCTCTCCGACATCGTGTGGCTGCCACGGCCGATTCTGGCGCCCTATGCCGCGTCCAAGGCGGCGGCCTGGAGCTACACCAACCAGCTCCGCTTTCATCTGCGCGAACGCGGCGTTCAGGTTCTCGGCCTGCATGTCGGGTTCGTGGACACCGACCTGACCAACGGAATTGACGTCCCGAAGGCGAGCCCCGAGGACGTGGTGCGCCAGACCTACGACGCGCTCGCCGCCGGCAAGAGCGAGGTGATGGCCGACAAGGGTACGGCGGTGCTGAAGAGCACGCTTGCGGCCGAGGAGCCGGGCTACATCACGCCGCCGCAAGGATTTTGAGAATATCGCTGCGCGCGCGCCGTGCCTATATTCGCGGCGCGGGCCGCGATGGAAACGAGAACGACAAGGAGTGTTGCCGGTGAACAGGCCTCTGGGAATCGATCAATGCAACTGCTCCGCCATGAGGAAGGCCAACCGGCAGATGTCGCGCTTCTATGATGCTCACCTCGAACCGGTTGGCCTGCGCATCACGCAGTTCCTCACCCTGGCGGCGCTGAACGAACTCGGCAGCGCCGCCGTCAACGCGCTCGCCGAGCAGCTCGACATCGAGCGGACCGCCATGGGCAAGATGGTGGGCTTCCTGGAACGCGACGGCCTCGTTCGGATCCGGCCCTCGCCAACCGATGGGCGAAGCCGCCTGATCGAGCTGACCGATGCCGGCCGCCGTCTTCACGACAAGGCCGCTCCGCATTGGCAGCGTGCCCAGCGAGAGTTCGAGCAGCTGAACGGGGCGAAAAATGTCGCTGTGCTGCGAGGGGCCCTTCGCGACATGGTCGTTGGCGACATCAAGCCGAGCTCATCCGAGGACTGAACGCTGATAACCGATAGCGAGCGCGCGGTCGCGTGTGCGGCTGTCAAAGGCCGACGTCTACGCCTTTATGAGTACACGCCTAAACGTGCGGCGCCGCCAGATTCTCGATCCTGACGCCGTCGCGTTCCTCGATGATCTCGGCGATCCAGCGGCGGTGGCAGTGTTCGTGGTCGCGCTCGTAGCAGAGGATGCAGACCGGGCCGGACTTCTTCACCAGCGCCGACAGCTCGTCGAGCTCCTCCCTGGCCTGTACCGTCTTGAGATGTGCCGAGTAGATCTTGTGCAGCAGGGCGTATTGCCCGCTGCGCGCCGCCTCGCGGCCGCTCTTCGGCGTGCCGAGGCCGCGTAGATGGACGTAGCCGATGCCGCGCTCGTCGAGGCCGGCGGCGAGCTGGGTCTTGGAGAAGCCCGGCCGGCGCGAGGAGGCGATCGCGCGGACGTCGACCAGGAGTTTCACGCCGGCATGCTGGAGCTCGTCGAGCACGGCCTTGGACGGCGTCTGCTCGTAGCCGATGGTGAACAGCTTCCGCGCCTTCGCCATCGGTTCTCGCTCACTTCACCCGTTCGATCAGTTCCATCGCGCCCGCCGGCGCGCGGATCTTGCCCTCGTGGATCACGTAGGCGAACACGTCGCGCGGCGCTTTCTTCGGCGCTGATTTGTCGACCTTCGGCAGGTCGTCGGGCTCGCCGCCGCCGGCCCAGTCCTGAAACCGCTTGGCCCAGGCGTCGAGCTGCTTCGGCGGATAGCAGGTCTTCAATTCGTCATTGCCTTTCTGCAGCCGGGCATAGACGAAGTCGCTGGCGACGTCGGCAATCGCCGGATATTTGCCGTGCTCGGCGAACACCACCGGCACCTCGTGCTCGCGAATGAGCGCGATGAACTCGGGCACGCAAAAGCTGTCGTGGCGCACCTCGACCACATGGCGCAGCGCGCGGCCGTCGAGCTTGCGCGGCAGCAGTTCGAGGAACTTGCCGAAATCGGCGCCGTCGAACTTTTTGGTCGGTGCAAACTGCCAGAGCACCGGCCCGAGCCGGTCCCTCAGCTCCAGCACGCCCGAATCATAGAACCGCTTCACCGAATCGCCGGCCTCGGCAAGCACGCGGCGGTTGGTGGCGAAGCGTGGCCCCTTCAGCGAGAAGATGAAGCCGTCGGGCACTTCGCTGGCCCATTTGCGAAAGCTCTCCGGCTTCTGCGAGCCGTAATAGGTACCGTTGATCTCGATCGAGGTCAGCTTGGAAGCCGCATAGGACAGCTCCTTCGCCTGCGTGAGTTTCTCCGGATAGAACACCCCGCGCCACGGCTCGAAGGTCCAGCCACCGATGCCGATGTAGATGTTGCCTGCGTCTGTCTTGGTCGTCTTGGTGTCTGTCGTCTTGGCGTCTGTCTTGGTCGCCTTGGTGGGAGCTTTGGCCACGACTGCACTCATCGCGAGGAGGGAGGGGATCGAGATTAGTCAAAATAATCGTGATTGGCCAGTTTGCCAGATCTGCGCGGCGATGCTTATCGTGCTCGCCGGTGTTGGCTAGGATGCGGAAAAACGGGAGAACAACAATGCGCATGCTGGTTGCGGCCGCCTTCTTGATCACGTCCTCCGCTGCCATATCGTCTGTTGCCGTATCCTCTGTCGCGATGGCCGATGAGGTCGACGATGCGCACAAGCTCGCGATCACCGGTCGCGATGCCTACTGGAATTGTCTCGCCCGCGAATATCCCCGCGACAGCAACAAGACGATGTCCGACCAGGAGTTCACCTCGCTGATCGCCAATGTCTGCCCCTCGGAGCGGCAGAACTTCCGGGTGTCGCTGATCGACTTCCTGTCGCTGCAGTTTCCGAAGCAGGATGCCGATGCCAACCTGACCACCGCCAACCGCGCGATCGAGCTGGCGCAGAAGGACATCGTGACCGCCTTCGTCAGGCGCAAGGCCGCGGCGAAATAGGTTCCCGAATCCTGTTGCGGCCGACCGATTTTTGATATCAATCCGCGCAGGCGAGGGGATGATCGGCATGCGCTCACAATCGACGGCAGGCTTCTTGGGCGCAGTGGTCGCAGCCATCGCGCTGGCGGCGGCGTTCATCTATGGGCCGTCGCCCAGCCAGCTCCGTAACCCGACCCAGCCCGCCGCAGCTCAGCCGCAGGCGGCTCCTGCCGCTGAGGCCGCACCAGCGGCCCCGGTGCCGCGCGGCCCGGTGATCCGGGAGGTCCCGAACAATTAGCGCCAAGACGCTGACGCCAAGACCTGACGCCAAGACCTGGCGCCGAGACGCTCACACCAGACGCCTTCCAGAGCGCCCCTTGCAGACCACCCCCTTGCGGACCGCATGGGGGCTTCCTATCTAGCCCCTAACGGCGACGTTGCAGCTTAAGGGCTCCGGCGCTGGGACGACCACGACAATGTCGGCTGCGCCGGATGTACGCGCGCCCCCTTGTTCGTGGTCGTTGGCATTTTCAGGGGTATTTTGCCCCGTTTTCCCGCTTTCTGAGAGAGCGTACGGGCCGGCCTGCCTTGGCAGGGGCGGAGGCTGCGGCTATACGCTGGCGCTCATGAATGACGCCATCAAGCCGGGCCCCGAAACCTCGTCGCAGGCAGCAAGTTTGCCGCAGCTTTCGGTGGTCGTCCCGACCTTCAACGAACGCGACAACGTCACGGTACTGTACCGTCGGCTCGATGCGACCCTGAAGGACGTGTCCTGGGAGGTCATCTTCGTCGATGACAATTCGCCCGACGCCACCTGGGACGTGGTGCGTGCGCTGGCGCGGAAGGATTCCCGCGTGCGCTGCATCCGTCGAATCGGCCGGCGCGGCCTGTCCGGCGCCTGCATCGAGGGCATCCTGGCCTCGAGCGCGCCCTATGCCGCCGTCATCGATGCGGACCTGCAGCATGACGAAACCCAGCTCCCGAAGATGGTGGCGCTGCTGCAGAGCGGCGAGGCCGAGCTCGTGGTCGGCAGCCGCTATATCGAGGGTTACAAGGCCGAAGGCTTCAACAAGCAGCGCGCCGGCGCCAGCGCCTTCGCGACCGAGATCGCCCGCCGCGCGCTGAAGGTCGAGATCGCCGATCCCATGAGCGGCTTCTTCATGATCCGCCGCGACCGCTTCGAGCAGCTCGCACCGCAGCTCTCGACCCAGGGCTTCAAGATACTGCTCGATGTGGTGGCGACCGCGGAGGGCAAACTGCGCGCGGTCGAAATTCCCTACACCTTCGGTGCGCGCCAGCATGGCGAGAGCAAGCTCGACTCGATGGTCGCGCTCGACTTCCTCGGCCTGGTGCTGGCGAAGCTGACGAATGATCTGATCTCGCTGCGCTTCATTCTGTTCGCAGCCGTCGGCGGGCTCGGCCTGGTGGTGCACCTGATGGTGCTGTTCATCGCGCTTGAACTGTTCAAGGCGCCGTTCCCGGAGGCCCAGGCCGCCGGCGCGATTGTCGCCATGACCAGCAACTTCATCCTCAACAATTTCCTGACCTACCGCGATCAGCGGCTGAAGGGCTTCGGCATCCTGCGCGGCCTGCTGCTGTTCTATCTGGTCTGCAGCGTCGGCCTGCTGGCCAATGTCGGCGTCGCGTTCTCGGTCTACGACCAGGAGCCGATCTGGTGGCTTGCGGGCGCGGCCGGCGCGCTGATGGGCGTGGTGTGGAACTACGCGATGTCCGGGCTGTTCGTCTGGCGCAAGCGATGACGGTGGCATGAACCCGAACGAGGCGCGGCTGGCGGGGAATACCGCTCTCGCGGTGTGCGCGCTGGTCGGCTTGCGGCTGGCCGCCGCCGCATGGACGCCGCTCACCTTCGACGAAGCCTATTACTGGATGTGGTCGAAGGCGCTCGCCGGCGGCTATTACGACCATCCGCCGATGGTCGCGGTCGTGATCCGGCTCGGCACCATGATCGCGGGCGACACGGCGTTCGGCGTGCGGCTGGTCTCGATCCTGCTCGCGTTGCCGATGAGCTGGGCGATCTACCGGGCGGCCGAAATCCTGTTCGGTGGCCGGCGCATCGCTGCGAGTGCCGCGATCCTGCTCAATGTCACGCTGATGGCCGCTGTCGGCACCTTGATCGTGACGCCGGACGCGCCGCTGCTGGTTGCGTCGAGCTTCCTGCTGTACGCGCTCGCAAAGGTGCTGGAGAGCGGCCGCGGCGCCTGGTGGCTTGCGGTCGGCGCCAGCGCAGGTCTGGCACTGCTGTCGAAATACACCGCGCTGTTCTTTGGTCCCGCGATCCTGATCTGGCTTGCTGTCGTGCCGAAGCTGCGGCACTGGTTTCTCTCGCCATGGCTCTATCTCGGCGGCATGGTTGCGGCCGGCCTGTTCGCCCCCGTGATCCTCTGGAATGCCGATCACCAATGGGTGTCGTTCATCAAGCAGATGGGGCGCGCCCGGATCGAGGATTTTCGGCCGAACTACATCGCCGAGCTGATCCCGACGCAGTTTGCGTTCGCGACGCCCTTGGTCTTCATCCTCGGCGTGATGGGCCTTTACGCGCTCTACCGGCGTCGTGCCGGCGCGATGCCGGCCCGTGTGCTGGTCGACACGATGTTCTGGACCATCGTCGTCTACTTCAGCTGGCATGCGCTGCATGCGCGGGTCGAGGCCAACTGGTTTGCGCCGGTCTATCCCGCCTTTGCGGTAGCGGCAGCGGTCGCCGCGATTCAGGTGCAATGGGCGCCGCGGCAGCAGCGTACGATCGATTTCTGCCGCCGCTGGGCCGCGCCGGTCGGCGTCGTGCTGTTCGCGCTGCTGATCGTGCAGGCCAACACCGGCATGCTCTCGGGTCACCGCCGCGACGCCACCGTGCGCAGCGTCGGTGTCGGCTGGCAGGAGCTCGCGGACGAGATCGAGGCGGTGCGCGCGCGGACCGGCGCGAGCTGTGTGCTGTCGCCGGACTACGGCACCACCGGCTGGCTTGCCTTCTATCTCCCCAAGGGCACCTGCGTCGCCCAACAGGGCCAGCGCATTCGCTGGGTCAACATGCCGGAGCCGAGCCCCGCGCAATTGTCCGGCAAGCTGCTGTATGTGCATGAGGTCGACCAGGCGATCCCGGTCTCGGTGCGCGACAATTTCGCCCACGTCGAAACGGTGGCCGAGACCAAGCGCATGCGCGGGCCGTTGGTGATCGAGACCTACGCGCTCGATCTGCTTGAAGGCGCCAAGGGCGAGGTCTTCGACCGCTCGCCGCCGCCGGAACTGCAGTAAAATTACCGCCGTTGAATGTCGGATCGTCCGGGTCCGGCTCGTCTTCCAGGGAGCCCGTCAACCACGCGAGGTTCCAACCATGACCAGTTCCGTCCTCAAGCCCGCCGCCGAGCTCGCCGAGACCAATGTCAGGCGCTTTCCCAATGAAAGCGCCGAGTATCGTCGGGCGCGCCAGCAGCTGCTCGTCGAGGAGATCGAGTTGCGTCGTCACATCGAGCGCGTCGCCGAGCTGCGGCGCGCATTGCCGCCGGGCGGCGAGGTGACCAAGGCCTATGCGTTCACCGGTGAGTCCGGCGCGGCGTCGCTCGCCGATCTGTTCGGCAACAAGCAGACGCTCATCGTCTACAGCTACATGTTCGGCCCGCAGCGCGAGAAGCCGTGCCCGATGTGCACATCGTTCATGAGCACATGGGAGCAGAAGCTGCCCGATATCGAGCAGCGCGTGTCGTTCGTGTTCGTCGCGCGTTCGCCGATCGCACGGCTGATCGAGGCGAAGCGGGCGCGCGGCTGGTCGCGTCACAAGGTCTATTCGGATGCGTCGGGCGATTACACGCGCGACTATGTCAGCAAGGATGACAGCGACGTGCCCGGCTACAATGTCTTCACGCGCCACGACGGCACGATCCGTCATTCTGGGCCGGCGAGATGGGCGCGGGCACCATGGACCCCGGCCAGGACCCGCGCGGCGCGCCGGACATGGATCCGCTCTGGACCTTGCTCGACACCACGCGCGAGGGACGCGGCGCCGACTGGTATCCGAAGCTGAGCTATTGAGGAGATGATTCTTGCCCGGTCCCCGCGCGATTACGGGGCGATCGGCAAGGAAATTCTCCCTAGGATTTATCCCGATATGCGGCGGCGGAACCGCGCGCCGGAATGTCCCATCGTGGGACAGAAAGGCCGTTTTGGCGGTCCAATGCCATCTTAAAAAAGCCCTATGCCACAGGCACTTCCCGCGTTGCAGGGGATCGCATCCGGTTAAGTCGCATTTAACTAAAAGTCGCCTTAATGGCCGTCTGTGCCCCCGCGCGACGTTGAGCCGAACACCGTTCGACCACGCGTCGAGTGAGGGACAAAGGTGGACCTGTTTTGAGCGCCGGGCGTATGGGTACGAGTACAAGTGCGTATGTTCTTGGGGCACCGAGCCGCAAGAAAACCTCCCGAAAAATTCTCCCACAGCATTTCCTCGGCAGTGCCGCGGTGGCGGGGCTGGTGCTTGGCTGTGCCTGGACCGTCTACGCCAACATCTTTGCGGCGGGCGTCTATCCGTCAGTGGGCAATGCGTCGTTTGATGCGCCGGTGGTGAAGCGGCCCGTGGCCGCCGCCGCACGGCCGACACCCGCGTTCAACGAGGTGTTCGCGTCGCTGACGCCGGCGCCGGTGGCTCCCGCCAAGACCGAGGTTGCCAAGACCGAGGTGGCCAGGACCGAGGTGGCCAAGACCGAGGTGGCGAAGTCGGAAGCGCAGGCACCTTCGCTTATGTTTAACGATCGGTTTGCGGCTGCCTCGCCCGAGGGCGTGGCCTCCAGCGTCGTGGCCGACGCCGCATCGCAGATCGATCCGATCAAGCAGGCCGCCGCGCCCAAGGCCGCTGAAGCGGCGAGGGCGGTCGCCAGCGCGGAGCTCGCCGAAACATCGAAGCCGCTGCCGGCGCCGAAGTCGGTGGAGACCGCCAGGAAGCAAGCCGCCGCCAATTTGAAGGTGGCGCTCAACGATCCCGCTGCCAATGTGCAGCCCAAGGGGGCCGAGAAGGCTTCCGAGCCGAAGCCCGCCGAAGCCAAGCAAGCTGCGAAATCCAGCGGCGTCCGCGACATGGCTGCGCGCGCCAAGGCCGCGGTGATGTCGATCGCGTCGAGCGAGCGAGCGACCATGGTCGAGAAGCTGTGGGGCAAGCGCGAGTCGGGCGGCGGGCTGCTCTCGTTCGCTTCGGCCGACGCCAATGTGACCGGCAGCATCCCCTCGACGCTGGACCAGAACCCGATGCTCGGCGGCTCGCCGCCCTATGACCGCCAGACCGCGGTGTACGACATCTCCGCCAAGACCGTGTATCTGCCCGACGGCACGCGCCTCGAAGCGCATTCGGGCCTCGGCTCGAGGCTGGACGATCCCAGGTCCTCGCACATGAAGATGGTCGGCGTGACACCGCCGCACATCTACGAGCTCAAGCCGCGCGAAGCGCTGTTCCACGGTGTGCCGGCGCTGCGGCTCAATCCGATCGGCGGCGAAGGCAAGATCTTCAACCGCGACGGTCTGCTCGCGCATACCTTCATGCTCGGCCCGAACGGCGACTCCAACGGCTGCGTCTCGTTCAAGGATTACTACGCGTTCCTCGACGCCTACCGTAACAAGGGCATTCGCCGCCTCGCGGTGCTTGCGCGGGTTCAGTAAGGCGGAGCGGTCAGCTCGCAGGCATCCCGCGGCTGCGGCCTGACGTCTAGAACTAGGTGCCATTGTCGCTATACTGCGCTGATCCAGGGCGAGTCCAAGCTCGACAACGGTTCCGGTGCAAAGCGAACATGTCTCCGACGCCCCCCATCGAGACCCCGCCGCCGATCACGACCGAAGCGTTTGTCGACGCCGCTGCCGCCGTTGCTCGTCTCGAAGAGATCTACGAGCGCAACACCGGCTTCCTGCGCAATCGCTTCGAGGCCTATGTCAACGGTGCTGCGATCACGACGCGGGTGCGCGCGCATTATCCGTTCGTCCGCATCACGACCTCGTCGCATGCGAGGCTGGATTCGCGGCTTGCCTACGGCTTCGTTGCGGGACCTGGGATCCACGAGACCAGCGTCACCCGGCCGGATATTTTCCGGACCTATCTCACCGAGCAGATCGGGCTCCTGATCAAGAACCATGGCGTGGCGGTCGAGATCGGCGAGTCCAGCGAGCCGATCCCGATCCATTTCGCCTACCGGCGGGACATCAATATCGAGGCGGCGCTGACCATCGCGGACAGCTCGGCGTTCACGCGGTCGCTGCGCGACATCTTCGATACGCCCGATCTCGCCGCAATGGACGATGCGATCGCCGACGGAACGTTCGAGCTGACGCCGGGCACTCCCGAGCCGCTTTCCCTGTTCCGCGCCGCGCGGGTCGATTACTCGCTGCGCCGGCTCTATCACTACACCGGCACCGATCCCGAGCACTTCCAGAACTTCGTGATCTTCACCAACTACCAGTTCTATGTCGATGCCTTCGCGCAATCGAGCCTGCAGCGCCTCGCCTCGGGTGAGGAAGGCCTCGAGTCGTTCGTCGCACCCGGTAACGTAATCACGCGTAACGCGCTGGCAGGCGGCGGCACGACCGGGGCCGCATCGGAGCGCATCCCGCAGATGCCGGCGTTTCATCTCGTCGAACCCGGTTATCGCGGCATCACCCTGATCAATATCGGAATCGGTCCGTCCAATGCGCGCAACATCACCGATCACGTCGCGGTGCTGCGGCCGCATGCCTGGCTGATGATCGGGCATTGCGCCGGCTTGCGCAATACGCAGCGGCTCGGCGATTACGTGCTCGCCCACGGCTATGTCCGCGAGGATCACGTGCTCGACCACGAGCTGCCGCTATGGGTGCCGATCCCCGCACTTGCGGAAATGCAGGTCGCGCTCGAGGAAGCGGTCGGTGAAGTCACCGGGTTCACCGGCTTCGAGCTCAAGCGGCTGATGCGCACCGGCACTGTTGCGAGCGTCGACAACCGCAATTGGGAGATCAGCGGACCGCAGGTGATCCGGCGGATGTCGCAGTCGCGCGCCGTCGCGCTCGACATGGAATCGGCCGCGATCGCCGCCAACGGCTATCGCTTCCGCGTGCCCTACGGCACGCTGCTGTGTGTTTCGGACAAGCCGCTGCATGGCGAGATCAAGCTGGCGGGCATGGCGAGCGAGTTCTATCGCCAGCGCGTCGGCCAGCATCTTCAGATCGGGCAGAAGGCGCTGGAGCGGCTCAAGCAGCAGGAATCCGAACGCCTCCATTCGCGCAAGCTGCGCAGCTTTGCCGAGGTCGCATTCCAGTAACGTTGCGCGGGGGCCCGGGGCGATCACGCCGCGATGCTCTTCCACAGCTGCATCTCGGTGCCGATCGCGGCCTTGACCTGCGGCCGTCCCTGAATGCGTGAGAGATAGGCTGCCAGTGGCGGCCATTCCGCGACGTCGACACCGGCGGCGCGGAGCAGCAGCAGGGCCCAGGCGAGGTGCGCGTCCGCGACCGTGAAGCGGTCCCCGACCAGAAATTCGCGGTGCGTGAGATGCGCTGACGGCACCGACAGGATCTGGCCGATCCTGGCACGCGGTTTGGCGAGCGATGCGTCGTCCTTGTACCAGAAGGTCGGGAACAGAAAGCCCTTGTGGATCTCGGTGCCGATGAAGCTCAGCCACTCCTGCAGGCGGTAGCGATCCGGATGGCCCGGTTGCGGCGCGAGGCCGAGTTCGGGCTTGAGGTCCGCGATGTATTGCAGGACCGCCGCGCTCTCCGTCAGGTGTTCGCCGTTCTCGAGCACCAGCACCGGTACCGCGCCCTTCGGTGCGACCGCGCGGAAGTCGCCATCGTCCTCCAGCACCTTCTTGGTCCAGAGATGGACGAGGTGATAGCGCGCCTCGATCCCGGCTTCCATCAGTGCCATGCGGCTGGCCAGTGAGCAGGCCATCGGCGAGAAATAAAGCTGGAGCATGGCGATGTCACTCAAGCGAGGGCGTTGCCGCGGGCGATGATCGCGAAGCGGTCCGACAGTTCGGCGAGCGCGACGTCGTGAATGAGTTTTGCGGCAATCGTGCCGCCGGTGCCGTCGGGCAGGTCGCGGGTGGCGCAGCTGTCGGCATCGATGGTGGTGCGGTAGCCGAGATCGAGCGCGGCGCGGGCGGTCGAGCTCACGCACATATGCGTCATGAAGCCGGCGAGCACCAGCTCCCTGCGGCCGGTCGCGGCAAGCTGCGCATTGAGATCGGTGCCGGCGAATGCGTTCGGCAATTGCTTCTCGATCACGATCTCACCCGGCCGCGGTGCCAGCGGCGCGACGATCGCACCACGCTCCGCGGCACGATCGAACAGGCTTCCCGGCGATCCCTTGTGCGCGATGTGGATGATTTTGGCGCCGCTTTCCCGCGCGCGACCGAGCAGTGCGGTGGCCCGCGCGATAGCCGGGCCGGCGTCGGGCAAAGCGAGGGGACCGGCGAGATATTCGTTCTGGATATCGATCAGCACGAGGCAGGCATCGCCGAGGCGGGGCGGGGTGAGGTCGATACCGGCAAGCTGCATCAACGTTTTGGCGACGGTCATGGTCGTGAGATCTCCGGCGGATGTGTCTTTCGAAAATATAGCCGCGGACGGGCCTGCCGTTATGCAGGGATATTGCAGCGGTGGCTGCGCTATTGCAGGCAGGCCGGATGCGATGTAGCCTGACGCCATGAACTGGGACGACCTTCGCATCATCGCGGCCGTCAGGGACGAGGGCACCTATGCCGGCGCCAGCGCGCGGCTGCGGATCGACGAGACCACCGTCGGCCGCAGGCTGGCGCGGATTGAGCGCGCGCTCGGCCTGCGGCTGTTCGAAGCGGCCGACGGCGTCCGCAGGCCGACCCGGCAGTGCGACGTGGTGCTCGCGCACATCCAGGCGATGGCGGCGCATGCCGGGGAGATCGGCCGGATCGGTGAAAGCCTGCCCGGCCCGGTCGGCCGGCTGCGGATCGCCTCCACCAATGCGATCGCGGAGGAAGTGCTGGCGCCGCGCACCAGCGCGTTCCTGCGCGCCCATCCGGGCCTGACGGTGCAATTCCTGACGTCAAGCGACAATGTGAAATTCTCGCGCTGGGAAGCCGATCTTGCGATCCGGCTGCGCAAGCCCGACAAGGGCGACTTCGCGATCTCGAAGCTCGCCGAAGTCAGGCTGTATTTCTTCGAGCCGGCGGCGACGGCGGCGGGAGAGCCTGTGACATGCGCGTATCCCGACGAGCTCGGCGCAATTCCGGAAATGCAGTTCCTGCGCGGGAAGCGACTTCGCGCGCGCTGCGTCACCGACAATGTCCGCATCATCCACAAGCTGATCCAGTCGCATCATGCAGTCGGCGTGCTGCCGGAGCACAGTTGCGTCGAACTGCTGACCGACCGCCGTCTGCGCGCCACGCCGTTGCCGAAGCGGCGCGACGTCTGGCTCCTGGTGCAGAACCATCTCAAGCGCGACGCGGCAACGCGCGCCACCATCGACTGGCTGCGTGTCTGCTTCCAGGACGTCGCGCGCAGCGGGTGAGGGAGATGGGCTTACCTCCTGTCATTTCCCGGTGCGCAATTGCGCACCTGAGGGCGGCGCGCAGCGCCGAGCCCGGAATCCTCCGCACGTTGTGCGGCCTGATGGATTCCGGGTTCGTGCTTCGCACGCCCCGGAATGACGAGGTGAGTTTGTGGTTGCCTCAGCGCCGCCCCGTCATGAAAAAATCACACGCGACCCTCTTGCAACCCGGGCGTGCTTCGTCTATTAGCCCGCTCCTTCGCTTCGGCCATGGGTTCGGGCTCGCTGAGATCCCGACTGGCGCGTGCCGCTCTGCGGTGTCGTGTTCCGCTGAAATGAAGATCACGAGAATGAAGCTCATGGGCGAGCGTCGGGGCTGAAACCCCGAAGGTACCGGTTCGAATCCGATCTTCTCACAAAGGATAGCTCAGTTAGGTAGAGCAGGTGACTCAGAATCATCGTGTCGCGGGTTCAACTCCCGCTCCAAGCGCTCCGTTCAGCCTGAAAAGCTGATACCTCTGAAGGGACCGGACGCGCGCTTCAGTCGCAGTCCGGCCGTTCTGCCGCAAGGCTCTTCGTCCGAACATCGACACTGTGAGACCGGCTTTGCGCCGCGGTGGATACCGCTTGCGCTGATGCCGGGTGGCTCCGCACGGCCGCGCGACTTTTGTCGCGCGAACGTGCGCGTGCGCCCGTCGTCACGCAAGCTGAAGCCACGGCCCGCTTGGCTGACAGGAAGCCGCGTTCGCGTCCTCACGTCCTTTGCAAGATGAAACCAGCTTTCAGGCCCATGGGCCTGAAGCAACGATGGAGGCGTGCCAATGACCTGGCATATCTTGACGACCAAGTTGACGGTGAAGGATGGCGAGCGCGCGTTGCTGACGCGCGACGGCCGGCTCGAGCAGGTGCTCGCGCCCGGACGTCACCGCCTGTTCGATCCCCTGCATGAGCTGAAGGCCGAGCTGTTCAGCGTCGTGCGGACCGAATTTCCCGCGGATCGCTACGCGGTGATCAAGGCCGCGCGTCCCGATCTGGCCGATGAGCTGTTCGAGGCGATCGAGACCAAGGCAAACGAGATCGCGATCGTCAGCCTCGACGGCCGTCCCGTTCAGCTGATGACGCCCTGGCAGACGCGCGTGTACTGGAAGGTCGCGACGTCGGTCGAGGTCGAGCGCATCGATGTGACGAGCGATCCCCGCGTCACCGCACGCCACCTCGCGATGATCCAGCCCAACCGGGCCGGCGTCATCACCGAGGCGGTGGTCGAGAACCACGAGGCCGGTCTGCTCACGGTCGAGGGCAAGCTGGTCGAGCGGCTCGCGCCCGGCCGGCACGCGTTCTGGATTGCGGGCCGCAAGATCGAGGTCAAGCGCCTCGACCTGCGTCCCCAGGCGATCGAGATCACGGCGCAGGAGATGCTGACCAAGGATCGCATCGCGCTGCGCGTGACGCTGACCGCATTCCGCCGGATCGTCGATCCCGAGCGGGTCGTGGCAACGGTGCCCGACGTGGATGCGTGGCTGTATCGCCTGGTGCAGTTCGCGATCCGCGAGGCGGTGGCCGGTCGCACGCTGGACGAAGTGCTGTCTGCGAAGACGGCGCTCGACGAGGAGCTTCGCGACTACGTCCGCGCGCGTGTCGCGGATGGTGGTGTCGAAGTCACCGAACTCGGCGTGAAGGACGTGATCCTGCCCGGCGAGATCCGCGAGCTGGTCAACAAGGTGGTGGAGGCGGAGCGGGTGGCGAAGGCCAACCTGATCCGCCGGCAGGAGGAGACCGCGGCGACGCGTTCGCTCCTGAACACCGCCAAGCTGATGGAGGAGAACCCTCTGCTGCTCCGGCTCAAGGAGCTGGAGTCGCTCGAGCGTCTGGTCGAGAAGGTCGGCCGCATCGACCTGCACGCGGGCGAGGGCCAGGGCCTCGATGCGCTGCTGACCAAGCTGGTCCGCCTCAAGGCGCCCGAGAGCGCATAAGACAGAAGGGCCGCCCACGGGCGGCCCTTCGAGTTTTGGAGTGATGTTGATCGGCGCGTTTCGCAAATCTATCCTTCGTCATTCCGGGCTCGCGCGCCCCCGGAATGACAGGGGGAGGAGGAGCTCAGATCGCGGCCTTCAGATTGGTGAAGGCGTCCTGGACGAATTTGGTGAGTTGGCGCTTGCCGCCTTGCTCGAGCCAGGCGTCGACGGCGATGCGCAGTGCGCCGCTCGAGGCCATCGCGACGAGACGGAGGCGGTCGCGGCGGTCCTTGCCCGGCCATAGTTCGCAGAGTGCCTCGTAGACGATCCGTTCGCGGTGCAGATCGTTCCTGGGTCGGCGCGAGCTCAGCACTTCGCTCTCACGGATCAGGCGCGATATCGCCATGGTTCGCGACGTCTGGAAGTGGGCGGACATTTCCAGCAGCGCCTCGCGGACGACGTCGATCGGTGCGCCGGCCGAGGCGTGATCGCGGATCGACGCCCTGAGCGCGTCGTCATAGCCTGAGATATGTGCGAGCAGGATCTCGTCCTTGCTCCTGAAATAGTAGAAGAAGGTCCTGCGCGAGATGCCGGCCGCCGCCGCGATCTCGTCCAGCGTCGTGGCCTCGTATCCATTGGCCAAAAACAGCTCCATGCCGACATCGGTGATGCGTTGCAGCGTCTGGCGACGATTGCGCTCGCGCAGGCCTTCGCCTGCAGGCGTCCGGGACTTCGTCAATGTGTCGGGCATCGGCCGCTTCTCTCATGAACAGGCAATCAGGGCAAAAGCACTTCGTGGCCTCGGAGGCGCGCGGCCGTCGGCGTTAACGCGCAGAGCAGCGCGACGAGACATGCGTCTTTCGGTCGCGCGCCGGCGGTCACGCCATAAAACCGCCCAACACGATAACTACACCTAGTGTAATAATTACACTAAGTGTAATTCAGTGGTGCCCCAATGACAACCTGCTCGCGCGTATGCCGGATCAAGCGGATTCCGGCGGCAAACGGATTCGTGAGCGGGCGGGGGGCGCAGCTCCGTGGCTGGGCCGCGGCGAACCTGCTCGGTCTGCTGGTCTCGGGCTGCGCGACCGCGACGCTGGATCAGGCCGGCTCGCTCCGCTCCTACGACAACATGGTGCAGTCGGACGGAATGCTGACCCGTTCACAGCTGCGCGTGAGCAAGGAAGAGGTGCTGGCGGCGAAGACGGTCAGGATCATTCCCACCGTGTTCTCCGAGAAAACGCCGGCGCCGTTCACGCCCGCGCAACGCAGGCTCGTCACCAACGCCGCCGACCGTGCGTTGTGCGCGGGCCTCAGCGAGCGCTTCTACGTGGTTGCGTCGGAGCCGGCCGATCTGACCGTGCAGGCCGTCATCACGCATGTGGTGCCGACTGATCCCACCGCTGTCGGCGTCTCCAAGGGCGTATCGGTCGCGAAGACGATTCTGTTGCCCGGCGTGCCCGTACCCGTTCCGCGCATTCCGGTCGGGCTCGGCAGCCTGTCGCTTGAAGCCGAGGCGCGCGATTCTGCCGGGCAGCAAAAGGCGGCGATGGTCTGGGGCCGCGCTGCCAATGCTTTCGATACCGGGCGGATGTCGGAGGAGGGCGATGCGTACGGCCTCGCGGCATCGTTCGGCGGCGATTTCAGCCAGATGCTGGTCACCGGCGTGACGCCGTTCGGCGGGGTGCCATCGATGCCCTCGATGCAGCGGCTGGGCTTCCTGCTCGGCGGCGCGCCGAAATATCGGGCATGCGAAGCATTCGGGCGCGCGCCGGGCCTCATCGGCATGGTCGGAGACAGCGCGGGCGTGCCGCCGGACTGGACCGACAAGGGGCCGGTTGCGGCGCGGACGGAGTGAGCCTGCGGGCACGCGTACGAATGTTCGCGTGCACAGGGCTGTAACGGAACACCGCCGTGGCACAATTTGCTGCTCCGGACTGACTGCCTAAAGACAGAAGGTGCCAGCACAGACAGATTGCGCTAACGTCTGTTCGCCGTGGTCCATTCGGCCAGCCGTCAACCCGTCGGTGAAGCCAATGCAGCAGATTGCGGAATGGCTCGGGAAGCTGGGGCTTGGGCAATACGCGCTGCGTTTTGCCGAGAACGGCATCGACGTAAGTGTTCTTCCCGAATTGACGGATGAAGACTTCGACAGGCTTGGAGTCCTGCTCGGCCATCGCCGCAAGATGCTGCGCGCGATCGCCGATTTAAATCAAGCCGAACTGATCGCCGCGCCGGTTTCATCGCACGATGCCGAGCGACGCCATCTCACCGTGATGTTCTGCGACCTGGTCGGCTCGACCGCCTTGTCGGCGCGCCTCGATCCTGAGGACATGTGGGAGGTGATTCGTGCCTATCGCGCGGCCTGTGCGCGGGTGATCGCAACATATGACGGCGTCGTTGCCAGATTTATCGGCGATGGGATCCTCGCATATTTCGGCTCCCCCCGAGCGCACGAAGACGATGCGGAGCGCGCAGTGCGCGCCGGCCTCGACGTCATCGCCGCGATCGGCAAGCTGGAGACCCGCGCTGACGAGGGCGTCGCGGTGCGGATCGCGATTGCGAGCGGGCTTGTCGTGGTCGGCGACCTCGTCTCCGGCGACGCGTCGGAGCAGCAGGCGCTGGTCGGCGATGCGCCGAATGTCGCTGCGCGGTTGCAGGGCCTGGCGGAGCCGGGTGTGGTCGTCGTCGCCGCTTCGACCCGCCGATTGCTCGGCAATCTCTTCACGCTTCGCAACCTCGGTCGCCGCGAAGTCAAGGGCATCTCCGAACCGATCGCGGTGTGGGCAGTCGAAGGCGAGCCGGCATCGGAGAGCCGTTTCGAGGCAGTGCGGACCGCGCGTTCGATCGGCTTCGTCGGCCGCAAGGCGGAGATCGAATTTGCACTGTCGCGCCAGCAACTGGCGTGGCAGGGCCGGGGCCAGGCGTTGCTGATATCGGGCGAAGCCGGGATCGGCAAATCGCGGATCGTGGCAATGCTCTCCGACAGCCTCGCACCGGCGACACACCGCCGTGTGCGGTATCAGTGCTCGCCCTATCACACCAACAGCGCGCTGCACCCCTTCGTCGCACAGCTCGAGCGTGCCGCCGGCATCAGGCCGGATGATCTGCCGGAGCGGAAGCTGGACAAGCTCGAAGGCATGCTGGCGCTCGGGACGCAGCAATTGCCCACCGTCACTCCGCTGATCGCGGCGCTGCTGTCGATCCCGACAGGCGACCGCTATCCGCCGCTCGGCCTCAGTCCGACGCAACAGCGGCGGCAGACATTTGCAGCGCTGCTCGACCAACTCGAGGGCCTCGCCCGGCAGCAGCCGGTGCTTGTCGTCTGCGAAGACATCCACTGGGTAGACGCCACGTCGCTCGAACTGTTGGACCTTGCGGTCGACCGGATCAGGGGGCTTCCGATCCTCATGCTGATGACGTTCAGGCCCGAGTTCGAACCGCCCTGGGCGGGCTTGGCCAATGTGAGCCTGCTGCGGCTGGATCGGCTCGACCGACAGGACACCCGCGCGCTTATCGAGCAGGTGACTGTCGGCCGGTCGCTGCCGGGCGAGATGATGACACAGATCGTCGAGCGGACGGATGGTGTCCCATTGTTCGTCGAGGAACTGACCAAGATGGTCATGGAGTCGGGGCTGCTCGTCGAGAATGCCGGGCGCTACCGCCTCGACAATCCGCTGCCACCGCTCGCGATCCCGGCGACACTGCAGGACTCGCTGATGGCCCGGCTCGACCGCCTGGCGCCGGTCAAGGAGGTGGCGCAGATTGGCGCGGCGATCGGCCGTGAATTCTCGTATACACTGCTCCGCAGTGTGGCCGGGCGCGATGATCTGACGCTTGCGGCCGCGCTCGCCCAGCTCGAAGAGGCGGAGTTGCTGTTGCGCCGGGGCACGCCGCCGGATGCAAGCTACAGCTTCAGGCATGCATTGGTCCAGGAAGCGGCTTACGAGAGCCTGCTCAAGAGCCGCCGGCAACTGCTCCACAAGCAGATCGGCGATGTGCTGCGCGCCAGGTTTGCCGAGATCGCGGAGATCGAGCCGGAAGTCGTTGCGTATCATTTCACCGAGGCAGGGCTCGGCCAGACTGCACTGGCTTGGTGGCGCAAAGCCGGTCAGCAGGCGCTGAAGCGTTCGGCCTATTGCGAGGCGATCGCACATCTCGGCAAGGCGGTCGCCATCGCCGACGAACTTCCCGATGAGCCGGGCCGGATGATCGGTCGGCTCCATTTGCAAATCGCCTATGGCCGCGCACTGCGCGGCAGTCTGGGGCACAGCGCCCCCGAGACGGTGGCCGCCTGGACGCGCGCCCGGCAGTTCGCCTCTGACATCGATGATCCGATCGAGATGGCGCCGATCCAGTCGGGCCTCTTCAACGCCTGCTTGACCCACGGCGAGCTCGCGCCGATGCGCGAGTTGGCGGAGGCCATCATGGGTGCGGCGGAACGGCATCCGGATTCGCCGGTGGCGACGATCGTCGCGCACTGGACCAGCGGGGTGACCTCGTGGTTCGCGGGCGAGTATCTAGACGCGGGCGTCCATCTGGAGCAGGCGTTCGCGGCCTATACGACGGAGTCCAATCCGGCAACCTTGAAGGCATCGACGCTCGACCTGCCGTTCGTCATCATGCGATTTCTGGCGCTCGTGCTCTGGCCGCGTGGCGAGATCGATCGAGCCCGACAGCTCGCGGGCGAAGCGGTGAGCGTTTCCGGTGAACAGCGCGCGCTCGCGCGAGCCAATGCGCTGGTTCACAAGGCTGTTTTCGACGGGCTGTGCGGCAGCCGGTTGCGGCAGACCGAGACGATCCTCGCGTTGGGACTGGCTCAGGATCACACCATGCCGCTGTATGTCGCCGCCGGCACCTATCTCAATGGTTTGGCGAAGTGGCGCGCCGGCGACTTGGCGGCGGGTCTCGCGGAGATGCAGCGCGGCTGGACGTTGCTTCACGAGAACGACTGCTACCTCTGTGATCCCTTCTGGGGCTTGCAGATCGCGGTGGCGAACGCGGAGGCCGGGCATGTCGAGGCGGGACTCGACATCGTCAACGAGCTGATCGACGCGACGGAGCAATCCGGGCAGCACTGGCTGGACGCCGAGCTATACCGCGTGCTGGGCGAGCTGCGGTCGCGTCGCGACACCCCCGACATTCCCGGCGCCGAGGAGGCCTTCCACCGCGCCATTGATATTGCGCGAAGGCAGCAGACGAGGACTTTCGAACTGCGCAGCACGTTGGGACTCGCGCGGCTTTGCAGCCGCAGCGGCCGGGCAGACGAGATGTCTCAATTGTTGTCACCGGTGCTCGCCAGCTTCGATGCGGCGCTCGATCTTGCCGAAATCGGCGACGCACAGGAGCTGCTCAAACAAGCGCGTTGGCGACCTGACCACCGCTCGCGCGTGTCTTGACCGGCGACGCATTGGAGCGGTCAGACGCGTCGGGCGCGGCGCTTGCGGGGTTCGAAAACTGGAACTCTCGGGTTCCCGAAGTTTTACGGTGCGACCATGCGCATTTTGCTGTTGCGTCCGGCGGCGCATTTGCATCTAACTATTTCGGATCGTGTCGCAGGGAATTCCACCGCGCGGTCAAGTGTTTGGAATTTGTTGTGGCCTGTGTTTGAGTGAGTTTGCTGTGCGACCCTACATCACGAGTTCCCGCAGGTGAGCATTTCCGGCGGAAGTCGTAATCGTCTTCTCGCAACATTGTCGCCTGCGGATTTGGACCTCCTGAGGCCCGAGCTGGAGATTGTCGCGCTCGAACAGGATGAGATCCTGGCGCGCGCCGGCGACGAGATCGACTACGTCTTCTTTCCCCACAGCGGGGCGATCTTGTTGATGATCGACATGGCGGATGGGCACACGGTCGCGACCGGTGTGGTCGGAAACGAAGGGGCCGTGGGCAGCCTTTCGGTGCTCGGAGCGTCACCGTCAGGCATCACCGCAGTCGTCCGTGCTGCTGGTACGGCCTCGCGAGTTCCCGCGTCGCGCTTTCATGCCGCTTTCGGCCGCAGTCCCGGGATCCGGCAGGCGATCCAAAAGCACGTCAGAGCGATGCTGATCCAGTTTCAGCTTGGCTCGGCCTGCAATGCACTCCACCCGGTCGAGGCGCGGATGGCGCGCTGGCTGCTCCAGCTTCGCGAGCGCGTCGACAGCGACGTCCTCCCGTTGACCCAGCACGCACTGTCGCAAATCCTGGGCGTGCGGCGAACAACGGTGACGTTGCTGATGGGCAATCTGCGCAAGCGCGGTGCGATCAGGTCCGAGCAACGAGGCCGGATCGAGATCGACCGGGCGCGGCTGGTAGCGGCGGCGTGCGAATGCCATCGCGTCATGCGTCTTGAGGCCGAGGAGATATTCTCGGGTGACAAGGCTCGAGCTCGGGGAATGGCTCCGGGCGACGATCCCCGCATCTCGGAAATCGAGGCGGACGACACCGTGTGAGCGCGTTCCCGGCGCGGTCAGCTTGCTCGCCGACGATCGCGCTTCCGCGCGGAGGAGGCTGCCGCCTCGAGCTTCGCAATCTCGCGCAGCACCTGCGCCGTCTCGCGCAATTCATTGCGCTTTGGGCCCGGCTTCAGCCGTCGTGCTTCATGGAGAAAGTCCTTGGCCTGCAGCAGCCAGGCAGACGTTTCCGTTGAGTTCTGCGCATGCGCCATGGTGTCCCTCCATCGCGATCATCGAGAGTGGTGGCCGGTATCAGGCCGGTGAACCGGCGCTGCGGCGTCGCCGCACGCGGATGCTCGGCTCGTCGACCCAGGCGTCCCCCGCAAACCAGGCATGATCGGCGCGGCAAAATGGGCAAGGGGTGCGCGAGAAGAACACCGTACTGCGTCGAAAGCTCTCGCGATCGGTTTTGATCCCGGTGGAAATCGCGTGCCCGGTCTGCGGACATTTGACCATGACCATGCCCATGTGAGCCTCCCTCCCATATTTTTTTGCTCTTGCAGAAAAGCTCCGGCCGGTTGGATTGGCCTCAGCTCGGTGCGGGGTAGTTGGGGGCATCGCGCACCTGCGGCGGTTGACAGAGCATTGGGCAGTGGGGGCTGCATGCTCGTCACTGGGCTTTTCCAACCGGCCAGATCCCTCCTCAAACGAATCCTCGATGTGAGTTGAACGCCGCTTCTTCAGGCGGCTTGGCGAAGCACCTCGGCAAATCGTTTCCTGGCGGGTTCGCGGGCTTTCGTCGCGATCGCCTGGTCGAACAGGTGGCTCGACAGCGGCATCTCGAAGAGACGCGTGCCCTTCACGGTGACTTTCATTTGGCTTTCGCTCACCGCACAGCCTCCCTCTCAAGCGCAAGCATTCTCCGCAACGCTTGCCCGCGTCACGGGAGCTGACGCTCCGTGCTCGATTCAGATTTTTGAGTGAACTTCGAACCTGTCCCAAGCTTACTGTGCGGGACGAGGCCGAGACTGTCGGTTCGGTTTGCGACTCTCGGCGATAATTTTTTTGAGAATGTCAACCCGAACTAACATGTGTTTATGGGGAGTGCTGTGCATAAGTGAATGCTGCCGTAAGCCGCAGCGTGCCTTCTCCGGCGCGAGGTCGCTCAGAACGCCGACATCGAGCGAGCGCGCCGCAACAAGTGTTCGGCCGGATGCCGCAAACAAAAACCCCGGCATCGCTGCCGGGGCTTTGCATTTCGTGGCTTGCCTAAAGTGGCTGGACTTAGAAGTCCATGCCGCCCATGCCGCCGCCCGGAGGCATTGCGGGGCCGCCGGCGTTCTTCTTCGGCAGCTCGGCAACCATGGCTTCCGTGGTGATCAGCAGCGCGGCAACCGAGGCTGCGTTCTGGATCGCGGTACGGACCACCTTGGTCGGGTCGATGATGCCCTTCTTGACCAGGTCGGCGTAGTCGCCGGTCTGGGAGTCGAAGCCGTAATTGTAGGTTTTGTTCTCGAGGATCTTGCCGACGATGACGGAGCCGTCTTCACCGGCGTTGATCGCGATCTGGCGAGCCGGAGCCGACAGCGCCTTGCGCACGATCTCGACGCCGGTCTTCTGGTCGTCGTTCTTGGTGCGCAGGCCCTTGAGCTGCTCGGAAGCACGGAGCAGGGCGACGCCGCCGCCCGGGACGATGCCTTCCTCGACGGCCGCACGGGTCGCATGCATCGCGTCATCAACGCGATCCTTGCGCTCCTTCACCTCGACTTCGGTCGCGCCGCCGACGCGGATCACCGCGACGCCGCCAGCGAGCTTGGCGAGACGCTCCTGCAGCTTCTCACGGTCGTAGTCCGAGGTGGTTTCCTCGATCTGCGCCTTGATCTGGGCAACGCGCGCGTCGATGTCGGCCTTCTTGCCGGCGCCGTTGACGATCGTGGTGTTTTCCTTGTCGATCATCACCTTCTTGGCGCGACCGAGCATCTGCAGCGTGACGTTCTCGAGCTTGATGCCGAGGTCTTCCGAGATGGCCTGGCCGCCGGTCAGGATCGCGATGTCCTGCAGCATGGCCTTGCGGCGATCGCCGAAGCCCGGAGCCTTGACGGCCGCGACCTTCAGGCCGCCACGCAGGCGGTTGACGACGAGGGTGGCGAGGGCTTCGCCTTCGACGTCTTCAGCGACGATGACCAGCGGCTTGCCGGTCTGCACCACGGCCTCGAGCAGCGGCAGCAGCTCGTTCAGCGAGGAGAGCTTCTTCTCGTTGATGAGGATGTAGGCGTCGTCCATCTCAACGCGCATCTTGTCGGCGTTGGTGACGAAGTAGGGCGAGATGTAGCCGC
>NZ_JACMYK010000036.1 GCF_020889785.1 Bradyrhizobium acaciae
CTTGGCCTCGACTTCGGCCTTGCGCTTGGCCTCTTCCTCGTGGCGTGGCGCTCCTCTTCCGCCTTGCGGCGGGTCTCGGCGGCCTCGCGGTCGGCCTTCTCGGCGGCTTCGCGGATGGCGCGGCGCTTGGCTTCCTCTTCGGCCTGGCGGCGCTCCTCGATGTCGCGCTGCCGCGCATCGGCCAGGGCGCTGGCACGCGCGGAACGCTCGTCTTCCGTCAAGGTCGGCAGCACCACGCCGGAGCGGGTGTTACGCTGCTGCTGCCCGGAAGGTGGCCCGGAAGGGCGGCCCATCGGCGGCTTGGCGGCAGGCGGCGGCGCCGCGGGCTTTGCAACCGCGGGTTCCGGCACATGCGCCTCGCCGGGGCCATCGCCGCCGACGCGGCGCTTGCCACGCTTCTCGACCACGACCTGCTTGGTCCGGCCGTGGCTGAAGCTCTGGCGCACGGTGCCCGTCTCGACGCGCGGCTTCAGCGACAACGTCTTGCTCGGAACACTCAGGGTCTTGTCGCCAGGAGTCTTGGTATCAACCATTCAGCAGTCCTAATCTCGTTTCGCTGTGCGTTCGCCGCACAAATCCTTCAACGTGTCTTCGTTTGCTGAGCATGATCCGGTCGGAAAGACGGCGTCCGCCTTCCTGGATCAGGCTCTGGAATTTCTGGCCGCTTCGGCGGTCTTGTCGTCGTCGGCCATCCGGTATCGGACCAGCATCTGGCAGCGCGACAGGAACGTCTTGCTCGCCGGGCCCGCGAGCAGCGCAGCATGTATCACATTTGACCGCCCAAGTGCCAAATCCAATTCTTCCGACGTCAAAACATTGACGACCGGGATTACCAGCGATTCACCACGTTTTTCGCCCCTTTGCCGCATGATCGCGTCCAATTTGCGGATTCCGTCCGCGGCGCCGTCTAAAGCGTGGATCAGGGCTGCAGTTTCGTTCCGGTTGAGCGCATCCTCGACCTTGCCGAAGCCCGAGACGACCTGACCGGCCTTGGCGGCCATCGCCAGAGCCTCCGTGAGGCTGCGCACCAGGAGGGTGTCGGTGTCGGCGGGAAGGGTCGGCGCGACACGGACATCGCGCTTGAATCCCTTGCTAAATTGGTGACGGCGGACCGCTTCCGCAACACTGCGCCGCGATGCGGAAATCCACATTCCGCGGCCCGGAAGCTTGCGCTTGAGGTCCGGGATCACCTCGCCCGTGGGCGCGACGACGAACCGGATCAGCTCGTCGAGCGGACGCACCTCGCGGCTGACCGCGCACATCCGCGTGGTCGCGGACTTCTGCGTCCGCGGTCCATCGTCGAGATCGGGGTCAGCCTGAGCGAGCATCCTTGGGGCATCTCCTTACGACGCCGTTTCTGCTTCGGCGGCCTCGGCCTCCTCAGCAGGCTTGGCGAGGTCGGCCTCGGTGATCCAGCCGGCCTTCAGACGGGCCTGCATGATCATGGCCTCGGCCTCGTCGCGCGAGACCTCGATGCCGTCGAGGAACCCGGCGTGCTTGGTCGGCTCGCCGCCTTCCTTGCGCTCGGTCCAGCCGACCAGATCGTCGGTGGCGCAGCCGGCGAGATCTTCGACGGTCTTCACGTCGTTCTCGCCGAGCTTCACCAGCATCTTGCCAGTGATGCCGGGTACGTCCTTCATGGCGTCCTCGACGCCGAGTTCCTTGCGCTTGGCCTCCAGCTCGGCCTCGAGCTGTTCCAGATATTCGCGGGCGCGGGTCTGCAGTTCGGTGGCGGTCTCCTCGTCGAAACCTTCGATG
This sequence comes from Bradyrhizobium acaciae, assembly GCF_020889785.1. Taxonomy (GTDB): domain Bacteria; phylum Pseudomonadota; class Alphaproteobacteria; order Rhizobiales; family Xanthobacteraceae; genus Bradyrhizobium; species Bradyrhizobium acaciae. Next base: position 1,759 of record NZ_JACMYK010000036.1, read on the forward strand.
CCGGCGAGTTCCTTGACGTCGACCAGTGCGAGTTCCTCGACCGAGGTGAAGCCTTCGGAGGCGAGCAGCTGGCCGACCACCTCGTCGACGTTGAGCGCTTCCATGAACACGCGGGTCGAGTTCTCGAAGTCGGCCTGGCGGCGCTCAGACTCTTCCTGCTCGGTCAGGATGTCGATGTCCCAGCCGGTCAGCTGCGAGGCGAGGCGAACGTTCTGGCCGCGGCGGCCGATCGCCAGCGACAGCTGGTTGTTGGTGTCGGGAACCACGACCTCGATGCGCTCGCGGTCCTCGTCGATCACGACCTTGGCGACTTCAGCCGGCGCCAGCGCGTTGACGACGAAGGTCGCGATATCCGGCGACCACGGAATGATGTCGATCTTCTCGCCCTGCAGCTCGTTGACCACGGCCTGCACGCGGGAGCCGCGCATGCCGACGCAGGCGCCGACCGGGTCGACCGAGGAATCGCGCGAGATCACGCCGATCTTGGCGCGCGAACCGGGGTCGCGGGCGACCGCCTTGATCTCGACGATGCCGTCGTAGATCTCCGGCACTTCCTGCGCGAACAGCTTCGCCATGAACTGCGGATGGGTGCGCGACAGGAAAATCTGCGGACCGCGGGTCTCGCGGCGGACGTCGAAGATATAGGCGCGGACGCGGTCGCCGTTGCGGAACACTTCGCGCGGCAGCATCTCGTCGCGGCGCACGATCGCTTCGCCACGGCCGAGATCGACGATCACACTGCCATATTCGACACGCTTGACGATGCCGTTGACGATATCGCCGATGCGGTCCTTGAATTCCTGGTACTGCCGGTCGCGCTCGGCCTCGCGCACCTTCTGCACGATCACCTGCTTGGCCGACTGTGCGGCGATGCGGCCATACTCCAGCGGCGGCAGCGTGTCGGCGATGGTGTCGCCGACCTGGGCGCCCGGATTGGCGCGCTGTGCATCGTGCAGCGAAATCTGGTTCGACGAGTTTTCGACGACATCGACCACCAGCATGTGGCGGGTCAGCCGGAGCTCGCCCTTCTTGGCATCGATCTCGGCATGGACGTCGGTCTCGCTGCCGTAACGGGCGCGGGCGGCCTTGGCGATGGCGTCTTCCATCGCCGCGATCACGATGGAGCGGTCGATCGACTTTTCGCGCGCAACTGCGTCTGCGATCTGCAGCAGTTCGAGTTTGTTGGCGCTGACTGCCATGGCTTAGTCTCCTTCGAATGGATCGGTCTCGCCACGGCGCGCGCGCTCGGCGGCCAGGCGGTGCTTTTTGGTGTTGGTCGGGGCCGGCTTGTTGCCGGGCTTTTGACCAGGCTTGTGATCGGATTTGGGCTTCGGCTTTTGGCTCTTCGCGGGATCGCTCTTCCTGGCGTGGGCCGGCTGCGGCGGCGCGAGGCCGAGCTCGCGGCGCAAATCGCGCTCGGCGGCCTTGCCGCGGCGCATCGATTCCTCGATCAGCTCGTCGGTCAGCACCAGCCGCGCGTCCGAGATGTCCTCCATCACCAGCAGGACCTCGGCGTCCTCAGTGGGACGCGGATCGTCGCGCTTGATGCGCACCACATCGCCCTCGACACCGGCGAGCAGGCCGCGGAACCGCTTGCGGCCCTGATGCGGCACCGCCATCTCGACCTTCACGAGATGCCCGGTGTAGCGCTCGAAATCGGAACGGCGCACCAGCGGGCGATCGATGCCGGGCGATGAAATCTCCAGCCGGTAGGCGCGCTCGATCGGGTCGGCGACATCGAGCACCGGCGACAACGCACGCGAGATCGCCTCGCAATCCTCGAGCTGCATCGAGCCGTCGGGCCGTTCCGCCATGATCTGCACGGTGCAACCGGCATCGCCCGAGACCTTGATGCGCACCAGGCGGTAGCCCATGCCCTGCAGCACCGGGACGGCGACCGCGGCGACGCGGGCCGCGACCCCGGGCTCGACGACGAGCCGCGGCTCGGCGAGCAGTTCGGTGTCCACGGACGTGGCGGTCGGATCGGTCATATCCAGTGTCAAAGGCTGTCTAAGGTTTTAAAGGCTGCTGAGGTCTGTTGTGTTGTTCAGGTGGCCTTAAGGGGCCGCTAACGCTACCCAAACTGGATCCGGCCTCGCTGGGTCCCGTCGGGTAATAAAAAAGAGCGGGTCCCGGGGGGCCCACTCTCCTACGCGATCGTATGAGATACCATAAGTTGCGGTGGATATAGCTCTTTTGCCGGGGTCCGGCAAGGCCTCCGTATCAGGCGGAAGGCGATTTAGCGGCCCTCCGGGTCCAGGTTTGATCTAACCCTCCGTTTACGAACGGGACCATAGATTGCCGAAAATCGGCAGAAGTCGCCGGTTGGACAAGGCTCATGACGACAGCCCCAGCGCTGATCCCGGAACTCGACGATATCGTTCGCCGTGGCGACCCCAAGCGCCGCGCAGAGGCCGCGCGCCGGCTCGGCGAGCTGTTCCTGCAGGGCGCCGGGAGCTTTCGCCCCGACCATATCGACCTGTTCGACGGGGTGCTGACCAGCCTGGTGCCGCATGCCGAGCTTGCTGCGCGGATCGATCTCGCCGAACGGCTCGCGCCGCTCGCCAACGCGCCCCGGCAGCTGGTCGGACAACTCGCCCGCGAGGACGAGGTCGCGATCGCGGGGCCGGTGCTGCGCCGATCACCGGTGATCGACGAGAAGGTGTTGGTCGAGATCGCCAATGCCAAGGGCCAGGGCCATCTGCTTGCAATGGCCGAGCGGTCGAAGCTCTCGACCGCGCTGACCGACGTCATCGTTCGCCGTGGCGATCGCGACGTGATCCGATGCGCGGCCGGCAATGCAGGCGCCGCGTTCTCGGACGCGTCCTTCGCGACGCTGGTGCGCCGCGCCGGCCAGGACGGCGTGCTGACGTTGCGGATCGGCCGCCGTGATGATCTTCCTCCGGCGCATTTGAAGAACCTGCTGGCCGGTTCGATCGATGTGATCCGCCGCCGTCTGCATGTCGTCGCCAAGCCGGAACGGCAGGCCGAGATCAAGCTGGCGATGAGCGAGATCGAAGGCGTCGTCGCGCAAGTCGAGGGCCGCGATTTCGCGGCCGCGCAGCGCACGATCATGGCGCTGCATCGCGCCGGCGAATTGAACGAGGCGGCGGTGACAGGCTTCGCAAAGGCCTTCAAATACGAGGAATGCGTGGCCGCGCTTGCCGCGATGACCAACGTGAAGATCGTCACGCTCGATCGCCTGATCTCCGGCGATCGCTACGATCCGATCCTGATCGCCGGCAAGACGATCGGCTTCGAATGGCCGACGGTGCGCGCCCTGATCCTGATGCGGCTCGGGTCCAACCGCGTGCCGTCACCGGCCGATATCGAAGGGGCGCGGGTGAATTTCGTTCGCCTGATGCCATCGACCGCGCAGCGCGTCGTGGATTTCTGGAAGTCGCGATAGCCCGAGGGTCGGGCTAACTCTCTCCCCGTCATTGCGAGGAGCGAAGCGACGAAGCAATCCATGTCGCAACAAGCGGAAGAATGGATTGCTTCGCTTCGCTCGCAATGACGAGGCTGAGCAGCAGCGCCGAAAATTGCTTCCCAAAACCTGAAGCGGCCCGCTATGCTTTCCGCAAGGCGCGACACGGCGCCAACGGGGAGATCGCCATGCTGACGGACGCCGACATCCAATCGCACGCCGAGCGGATCCGCGACGACGGATACACCGTGATCGAGCGCGCCGCCTCGCCGGATCTGGTCGAGGGGCTGAAGGCGGCGGTGTTGAGGATCGAGAACGAGCACAATCTCGGCCTGGCCCGGACGTCGTTCGAAGGTTTCAAGACGCTGCGTATCAACAACCTCCTGACCTATGACGATCTGTTCTGGGAGGTGCCGCTGCATGAAAACGTGCTGCCGGTGGTCGAACGCGTGCTGGACAGGGAATGCCTGCTGTCGTCGTTCTGCTCGCTGGTGCTCGGCCCCGGCGAGGTCGCGCAGCCGATCCACGAAGACACCCAACTGATTCCGTTGCCGCGGCCGCACATTCCGATCACGATCAATGCGATCTGGGCGCTGTCCGATTTCCGCGACGACAACGGCGCGACGCGGATCATTCCGCGCAGCCACACATTCGATTCGTCGCCGGAATACGGCAAGGATTACGACGCGGTCACCGCGACGATGCCGGCCGGCAGCGTGATGCTGTTCGACAGCGCGCTGTGGCATGGCGGCGGCGCCAACACCAGCGACGGCAGGCGCTTTGCGTTCTCCTGCGCCTATTGCTGGGGCTGGATGCGCCAGCAGGAGAATCTCCAGCTCGGGATTCCGCGCGAGACCGCGGCGCGCTTTCCACGCCGCTTGCAGGAATTGTGCGGTTACAGCGTCTACAAGGGCCAGTTCGGCCACATCGACAATCACGATCCGATCGAGCTGCTCGGTCGCGAGCGCGGCAAGCGCATGGTGTGGGAGGCGACCGACGTCAGGAAGGCGCGGCTTGCAGGGCAGGGATAGCTGATCGTCATTCCGGGGCTCGCGCACCGAGCTACGATGCGCAATTGCGCATCTGAGAACCATTTCTCCGCTTGCGCATCTGGCGCAATGGATTCCGGGGCTCGTGCTTCGCACGCCCCGGAATGACGACTAGCCCAATCGCCGAAACCTCAGATACGCCGCCTTGCGGCCCTCGCGCTCGGCCTTGGCCCCGTAGCGCGTCATCGTGTAGTTCGGCCACGGCTCGAGCCAGTCGATCGCGCGCTCGGCGAGCCAGGCGAAGTCGGGCGAGCGCATCAGATGTGCCAGCGTCCAGGCGCAGTAGTCGTCGATATCGCTGACGAAGCGGAATTCGCCGCCCGGCGGCAGCAACCGCGTCATCGCCGCAACCGTCGCATCCTGCACGAAGCGCCGCTTCCAGTGCCGCCGCTTCGGCCACGGGTCGGGATGGATCAGGTCGATGCGCGCGAGCGAGCGCGGCGGCGCCCAGGCCAGCAGCTCGGCGGCGTCGCCGGCGAACAGGCGGATGTTGCCGATGTTCTGCGCCTCGATCTGGGTCAGGATCTTGGCCATCCCGTTGACATAGGGCTCGCAGCCGATGAAGCCGGTCGCAGGAAATGCCTGCGCTTCCGCGATCAAATGCTCGCCCCCGCCGAAGCCGATCTCGAGCCTGACATTCTCGATGCCGTCATCGAACAATTCGGTCAGCGCTTCGGGTGCGGGTGCCGAGATATCGACCGAAAGATGCGGCAGCAGCGTGTCGATCAGGTCGGCCTGGTGTGGACGCAGCTTGTGGCCCTTGCGTCGCCCGAAGAACGAGCCGCGCGAATGGGCCATCGCGCCGTCGTCCCGGGAATCGCGATCGCCGCTGTCGTTCGGAGCTGGTGTCATCGCAGCGTCTGATAGAGGCGGTGGAGCAGCCGCGCGCGCGGCTCGATCGACGAGACGTAGAGCTGCTCGTAATGGGTATGCGCGCCCTTGCCGTCGACGCCGAGGCCGTCGAGAGTCGCGGTGTGCGGCGCGGTGAAATTGCCGTCGGAGCCGCCGCCGGTGAAGACATCGATCAGCTCGAAGCCGAGTTCGGCGGCAAGCTCCCTGGCATGTTCGTACAGCGCGGCTCCGGCGTTGCTCTTCTCGTAGGGCGGACGGTTCAGCTCGCCGGTCACCTTCACGGTGACACCCTCGGTGCGCGAGGTGATCCTGAGGATTCTCGGTACCAGCTCGTCGGCGTCCGCCATGGTCGGCACGCGAAGATCGACCTCCGCATAGGCCTCTTCGGCGATCACGTTCGGCTTGGTACCGCCGCGGACCACGCCGACATTGACGGTGACGCCGCGCTTGAGATCGCTCATCCCCTCCAGCGCCAAAATCACATGGCCGAGTTCCCGGATCGCGCTGCGGCCGTCCTCGGGGCGTGTGCCGGCATGCGCCGGCGCGCCCTTGATGTTGACGTCGAAGCGCGCGACGCCCTTGCGCCCAGTGACGATCTTGCCGCCATCACGCGCCGGTTCGGTCACCAGCACGTATTTGGCCTTGCGGCCTTCGGCCTCGATCAGCGCCCGCGAGGTCGGGCTGCCGATTTCCTCGTCCGATACGTAGAGCTGGGTGATGCCGAGCGGTGGACGCGCATCTTCGGCGCAGATCTGCCGGAATGCGTGATAGGCGAGGTAGGCGCCGCCCTTCATGTCGTAGATGCCGGGACCGAACGCGCTGTCGCCTTCGATCTGGAATGGTAACCGTTCGATGAATCCCATCGGATGAACTGTGTCGAGATGGCTCAACACCAGAATGCCCGGTGCGTCCTGCCCCCAGGACGAGCGCGCGACCAGGTGATCGCCGCAGCCATCGCGTCCTGCGATGCGCTCGACCGTGGCTGGCAGGTCGCGGTAGCCCGCGGCCACGAGATCAACCAGTCTGTTGACCTGATCCGGCCGCTCCGTCGGAGACTCGATCTCGACCCAGCGGCGGATGCCGTCGAGGATCACAGTGGTTTCGAACGGGTTGCTGGACATGCTGTTATCGTCGCCTGTGGATTTGCTTTGTCATTGCGCGCACGCGCCAGGGCATGATCCGGGAAAGTGTGATGCGGCTTTCCGAAAAGATCATGCTCAAACAACGAGCTAAAGCGCGATGACGTTCAGTCTGAACGCATCGCGCCTTAACGTACGCCGGAATGACATATTCCAGATTTGACGATCGCTCAAACGGATATGGCCGAATCAGACCTGTTCGGCCGCCTCGCGCGCCGCGATCTGCTCGACCAGCTCGACGATGCTGCGGCGGAGCTTGGCGTCCGCAATCCGTGTGAAGGCGCGGGTCAGGGCCAGGCCTTCGGCGGTTGCCAGAAAATCGGCGACATAGGTCGGCGAGGATCCCTCGCTGAAGCCGTCGGCGGTCTTGACGCCGCTCGGGCCGCCGTCGAACAGGAAGGAGACCGGCACCTGCAGGATCTCGGAGATCTGCTGCAGCCGGCTGGCGCCGACGCGATTGGTGCCCTTCTCGTATTTCTGCACCTGCTGGAACGTCAGGCCTAACGCCTCGCCCAGTTTTTCCTGGCTCATGCCGAGCATGATGCGTCGCATACGGACGCGGCTGCCGACATATTTGTCAACAGGATTGGGCGCTTTGGTGGACATCTCCAACTCTCCTAAGGGATTGCGCGCCCGTGGCTGAGGCAAGTTGGAAGGGGAGTATGCCTCAGGCGCCGGTGCCGTCAAATCCTGCAAGGAGGATCGGGACGAAATGCGGACAATTTGCGCAAAGGGGCTGACTTGGCTTGTGATTTCGCGTGGACCCGTACAATGCGAAGTGCACGGTCGATCTGTCAACTGGTGGAATCACACTGAGGTAAATTTCGACGTTATTTCGGGTTCGCAACAACCGGCGATATGCAGCGATCAGGCCTTTCGCCTGACAAAACGTCTGCGCAATACGATTGCGAGGGCAACTAACACAATTACAGCGGCGGGGATGTTCCCGGCACGCGCATAGATCGTCGGCGCGATCGCCGCCGGCAGGCCGGCGTCGAGCACGCCTTCGATGCCGAGCCCGAGTTGCGAGACGATTCGGCCGAGCGGGTCGATGACGGCCGAGATGCCCGTATTCGCGGCACGCACCAGCGGCAGGCCCTCCTCGATCGAGCGCAGCCGGGCCTGTTGCAGGTGTTGATAGGGGCCGGTCGAGACTCCGAACCAGCCGTCATTGGTGACGTTGACGATCCAGCCGGGACGATCGTCGCGGCTCACGACATTGCCGGGGAAGATCGCCTCGTAGCAGATCAGAGGCAGCGCGCGCGGCGCATTCGGAATATCGAGCGTGCGGCGGATCGTGCCGGGAATGTAGCCGCCCTGCACCTTGGTGAGCTGCACGAAGCCGATCTTCTCCATCCAGTCCTGGAACGGCAGATATTCGCCGAATGGCACAAGGTGCAGCTTGTCGTAGACCGCGAGCACGCTGCCATCGTGGTCGATGACGTAGATGGAATTATAGGCGCGCGTGATGCGGACATTGGGCGGCAGATCGGGCGCGCGCACCGAGCCGGTGATCAGCACGGTTCCCTTCGGCAGCAGGTCGGCGATCTGCGCCATCGCGTCGGCTTCCTTGGTCAGGAAGAACGGAAACGCGGATTCCGGCCAGATCAGGATGGTGGAGTCGCTCACGCCGGTGGAGTGCGGCCCGGACGCACGATCCGACAGAGTGAGATATTTCTGCATCACCGCCGCCTTGGCGGAGTAGTTGAACTTGGCGTCCTGCTGCAGATCGGGCTGCATGATGCGGAGCTTGACGCCGGCGACCATTGCGGTCGGCGTCTGGGACAGCCGAACGGTGCCGAACGCCAGCATCGCCGCCAGCACCAGCCCTGCCGCCACCGGCGCGCGCCACGGCTTGCGGCCGCGTGAGGCGCCGTCGATCAGCACGGCCGGGCTTGCGAAGATCGCGACGGCCAGGAACGTCATGCCCCACAGCCCGATCAGCGATGCGGTCTGGGCGAGCGCCAGTGGTTCGGTCAGCGCATAGCCGAACGCATTCCACGGAAAGCCGCTGAGGAGATGGCCGCGCAGCCACTCCGAGATCGTCAGGCTGACCGCCAGCGCCAGCACGCGCGAGGCGTCGCGCGGCCAGATCAGCCGTGCCAGCGCGAAGCCGAAGGCGGTGAACAGCGCGAGATAGGCCGGCAGGCCGAGCACTGCGAACGGCGTCAGCCAGGCGAAAGTGTCAGCATCGACAAAGAAGGCGATGCCAATCCAGTACAGTCCCGGCACGAAATAGCCGAGGCCGAACCAGAAGCCCGACAGTGCCGCAGCTGGCACGCCGCGCCAGCGTCCGGCGGCGCTGCCGTCAATCAGCCAGACTGCAATCGAAAATGTCAGAAACAGCACCGGCCAGGCGTTGAACGGTGCCATCGCCAGCGAGGACAATGCACCGGCTGCGAGCGCGAGCACGGCGCGCTTCCATCCCCAGGTCAGGATCACGGCAAGGCCGATCGATCGGAGCTTGTCGGAGAGCCTCACTGCGGACCGGCTCCCTCGCCGGGCGGCGGCATGTTGTCATTCGCCTGCGGATTTCCGGAGTCCGGTGTCTGCTCACGCCGCCGCTCGCGTTCCTTCCGCGGCGTCGGCCGCTCCTTACGCGTCGTGATGCGCACGCGCTTGACCCGCCGCGGATCGGCGTCGAGCACCTCGACCTCGTAATGGCCAGGCCCCGAGATCACCTCGCCGCGCACCGGCAGCCGGCCGACGAACGACACGAGATAGCCGCCCAGCGTCTCGACCTCCTCGCCGGCCTCGCCGGTGACGAAGTCCTCGCCGATCACCGAACGGACGTCATCGAGGCTGGCGCGGGCGTCGGCGATGAAGGAGTTGTCCGGCTGGCGCACGATCGACGGCGGCTCGTCGGAATCGTGCTCGTCGTCGATCTCGCCGACGATCTGCTCGACGATGTCCTCGATCGACACCAGCCCGTCGGTGCCGCCATATTCGTCGACCACCAGCGCAAGATGGATGCGCGAGGCCTGCATCTGCGCCAAGAGGTCGATCGCGCGCATCGACGGCGGGATGTAGAGCAGCTTGCGGATGATATTCGCGTCCGCCAGCGGCAGCGCGAGGTCGACGCTGCGCAAATCGAGCCCGGCCGGGAACGGCTTCTTGCGCTTGGTCTTGGTCGCCTCCGTGACGCGCGCCTTCGCGGTCATGAAGGCGAGCAGGTCGCGGATGTGCACCATGCCCTCGGGGTCGTCGAGGGTTTCGTTGTAGACGACGAGCCGCGAATGCGCCGCGCTCTCGAACAGGCTCATCAACTCGCCGAGCGGAATGTCGCGCTTGACCGCGACGATGTCGGCGCGGTGCACCATGACGTCGGCGATCCGCCGCTCGTTCAGCGACAGGATGTTGCGCAGCATGGTGCGCTCGATTGCCGAGAAGCCGACATCGTCGGGCGTCGAGGCATCGAGCACCACCTGCAGATCGTCGCGCACCGATCCGGCCTTCCAGCCGAACAGCGTGCGGATCGCGCGCACCAGCCAGCCCTCGGCCGCGGGGCGCTGCACCTCGCCGTCATGCACCACCGCGGGCAGGTTGCTCACGTTGCGCGGATTGTCGTGGGTCGGTTCGGAATCCGGCATGTCAGGCGATCCGATCCGCATAGGGGTCGGGAATGCCGAGGGTGGAGAGGATCTCGCGCTCGAGCGCCTCCATGTCCTCGGCATCGTCGTCGTTCTCGTGGTCGTAACCGATCAAATGGAGGAAGCCATGCACCGCCAGATGACTCAAATGATGGTCGAACGGCTTCTGTTCCTCATCGGCTTCCCGCCGCGTCGTCTCATAGGCGATCGCGATATCGCCGAGCATGCGCGGAGCATCGTCTGCTCCGCCGGAGCCTTCCGGCTGCAATGCCGGAAACGACAGCACGTTGGTCGGCTTGTCGATGCTGCGCCAGTTGGCGTTCAGCGTGCGGATGCCGACGTCGTCGGTCAGCATCACCGCAAGCTCGGCGTCGGCGACATCGGCGTCGGCGATTTCGGCGGCAGCCTCGATGGCGCGGTGAATCACCGCGTCGGCATTGGGCTCGGCCTGCCAGCATTCGGCGGTGACGAGAACCTCGGTTGCAGGAAAAGCAGACACCTTCGTTTCAAAATCTGCGTTATGGCCGGAACCCGCATCGCCCGGGCTCGCGGCCGAAGCTATTGGTCTCAAGATCTGGCGTTTGCCGGCTTTTGCGGCAATCCCTCATAGGCGGCCACGATGCGCGCCACCAATTCATGGCGGATGACGTCCTCGGCCTTGAAATGCACCTGCGCGATGCCTTCGACGCCGTCGAGCAGCTTCACGGCTTCCGCGAGCCCTGAGGTCTGCCCGTTCGGCAGGTCGATCTGCGACGGGTCGCCGGTGACGATCATCCGGCTGTTTTCGCCGAGACGCGTCAGGAACATCTTCATCTGCATCGTGGTGGTGTTCTGCGCCTCGTCGAGGATGATGGCGGCATTGGTCAGGGTGCGGCCACGCATGAAGGCGAGCGGCGCGATCTCGATCTCGTTGCCTTGCAGCGCGCGCTCGACGACGCGGGCATCCATCAGGTCGTACAGCGCATCGTAGATCGGGCGCAGATACGGATCGACCTTCTCCTTGAGGTCGCCGGGCAGGAAGCCGAGCCGCTCGCCAGCTTCGACCGCAGGCCGCGTCAGGATGATGCGATCAACCTCCTTGCGCTCGAACAGCTGCGCCGCGTGGGCGACTGCGAGCCAGGTCTTGCCGGTGCCGGCCGGGCCGATGCCGAACACCAGCTCGTGCCGCTTCAGCGCGCGGATGTAGGAATCCTGTGCCGCGGTGCGGGCGCGCACCGGACGCTTGCGCAGATTGATGGTCTCGAACGTCGGCTTTGCGGTCTTGTTGTCGAACTCGAACAGCGAGCCTTGGGCGATCACGGCGCGGATCGCGCCTTCGACTTCGCCCTGATCGAGGTCGTGCCCCTCGACGGCCTGCGCATAGAGCGTCTCGAGCACGCGCCGCGCCGCATCGCAGCCGTCGCGGGAGCCCGCGATGGTGAGATGATTGCCGCGGGAATCGACCACGACACCGAGCCGCCGCTCGATCAGCGCCAGATTCTGGCCGTAAGGGCCGACCAGCGCGGATGCGGCGCGGTTGTCGTCGAAATCGATGACGACCTGAGTCTCAGGTGGCATTTGCATGTCGCGGTCAGGTTTGCGGCTGGGAGCGAGCGAAGACGAATCCGATGCGCTTTTTGGCAAGGATTTCAGGCTCCAATGGTCTGCGAAATGATGCCGGGTGCGGATTGCGTCGCAAGCTCGCCGATCAGGCTGTAGCGCTCGAGGCTGTCGATCCGCACGGAGCGGACCTGGCCGATGATGTCGGGCGAAGCCATCACATGGGCGGGCTGCAGATAGGCGGTGCGGCCGACGATCTGGCCCGGATTGCGCGCGTTGCGCTCGAACAGCACATCGACCGTTGTGCCAATCGCAGCCCGGTTGAAGGCCGATTGCTGGCTGTCGATCAATTCCTGAAGCCGCCCCAAGCGCTCGTCCATCTCGGCTGCTGACACCGTCTCCCGCATCTCCGCCGCCGGCGTGCCTGGCCGTGGCGAATACTTGAATGAATACGCCGCAGCGTACCCGATTTGCGTGACAAGCGCGAGAGTGGCGGAAAATTCTTCCTCGCTCTCTCCGGGGAAGCCCACGATAAAATCTGATGAAAAAGCAATGTCTTGCCGTGCAGCCCGGAACCGGTCGATGACACGCCGGTAGTCATCGGCGGTATGTTTGCGGTTCATGGCGGCAAGGATCCGGTCCGATCCCGACTGCACCGGCAGGTGCACGAACGGCATCAATTCGGGCAGATCGCGATGTGCCGCGATCAAATCGTCGTCGACGTCGCGCGGATGGCTGGTCGAATAGCGCAGCCGCCTGACGCCGGGAATCTCGGCGATCCGTTGCAGCAATCGGCCGAGCGACCAAATGCGGCCGTCGGGGCCTTCGCCGTGATAGGCGTTGACGTTCTGTCCGATCAGGGTGAATTCGCGCACGCCGTTGTCGGCGAGCTGCTTGACGTCGTCGATGATCCTGGCGACCGGACGCGAGACTTCCGCGCCGCGCGTATAGGGCACCACGCAGAAGGTGCAGAACTTGTCGCAACCCTCCTGCACCGTGACGAAGGCGGAGATGCCGCGCGCGCGGATCGCATCGGGCTTCGGCTGCGGCAGGAAGCCGAACTTGTCCTCGACCGGGAATTCGGTTTCGAGCGCGCGGCCGTTTTCCTTTGCGCGCTTCAAGAGCTCCGGAAGATGATGATAGCTCTGCGGCCCGACCACGATATCGACGGTCGGCGCCCGATGGATGATCTCGGCGCCTTCGGCCTGCGCGACGCAGCCGGCGACCGCGATCTTCATCTCGCGGCCCGCCCGCGCGGCCTCGTCCTTGGCGACGCGGAGCCGGCCGAGTTCGGAATAGACCTTCTCCGACGCCTTTTCGCGGATGTGGCAGGTGTTGAGGATCACCAGATCCGCTTCTTCCGCGCTGGCCGTCTCGACAAAGCCCTCGCCGGCCAGCGTGTCCACCATGCGTTGCGCATCGTAGACATTCATCTGGCAGCCATAGGACTTGATGTGCAGCTTGCGCGGCGTCGTCATGGAACCCTGAGAGCGAAATGGAAACGGCGCCATCCGGGCGCCGGGGCTCAAATATAGCCTAAACCGCGGAAAATCCAGCGATCGAGCCGTGTTTTTGGCCGGCCCGGCCGATCAAATCGGGCAATTGGCGCATATCGGCGAAGGTTATGGCTGCGCCGGCCTTGCGCAGCATGTCCTCGTGTTCCCCAGTGCAGTGGCTGCCGCCGTAGAAGCCGAGCACGGTCATCCCGGCGGCACGACCGCCGGTGACGCCGGCCACGCTGTCCTCGATCACGACGCAGCGCGCGGGGTTGGCACCCATCTGGTTGGCGGCGAACAGGAAGAGATCGGGCGCCGGCTTGCCGCGCTGGACCTGGGTAGCGGAGAAAATATGCGGCGCGAGCCGGTCGTAGAGCCCGGCGCAGGTCAGGCCGTGATGGATCTTTTCCGGCGTGCCGCTCGACGCCACGCATTTCGGCAGGGCGAGCGCGGCGATCGCATCGCCGACATGCGCGATCGCGCTGAGATCGTCGGCATAGAAGCTCAGCGTCGCGTGCTTGACCTCGGCCTCGAAGGTGTCGGGCAGCGCGCGGCCGATCTCGTTTTCGACGATCCGCCGCGCTTCGCGGTCGGATACGCCGAGGAAGCGCTTCAGCACGCCGTCGGGGGTGATCGGAAAGCCGTGCCGCGTCAGCGTGTCCGCATGCGCGCGACAGGAGATCACCTCGCTGTCGACCAGCACGCCGTCGCAATCGAAGATGACGAGGTCGAAGCTCATGGTCTGGCGATGCGTGGCACGCGCTTACGACTTGCTGTCTTCGTCGAGCGGGACGCAATAGAGCTCGAGCCGGTGATCGACCAGCTTGTAGCCGAGCTTGCGCGCGATCTCGGCCTGCAGCTTCTCGATCTCCTCGGAGGTGAATTCGATCACCTTGCCGTCGCGCAGATTGATCAGGTGGTCGTGATGGCTCTCGGGCATCTGCTCGTAACGCGCGCGGCCTTCACGGAAGTCGTGGCGCTCGATGATCCCGGCATCCTCGAACAGCTTGACGGTGCGGTATACCGTCGAGATCGAGATCTTGTCGTCGACCGCGACGCAGCGGCGGTACAGTTCCTCGACGTCGGGATGATCCATGGCCTCCGCCAGCACTCGCGCGATCACGCGGCGCTGTTCGGTCATGCGCATGCCCGTCGCGGCGCAGCGCGCCTCGATACCGGTATTCTTCTGCGCAGGCGTGATTTTCACCGTCGTCATGGACCCAGAGCCTTGAGGAGCAGAGCAGGCGCTGTTCTGCCATCGCGCCGATGTTACGACAAGTCGCGCCGCATCAGAAGCGCGTTCAAATGTTCCTCACCGGGCTGCTTGTAATAGCGTTCGCGGCGGCCGATCACGTCGAATCCGGCCCCTTCATAAAGCCGTCGCGCCGGCGCGTTGTTCTCTTCCACTTCGAGGAAGATGGTGCGGATGCCATGGCCGGCAAGATGGCCGAGATGGGTCAGCAGCAGGTCGCGCGACAGGCCGCGTCCGCGCTGGCCGGTATCGATCGCGATCGACAGGATTTCGGCTTCGTCCGCCGCCATTCGCGAGACCGCAAAGCCGATCACGTTGCGTCCCTGCCGCAGCCGGTGCACCAGCGTGTTGCGCTCGGTCAGCATCGTCTCGAATTCGCCTTCGCCCCAGCCGCGATGAAACGATGCGCCGTGCAATTGCGCGAGCCGCGCGGCGTCGCGTAGCGATGCGGGCTCGACCGCGGGCGGACTGCCGCCCCACCATCGTGACAGAAAGCCGATCATGTCGATGGCGGTGTGCTGATTTCGAGCCGGTTTTTCGGCGGCTTCGCGTCGGGCGCGCGCAGATAGAACGGCCGCGGCGGCGCGCTGTCGGGATCGACGGCTGCACCGACCCAGGCGACCCAGGTAATATCGGGCGCGGGCTGCCTGTCGACCTTCACTGGCGGCGTTGCATCGGCGGGCCACCGCTCGGCGAGAATATTGGCGGCGTTGCCGACCAGATGCAGCGCGCCGAACTGCGCGGCTTCCAGCGCCTCTGCGATCGGCGCAACCTTCGGCTTGAGAAGCGGGCTGCCGTCGCCGCCCACCAGCTGGAAATAGACATGATCATGCCGCGCATCGATCGCCGACAGGATGGCATGCGCGCCGTTCTCGGCGACCACGGGCGCGGCGTAAGCGGCGAGCGTCGACAGTCCGACGATCGGCTTCGACGCGGACAGCGCCAAGCCGCGCGCGGCCGAGAGTCCGACGCGCAAACCGGTGAAACTGCCGGGGCCGGTGGTGACGGCGATGCGGTCGAGCCCGGCAAAGCCGATGCCGCTCTCTTTCATCACGCGTCCGATCAGCGGCATCAGCGCCTCGGCATGGCCGCGCGGCATCGGCTGCGATTCAATGGCGATGGTATTGCCGGAGGTGGTGTCGAGCACGGCCGCGGAGCAGGCGTCGAGCGCGGTATCGATGGCGAGAATCATCATGGGGCAAACGTCAGGGCGAACGGAAGGTCAGAACCATTTCCGATTCGCCGGCTCACTGTTCGTCCCCCTCTTTGGAGTGGGCAAAGCGCGCAGTGCCATGCCCACCACAGCTGTGTTGTATCGAAGGTGGACCGCGCTTGGCCGGCCCACCCGGTGCAAATTACATCGGCCGGACTTCCTGCACGTCGGGCACGAAGTGCCGGAGCAGGTTCTGGATGCCGTGTTGCAAGGTTGCGGTCGATGACGGGCAGCCGGCGCAGGAGCCCTTCATGTTGAGATAGACGATGCCGTCCTTGAAGCCGCGGAAGGTGATGTCGCCGCCGTCATTGGCAACCGCCGGACGCACCCGGGTCTCGATCAAATCCTTGATCTGCTCGACCGTCTCGGCGTCGGCTTCGTCGAAGAACTCGTCTTCCTCATCGCGCGCGTCGTCGCTGCCGGCGGTACCGTCGGCGAGCAGCGGCGCGCCGGACATGTAATGCTCCATGATCGCGCCGAGGATCGCGGGCTTGAGGTGCTGCCAGTCGCCGTCCGCCTTGGTCACGGTGATGAAGTCGGCGCCGTAGAACACGCCGGTGACGCCTGCCACGGCGAACAGCCGTTCGGCGAGCGGCGAGCGGGCGGCGGATTCGGCCGAGGAAAATTCCATGGTGCCGGTATCGAGCACCAGGCGGCCCGGAATGAATTTCAGGGTGGCGGGATTGGGCGTGGCTTCGGTCTGAATGAACATTTGGCTGTCTCCGGCGTCGCCGGTTCAAGGCCGGCGCGTTGGGGTTCCCTTACCAGATGGCAATTAAAAAGCCCGCGATCAAGCTGCAAACCGCGGTTCCAGGGCCGTACCCATGCTCTGGAGCGGGTTTCGGGGCCGATTACGCTTACGACAGGGCGTCGATCTCGGCATCGGTCAGGCCGCCCGGCACGATGGTCACCGGGATCGGGAACGCCCCCATGGCATTGGCCATGGTGGTGATGATCGGTCCGGGGCCCTCGGCGCCCGGATTGGCGGCCAGCACCAGCATCGCGATGTCGACGTCGTTCTCGATCACGTCGAGGATCTGCTCGGTCGGGTCACCCTCGCGAATCACCCGCTCCGGGGTGATGGCGGCGATCCCGTTGGCGCGGCCAGCGGCGCGGTCGAGCGCCTCGTTTGCGGCCTCCTCGGCCTCCGCGCGCATGATGTCGGCGACCCCGAGCCATTGCTGGTTCTGGTCCTCGGTCTCGATTACCCGCAGCATCACGACGCCGCCGCCGACCCTGATCGCCCACCGGCTGGCGTAATAGACCGCACGGTCCCATTCCGCGGTGTCGTCAACGATGACGAGGCATTTCGGCTTGTGACCTGTCTCGTAGCTTCGTCGCTGGGTGGTCATGCATGTCCCGGTGCTGAACCAAACCAACCCATGCTGCCATACTCCCTCCCCGTTGGGGAGAGGGAGCGCGCAGGTCTGCCGGTGATGTCAGCGCGGGCGGATGAAGCCGACGATGTCCTTGGTCATCCGCATGGTCTGGTCGGCGATGATCCGGGCACGGTTGGCGCCGTCGGTCAGGATCGAATCGACATGGCCGGGATCGGCAACCAGCCGCTTCATTTCGCCGGCGATCGGTGCCAGTTTCGCGACGCACAGCTCGACCAGCGCGTTCTTGAAGCTGGAGAACTGCCCGCCGCCGAACTGGTTGAGCACCTCCTGCTTGGAGATTTCGGCGAGCGCCGCGTAGATGCCGACCAGATTGTCGGCTTCGGGGCGGGTCTCCAGCCCCTTTTCCTCCGACGGCAGCGGTTCCGGATCGGTCTTCGCCTTGCGGATCTTCTGCGCGATGGTCTCGGCGTCGTCGGTGAGGTTGATGCGCGAATTGTCCGACGCGTCCGACTTCGACATCTTCTTGGTGCCGTCGCGCAGGCTCATCACCCGCGTCGCGGGACCCGTGATGAACGGCTCCGGCTGCGGAAAGTAGAGGCCTTCATTGAAGCCGTGGCTGCGGATTGAATCGCCGAAATCGTTGTTGAACTTCTGCGCGATGTCGCGGGACAGCTCCAGATGCTGCTTTTGGTCTTCGCCGACCGGCACGTGGGTGGCGCGGTACAGCAGGATGTCGGCCGCCATCAGCACCGGATAGTCGTAGAGACCGACCGAGGCGTTCTCGCGGTCCTTGCCCGCCTTCTCCTTGAACTGGGTCATCCGGCTCAGCCAGCCGACGCGGGCAACGCAGTTGAAGATCCAGGTCAGTTCGGCATGGCCGGCAACCTGGCTCTGGTTGAACACGATGTGCTTGTTCGGATCGATGCCGGCGGCGATGAAGGCCGCGGTCACCTCGCGGGTGTTGCGCGCGAGCTCGGCCGGGCCGCCCCAGACGTCGACGCCCTGCGTGATCGCGTGCATGTCGACGACGCAATAGATGCAGTTATGGGTCTGCTGCATCTTCACGAAGTTGACGATGGCGCCGAGATAGTTGCCGAGGTGCAGATTGCCCGTCGGCTGGACGCCTGAGAAAACCCGTTCAACGAACGCCATGGTCTAATTCCCGGAAATAGGCTGCTTTTGCGGGCTCGTTTGCCATTTAAGGCCCGCGTGCGCAAGTCAGGCGGGGCGCCTTTGCCTGACGGCGTTAACCGCCTCTCGCCAGCCGATAACGCCGAAAAGCTGCAACAGGAGCCCATAACCGGCGATACCGGCCGCGATCAGCACGAGGAGCGAGGCCGCCTGCACCAAACCGTGGCCGCCGGCTGTCGGCAGGGCAGCTTCCGCGAGCCACAGCGCTGCGCCCATCGCGAGTGCCGCGACCAGGATGCGGGGCAGCCGGCGGCGCGACTCGGCATCGACCGAAAAGCCGAAGGTCGCGGCGCCCTTGCGGATCAGCGCCAGCGCGTTGCTCCAGGCGCCGAGCGTAATGCCTGCGGCAATCCCGCTCGCGCCGAACATGTGGCCCAGCAGGAAGGCGGCCGCGATCGCGACCACGACCGCCTTCAGCGTCGCGAACAGCGGCGTCATGGTGTCCTCGCGCGCAAAGAACGCCGGCGACAGCGCTTTCACCAGCACATGCGCCGGCAGCGCCAGCGTCAGCCAGATCAGCGCCTGCGCGGTCGCCGCTGTATCTTCCGCGGTGAATGCGCCGTGCTCGAACAGCATCCGCACGATCGGTTCACTCAGCACCATCAGGCCGAGCGTCGCCGGCAGCGCCAGCCCGACCGCGAGCTCGAGGCCACGCGATTCCGCGTGCGCAATCGCGGCGTGCTCGCCGCCGCGCACCGCGCGCGTCATCTCCGGGATCAGCACGGTGCCCATCGCGACGCCGACGATGCCGAGCGGCAGCTCGAGCAGGCGGTTGGCGAAATAGAGCCAGGACACTGCCGATGGCGAGGTGGAAGCGATCACCGCGCCGGCTACCATCAGCCATTGCGGCGCGCTGCTCGCGACCATGCCGGGCACCGCGCGGCCGAGAAAGCCGCGCATTTCGGGATCGAAGGAGACGCGGAGCGGCGAAGCGAGCTTGGCGCCGCGCAGCGCCAGCATCGACAGTTGCAGCAATCCGGCGACGCCGATCGTGGCCGCCATGACCAGCGCGGCCTGCACCGGCTTCTGCTGCCGCATCAGCAGCACGACCATCACTGATATCAGCGCAATGTTGAACAGCAGCGGCGAGAACGCGGTCAGCACAAAGCGCCCCTGCGCATTGAGCAGCGCCATCATCACGGTGACCGGACCGGCGAAGGCGAGATAAGGCAGCATCAGCCTTGCGTTATCGACCGCGAGTTGCAGCGTCTCTCGGCCGACGAAGCCCGGCGCGATCGCGGCGATCACCAGCGGCATCAGCGCGCCGATCACGAGCGCGGCCGCGATCACGGCGGCGCTGACCGTGCCGAGCACGCGGCCGGCGAAAGCGCGCGCCGCTGCTTCACCGTCGCCGTCGCGAACCTTGAGCCAGGCTGGCACCAGCGCAGCATTCAGCCCGCCTTCAGACAGCAGCCGTCGCACCACGTTCACAAGCTGAAATGCGGCCAGAAAGGCATCCGCTACCGGCCCCGCGCCAAGCAGCGCCGCGATCACGGAATCGCGCACGAAGCCGAGGAGTCGCGAGGCCAGCGTTCCCGAGGAAACCGTGAGGAAGGAGCGGAACATCAGGTCTGTATAGCAGCAGCGCGCCTTGCCGCCAGTGGCCCGAGCTAAGCCCGTCATCCCCGCGCAAAGGCTTCGCCTTTGTCGCTGGAGGTGCGAGCCCGTTCGGCGAGCCTCGGAGGATGAATCGGCCCGACTGGTGGCCGTCGATCCTTCGCGGCTCGCTCCGCTCGCACCTCAGGATGACGGGTTGACAGGTCGCGGTCCCGATAAATTCGTTCCGAATAGCCCGGCTTGCTGCCTCAAGGCGTAACGTGATAGGTCGCGGCTCTTGTTGGGTGGCGTTAACACAGGGCAGGTCTATGGCTGACGCAAAATATGACGTTCTCGGGATCGGCAACGCGATCTTCGACATGCTGGTGCAGACCGACGAGGGATTCCTCAGCCGTCACGGCATGACCAAGGGCTCGATGCAGCTGATCGACGAGGCGCGCGCCGGCGCGATCTACAGCGACATGGGGGTGGCGACCAAGGTGTCGGGCGGCTCGGCCGCGAACACCATCGTCGGCGTCGGTAATCTCGGCGCCCGCGCTGCCTATGTCGGCAAGGTCAAGGACGACCAGATCGGCAAGCTCTACGTCCACGACATCCGCGCCGCCGGCGTGAGCTTCGACACCGCGCCGGCCAAGGCCGGCCCGGCAACCGGCTGCTGCTACATCCTGGTGACGCCGGACGGCGAGCGCACCATGAACACCTATCTCGGCGCCGCGCAGGACCTGACGCCCGACGACATCGATCCGGCCCAGATCGCCGCCGCCAGCATCATCTATCTCGAAGGCTATCTCTGGGATCCGAAGAACGCCAAGGACGCGTTCGTGAAGGCGGCGACGATTGCGCATGGCGCCGGCCGCCAGGTCGCGTTGACACTGTCGGATTCGTTCTGCGTCGATCGCTACCGCGACGAATTCCTCGATCTGATGCGCAAGGGCATCGTCGACCTGGTGTTCTCCAACGAGTCCGAGCTGCACTCACTGTACCAGACCTCGGATTTCGACACCGCGCTGAAGCAGTTCGGCAAGGACACCAAGCTCGGCGTCGTCACCCGCAGCGAGAAGGGCTGCGTCGTGATCTCGGGGAATGACGTCACCTCCGCGCCGGCTTCTCCGATCGACAAGCTCGTCGACACCACAGGCGCCGGCGACCTGTTCGCCGCCGGCTTCCTGGTCGGCCTGGTGCGCAATGTCGGCCACGAGAATGCCGGCCGTCTCGGCGCGCTCGCCGCGGCCGAAGTGATCCAGCACATCGGCGCCCGGCCGCTGGTGTCGCTGAAGGATTTGGCAAAGCAGCAGGGGCTGCTGGTTTAAGCCGCCTCTTACCTCGCCCCGCTTGCGGGGAGAGGCGTAGGCCGCCTTTGGCGGCCGTCCCCAAGAACGCCGGAGCAAAGCTCCGGCTATGATGCATCGCGAGATGCTTCCGGGTGAGGGGGTGCAGGTCTCACCCCGGTCACAACTCGCGGAAGCAGCCCCTCACCCCAGCCCTCTCCCCGCAAGAGCGGGGCGAGGGAGAAGAAAGGACCTCACGCCGTCTTCGCCGCCTTCAATCCGAGCCGCTGCTCCACCGCGTCGCGCATCACGAACTTCTGGATCTTGCCGGTTACCGTCATCGGGAATTCGTCGACGAACTCGACATAGCGCGGGATCTTGTTGTGGGCGATCTGGCCCTGGCAGAAGGCGCGGACCTCTTCGGCGGTCAGCGTCTCCCCGGCCCTGACCCTGACCCAGGCGCACAGCTCCTCGCCATAGCGCTGATCGGCGACGCCGAAGATCTGCACATCCTGGATCTTCGGGTGGCGGTAGAGGAATTCCTCGATCTCTCTTGGATAGAGGTTCTCGCCGCCGCGGATCACCAGATCCTTGATGCGGCCGACGATGTTGCAATAGCCTTCGTCGTCGATCACGGCGAGATCGCCGGTGTGCATCCAGCCATTGGCGTCGAGCACCTCGCCGGTCTTTTCCTTCTCGTCCCAATAGCCGAGCATCACGCTGTAGCCGCGGGTGCAGAGCTCGCCGCGTTCGCCGCGCAGCACCACCTTGCCGTCGAGATCGACCACCTTGACCTCGACATGCGGATGGATGCGGCCGACAGTCGAGACGCGGCGTTCCAAGGGATCGTCAGTCGCGCTCTGGAAGCTCACCGGGCTGGTCTCGGTCATGCCGTAGGCGATCGTCACCTCGCGCATGTTCATCTCGGTGTTGACGCGCTTCATCACCTCGATCGGGCAGGGCGCGCCGGCCATGATGCCGGTGCGCAGCGACGACAGATCGAACCGCGAAAATTCCGGATGGTCGAGCTCGGCGATGAACATCGTCGGCACGCCATAGAGCGTCGTGCACTTTTCCTGCGCGACCGTGGTCAGCGTCGCCAGCGGATCAAAACCTTCGCCGGGATAGACCATGGTGGTGCCGAGCGTAACGGAAGCGAGGTTGCCCATCACCATGCCGAAGCAGTGATAGAGCGGCACCGGAATGCAGATGCGATCCTGTTCGGTCAGGCGCATGGCGCGGCCGGTGAAGTAGCCGTTGTTGAGGATGTTGTGATGGGTCAGCATCACGCCCTTGGGCGAGCCCGTGGTGCCGCTGGTGAATTGAATATTGACCGGATCGTCGAACTGCAGGCTCTTGCCGAGCGCTGCGAGCTGCTCGCGATGGCGCTCGCCGCCCATCTGCGCGACCTGCTCGAACGGAATGGTGCCTGATGCGGCCGGTCCACCGATCTGAATCACGGCGCGCAGTTGCGGCAGTCGCGCCGATCGCAATTGGCCGGGCTCCGAACTCGCAAGCTCCGGTAGCAGCGTGTTGATCATCTCCATATAGGCCGAGGTCTTGAATGCGGTCGCGGTCACGATCGCGGCGCAGCCGACCTTGCGTAGTGCGAATTCGAGCTCGCTCAGCCGATATGCAGGGTTGATGGTGACGAGGATCAGTCCGGCTTTCGCGGCGGCGAATTGCGTCAGCGTCCATTCCGGCCGGTTCAGCGACCAGATGCCGATCCGCTCGCCGCGTTGCAGGCCGAGCGCGAGGAAGCCCGCCGCCACCGCCTCGACCCGCTCGGCGAATTCGTTCCAGGTCCAGCGCACATTGTGGCTGGGCGAGACCAGCGCCTCGCGCTCGCCCCAGCGCGCGCGTGCGCGGTCGAGGCTGCGGCCGATGGTTTCACCGAGCAGCGGCGTATCGGAAATGCCGCATACATAGCTCTCTGCCTTGGGGGTGGGTGCCAAGATCGTCCTCCTCGTGGTCGTGTTCGTGTCGTCGCGCTTTTTTGCGCGATCTTAGTCGTTTGGCGCCGACGGGACAGGCCCGACCTATGGCGGGTATGAAAAATCCCTCCCCGCGAGGGGAGGGATTTTTCTTGCTTGACTGGAACCTTACGCCGCCCGTTGCCCGCTGCCGGCGTCGAGCCCGGCATAGATGCCCTTCTCGAAGCCTGCGAAGGCTTCCAGGCTGTGCTTGTCCGCGAACGGCAATAGCTGGGTCAGGATCACGCCGCAGACGTCGCGCGCCGGATCGATCCAGTAATAGGTGTTGGCAAGGCCGGCCCAGGCGAGGCTGCCGGCGCTGCGGCCTTCCGGCGTCTTGGCGGTGTTGATGAGGAAGCTCAGTCCCCACTTCTTCACCTGGTCCGGATAGAGGTCGACATCGTTGGTGTACGGCGGCGCCGCCGTCGTCATCTTGCTGACGCTGAGATCGCCCATCTGGTTCTGCCCCATGGCCGCGATGGTCTCCGGCTTCAACAGCTGGTTGCCGTTGCCTTTGCCCTTGTTGAGGATCATCTGGCAGAACTTGATGTAGTCGGCCGCGGTCGAATAGAGGCCGCCGCCCCCCATGTGGAATTCAGGGTTCTGCTCGAGCTCGAATGGGATCGCCGCCAGCGTGCCGTCCTCGCCGCGCGCATGCATGCCGACCAGCCGCTTGCGCATGTCGTCGGAGATCTTGAACGCGGTGTCGCTCATGCCGAGCGGCGCGAACATGTTGTCGCGCAGATAGGCATCGAGCTTCCTGCCGGATGCAGCTTCCACTGCCTTGCCGACGAAGTCGATATTGATGCCGTATTCCCAGCGCGTGCCCGGATCGCTCGCGAGCGGCGTCTTCAGCGCGGCATTCAGGCAGGAGATGATCCCGGGCGTGCCGGTCTTCTCCATGTATTTCCCCATGTCGGCGTTCCACAGGTCGTAGCAGAAGCCGGCGGTGTGGGTCATGAGCTTGCGCAGCGTGACCGGCGCCTTTGCCGGCCGCAGCTTCGGCTCGCCCTTGGCGTCGAAGCCATCGAGCACCTGCACCGCGGCGAGATCGGGCAGCAGCTTGCCGATCGGCTCATCGAGCGAGAGCTTGCCCTGCTCCACGAGCTGCATCGCGCCCGCGCAGGTCACCGCCTTGGTCATCGAGGCGATCCAGAACACGCTGTCGGCTGTCATCGGATCGCTCTTGGAGAGATCGCGCTTGCCGAACGCGCCTTCGTAGATCACGTCCTTGCCGGTCGCCGCGACTGCGACGACACCGGGAATCTCCTTTGCCTCGCTCTTCTGCCGCAATACCTGATCGATCTGAGCCTTGCTCTGCATTGGGGGCGTCCTCCGGTGGGGTTTATTGTTTTGAAGTGGGCGGGATCATCCTCCCGCTTTCCCGCTCCCGCAAGGCGGCTGCGCGGCGATGATGTCGCGATGTCGTGAAGCCGAGCTGCATAGGAACGGCCCACGCTGAGAGGGCGTTCACCACGCGCACAGATTTTGCGGTGGAGTCCGCGCTTGTCCCGTGACCCGGGAAGGAGGCCACGGTAACGTGATCGGCAGATTGATTTTTCGTACCTGTTTTTTGCATTAACGCATTCAGATCGCTGCATAAACGGTGCGGCGAATTGGGATGGATTTGACGAAAAGATTCGTCATTTCGCGCCTTGCGGGGACGCAGCAATGATTTCGACATGGAGTGAATGGAAGCGCTATCCGCGGCCGGGCCGCGGCGAGAATATCGAGGCGCCGATCAGCCCAGGTCTCTACGAGGTCCGCTACGCAGGTACCGGTGCGCTGCACTCATTCGAGGCAGTCGACAATGTTGCGCAGGCGCTGGCGCTGCTGCAGAGCGGCGCCAAATCCTGGTTCGGCCGCCGCGATGCGCGGGCGCAGGCTGATCTCGAATACCGGACCTGCGCAACCTCGACCAAGGCGGATGCCAAGGCCGCAGCCGAGCGCATGATCGGCCGTCGTGAAACCTATATGTCGGGCGGCGCGATCTGAGCGCGACCCGCACCGGCGCATGAAGAAAGTTCGTGCGCCAGCCCTCAATATTGCTTGAAGCAGGGTCGCGCCTGTCGCCGGTGCATCGCGGCGGCTTTCCGCTTATATAGGCGGCGAATACCCTTCCAAAGAAATTCCAGGAGTAACGCCATGACCCCGCCCGTTGCCGCACGCGCCACGCCATCCGCAGCATCCTCCCTGCAAGGCCGCCTGAAGGACCCGTCGCTGCTGCGCGACCGCTGCTATATCGACGGCGCCTGGGTCGGTACGCCCGAATTCGCCGTCAACAATCCGGCGACCGGCGTCGAGCTGATCAAGATCGCGCAGCTGGGCGCCGATGATGCCACCAAAGCCGTCGAGGCCGCGCAGCGCGCGTTTCCGGCCTGGGCCAAGCTCACCGCGAAACAGCGCTCCAACATCCTGCGCAAATGGTTCGACCTGATCATCGCCAATCGCGAGGATCTCGCGCTGATCCTGACCTCGGAGCAGGGCAAGCCGTTGGCGGAAGCGCTCGGCGAAGTCGACATCGGCGCGGCCTATGTCGAGTTCTTCGCAGAGGAGGCCCGCCGCGTCTATGGCGAGACGATCCCCACTCAGCGTCCGGATGCGCGTCTGCTCGCGATCCGGCAGCCGATCGGCGTCTGCGGCGCCATCACGCCGTGGAATTTCCCGAACTCGATGATCACGCGAAAAGTGTCGCCGGCGCTGGCGGCGGGCTGCACCGTGGTGCTGAAGCCCGCCAACGAGACGCCGCTATCGGCGCTTGCGCTGGCGGTACTGGCCGAGAAGGCCGGCGTGCCGAAGGGCGTGCTCAACATCATCACCGGTGATGCGCCGCCGATCGGCAAGGTGCTGTGCGAGCATCCCGCGGTGCGGTTCGTCGGCTTCACCGGTTCGACCAATGTCGGCAAGATCCTGTACCGGCAGGCATCGGTCGGCGTGAAGAAGCTCGGCCTCGAGCTCGGCGGCAACGCGCCGTTCGTGGTGTTTGACGATGCCGATATCGACGCCGCAGTCGAAGGCGCCATCGTCTCTAAGTACCGCAACATGGGCCAGACCTGCGTCTGCGCCAACCGTCTCTACGCGCAGGACAAGATCTACGACCAGTTCGTCGAGAAGTTGTCCAAGAAGGTCGCCGAGATGAAGATCGGCGACGGCACGGAGGCCGGCGTGACCCAGGGACCGCTGATCAACATGAAGGCGATCGAAAAGGTCGAGCGGCACATCGCCGACGCCGTGAAGGGCGGCGCCAAGATCGTGACCGGTGGCAAGCGCTCGGCGCTCGGCCGCAGCTTCTTCGAGCCGACCGTGCTGTCGGACGTGAGACCCGACGCACTCGTGGCGCAGGAGGAAACCTTCGGCCCGCTCGCGCCGGTGATCCGCTTCAAGGACGAGGCCGATGTGATCGCGATGTGCAACGCCTCGCCGTTCGGCCTCGCCTCCTACTTCTACTCGCGTGACATCGGCCGCGTCTGGCGCGTCGCCGAAGCGCTGGAGTCGGGCATGGTCGGCGTCAACTCCGGCCTGATCACCACCGAAGTCGCCCCGTTCGGCGGCGTCAAGGAATCGGGCCTCGGCCGCGAAGGCTCGCGCCATGGCATGGATGAGTATGTCGAGATCAAATACGTAATGATGGCCGGCGTCTGATGCGCCGATCTCTATGCCGCCACCCAAAGAGCGGGTCGATCGCGGTTTAAGAACGAGTCGGTTGGTGCGAATGCACGTCTGCAATCAACAGTCGACGCGCGAGTAGAGCAAGTTTCTATATCGCGCGCATTCCAACGCGCGCAGAAGAACGTTTTGCCAGAAATGAATTCGACCTGGTCGGGCAGTCGATCCTCGCTTACGAGGCCCGACTGCCCACCAGGGCGTCTCGTCGAGGTCAGACCTGTGCGAAGCCGCCGTCAACGAACAGTTCCGCGCCATTCACGAACGAGCTCTTGTCGGATGCTAGGAATAGAACTGCCTCAGCGATCTCGCTCGGCAGCCCTACCCTTCCGGTCGGCGCTACATCGCTGTGACCTTTCAAGAAGCCAGCCATCTGGTCTTCGGTCATGCCGAAACCGTCGTAGGCCGGCGTCGGCACCGTACCTGGGCTCACGACGTTTACGCGAATTTTCCTATCTCTCAGATCGACGCTCCAGCCGCGTGCAAACGACCTGATCGCGGCCTTGGTCGCTGCGTACACGCTGAACGCCGGCGTTCCTTTTATGGCCGCGATCGAAGCGTTCAGCACGATCGCAGATCCCTCGCCCATGAGGGGCAGGGCCTTCTGTACGGTGAACAGGGTTCCACGCACGTTGACGCCAAAAGTCTTGTCGAAGTGGGCCTCGGTTATCGTCCCTAAAGGGGCGAATTCGCCGAGGCCAGCATTTGCGAAGAGAATATCCAAGCGTCCCTTGACCTCCTTGATCTCCTCGAAGAGGCGATCAAGGTCGCCGAGATTGGCAATATCGCCCCTAATGCCCTTGGCGTTCGATCCGATCGCCGCGACAGCATTCTCGAGTTCTGCCTGTCGCCTTCCCGTAATGAAGACAAACGCACCTTCCTTCGCGAACAGCTTGGCAGTTTCTAACCCGATGCCGCTGCTACCTCCGGTGATCAGCGCGATCTTTCCTGACAATCGATCCATGTCGGCCTCCGGCTTCGGAGTGATTGGTGAATCCGATGTCGCTTGCGGTCACACGCCTTCGTAGACCAGTCGGGTGAAGAAGGCGGGATCGATGACGAAGTTGCCGAATTTGGCGTCGAAGGCGGCTGTCGGTTTGGCCGCTACCGTCTCGTCGCGTGAGCGCCCCTGCTTCTTGAGGGCGGCTACGTTGTCGCGGGTGCCCGCCAGCATGTCGCGGAATTCGCGGAGCTCGGCCCTCGTGCCGAGCGCCTTGCCGTGGCCGGCGATGATGATGGTCTCGTCGCTGGTCGCCGCGAGATTGGCATCGGAGGCTGCGATCATCCCGTCGATGCTTCCGCCGGTCGAATAGTCGATGAACGGATAGATGCCGTTCCAGAACGTATCGGCTAGATGCGCGACATTTGCTTCGGGAAACGTCACGGAGATGTCGCTGTCGGTATGCGCCTGACCGTAGTGTTTGAGGGCGATCGTCGAGCCATTGAGCTTGAGGCTGCGCTCGTCGGCGAACGTTTCGGTCGGAAGTCCAGCCGGCGGCAGCGCGAGGAAATTGTAGTCCCATTCCTCCACGCGCTGCACCTGGGACAGGTATTTGCGCGTGTTGTCCTGGGCGATGATCTTCGCGCCGGCCGCGTTGAGCCAGGCGTTGCCGTCGGTATGGTCAAAATGCCAATGGGTGTTGATCAGGTGCGTGATCGGCTCGGCACCGAGTTCAGCAAGGGCCTTCGTCATTTGCGGGCGGGAGACGGCGATGCCGGCGTCGATCAGCACCTTGCCATCGGGACCCGTCAGCACGGCTACTGTCCCGCCGGAGCCTTCGAGCGCACAGATGTTGCCGCGCAGCTTGTGCGTGACGATCGGCGCCGAGGCGGCGCTGTCTTTGATCAGGCTGACGATGCCGCGCGCCTCAGCGAAGGCCTGTCGCGGCGTCAGCCAGGCTCCCGCGGTTGCGGAGGCCGCGCCTCCGATGCAGCACAGACAGAAGCCACGCCGCGATATGGAATGTTGTCTCGAGATCATGGCGGCCTCAGCTCTCGATGAACGCGAGAAGATCGGCGTTGATGGTCTCGGCCTGCGTGGTCGGCATGCCGTGAGGAAAGCCCTTGTAAGTCTTGAGTGTGCCGTTCTTCAGAAGCTTGGCGGACAGCGGTCCGGCATCGGCGTAAGGAACGATCTGATCGTCCTCGCTGTGCATCACCAGTACCGGGATGGTGATCTTCCCCAAGTCGGCGGTGAAATCGGTCTGCGAGAATGCAACGATTCCGTCGTAGTGGGCCTTGGCGCCGCCCATCATGCCCTGGCGCCACCAGTTCTGGATGGTCGCCTCCGAGGGCTTCGCGCCCGGTCGGTTGTAGTTGTAGAAAGGTCCCGCCGCCACGGCGCGATAGAACTCCGAGCGGTTCGTGGCGAGCTGCGCCTGGAAGTCGTCGAACACTTCCTTGGGAAGTCCGCCCGGATTGGCGTCGGTCCTCACCATCAGCGGCGGCACCGCGCTGATGATGGCTGCCTTGGCGACGCGGTTGTCGCCGTGACGCGCGAGGTAGCGCACCACTTCGCCGCCGCCCGTCGAATGACCGACATGGATCGCGTTCTGCAGTTCGAGCTGACCCGTGACCGCCGCGAGGTCGTCAGCGTAGTGGTCCATGTCGTGACCGTCGCCGACCTGGGAGGAGCGACCGTGGCCGCGCCTGTCGTGAGCGATGACGCGATAGCCCTTACCGAGGAAGAAGAGCAGTTGCGCGTCCCAGTCGTCGGCCGACAGCGGCCAGCCGTGACTGAAGACGATCGGCTGTCCCTTGCCCCAATCCTTGTAGAAGATCTCGACGCCATCTTTGGTCGTGACGGTGCTCATCGTTGAACTCCCGTTTTCTGCGGCCGATCGGACCGGACTTCTTCACGGGTACCGCGTTGCAGCGCGGCTGTGCAGCCCGTAAGATCGAGAAGGAACTTCCCAAAGTTCGGAAAGGTGAGCCTTCCGTGGACCGCCTTGAAGCGATGTCGGTGATCATCGCCGTGACCGAGACAGGCAGCATCTCGGCCGCTTCGCGTCGCCTAAAATCCCCGGTCGCCACCGTCAGCCGCAAAGTCGCCGAGCTGGAATCCAGGCTGAAGGCCCAGTTGTTTCAGCGGACCTCCCGTCGGATGACGCTGACGGATGCCGGACGGTCTTATATCGACGCCTGCAAGCGCATAATCGAGCAGGTCGACGACGCCGAACGGGAGGTGTCGGGGGAGTACCGAATTCCTAAGGGGGGCTTGGCAGTGACGGCGCCATGGGGTCTCGGCCATACGCATCTGGTGCCGTTGGCCATCGAGTTTCTCCAGGCCTACCCCGAGATCTCGCTACGGCTCATGTTGACCGATCGCGTAGTGAATACGACCGAGGAGGATATCGATATCGCGATACGGGTCGGGGCGCTGCCCGACAGCGGCATGATCGCGACCCGGATCGGTTCGATCCGCATCGTCGTTTGCGGAAGCCCTTCATACCTCGAGGCTCGGGGCCGCCCGGGGCAGCTCGCCGACCTTGCCGACCACGATTGCGTCACCATCGACGATCGCGTTGCGCCGTCCGTCTGGCGCTTCGTGCGAGGCAGTCGGGCTAAGGTAGCGCCGATCAAGTCGCGGCTGTGCGTCAACACCTCGGAAGCAGCCGTGCTGGCTGCGATCGCCGGCGCCGGATTGACACGGGTGATGTCGTACAAGATGGACGCGGCAAAGCAGGCTGGAACGCTTGCCATCGTGCTCGACGACTTCGAACCTGAGCCGCTTCCCGTCCATATCGTCTATTCGCCGCGCAAGCCCATACCGATGAAGCTGCGAGCATTCCTGAATTGGATGACGCCGCGCCTCAAGACGCGGCTGGCGTTGGACTGACCTTCCGGCCGCCAGCGCTCAGCCGCCTGCTGCCTCGTCCGTGGGAACCGGGACATCCTGGAGGCGGAGGATCGATGCAGAAGAGCGCTGCGGGCGCGAAGGCATACAGGGAATTCGCGGCCCACGATCGGTCGGAAGGCTGGAATGCCTGGATGACCTTCGCCATCTCGCCTTCGGAAGCGACCGCAGCCAAGCCGCTCTTAATGTGCGAGCATAATCTCGTCGAAAATTGCGAGGCGCGAATCGATATGCTCGCGCCTCGCAGACTCTCTGCGGCGTTTTATGTGTTTCGAATTGCGCGCTGCCGGAACGCGCGTAATGCGATGAACATCGCAACAATCGATACCGCGATCCTCGATCGCCGCGTCCGCCGGCATTCAGTGCCCTGCGACAATTCACCGCGATCGCCGAATCGATTGTCCCGATCGCGTCAAGAATCTTTCTAACCTTGAAGCCGGCAGTCAGAATCACGCCGCATACGCGCAACGCCAACGCGCGAACAATCAAAGCGCAGACTCCGCCGCATCGATGTCGCGTCGCGCGGCAAGCTTCATCTCCGTTCTCTTAGATGCGTTCTAGTTGGCGTCACAGCGCGTGATGCTTATGCCCCGGTGGTCACGCTCGAACTTCTCTCCATGTTCGAGATGAAGCCAAGAAAAAGACTCCGGGGACCTCATGCTTGTCACCTCAAACGTTCCGGGCGCATTTCGACTCGCGTGCGCGTCTCTCCTCCTGACTGCGGTCCCGGCGCTCGCGCAGTCGCCGGAGCAACCAGCCGCGAGCGGCGCGGCGCCGCTTCCGCCGGTCGTCGTCGCTGCGCCTCAGCATCGGGCCACGCCGGTTCGAAGGCCGTCATCGTCGCGGTCGGCACGCTCGTCGGCATCGCCTCAGGCGAGCAGGCGTGAGCATGCGGCGACGCCTGCAGCCATGCCGACCGCCGGCGCGCAGCAGGCGGCGTTGCCGGTGCCCTATATCGGTGGCCAGGTCGCGCGTGGCGGGCAACTCGGTCTGCTCGGCAACAAGGACTACATGGACACGCCGTACAGCCTGACGAGCTACACCGAGAAGACGATCCGCGACCAGCAGGCGACCAGCATTGCCGAAGTGCTGACGAACTCCGATCCGTCGGTGCGGGCTGCGATCGGCAGCAGCAATCGTTATGACGCGCTGACCATCCGCGGCTTCCGGGTCGAGAACAGCGAAATCGCCTTGAACGGACTCTACGGTCTCGTTCCGGCCTATCGTGTCAACCCGGCTCCCATCGAGCGCATCGAGCTGCTCAAGGGACCGGCTGCCTTCCTCAACGGCATGGCCCCGCAAGGCAGCATCGGCGGCACCGTCAATGTCGTGACCAAGCGCGCCGCGGAAGACCTCACGCGCCTGACCGCCGGCTACATCTCGGATGGACGTTTCGGAACCGAGCTGGACCTCGCGCGCCGCTATGGCGAACAAAAGGAGTGGGACGTCCGCTTCAACGGCGGGATCGATGGCGGCAACACCTCGATCGACCGCCAGGCCACGCGCAACGGCGTGGGCTCGCTCGGCGTCGACTATCGTGGAGACCGCTTTCGCTGGTCCGCGGACATCATCTCCCAGGACGACTGGATGAAGGCGGCCCAGCGCGGCTACACGCCGGTGCCGGGCATCGCCATGCCGGGCGCTCCCGATCCGCGCATCAATCTCGCGCAGCCGTTCGACCGTGCGCGGTCGCAGAGCCTGACCGGCCTGACCAGGGCCGAGTACGATCTCAGCAACAGCGTCACGGTGTTCGGCGCTGTTGGCGCCAACCAGTTCCGCTACGACAAGCAGGAAGATCCGGGCGCGACGATCCTCAACACCGCGGGTGATGCCTTGGGCACGTCCCGATTCCAGACCGGCAAGTCGGAGGGCGTCTCCGGTGAGGCGGGTGTCCGCGCGCGCTTCGACACCGGCCCCGTCGGCCATGAGGTCGTGGTCAGCGGCAGCACGCTCGACCGGACCGACTGGCTCGGCCAGACCAATCATGCGACCTACCTCACCAACATCTACCGGCCGACCTTGTTGACCACCGCCGGCCCACCGGTATCGACATTCCCCGAGGGCAAGTCCGGCATCCTCGGGCTGCGCAGCGTCGGCGTTGCCGACACCATCACGGCAATGGGCGGCATGCTGCAAGTGATCGTGGGCGCCCGCCGGCAGCAGGTGATCGCCAACAGCTTCAGTCCCGTCAGCGGCCTGGAAACAACCCACTACGACGACAGCGCAACCTCGCCTTCGATTGCGCTGATGGTGCGGCCGATCAAGGAGCTTTCGCTCTATGCCAACTACATCGAAGGCCTGACGCCGGGGCCGACGCCGCCGTCCGGCGCGGTGAACACCAATGCGGTGTTCGCGCCCTTCAAGACGCGGCAAGTGGAAGTCGGCGCGAAGCTCGATCTCGGGCGCTTCGGCGCCAGCCTCTCAGCGTTCCAGATCAGCCTGCCGAGCGGCGTGATCGATCCCATCACCAAGATCTACAGTCTCGATGGCCAGCAGAGAAACCGCGGTATCGAGCTCAATACGTTTGGCGAGGTCGCGCCCGGCGTCCGTGTGCTTGGTGGCGTGACCTGGCTCGATGCCCGGCTCACCCAGACGCAGGGCCACCTCTACGACGGCAATCGCGCGATCGGCGCGCCCGACCTGCAGGGCAATCTCGGCGTCGAATGGGATACGCCCTTCGTGCCCGGCCTCACCGCGACGGCGCGTGCCATCTACACCAGCCGGGCCTATGTCAGCGCCGACAATGTCCAGAGCGTCCCCTCCTGGGCGACCTTCGACATCGGTGCGCGCTACGCGACGACGCTTGCGGGGCGTCCGGCCACGTTCAGGGCGTCGCTGACCAATCTGTTCGACAAGCACTACTGGATCGGCAATCCGACCGGCTATGTGATCAGCGGCATGCCGCGGACGCTGTGGCTTTCGATGACGGTCGATTTCTAGCCGAAATGCGGAAGCCCCATCGCGCCTGCGCTCGATGGGGCAAAGCCGGCTCGACGCGATGCTACTCCGCGGCGAGCTTCGCTGGGGCGGGCGGAGACCAGCACACGCAGCAATTCCGCCCCTGGGCTTTTGCCTGATACAGCGCCTGGTCGGCGGCGTTCATCAGAGCCTCGATGCCGGACATGCTGACCAAAGCCTCGGCAACTCCGATGCTGGCGGTGATCCGGAAATCGGCGTCACGCGTTCTCAGCGTTTGCCCGGCGATGCGCTTGCGTATGCGCTCGGCGACGATCCTGGCGCGCGACAGGGTCGTCTCCGGCAACACGATGGCGAATTCCTCGCCACCGACACGGCCGACGATGTCGGATTTCCGCTTGCCGTGAAGGCACGCGCTGGCCATTGCCTTGATCGCCTCGTCGCCGATCGCGTGTCCGTAGCGGTCGTTGACGTCCTTGAAGTGATCGATGTCCACCATCAGCACCGATACCGAACGGTAATAGCGCTGAAAGCGGCTCCACTCGGCATCCAGCGCGGCGAGGAAGTGCCGTCGATTGTAGAGGCCCGTGAGCGGATCGGTTGTCGCCAGCCGCTCGAGCTGCTCCGCATTCCGGATCAGATCGGTGACATCGTAATAGGTAATCGCGCGGCCACCGCCTGCGATGGTGGTGCAATGTGCCCGGAGGCGGCGGTCGTCGGGGGTCTGCAATTCACGCACATGGTCGCCTGCCTTCACCTCGGCGATGCGCTTGCTCGCGAAACCGGCGAGCTCCTTCGCCGTCAGGTTCGGATCGATCGCCCGCCGCGCGCGCGTGATCAGCGAGGCATAGGACGGACGTGCCGCCGCCGCCCGTTCGTCGATCTCCCAGAACTGCCGAACCTTCTGGTTCATGAAGGTCGCCTTGAGATCGGCATCGAGCAGCAGGACGCCGTCCTGAACAGTGTCCAGTGCATCGCGCAGCGCCCTCAGCTCGTCGGCCTGGTGGACGATATCGGTGACATCCGTGTAGCTCAGCATGCGGCCGCCGTCGGGCAGCGGAGTGCATTGCACGCGGATGACATCGCCCTTGGTACGGCGCAGATCGGCCTGGGAGCTCTCATTTCGTGTGATGCGCTCGATGCGCTCGGCGACATAGGCTTCCATCTGGTCTGCTGGGATATCGTAGGCGCCGGTGTCGCGCCCATGAAACATCAACGCGGCAAAGGACGGGTGCCGGTCTGCGACCGTATCGGGCAGCGCCCACATCTGCCGGAACGCCCGGTTGATGAAACGGGCAATCAGCCTGGAGTCGAGCAGAACGATGCCGAGCGGCACCTGTTCGAGCGCGGCGCGCAGCGCAAGCATCTGGCTGCGCACGATGTGGTCGCCGCCGCGTTCTTCGGATGCACTCTGCTTGGTCGCCGGCGTGTCGGCGGTCTGCTGGATTTCGAAGGTGGCCCCGATCTGCCGCTCCGATTGCCATGCGAGCTTGCAAGGCAGGATCGCCTGCTCGCTGGGGATGGAGAGCTGAAAGTGCTCGGGGACGCCGAGCGCACTTTCCAGCTCGATCGTTGCGCCCTCGTCCGTGATGCGTCGAACGACGCAGTCGATGGTGGACTGGCCGAAGTTGAAGATGACCTTGGCGGTCAGCAGCGTGCGGCCACGGACTTTGAGATCGGGCACTGGCATGACGGCGTTTCCAAATGGACCTGCACCATTCGAAACCCGCCGAGGCAATGAAGACTTAATATTTCTCGTGTGATCGGGGTTCCTGCCTAACGTTCGGTTGACGCGAACCGGCGACTTCGCGGCAACTCCCACGCGTCTCCGTCACACGCCCTTGTCGTTTGGATTGGCGACGGCGTCCTTCAGCGGCGCCGTCATCGGAAAATTCAGGTTCACGTTCTTCGGCGGAATCGGCCGCGTGAACCATTTTGCGTAGAGTTCCTGGAATTCGTTGCTCTTCATCATGGCGACCAGCGTCCGGTCGACCAGCGCCTTGAACTCCGGATCGCCCTTGCGAATGATCAGCCCGTAGGGCTCGGTGCGCAGGCTGTCGTCGATGATGCGCCAGTCCGCCGGGTTGTGGCTGCCCGCGATCAGGCTGGCCAGCAAAATGTCATCCATCACGAAGGCTTCACTGCGCCCGGTGGTGAGCGCGAGGAACGATGCGGCATGATCCGGCGTCAGGATGTTCTTGGTCTGAAAGTTCTTCTCCTGGGCGCGTGCGCTCAACAGCCCGATCGAGGTTGAGCCCGAGGTCAGCGCGACCGGCCGGCCGCCGAGATCCTCGAAGGTCTTGATCGGCGCGTCCTTCTGAACCACCGCGCGGATGCTCGACACGAAGATCGTGTCGCTGAAGGCGACGACCTTCTGCCGCTCCAGCGTGTTGGTCGCGGGACCGCAGACGATGTCGATGGTGCCGTTCTCGATCAGCGGTATCTGGGTGGAGAGCTGGATCGGTTGCAGCCTGGTCGGCAACGCCGGCAGCTTGAGCTCGCCCTTCACCGCATCGACGATCCGCGCGCAGAGGTCCATCGCGAAGCCGACCGGCTTCTGGTTGTCGTCGAGATAGGAGAACGGGATCGAGACGTCGCGATGCCCGAGCCGGATCTCGCCGGCGTCGCGGATCTTGGCCAGCGTGCCGCCCGGCGATTGGGCCTGCGCCGGGGCGGATCCCGCCACTACGAGAAAGGTCAGGTAAATCAATCGCTTGGTGACTTGATTCATCGGGTGCTCGCAGAGGTCGGCAAGATTGGATACGATAGATATGGATTTTATACACAGGATTGCATAATCGAAAAACAGATTTTATACAATCGTAGCCCAGTCGGATATCCTGGGTCACTCAGCGAGAGGGAAGCCCGATGGAACCCGCAACCGCCGTCAGCCACCGAGCAGCCGGACCACACGGTTCCGCGCCGGACGCCGTGCGCGAGGCGCTGCGGGCTGCGATCAGCTCGGGCGAGCTCGCGCCCGGATTGCAGCTCCGTCAGGACGAGCTCGCCGCGCGATTCGGCACCAGCCGCATCCCGGTCCGCGAGGCGCTGCGCCAGCTCGAGGCCGAGGGTTTTGTCACCTTCCTGCCCAACCGCGGCGCCGTCGTTTCCGACCTGTCAATCGATGAGGTGATCGAACTGCTCGAGATCCGCATCGCGCTCGAATGCCATGCGTTGCGATTGGCGATCCCCGCGATGGGCGAGATCGATCTCGAGGCGGCAACGAAAATCCTCCAGGCCTACGACGCCGAGCCCGATCCGGCGCAATGGGGCGCCTTCAACTGGAAATTCCACGCCACGCTCTACGCGCCATGCAATCGCCCGCGGCTGCTCAGCATGATCGAGGCGAATTACGGTCATGTCGGCCGCTTCACGCGGGCGCTGGTGTCGCAGGCGACCGGCAAGGAGCGTCCGCAACGCGAGCACTACCGGCTGCTTGAATTCTGCCGCGAGGGCGAGATCAAGAAGGCGGTTCGGCTGCTGCGCGATCATATCGAGGAGACGCAAAAGACACTGCGCTCGGCGCAGCGCCAGGCGGTGCGCGATGCGGGAGACCACGCGTGAAGACCAATGACGTCGAAATCCTGGTGATTGGTGCGGGCATCGTCGGCATCGCCACGGCCTATTACCTCGCCGTCCAGCACAAGCGCGCGCGCCTGCTGATCGTCGATGAAGGCCAACCGATGGCGCTGACCTCGGCGCAATCGGGCGAGAACTACCGCAACTGGTGGCCGCATCCGACGATGGCCGATTTTACCAATCACTCCACCGATCTGATGGAGGAGATCGCGCGCCGCAGCGACAATCGCATCCACATGACGCGGCGGGGATATCTCCTGGTCACGCGCGAGGAAAAGCCCGAAGAATTGTTGCAGCAACTCTACGCCGGCTACGGCGAGCAGGCCGCAAAGCTGATCCGCCTGCATGAGGGCACAAGCCGCGGCTATGTGCCGCCGGATTCGGCCGACTGGCAGAGCGCGCCTGACGGTGTCGATGTCCTGCGCGGCCGCGATCTGATCCAGACACATTATCCGAGCTTCGACAGGGAGATCTCGACGGCGCTGCATATCCGCCGGGCGGGCGACATCAGCGGCCAGCAGCTCGGCCAGTACATGCTGGAGACCATGCGTCCGCTGGGTGCGCAGTTTCAGCAGGCGAGGGTGGTCGGCATCGCGAAGACCGATCGTTTTGTGGTCGATGTGCTGGCGGACGGCGCGAGACAGACCATCAAGGCCGACATCATCGTCAACGCCGCCGGTCCGTTCGCGGCGCACGTCGCGGCGATGCATGGCGAGCAGCTTCCGATCGTCAACGTGTTGCAGCAGAAGATCGCGTTCGCCGATCGCAACCGCGCCGTCGATCGCAAGATGCCGTTCGCGATCGATCTCGACGGCCAGACGCTGGCGTGGTCCGATGACGAGCGCGAGGCGCTGTCGGCGGCGCCGGAATTTTCGCAGCTGTTGGAGCCGATGCCGGGCAGCATCCATTGCCGGCCCGATGGCGGCGATCATAGCGAGTGGATCAAGCTCGGCTGGGCCTTCAACGCCGAGCAGACCACGGCACCGGTCCGCGAGCCGGAGCTCAATCCGTACTTCCCCGAAGTGGTGTTGCGCGCGGCCAGCCGGCTGCAGCCGCGCCTCGCGCAGTATCTCGGCGCGCTGCCGCGCGACCGCGTGCATTACGGCGGCTATTATCCGATGACGAAAGAAAACTGGCCGCTGATCGGGGCTGCGAAAACGCCGGGCGTGTTCCTCGCCGCGGCGTTGTCCGGTTACGGCACGATGGGCGCCTGCGCCACCGGCGACCTCTGTGCCCGCGCCGTGGTCGGCGTACCGGCACCGGCTTTCGCGCGCAGCCTTTCGCTCGCGCGCTATGATGACCAGGTGCTGATGAACGAGCTTGCGGCAAGCGAAAGCCGCGGGCTTCTCTAGCGCCGCAACACCGCAATGGTGCGGTTCGCAAAGGTCAGCCGCTCCGCCATCACCGACACGAAATAGGTCAGCAGCTTGTGGCTGAGTTCGGGCTCCTCGTCGCGGATCGCGGCGAACTGATGGGTGTTCAGCACATAGAGCACGCTCGCCATTTCGGCCTGGATGGTCGCGCTGCGCGGGGTGTGTGCGACGAGGCCCATCTCGCCGATCGTGGTGTAGCGGCCGAGGCTGCGCACCCGCGTGGTGCGGCCGTCCTCGGCGGGGATCATGATGCCGAGCCGGCCGTCGAGGATGAAGTGCATGGAATCGGCGGCGTCGCCGGCGTGCACGATGACCTCGCCGGCGTCGACCTCGACGCGCTGGCAGCGCCGGATCAGCGCGTCGGCGTCATTCTCGCTGTCGAGCATTCCCGTGAACCAGCCGCGCAGGTCGGCCTCTTCCTGCGCGAGTTCCTGGTGCTGCGCGATGATCTGGTTCTCGCACCATTCCAGTGCATGATCGAGCTCGTCGATCGCGGTGACGCCCTCGGTGATGAAATCGCTGGAGCGCAGCACCTGCTCGGCCTTGGCCGACAGATGCACCAGCACCAGCTCGACGCCGACCTCGTGCGCGCTGCGCTTGATCTGCGCGAAGCTGTAGGCCGCCGATGAATCGACGCCGGTGACGAGCTTGAAGTCGAACAGCAGGTAGCGGCACTCCGGGTGCTCGCGCAGCAGCGTCTTGACGTGCTGGTAGAGCCGGTTGGCGGAGCCGAAAAACAGATAGCTTTGCAGTGTCAGTCCCTGGATCTTGCCGCCATGGGCCGACAACACCTCGCGGTCGTCCCGCGAGCGATCCAGCGAGCTGCGATATTCCGAGCCGTCGAAGCCGTATTTGATCGCCTCGACCCGCGCCGCGCTGAGCGCAAAGGTGGCGCAGCCGATGATGACGCCGATCAGGATGCCGGGCACGAAGCCCCAGGCCACGATGATGACGATGATCGCGAGCAATGACAGATATTCGGTTCGCGACAGCCGCTTGCGCGATTCGACCATCCATTTGTGCAGCTGGTCGGCGCCGAGATAGATCAGCAGCCCGCCGAGCACGAATTTCGGCATGTAGCTGAGCAGCTGCGGCGCCACGGCCAGCATCAAAAGCGAGATCGCCGCAACCGTCAGGCCCGACAGGGGCCCCCGCCCGCCGCTGGAGAAATTGAGGATCGAGCGGCTGACCGAGATACAGCCGGCATAGCCGGCCAGCGCGCCGGTCACGATGTTGGCGAAGCCGGTGATGTTGAGCTCGCGCTCGAGATTGGCCTCGCGATGCACGGCCACCTCGATGCCGGTGGTGTTGAACAAGGTGCTCGCCGCCGTGACGAAGACGACTGCGATCATGTTGCCGAGCAGGTCCGGTACCGCCGACCACGGATATTGTACCAGATCGGCCGTGTGCCACGGCAGCATGAACGTCGATGCCGGCGGCGGCACGAAGGTCCAGCCGGTCAGATGGGCTTCCTCGGGCGTGATGCCGATGATCCAGAACGTGAGATGCGCCACGATCACGCCGCCGATCAGGATGATTGGCAGGCCGAACGGGGTGCGCGAGCGGTGCCAGGTCAGATACAGCACCAGCGCCATCGCGCAGGCGGCGCTGAGCTCGGAGATCGTGATGATATTGGTAAAATGGAAGAGCGTGCTGAGCTGAACGGGGTAGCCGGTGATGACCCTGATCGCGCCCAGCACGATCAGCAGGCCGGTTGCCCCGAGGAACCCGCCGACGACAGGGTAGGGCACATAGCGGATGGCGCGGCCGAACCGCGTCAGCCCGAGACAGCACAGCACGATGCCGGTGACGATGGTCGAGAGCCCGAGCGTGATCAGCACCGGTGCGAGCAGCGGCGCCGTCGGGTTGGCCGCAACGATGCGCTCGACCAGCGAGGCCATCAGGATTCCCGTCACTGCCGCGGTGGAGCTGTCGGGGCCGGCGACCGCGAAAGGCAGCGAGCTGCCGAGTGCAATGAAGGTCGCGAGCACCGCTGAGGAGATGAATGTCGCCGCGACGCCGTATGACAGATAGGGCGACAAGGGGCCGGCGAAGATCAGCAGCGCGTAGGACAGGCCGAACGTGATGCCGAGCACGCTGGCCGCACCACCACCGAGAACATCGTGCATGGCTCGCCGCGCGCGCGAGCCGAAATAAAGCGGCCGACTAATCACGTTGAAAAATATCCCAAACTTACGCCGCCAGTCGTAGACGAGCGAAGCGCAGGACGACAACAGGATTTTTGTGGCAAGCGGTTCTCAATACGCGCATTTTCCGCCTCTCCCGGTTGCGAGGGAGGGCGAGGGTGCGGGTTCCCGGATCGAATGTATCGATTGGAGCCGACTGCCTAGCCGAGGCTGTCCATGAATGCGCGCAACCGCGGTGCCCATTTGTGCGCGTCGCGGCCCGACGCGGAGTGGCCGTAATCGCTGTCGAGCAGAAAGTAATCGGCATCGACGCCGGCTGCCTTCAGCGCCGGCATCACCTGTTGCGCAAGCTCCGGCGGGAACAGTCTGTCGGTTCGCGACAGCACATAGAGCACCTTGGCCTTGATCCGTCCGAACTGCGCCGTCACGTCGAAGCCGCGCAGCGCCTTGCCGAGTGTCAGCAACGAATTGGCGTCGAACCCCCTGGCCCATTCCGTCGCCTCGGCGCGGATTGCGGCCTCGATCTCCATAGGGTCGGTCAGCGTGTCGCGCAGCCGCGTTTCGATGCCGTAGGTCTTCAGCGTCGCGGTGCGGATCTGGATCATGCTTTCGAGCACGCCGCCGTGGTCGTAATAGTCGCCGCCGTTCCAGTTCGGATCCTGCGACAGCACCGCCATCAGGCGCGCGACGTTGCCCTCGGCGCGCTCGCGCGGCACCAGCGGCGCGGTGACGACTGCGGCGGTGCCGCGCATGGCGTCGGGATAGTTCACCGCCCATTGCAGCGCCTGGAATCCGCCGTAGGACGGGCCGACGATTGCAACGAGCTGTTCGACGCCGAGGTCATCGAGCAGCGCACGCTGGGTGGCGACGATGTCGCTGACGGTGATATCAGGGAAGCGCGGCCCGTAACGCCGTCCGGTCCGCGGATCGATGCTCGCCGCATTGGTCGAGCCGTACGACGAGCCCAGCATGTTCGGGCAGATCGCGAAGTAGCTGTTGGTGTCGACGGCCTTGCCGGGGCCGACGATCTCGCACCAGCTGCCTTCGCCGGTCGATCCGCCGGGATCGATCATCTGCGGCCCGCTGGTGTTGCCGTGGGTCACCAGCACGACGTTGTCGCGGTTCGGCGCCAGTGTGCCGACGGTGCGGTACGCGATGGTGACTTCGCCCAGCACGCTGCCGTTCTCCAGGCGGAAATCGGATGTCGTGAAGTGCTTCAGCTCGGTGGCGGTCGATTGCGCGGGCATCTTTTGCTTTCAGAATGGTGCGGCAGCTCAGCACGTCGGCGGCGGGAACGCAAAGGCCGGCACGGCGGGACTACCCGTTGCCGCCCTCATTGCCAAAGGCGCCGTGACGGCCGACGCCCGAGGCGAACCGCGCCGCGCCCGACAACGTTTCGCCTGATGCGATCACGTCGAGGCCGCCGCGCATCTCGTTCCTGATCGCCTCTTCCTCCTCGAGGTCCCATTGCCGCAACGCCGACAGGCGGTCGGCGCGCATGCAGTTCTGCGGGAATTTCGCGATGTCCTTGGCGAGCGCGACGGCGTGCGCGCGGGCTTCGCCCTTCGGCACCAGCCGGTTCGCGAGCCCCATGCGGTGGGCCTCAGGACCTGTGACCGGGCGTCCGGTGAGGATCAAATCGATCGCCTGCGAATGGCCGATCAGCCGCGGCAGGCGGATGGTGCCGAGATCAATCAGCGGCACGCCGAAGCGGCGGCAGAATACGCCGAAGGTCGCGTCCTCGGCGACGACGCGCATGTCGGCCCATAGCGCCAGTTCCATGCCGCCGGCGACCGCAAAGCCCTCGATCGCGGCGATCACCGGCTTCGACAACCGCAACCGGCTCGGGCCCATCGGCGCGATCGTGTTGTGGCCGCCGACCTCGCGTTTCTTCTCGGGATCGCCGGCCGCCACCGCCTTCAGGTCGGCGCCGGCGCAGAAATAGCCGCCGGTGCCGGTGAACACCGCAACCGATGCGCTCGCGTCTGCGTCGAAGGCGAGGAATGCGTCATACAATCTGCGTGCCGTTGCGCCGTCGACGGCGTTGCGGTTGTGCGGGCGATTGATGGAGATGATGGTGACAGGACCATCGCGCTCGACGAGCACGGTATCGGCATCGGACATGGGTCGCTCCCTGGGCTTGTTGTTCTTGTCGTCACTCCGGGGCGCGCGAAGCGCGAACCCGGAATCCATTCCGCCGCTTGTTGTGCGGACGAAGGATTCCAGGCCCGGTCCTGCGGACCGTCCCGGAATGACCAGAGAATTTTGCGCTGTTGCGGAGCGATCCGCAATGACGGTCGCAATTCCGCAAGGCGGGCAAAGCGCGCCCGCCCTCACGAGCATGGTCGGGATGGTGGGTACGGCGCGATCGCGCCTTTGTCCGCCCGACGGACCT
This sequence comes from Bradyrhizobium acaciae, assembly GCF_020889785.1. GTDB lineage: Bacteria > Pseudomonadota > Alphaproteobacteria > Rhizobiales > Xanthobacteraceae > Bradyrhizobium > Bradyrhizobium acaciae. Next base: position 44,574 of record NZ_JACMYK010000036.1, read on the forward strand.
GTCCTTGCCCGTCAGGCAATGCCATCGCGAACGAAGGCGAGGCGGATGGTCGGGTCGCCGATCGCCTCATGCGCGTCCTCAAAGCGAATGCGGCGGGTGATCACATGCTCCGGGTGGTAATGACCTGCCGCAACATGGGCCACGCAATCGGGCAGCTCGGCGCGGACATTGACGCGCGAGACCTTCAAGGTGACGCCGGTGCCGTACATGTGCCGGAGCGGGACCGGCGTCGTCTCGGCGAAGTCGCCATACATGCGCTGGCAGATGCCGTTGGGTTCGGTGGCGCGGATCGCCAGCAGCATGCTGGCGTCGGTTGCGGCCGCATCGATCACGATCGGGAACAAGCCTGGCGGCTCGATCGACAAGCCGCTAGGGGCTTCGATGATCTCGGCACCGAGCGACTTCGCCTTGGCGAGGCGCGGCGCGTGATCGTCGAGATAGACGATGCGGCCGGCGCCACGCGCCACCGCTGCCTGCACCGCGAACATCGCAAGCGACTGGGCGAAACCGCCGATCACGAGCACATCGGCGCCGGGCCGCTGCTGGAGCCAGCGCGCCACCGCGCTGAATCCGTCGGTCGCGCCGTTCGCCAGCCCCGCCGTCTGCGACAAGGCATGGCCTGACGGTTGGCGGACCAGCATGTGATCGGCAAACGGCACGCGGATCAGATCGGACAGCCCGCCGCCATATTCCACGCCGCAGACCGGCTTCAACCCGTAGGAGGAGCGGAACGGCACCGCCGTGCAGGCATTGGTGTGGCCGCGCCGGCAGCGGTCGCAGGCGCCGCAGCTGATCTGGAATGGAACGATGACGAGATCGCCGGGCGCAAAATTCCTCACGGCTCCGCCGATCTCGACGATCCGGCCCGCGGTTTCATGTCCGAGCGCAAACGGGCCGGCCAGGCCCGATCTGCCGTGGACGATCGCAAGATCGAGATCGCAGCGCGTCACCGCGAGCGGCTGCACCAGCGCGTCGCGGTCATCCTGTAGTTTGGGTGCGGGAACGTCCCACCATTCGACCTCGTTGCCGCCGACATAAGTCAATTGCCGCATCGTGCACTCTCCGCTTTGCGCCGAGAGTGCAGGGAGGCCGACGCGACGACAAAAGGTTTGTCTTCAACAGGGGTGAATGGGATTCACCTGGCCCGGGGAAGCGGTGCAGTCGGTTGATACAGGCACACCGTTCTTCCCGTCATCCTGAGGTGCGAGCGGAGCGAGCCTCGAAGGATGCACGGCCCCGCTGGTGGCCGTCGACCCTTCGAGGCTCGCTTTCGCGAGCACCTCAGGGTGACGGTGATAGATAGGGGAAGGACAGCTGCTAGACCTTCAGCTCGGTCCCCGTTACGCGCCGATACGCTTCCAGGTACCGCTTGCTGGTCGCTTCGACGACGCTGGCCGGCAGCGCCGGGGCGGGGGCGTCGCCGTTCCAGCGGCCGGCGTGGCGCTCGATGTCGAGATAGTCGCGCAGCGGCTGCTTGTCGAAGCTTGGCTGCGGCTGGCCGGGCTTGTAGGCGTCGACTGCCCAGAAGCGCGAGGAATCCGGCGTCATCACCTCGTCGATCAGGATGATGCGGCCGTTTCTGTCGCGGCCGAATTCGAACTTGGTGTCGGCAATGATGATGCCGCGGGCGCGGCTGGTCTGTTCGCCATAGCCGTAGACATCGCGCGCCATCTTCTCGAGCGTCGCGGCAACGTCCGCGCCCAGGATCTCGCGCGCCCGCGCCACCGTGATGTTCTCGTCATGGCCGGCCTCGGCCTTGGTCGCCGGGCTGAAGATCGCGGGCTCGAGCTTTTGGCTCTCGACCAGCCCGGCAGCGAGCTTCTCACCGGCGAGGGTGCCCTCGGCCGCGTATTCCTTCCACGCCGAGCCGGAGATGTAGCCGCGGATCACGCATTCGATCGGAAACACGGTGGTGCGCTTGCACAGCATCGCGCGGCCGAGGATGTCGGCGCGATGGTTCTTCAGCTCGGGGACTGCGCGGATGATCTCGTCGGCATCGGCGCTGATCATGTGATGCGGCACGGTGCCTTCGAGCTGCCGGAACCACCAGGCGCTGATCTGGGTCAGCACCGCGCCCTTCATCGGAATGGTTTCCGCCATCACCACGTCGAACGCCGAGATGCGGTCGGTGGTGAGCAGCAGCACGCGATCGTCGCCGACGGCGTAGATATCGCGCACCTTGCCGCGGCCGATCCGGGGCAGGGGCAAATCGCTGGACAGCATCGCGGTCATGGGCGTGGGTCTTTCCGGGCTGGTTTCTCAAAGACGTGCGCCCGCACACGAGGGGTGCGGGCGCGAAAGATTATCACGGGAATAGCTCACTCCGGCAGCGGAATGAACTCGTGTTCGTGCGGAACCTGCGCGAAACGCCCGGTTTTCCAGTCCTGTTTGGCCTGCTCGATCCGCTCCTTGGAGGAGGAGACGAAATTCCACCAGATGTGGCGCGGGCCTTCCAGGGCATCGCCGCCCAGGAACATCATGCGGGTCGGTCGCAGCGTTTTCACGGTGATACGGTCGCCCGGCCGGAAGATCAAAAGCCGCGGCCCCTCGTGGCGGTCGCCCGCGATCTCGACCTCTCCATCGACGAGATAGATCGCGCGCTCCTCATGGTCAGGGTCGAGTGGCACCGAGGTGCCGGCCTTGGCGGTCACCTCGGTATAGAACCACGGCGAGACCATGCTGACTGGCGAGGAGATGCCGAAGGCCGAGCCCGCGATGACCCGCGCGGTGAAGTCGCGCTCGGAGATCATCGGCAGGTCGCCCGCGCCATAATGCTGGAACGAGGGCGCGATCTCCTCCTTGCCCGCAGGCAGTGCGATCCAGCTCTGCAGGCCCAGCATCTTCTGGCCGTCGCGGCGCTGCACGTCGGGGGTGCGCTCGGAATGCGCGATGCCGCGGCCCGCGGTCATCAGGTTCATCGCGCCGGGCTGGATCTCCTGGATGTTGCCCTCGCTGTCGCGATGCATGATGCTGCCGTCGAACAGATAGGTGACGGTGGCGAGCCCGATATGCGGATGCGGCCGCACGTCCATGCCCTTGCCGGCGAGATATTGCACCGGGCCGAAATGGTCGAAGAAGATGAAGGGCCCGACCATCTGCCGCTTGCCGTGCGGCAGCGCGCGGCGCACCGCAAAACCGTCGCCGAGATCGCGGGTACGCGGCACGATGATCAGATCCAGCGCGTCGCAGGTTTGGGGATCGCCGAGTTCGGGATCGGTCGAGGGCTGCCAGCTCATCACAATACTCCTTTGTACTTTCCTCCGATCATACCCCATCCGTCGTCCCGGCCAAGCCAACGGGTCGGCGCGGTCCCTGCTTTCGCAGGGACGACGGCGGAGTGTTCGGCTCTGGTGTGCGTTTGATGACAACGGCATAATTCCGGAAACTGGAGGATGTGATGGTTTCTCTGATCAGGCCGGGCGCAAAGCTGTCGCGGGTCGATGGCCCCGTGATCGAGACGGCGCGGCTCATCCTGCGGCCGTGGCGCGCATCCGATGTCGCCGACAACACGAAAATGCTGTCCGATCCCGAGACGGCGCGCTTCATCACGCCGGATCATCAGCCGGTCACGTCGGAGCTGAAGGGCTGGCGCAACGCCGCCGTCATCTCGGGCCACTGGGCGCTGCATGGCTTCGGCATGTTTGCGGTCGAAGAAAAATCCTCCCGCCGCTACATCGGCCGCGTCGGTCCGTACTTTCCGCCGGAATGGCCGGGCTTCGAGGTCGGCTGGGGCATCGCCAAAGAGTACCGCGGAAAAGGCTATGCGGTGGAGGCGGCGCGCGCCGCGATCGACTTTGTGTTCGCCAATTTCACGGTCGACCGCATCATCCACTGCATCGACCCGGCCAACGTCGCCTCGCAGGCGGTGGCGCGGCGGCTCGGTGCCGTGAACGAGGGGCCGGGCAAGCTCGAGGGCGACATCGTTGATATCTGGGTGACGGCGCGTGGGCGGTGGCGCCGCGATCCGGCTTGAAAAACCCCGCTTGGGCGACGATTGTTCGGCTGACCCGGAGATGCTTTCGACCGATGACATTGGCCGCAACCGAACTCTGCCTGCGCGCCGCCGCGGTGACGCTGCTGCTGGTGCTTGCGGCCTCGATGTTCGCGGATTTCCGCAACGTGTTGGCGGGGCGGCTCGTGATCGCTTTCGCGCTCGGCACGGCTGCGCATGCGGTGACCGCATCGATTGGTGCCGGGGAACCGATCTCGGTCTGGCACGCACCGCTGATCGCGCTTTCGACCGGCGACATCGTGGTGTTCTGGCTGTTCACCCGCGCGCTGTTCGATGACGCCTTCGTCCTGCGTTGGTGGCACGGCCTGATCTGGGCCGCGGTGGTGACGTTCAGCTTCGTCAACTGCATGTGGATCGCACCCGGTGGCCACGCGCGGGCGGCGATTACCACAGTCAATCTGCTGGCGCTCGTCTTCATCGCGCTTGCCGTGGCGCAGACCGTCGGATCATGGTCGGCGGATCTTGTCGAGCGCCGCCGCCGTGTCCGTGTCTTCATAGTCGCCGCCTCTGCGCTGTACGGCGGGATGAACGCGCTGCTGCAGATCGCGTATGCCGGCAGCCGCGTGACGGTGGAGTGGGCCAATCTGCTCAACGCCGTCGTGCTCACCGGCATCGTCGCGGCCATCACCTGGACGATGATGCGCGTCGATGGCGCCGATCTGTTCGCCCTGCCGGTCGAGCCCGTCATTGCCAATGCGCAGCCGGCCGCGATGGAGGAGGCCGCCGACCAGAAGCTGGTCAATGCCCTGATGCGCCTGATGGCGGACGAGCGCATCTACCGCCAGGATAACGTCACCATCGGCACGTTGGCGACCCGGCTGAAGATCCCCGAGTACCGTCTGCGGCGGCTGATCAACCAGCGGCTCGGCTACCGCAATTTCAACGTCTTCCTCAACAACCACCGGATCGAGGAAGCCAAGGCCGCGCTCGCCGACCCCTCGCAGGCCGAGGTCCCGGTCATCACCATCGCGATGGATGCCGGCTTCCAGTCCCTCGGCCCCTTCAACCGCGCCTTCAAGGCGACGACAGGCGTGACCCCGACGGAGTACCGGAAGCTGAAGGTGAGCGCGGCATAAGGGGTCGCTGACGCGAGGGGCGCACCGGCGGCCGGGTTCCCTCCCCCCTTGCGGGGGAGGGTTAGGGAGAGGGGTACCACTCGGGTGGTCTCTCAAACTGCGTTGCGATGTGGTGCTGCATGTCGTGACGGCGGTGCTTGCATCGACCGTCTCGCCCGGGGCCACCCCTCTCCCCAACCCTCCCCCGCAAGGGGGGGAGGGAGCCTGACTAGCGTGCGTCCCTTACCATGAGGCGTTGTAATCGCACGACAATTCCAGAATCGACCAGCCCTTCCCAATCCTCGGCCAGCCCAATTTCGAAATCCGGCGAGCGCTCTCGCGTCCGCTGCGGCCTGATCCCGGCCACGCACCCATTGCGCCATGCCGGAGGATCCCGTGACCCGTCGAAAGCTCGTCTTCATTCTCGTCGCCACCACCGCTTTCGCGGCGCTGGCACTGTCCGCCGCCCGCGCCCGCGATGTCCCGAGGGTGGCGACCGGCTTTGTCGCCAACGTCGTCTGCTCGGAGACCTTCGTCAGTGGGCTCGACCCGAGGCGGAACCTGACCGAGACCACCGAGGCGATGCCGGGCGCCGGCCTGATCACCTGGGCGATGGACACCGAGGTCGACCTCGACCGCAGGGACGTCACCGTGACGCTGTTCGGGCTCGGCCGCAGCCATGCGGTCTATCGCGAGGGTGTCGGCTGTACGCTCGAACATGGCGAGACGCTGGCCGAAATCGCATTGCCACCTGCCAGGCCGCAGGCCGCGCCGCTGCCCGAGATCGCCGGTCCCGCGCTCGTCGCGCCGCAGACCCCGCAGCTAGCCGCTGCGCTCGATCGCGCGTTCGCCGAACCGGCGGAGCCGCCGTTCCGCCGCACCCGCGCGGTTGTCGTGATGAAGGACGGCCGCGTCGTCGCCGAGCGCTACGCCGACGGCATCGGCATCGAGACCCCGCTGCTCGGCTTCTCCGCAACCAAATCGGTGATCTCGGCCCTGATCGGAATTTTGGTGCGCGACGGCAAGCTCGCGATCGACCAGCCGGTGCCGATCGCCGCCTGGAAAAATCCCGACGATCCGCGCCACGCGATCACGGTCGATCAATTGTTGCGTCACACCGCGGGCCTTGCGCTCGGCAGCTCGTTGCAGGCCTCACTAGCCTCCGCGCTCGAACCGGTCAACCGGATGAAGTACATGGAATCCGACATGGCCGCGTACGCCGAGAGCATTTCGCTCGAGACCGCGCCGGGCCAAGCCTGGAATTATCACGACGGCAATTTCATCATCCTCTCGCATCTGATCCGCGGCGCGGCCGGCGGCCTTGCCGCCGACGTGCTGCGCTTCGCGCGCCGCGAATTGTTCGATCCGCTCGGCATGCGTAACGTCGTCATGCAGTTCGATGCGGCGGGCACGCCGGAAGGATCAGGCGCGATCATGGCGAGCGCACGCGACTGGGCGCGGTTCGGCCAGCTCTACGTCGACGACGGCGTGGCCGGCGGCCGGCGCATCCTGCCCGCGGGCTGGGTGAAGTACTCGGCGTCGCCGACGCCGAACGCCTGGGTCGGCATCGGGGCGGGCTTCTGGACCAATCTCGGTGACAGTTTTGGCGCCAAATATCGCGTCGAGCACGGCATGCCGCGCGACGCGTTCTTCGCCAAGGGCACGATCGGGCAGTATGTGATTATCGTGCCGTCACAGCGGCTGGTCATCGTGCGGCTCGGCCGTTCGCCGAACGCGCCGCCCAAGGCGGACGGTGTGTTCGACCTCGTTCGCGATGTCGTCGCGGCAACGTCCGGCAACGCGAGGCTCGCGGGCGGCAATTGACCGGCACGTCACACACCGCCCGCGCGATCGTGAATTGGATCTCCGCGCGAGGAATTTTCTGATGCGGCGGCGCATCTCGCACGAGGTGCGCCATCGTTTCGAGAACCGCCGCAGCCGGAGACCATCATGCCGAAAGCCTACTGGATCGTGCACGTCACGGTACACGACGAAGCACGGTATCCCGAATACCTCGCCGCCGCGATGCCGGTATTCGCCAGATTCGGCGCCAACTTCATCGTGCGCAACGGCCCCTTCGAGGTGATGGAAGGCGCAGCGCGCCAGCGCAATTTCATCATCGAGTTCAGGGATCGCGCCACCGCGATGGAATGCTACACCTGCGCGGAATATCAGGCCGCCAAGGCGATCCGGCAGAAATATTCGGACGGGGATTTTGTGATTATCGATGGCGAGGGGTAGGGGAGGCGCTCGTTCTCTCCCAATCTCAGTGTCGTCCCTGCGAACGCAGGGACCCATAACCACAAATGCCGCTCATTGCCTGACGCTGGAACGACGAGTCCCGTTCACAACATCTGCTGCGGAGTATGGGTCCCTGCTTTCGCAGGGACGACAGCGGCATATGCCGCTTCGACTCTGCTTCAGATGAGGGCGCCTCGCTTACTGCCGCCCCAGCTGCGTCGCCTTGTCCACGCGATCGAACCGCTCCAGCGTCAGGATCGCGTCGGCGAGCTGGTCGGCGCGCTTGTCGAGCACCGGGCGGGCCAGCGTCAGAAACTTCTGCTGCATCGCCTGCGCGTCGGGGAACGAGGTCGGCTCGCCGGACGGATCGGCATAGAGGCGCTCATGCACGCCGTCGTCGGTGGTGATCGAGACGCGGGCGCCGAACGGGTGAGTGCGACCGACCTCGAGCCGGTCGTCCTGCACCACGTCGAACTTGTCGGCGAGCGCGTCGATCGCCTTGTCGCCCAGCCGGTCGTAGTCGTCCCAGCCGAAATGGCCCTGGTCGAGCGCGATCGCGCCGGTGAAGAACATCGAGAACTGGCCGCCGACCACCGAGGTCGGGTGGCGCTTGGTGGCGGCATCGCCGGTCAATGTGATGCCGTTGCGGTGCAGGCCGATCTCGACCTTCCTGATCTGGTCCGGCGTCAGATTGTGCTCGCGCCGCATCGCGATCAGTGCGTCGATCGCGGCGTGGGTGTAGCGGCAGCTCGGATAGGGCTTCACGCCGATCTTCAGCGTCTCATAGGTGTGGCCCAAGTCCGCCACCGCCTTGTCCGGATGCGCATCGTCGGTGTAGCCGACCAAAAGGCCATGTTTGCCCTCGACCGACTCGCTCGAACCGATGAAGTCGTTGCGTGCGAGGGTCGCTGCGATCACGCCGTTCATCGCGGCGGCGCCGACCTGGTAGCGCTTGTTCCAGGCGCCGTTGACCAGGAATTGCAGCGAACCCGCAGCCTGGCTGCCGGAGACGCCGAACGCGGAGATGATCTGCTCCTTCGAGAGCCCGAACAGCTTGGCCGCCGCGGCGGCGGCGCCATAGGTGCCGGCGGTCGCAGTCGGATGGAAGCCGCGGGCGTAATGCGAGGTCGGATCGAGCGCGTTGCCGAGCCGGCAGCACACTTCATAGCCGGCGACGATCGCGGTCAGCACGTCGCGGCCGGAGGCGCCGACCATCTCGCCGACCGCGAACGCAGCGGGCACCACCGGCGCACTCGGATGCAGCGAGGAATCGGCATGGGTATCGTCGAAGTCGAGCGAATGGCCGAGCGCACCGTTGAGCAGCGCCGCCACCGCCGGGGTCCAGGTCTTGGTGTCGCCGAACACCGTGGCCTCGCCCTTTCCGTCGAGCGCCAGCGCCTCCAGCATCTTCATCAGCGCGGGCGTCGATTCCGCATCGCGGCGGGCTCGGATGGTGCTGCCCAGGAAATCCAGCGTCAAAATCTTGGCGCGCTCCAGCACCTCCGGCGGGATATCCTCGAATTTCAGGTCGGCGACATAGGCGGCGAGCGTTGCGGTTTCGTGGGCCATCGTGTTTCCTCAATCTTGCGGCGCAGGGTAGGCGGGCGGGTTTGGCCTTTCAAGCCACCTTGCCGCCGCGGGCAGCAGCCATGCTCGACGTCCCTTAACATAGGCCTTTCCATTGATTGCGGATCAGGGTGCATGAGGACCTTCGCAAAACGCATGTTCGACAAGCTTTGGAGCCGCAAGACGCAGCTGGCGCTGGCGGTACGGATCGCGTCCGCCGGCGTGGCGGCCTATGTCATCGCGGTGGCGCTCAACCTCATGCTGCCGCTCTGGGCGGTGCTGACCTCGCTGATCGTGACGCAAATGAGCGTCGGCCGCTCGCTGAAGGCAACGAGGGACTACATGCTCGGCACCATCGGCGGCGCCATTTACGGCGGCGCGATCGCGGTGCTGATCCCGCATTCCGGCGAGGGCAGCCTGCTGGCGCTGCTGGTCTTGGCGATCGTGCCGCTGGCCTTCATCGCCGCGCTTAATCCGAGCCTGAACTCGGCGACGGTGACGGCGGTGATCGTGCTGCTGCTGCCGACGATGCATCATTCCAACCCGCTGGATTCGGCGATCGACCGTGTCCTCGAGGTCACCGTCGGCGCGCTCACCGGACTTCTGATCTCGTTCCTGGTGCTGCCGTCGCGCGCGGTCAGCCAGATCAGGGTCAACGCGTCGAAGCTGCTGGAACTGCTCTCGGCGGCGTTCGCCGAATTGCTCGCCGGTCTGACGCGCGGCCTCGACAACGACGCGCTGCACCGGATCCAGGATGGCATCGGCACCGCGGTGACCAATCTGCACGCGACCGGGCTCGAGGCCGAGCGCGAACGCACCATGCATCTGTCGTCGGGGCCGGACACCGGTCCGCTGCTGCGAACGATCCAGCGGCTGCGGCATGACGTCGTGATGATCGGGCGCGCCTGCGTCGTGCCGCTGCCGGCCGATATCCAGGCCAGGCTGGCGCGGCCGTTGGCCGATGTCAGCAATGCCATCGTGACTTACATGGTGGCGGTCG